>JANQNY010000011.1 GCA_028279345.1 Geminicoccaceae bacterium
CGAAAATCAATTGGTCAAAGAGTGGTCGGAGCGGCGGGATTCGAACCCACGACCCCTTGTCCCCCAGACAAGTGCGCTACCGGGCTGCGCTACGCTCCGTGGCTCGGCTCTATAGCCACCGCGTGCCGCCGGCACAAGCGAAGGGCGTCAAAGCTCGCTGTCGGCGAGCCGCAACTGATTGCGCAAAGCTATCAGCTCGTCGCGCAGGCTGCGCAGCCGTGCGCCGCGGTCCTCCTCGACGCCAACCAACGCCTCGGCGCCAACGATCTCTTCCGGCGCCTCGTCTCCGCTCGTATCCGCGGGCAGCTCCGGCGCATCTCCCAGCGGCTCCTGGTCGCCCTGGACCCGTCGCGTCTTGAGGAGCTTTTGCACACCGCGAATGGTGTAGCCTTCTTCGTAGAGAAGGGTGCGGATCTGGCGCAGCAGGTCGACATCCTCAGGGCGGTAGTACCGCCGGCCGCCACCGCGCTTGAGCGGCCTAACTTGCGGAAACTTGCTCTCCCAAAACCGTAGCACGTGCTGGGCGACATCGAGGTCCAACGCCACCTCGCTGATGGTCCTAAAGGCCGCCGCCGATTTCCCGTGCGCGCGGCCGTCTCCGTTTTCGTGTAGCGGTCCGCTCATCAGCCCGACCCGGTCAGGTGCGGATTGATCCGATCGCGCAGCACCTGCGAGGGCCGGAAAACCAGGACCCGCCGCGGCTTGATCGGAACCTCCTCGCCGGTCTTGGGATTGCGCCCCACCCGCTCGCCCTTGCTGCGAACGGCGAAGGTGCCGAACGCGGCGATCTTCACCTCGCCTTCCGAAGCGAGCGAGCGCGTCATTTCGCCGAGGACCGAATCAACCAGCTCGGCCGATTCGCTCCGAGACAGCCCCACCTCCTGGTAGACCGCCTCCGTCAAATCGGCTCGCGTCACCGTCCGCTCGCCCATCACCACACCGCTTTCTCACCCAACGTGGGGCAGAGTAAAAAAACTAACAATCACAAGCGGTTCGGTCAATGGGAGAAGAAAGACGTGGAAGCCTGTCCCGCAAGCGCCTTAATCGGCTACCAGCGCAGAACAACACCACCCCAGGTAAACCCGCCGCCCATGGCAGTGAGCGCGATCAGATTGCCCGCGCGCAAGCGCCCGTCCGCCGCCGCGAGGTCGAGCGCCAGAGGGATGGACGCAGCCGACGTGTTCGCGTGGCGATCGACCGTGACGATGACCTTCTCGGTCGGCACGCGCAGCCGCTTGCCGACCGCATCGATGATTCGCCGGTTGGCTTGGTGCGGTACGATCCAGTCTAGATCGGCAAGATCGTGCCCCGCGCGTGCCAAGGCCTCGATGACGGACATGGAGAGCATCGCCACCGCCTGCCGGAACACCTCCTGGCCGTTCATGCGCAGATAGCCAGTGGTGCTCGTGGTCGAAGGCCCGCCGTCGACGAACAGGTCATCATAGTAGCGGCCATCGGCGCCCAGATAGCACCCGAGCACGCCGCGATCCGCCGCGTCGGCTTCGGCCGACAGTACGAGCGCACCAGCCCCGTCGCCGAAGAGCACCGCCGTCCCCCGATCGGACCAGTCCATCAAACGCGAGAAGGTCTCTGCGCCGATGACGAGCGCCGTGCTGGCCTGGCCCAGGCGCAGAAACTGGTCGGCGACGGTGACCGCATAGGGGAAGCCGGCGCAGACCGCCTGCACGTCGAAAGCGACGCCGATGCCACAGCCCAGCTTCCGCTGCACCGCAGTTGCCGTCGCCGGAAAGGTGTGATCGGGCGTCGAGGTCGCGACGACGATGAGATCGACGTCCCCCGGCCCCAGCCCGGCGCGCTCCAGCGCCCGACCTGCAGCCTCAGCCGCCAGGTCGGAGGTATACTCGCCGTCCCCGGCAATGTGCCGCTGGCGAATGCCTGTCCGCGCGCGGATCCACTCGTCTGAAGTGTCCATGTCGGCCGCGAGGTCGGCATTGGTGACGACACGCGCGGGCACCGCTGCGCCCCACCCTCGAACGACGGCCCGCACGCTCAACACGCAGCCCCTTCGACTGGTGTTGCAAAGCGCTTGAGGTCGTGCTCGATCCGCTCGTTCGCGTGGCCGTCGACCAGGTCCAAGGCGACCTTTACGGCGTTGGCAAACCCGGCCGCATTCGCGCCGCCGTGGCTCTTCACGACCACGCCGCCAAGCCCCAGAAACATCGCACCATTGTACCGGTCGGGGTCGAGCTTCCCCTTCAGGCGGCCCAGGCTGCGCTTCGCCAAGAGAAAGCCGGCGCGCGCCGCGAGACTGTCGTTGAGCATGTCCTTGAAGCGGTCGACGATCAGCCGCGCCGTTCCCTCAGCCACCTTGAGAGCAACGTTGCCTGTGAATCCGTCCGTAACCACGACATCCACCGACCCTGCCATCAGCCCGGTGCCCTCGACGAAACCTTCGAAGCGGATGGGCAGCTCGCCGGCACGCAGCCGGGCCGCCGCCTCCTGCACCACATCGTCACCCTTGGGCGCCTCGGTGCCGATGTTCAACAACGCTACGGTCGGCTCCTCTATCCCCAAAACGGCCCGGGCGAAGACCGCTCCCATCATCGCGAACTGAACGAGGTTGGTGGCGTCACACTCGGCGTTGGCGCCGAGATCCAGCATCACCACAGGGCGCTGCGCCGCTGGCATGACCGACGCGATCGCCGGTCGATCGATCCCCGGCAGCGTGCGCAACAGCACCTTGGCCATCGCCATCAACGCGCCGGTATTGCCGGCCGAGACAACGGCAGAGGCTTCGCCGTCCCTCACCGCTTCCACCGCGAGCCGCATGGACGAGCCGCGCGCCTGGCGCAGGGCTGCCGAGGGCTTGGCAGCATCGGACACCACATCGTCGGTGTGGCGAAGCTCGACCCCAGCCTCGGCGCGGGGCCGCGACGCCAGCAGCGGCATCAGCCGCGCGCGGTCGCCGAAGAGGAGAAAGCGCGCTTTCATCCCTGCCTTGAGCAGCCGATCCACGCCGTCGATCACCGATTCGGGAGCGTAGTCACCTCCCATGGCGTCGATGGACAGCGTGACGGTGCTCGCTGGCACGTGGTCAGGCCGCTTCGTCGTCGGTGTCGATTTCCGGTTTTGCCACCAGCACCTCGCGACCGTCGTAGTGACCGCAGGCAGCACAGACATGATGCGGGCGCTTCAGCTCCCCGCAATTGCTGCACTCGATCACATTCTGCGCCTTCAGTGCCAAATGCGATCGGCGCATGTCGCGCTTCGATCGCGTCACCTTCTTGCGAGGAACCGCCATTGCTCGTCGATCCTTGGTTAGGTGGGGTGTCTAGGACGCGTCGCGCCGTCGCGCAAGCACGGCAAACGGTCCGTCTTCCTGGTCATCACGATCGAGGTCTGCCAGCAGCGCGTCGGCATTCGCCGCGCGTGGATAGACTGGCGTCGCCAGCGCGAGTTCCTCGACCGCGACAGCACCGACATCGATAACGGGCTCCGCCACATACACGATGTCACGGTCGTCGACGCCCACTTCCACCGTGTCCCGGCCTGGCTCGACGCCAATCACGACATAGCGCTCGAAGTCGGCGCGAGCGTCGCTCTGCACGGGCTCAAAGGTGACGACGCAAGGCTGCACGATGGCCGCACTCACCTGCCCTTCCAATCTCATCATGCCGTCGACCGCGGTCCAACGCCCTTCCACCCGCAAATCCGCGACGCGCTCGACCTCAAGCAGCCGCGCGACGGCACTCTCCTCGGTGACGGTTGCGGCCAGCGAGAAGCTGTCTCCATCGAGCGCGCCACCTTTGAGCGGCAGCAGCCGCCGGAAGGGCGAATCCGGGGCAACGGTCATGGCGGGGCGGCAGTTGGAAATGTCGTCAACGACTGCGACGCCTCTATAGGGTCGATGCCGGCAAAGCGCAACGCAGCCAGGGGCGTTCCGGCCGCCGTTTCTGCGGCGAGATGCCGGTCGGCGACACGGACGTAGCGCGCAATCGATACGAGTTGCTCGGTACTCGGCGCCTCCGTCAGCAACGTCGCCTCCAGCTCGCGGCCGAGCGCTGCCTCGTCGTCCTGCTCGAGCGCGCCCTCGACGGCCGCGACTCGGGCATAGAACTGCTGGCCGAGCTTCTTGATCCACTTCCCGACGGACAGATCACCCACTCCGCCCTCACGCAAGGATCGATCGAGGTCGAGGAAGAATGCGTCGAACAGCGCCTGACCCAAGGCTTGGTCGGCCTCCGAGCCGCGTTGCAGCCGCCGAAGCAGCAGGATCACATGCAACTGAATGAGCTCCAGCCGCGCATCCGGCGTGTCTGGGACACCCAAATGCAGATAGAACTCGGGCCGCCGTGCCTGACCGACCGCCGCCGCGTACAGCGCGTCGGCCGAGGCCGCCAGCGGGCTCGGCCGCGGGTCGAGACCGACCTGCCTTTTGCTCCACGCGATGAGCTGTGCTACCCACCTGCCGCGGTGCGACTCCAATTCCGGGTCCTTAGCCATGACCTTACGTTTGTTCGCGATCCTCGCTCTAGCCGGTGGCCTGATGGCGTGCCAGACGACGGTGCGCAACCATGGTCACCAGTTCGACGGGGAAGATTTGGCGCGGATCATGCCGGGCGCAACGTCGCAGGCAGAGGTGACGGCACTGCTGGGCACACCTTCGACGCGCGCCAGTTTCGATAACCAAGTATGGTATTACGTGAACCGTCGGGTGGAGGAGCAGACCTTCTTTTCGAAGGAGCTGACCCATCAAGACGTGGTACGCGTTAGCTTCGACGACACCGGAACCGTCGAAGAGCTCAGCATCTTCGACATGGAAGATGCCAAGCAGGTCGCCTTCGACGATGACGCCACGCCGACCGGCGGCAACGAACTCAACGTAATTGAGCAGTTCATCGGCAATATCGGGCGATTCAACGCCCCAACCGGCCCTAACCGCTGACGGCGCTCAGGCAACACCGCCAGGCGATGCGCGGCCGACCAGCAGGTCTGCTGCCAGATCCTCCAGACGCTGCGCCAGCGTGATCGCATCGCGCATCTGACCCTTTAGCCCTGCGCGACGAACTTCCTCGGCTGCCAGCTGCAGCAGCGCCGCGCGGCGCGATCGACAGCGGACCTGCTGGTCGGTCATGACCCGTCTCTCCCTTGCTGCTTGGAGATACGTGGATCACGCCTCAACGGATCGCCCCGGTTCACAGTCCAAGCCGCTCGCGCGCCTTCTGCCTGGCGTCGCCGCTGTCGCGATCGGTGACACCGAGCAGGCCCGCCAGCCGCCGCATGAGGCTCGCTTCGAGGTCGTCGAGCTTACCGTCGGCGTAAACCACCTCCCAGACCATCTCGAGGATGCCGACCCGTTCGTCCGGCTCGAAGCCTTGCTTGATCGCGGACGTGAAGTGGAAGAGGTCGACACTCTCCCGCGATGTCGTCTCGGCTTCGGCCAGCAGCGCTTCGACCTGGTCATCATCGAGCCCGAAGCGTTCGTGCAGCAGGATGCGGACACGCGCGCGCTCCGCATCGTCGAAGACATCGTCCATGGCACCTGCCGTCACGAGCAGCGCCGCTGCCGCGAGCTGATATCGATCGGCACCGGTAGCTGGTGGCGACGGCTCCTCACCACGCCAGAACCGTTGCAGTCGTTCCAGCATCGTTACCTCCAGGCCCGCCGGCACCCGCTAGCTATCGCATGTCCCAGCTTGCCCATTTGGCCGCGGCGCGCAACCGCCGCCGCTCGACTAGCGCGTAGCGATCAGGGCGGCTAACGCTTGCAGGATGACGCTGAGGCTGATCCACACCGCCGATTGGCAACTCGGCCGCGCCTTCGGCAACTTTTCCGACGGTCTCGCGGCACGGCTCCGCGCGGCGCGCCTCGACGCTATCGACCGGATTGCCGGGCACGCACGCGCCAGCGGCGCGCGCCACGTCCTCGTCGCTGGCGATGTTTGGGATCAGGAAACGCCGAGCGAAGCAACGCTCGTGCAGCCGCTGGAGCGCCTTCGGCGAGCGGCCGACCTCGTGTGGTGGCTCCTGCCGGGCAACCACGATCCGGCACGCCGCCAAGGGCTCTGGGATCGCCTTGCCGAGACGGGCCTGCCCGCCAACGTGCGGGTCTGCAACGCGCCGAAGCCGCTCGAGCTAGAGGCCGGCTCCTGGCTCCTGCCGGCACCTCTCACGACCAAGCGGCCCGCGAGCGATCCGAGTGCCGTGCTCGATGCGATGCCAACGCCCGCAGGCACGCTGCGAGTCGGGCTCGCGCACGGGCCCGTCGCCAACTTCGCTCAAGACAGCGATGGCGGCACCATCGCCTTGGACCGCGCACAAAAGGCCGGCCTCGCTTATCTGGCGCTCGGCGACTGGCACGGTTGCCAGGAGGTGGCACCCCGCACCTGGTACGCCGGCACGCCGGAGCCCGACCGCTTTCCGCGGAACGAGCCCGGTTTCTGTCTGGCGGTCACACTCGAAGGGCCTGGCTCCGCCCCAATGGTGCAACGGCGCCCCACCGCCGCGTTTCGTTGGCGGCGCACGCGGCTAGACTGGCTGCCCGGCACAGACACCGACCAGCTCGCGGCCTCCGCGAACGACGCCGCGCTGCCGGCCGACCACGTTCTCTTACAGCTCGAACTGGCAGGCACCATCCGGCTCACCGAGCGCCTCGAGCTGCAGGCACATTGTCGTCGGCTCGGCGATCGTCTGGCCTATCTCGAGATCGACGACACGGCCCTTCAGACCGTCGTCGAGGCGGGCGACCTCGAAGCCCTCGGTGCCGAGAGCGGGCTGCGCGCCGCAGCGGATGTCCTGGCATCCCGCGCCATCGACGACCCGGCTGCGCGCCGCGCCCTCGACCTGTTGTTCACCTGGGCGCTCGAGCCTTGAGGCTGCGCGCGATCCGGCTGCGTGATGTGCGTCAGTTCGGCCGAGCCGGAGGTGCGATCGAGGGCATCGCCGACGGCGTCAACGTGCTCGCCGCGCCCAACGAGTTTGGCAAGACGACGATCTTCGACGCGCTCAGAACAGCGCTCTTCTACAAGCACTCCTCGCGTCACCGGACCATCCTGAGCCTGGTCCCGGAGCCCGAGGGCGGCGCACCCGAGATCGAGCTCGACCTCGATACGCCCGCCGGCGTCGTGCGCCTGCACAAGCGCTTCATCAGCACGCCAGGAGCTTGGCTTGTTGAGCGGAAGAGCGGCGTCGTGCTCGCCCGCGGCGATGCGGTCGACGACTGGCTGAAGGGGCATCTGGAGGTGGCGACACCAGACGCGAGCCAACCGCGCCTCTTGTGGGTGAACCAGGGCACTTCCCTCGATGATCTCACCAAGCTCGACGCCGCGCCGGTCAGCATTGGGGAACTCGTTGCGCGCGAGGTCGGCGACATCGCGAGCGGCGACCGCGTCCGTCGCGTCCTGGACCGTGCTAGGACCGAGCGGTCGAAGCTCGTCACTGAGAAGACGCAGAATCCCCGCCGCGGCAGCGAATACGAGCAGGCGATCGAACAGCTCGCAGCCCTCGATCGGCGCGTGGAGCAACTCACCGCACGTGTCGATGCTGCCGAGGAAGCGCTGGACCGGCTCGCCCGGATCGACCAGCAGCTGGCCGAGACCGCTGCCGGCGACGAGGAACGACGCCTGGAGCACCAGCTCGAGACGGCTGCCGCCAAACTCAGCACGGCACAGCTCGCGGCCGAACGCCACGCCATTCGGACCCGCGAGCGCGATGCCGCGTGCGCTGCCCTCGATCGCGCGGCGATGCAACGTGACGACCTCGCCCGTGCGCAGGCCTCCGCCGCCGCAAAGCACCGGGAGCTCGCACGCGCGAGAGCCGAATTGGATGCAGCGATCAGGGCCAAGGAGACGGCGGATGTCGCCGAGACTCGGGCCCGGCATGCGCGCGAGGGGTGCCAACGCGCGTGGCAGGAGGCCGCCGCCCTCGCAGCGCGCGCGCGACAGGCGGCGGTTGCGCGCACGGCTGCGGCCGAGGTCCAGAAGGCCCGCGAGCGTTTGGCGGAGCTGCAGAAGCTAGACGAAGAACGCCGCGAAAAGGCTCGCTTGAGAAAGGCCATTCCGCTCGACCGGCAGCGTCTCGACACGCTGGAAGAGCTGTACGACGCTTGGCGGCAGCTCCGGGCGCGGCTTCTCACGCGACGGCCGACGGTCGTCGTGGCGTACGCGGCAGACGCCGTCGCGCGGGTCCGGCACGACGGTGAGCCCTTGGCTGCGGACGTCGCGCACAGTGTCGAGACAGCAACCCGTTTGGACCTCGACGGCATCGGGAGTCTCGTGATCGATCCCGGTGGTGCGGGCGCCGAACTGGAAGCGCAGATCGCCGATGCGAGCGCAGAGCTGAGCGAGGCGCTGCGAGCCGCGGACGTTCCCGACATCGCCGCTGCGCGGGAAAGGCTACGCGAAGCCGACGCGCTGGACTACGCGGTCGGAGCACTCGAGCGGCGGCTGAAGGACGCGGCGCCCGAGGGCCTCAACGCGCTCGCGGACCACCTCGCGGACCTCGAAGTGGCGACAGCGGTCGAGATACCCTCAGCGCCGGACCAGAACGAGGCAGAGGCTGCTGAGGAAGCGGCGCGCGCGGCAGCGACGGAGGCCGATCGCGCTTGGCGCGAACGCCTGGAGGCCGCGGGCCCGGCGCGCGAGCACGTTGCGACTCTGAAGAGCGAAGTCCAGGCGCTCGGGGACCGGGCCACCGAAGCACAAGCGCAGCTCGGGCCCGAAAGCGCCTGGAGAGCCGCGTTGGCGGAGGCTGAGACGACAGTCGCAACCGCCCGCGCTGCCCTTGACACAGCCGTGGCGGTGCTTGGCGAAGCCGCGGCCGAGCCCGGCGCCGTCGCTTCCGCAGAGGCGGAGATCCAACGGCTAAGACAGGCTTTGCGCAACCATCGCGAACGCATCGAACAACTTCGGATCGATCGCGCCCATCTGTCCGGCGAGCTGCACGTAGCGGCCGCCGACGGCGTCGGCGAACGCCTCGCCGAAGCAGTCGCTGAGCGCGAGCAAGCGGCGCGGCGGGTAGCGGTCTTCGAAGAACAAGAGGCGGCGCTCGGCATCCTCATCGACGAGCTGGAGGCAGCCGCGGCTGCCGCGCGGGAGCGGTTCGCAGCGCCGGTCCTGGCAACGATGACGCCGCTCCTACACCAAGTATTGCCCGCTGCGGAGATCGACCTCTCGGACGAGTTCGCCCCGCGCGCAGTTCGGCGGCGCGGGCGGAGCGATGCGGTCGAGCGATTGAGCGGCGGCACGCGGGAGCAGCTCGCCGTGCTGACCCGGCTCGGCTTTGCCACGCTGATGGCCCGCCACGGCGAGCACCTGCCGGTAATCCTCGACGACGCGCTCGTCTTCTCCGACGACGAGCGCATCGAGCGCATGTTCACCGCACTGACGATGGCCGGCGATGCCGTGCAGGTGCTGGTCCTCACCTGCCGCGAGCGCAGCTTCCGCACGCTAGGAGGTCATCCGTTGCGAGTCGTCCCTTGGCCCGCCTCAGAAGGGTAGCAGGATGTCCAATACCTGACTGCCGTAGCGCGGCTGCTGGACCTCGCTGATCTGGCCGCGACCACCATAGGCGACGCGCAGCTCGGCAATCTGATCGTGCGGGATCGTGTTACGCGGCGTGATGTCCTCGGGGCGGACGATGCCCGCGATCACCAGCTCGCGCACCTCGAAGTTGACGCGCACCTCCTGGCGTCCGTGCAGCACCAGATTGCCGTTCGGCAAAACCTGGGCGACCACGGCTGCGATCTGCAGATCGATGTCCTCGTTACGGCGCACCGAGCCGCGTCCACGGTTCGACATCTCGCTCTCGAGGTCCACCGACGCGCCTGCGTCGTAGACGTCGTTCAGGGAGTCGTCCAAAACCGCCTCGGCGCCGAACAGGCCATTGATGCCGAGGTTCTCGCCGTTGTCGCGCGAGCGTGCCGTCTCGTTCCTAAGGCTCGCCTCATCAGCAATCGTGACGTCGACCGTCAGGATGTCGCCGACGCGGCGGGCGCGTTGGTCCTTGAAGAAGCCGCGCGCGCCGGTCCGCCAAAGCGAGTTGGCGGTCATCGGGCCCACCGGCTCGGGCGGCGGCATGGGCATCGACACCGGTCGATAGTCTGCGGCTTCGTGCGGGTTGGCAATCGGCGCGAGCGGCGGCGGCCGGCCGATGTTCTGGATGCGATCGGCGGCGTTGCACCCGGCCAAGAGCGCCAGCAGGACGAGGGTTACGAAAAACCGTCCGCCGTTCATCGGCCACTCTCCACCTCGACCAGACCGGCGGCCTGGACGCGGCCCGAGAGGATCATGCCGGAACGCCGATTGCGAACCTCGACCAGCTCGCCGACGCTGCCGTCGTCGCGCGCGATGCCTACCGCCTCGACCGCCAGAGCACCCGCGCGGAAGACGAGAGTCACCGGATCGCCTCGCCGGACGAGACGCGGTGCCCCGACAGCGCTGCGCGCAATGGGCCGACCCGCAACGAGCGGGCGGAGCGCCTCGGTGCCTGCAAGCTCAAC
>JANQNY010000043.1 GCA_028279345.1 Geminicoccaceae bacterium
CAATCGAATACTTGATGCCCCATATCTTGAAGGCCCGGACAGGTCCTGACCCAAGATGTGGTCGTCAAATTGCGGCGTGAGGACTTTTTCAACACAATCCGTCCGAAGCGCCCACGCGCCATCTGCTCAATGCACCCGCCCCGGAGGCTTCATCCTCCGCAACTCCCCAATAGCCACCTCGACAGGCTGCCAGAACGCCACGCCGTCGACCGCGCCGTGGCGCTGGCAGTGCTCTAGAGACTGCCGGGCCTTGGCTTCAGCGTCGTCGCCGTGGTTCGTGATGAGCAGCTGAGCCGAGCGCCAGACGTCGATCTCATCGGGCATCAGGCACGCCGTCGAGCATCGACGATCCGCAACAGGTGGCTAGCGAGAAGGACTATCTCTATGGCCTCTTGCGCGTCGGTCATCGGCACGTTCCGGTGCGAGTGGGGATTCTTGTAGGAGCCGATGGCACCCGCGAAGAGATGCTCAAGCGCGTCTTCCTCTACCGGGTCGGCTTGCGCGTCCCCAAGCTTGCCAGTCTTGCCGAAGGCCTTGCGTATCAACGCCGTGCCGATGTCGCGGGCTGTGTAGCTACCCGCGTCGCGTACAGCGATCTCGACCGCGCGCATCGCCTCGAACACTGCTGCCGCGAACTTACCGCGCACGAACGAGAGCCACACGTCTTCGGCCAATGCCGGATGCAACAGTTCCCTGGGCAACCGCCGCGCCGTGGTGAAGCTCTCGAAATCGGCCTCACTTTCGAAACGGCGGGCACGGCGGCTGAGGACGCGCCACCCAGCCCCCGAGCTGATGTTGTCCACCGGCGGTACGATCAGTCCCTGGGCGCCAAGCCAAGCAAAAGCCTCTGAGACTGCGGCCCCAAGTTCGTCCCATTTGTCGCGCGGGTATCCGCTGTCGCCACGAGAATGGTCTCCGGCGCTCAGTACTTCGCCAACGAGATTGCCCGGATTGAACTGGTAAAAGCCTCTTCGGTGTCTCTGTTGGTCACTCTGTTCGCGTCGCCGCAACCAAAAGAGAAGCTTCGCTCCAAGCTCCTCAGGCTCAAGGGGCCAGGACAGCGTCCGCGTCGGGAATGTGAAGGTAGAGCTCGCGCATGCCTCCATCCTAGGCGCTGCTGCCCGGCAGGCCCCTACTAACTGTCCAGTAACACGCGAGCGGAAGGGGACGATCCTCAACTCCCCCTCTCCGTTCCAACCGCCAACTCATTCGCACCCTCACGCCGGCATATCCTCGCGCCAACGGATGAGGACACCATGGCGACCATCACCCCATTCCGCGAGGTCGAAGAACGCGAGCGCGTGGAGCGCGATGACGCCAGCGCGCCGGGTTCCCTCGTCTATCTACCGACGCTGTTCATCGTCCGCGTCGAGCAGCCCACACCGCTTGAGGCTGCGCTGGACCGTGCTCTGAGCCGCGCCCTGGAACCGTGGTGGCGCCATTGGCTGCATATCGGACGGCGCACGCGATAGGGGCGCTAGCGCTCCTCCTAGCCCCCCTCTGCGCCGGCTGTCGCTGAGTGGCGCGGCGGGTTCTGGACCTTCGAACTTGCGTGACGAAGCGAGGAGCTATCCGATGTCACAAACCTGCGGCGCCTACGTACGAATGCTGGGCGCTGGGTTAGCCTGGGTCAGGATCGTTGAGCCCGCACTCCCCATTTGACCGTCGCTTCCAGCGTCGCGGGCATCTGGGAAATGCCCGATGAGACGCTGGCCGCAGCACCGAGCCGCCGCCTTCGGCGTCCTCGCCGGCCTCGCGCTCGGCGTCGCGAGCGCGGCGGCCGTCGCGGAGACGCCGGTCGGGCGCGGGCTGCCCGCCGAGCTCACGGCGTCCTGGACTGGCGATCTCGACGGCATGGTCGAGCGCGGGCAGGTGCGGGTGCTGACGGCCTACAGCCGCACGCACTTCTACCTCGACGGCGGCGAACCGCGGGGTCTTGAACACGCCCGCATGCAGGCCTTCGAGACATTCGCCAACGATCGGCTCGCCGAGCCGATCGAGATCGTCATGGTGCCAGCACCGCGCGAGGTCCTGCTCGACTGGCTGCTCGCCGGCAAGGGTGACCTCGTCGCCGCCAACCTCACGGTGACCCCGCAGCGCGCCGCCCGCGTCGCTTTCACGGCCCCCTTGCGCGAGGACGCGACCGAGCAGGTGGTCCTCGCCCCGGGCACGCCACCCTTCGCCACACTCGACGCCCTGGCCGAGGCCGGCACGGCCCTCCACCTGCGGCTCGAAAGCAGCTACTTCGAGCATGTCTTCGCCCTCAACGCCGCGCGCGAAACACCGCTCGCAGTGGTCGCCGCCGAGCCGCAGCTCACCGACGAGGACATCCTCGACCTGATCGCCGCCCGGGTCCTGCCCGCGACCGTCGTCGACCGGCACAAGCTCGACCTCTGGGTCCAGGTCTATCCGGACCTCGTCGTGCCGGAGGGCCTCGTGGTCGCCAAAGGCCGGCGGATCGCCATGGCGGTACGGCCCGACAGCCCCGATCTGAAGGCGCTGCTCGACGCCTTCGTGCCGACCGTCGAGCAAGGCTCGCTCACCGGCAACGTCCTCGCCGAGCGCTACCTCGCCGACCCTTCCCGGCTGAGCGATCCCGGCGCCGAGGACGCCCGCGCGCGCTTCGCCGGGCTCCGGCCGTTCTTCGAGGCGGCGGGCGAGCGCTACGCCCTCGATTGGACGCTCCTCGCCGCGCAGGGCTTTCAGGAGAGCGGCCTCGACCAGGACGCCCGCAGCGCGCGCGGCGCTGTCGGCGTCATGCAGATCCTGCCCTCGACTGCGGCCGAGCCCTACGTCGATCTGCCCGACATTGAGCGCGCGGAGGTCAACATCGAGGCCGCGGCGAAGTACCTGCGCTGGCTCGTCGACACCTTCTTCGCCGACCCGCAGATCGCGCCGACTGAGCAGGCGCTACTGGCGCTGGGCGCCTACAACGCCGGGCCCGCCAACATCGAGAAGGCGCGCGCGCACGCGGCGGAGCGCGGGCTCGACCCGAACCGCTGGTTCGACCATGTCGAGGTCGCGGTCGCGGAGACCGTCTCGAGCGAGCCGCTGCACTACGTCCGCAACGTCTTCAAGTACCAGGTGACCTACCAGCGGCTGCTCG
>JANQNY010000031.1 GCA_028279345.1 Geminicoccaceae bacterium
GCGGTTCAGCCAGAGGCGCTCGAAATCGTCCTCACGCCCAGGCAACACGCGAAAACGATTCATGGCGATGAACATGCGACGGTCCCTCCGCTGGTCGGCTGCACACGATCGAGCGCCATGCGAAAGTGCGAAAGGCTAGCGCTCCGGAGCGGCACAAAGGGCTTGTTCGCGCGCTTGCATAGCTCGCGTGCCAGAAGGCAAGCACCGTGGCTCACGCAGTCGACCGGGCAGAAGACGAGGTCGGCCCGCTCGACCAGATGCTCGAGCTGCTGGAGGCTGTGCTCGACCCCGCCGTCATGGTGCAAGAGCTCGGCTTGCCGCTTTGCGGCACCATTCTTCAAGTGCGGTACGGCGCTCGGCCGCCCGCCCACGTAGAGCAGTCGGCACGCCTCGAGAGGGCAGTCGTCGGGTCGTGCAGCTGACCCGTCCTGCGGTATCGGGCAGACCGGCAACAGTTCCAGCTTCGCAATCTGCGCCTTGAGCGCCGCGATCTCCTCCGTCTGGTCGTGCACGCGGGCGCGTGCCGCCTGCAGCCGGCGCTCTTGCTGCCGCCGACGCCGCTCCTGCTTGCTGGATGTGATCGTACATGCATCGCGGCGGGCGGCCGGCGAGGGCTGTAACCGAACGCACACGGCCCGCATCTGATGGACCTCCGCTTCGAGCGACGCGATCCGGGCGTCGCGCTCGGCTTGCGCTGCCTCGGCCTGCCGCCGCACGCGATTGAGGCGCGCCTCCAGATCGGCGACGCGCCGCTCCGCTGCCCACAGTTGCTGCGCGTCGACGCGATTGAGCCCACCCATGAAGTGCGAGAGCATGTGCACGTCGCCGTAGGCGGCATTGCGAACGTCGTCCGACACGTGGCGATGGCTGAGGAGGGCCCAGTAAGCGCCAGCCACCTGGCCCTTGGCGCACGCATCGTCCCAATAGGCTCTCTGCGCGGCCGGATCGCGCAGCTTGCCGACACGCGCCACCTGGGGTGCGTACTTCTTGTCGAGCGTCTTCTGCATGAGTTGACTGAGCGTGCCTGGCCTGCAGGCTTGCTGCACGAAAAAGCCGTGAATCTGGTACTCCTGCGTATCCGGCCGGACCTGCAGGCGGCCCTTACGAATCAAGGCGTTGATGTCCCGCCGATCCAGGCACGTACCGACGATGGAGCAGTGCACCGTGCCGGGGATCTCCCACATGCGGTAGCGCTTGGACGTCGACTTCGGCGTCGAAGCGTTATCCTGGAACGCCGCTGGCAGCTCAGGGTTCATGCCGTCGCTCGACGATCGGCGATGAGCCGCGGCGGCAGTGCGTGCGGCACGACGAACGGCCCGCGGCCGTCGGGACGCGCAAGCACGTCCGCAGCAAGGCCAAAGACCTCGGCGATGGTCGCTTGGGTCAGCACCTCGGCCGGTGCCCCGTCGGCTACGAGCCGGCCGCCATCCAGCAGCACGAGGCGATCGGCTGTCGCTGCCGCGAGGTTGAGGTCGTGGAGGATGGCGAGCACGCCGTGGCCCGCGTCGGCGAGTGCGCGCGCCGTCGCCATCACCTGGGCCTGGTGGGCGAGATCGAGGCTCGAGGTCGGCTCATCGAGCAACAGATAGCGCGGCGGCGCCAAGGGCTCAGGCCAGACCTGACCGATCCCACGTGCTAGGTGCACGCGCTGCTGTTCGCCGCCGGAGAGCGTCGGCACGGTTCTACCGATGAAGCCGTCGGCGTCTGCGGCGGTCATGGCCGCCGCGACGACCGTGCGGCTGTGGGCGGCACTCTCCCGATAGGGCAACCGACCCAGCGCTGCGATCTCCTCGGCATGCACCGGCACCGGCACGACGTTCGCCTGCGCCAAGACAGCGCGGCGTCGGGCTTGCTCCTTGGGGTCGATGTCCGTCAGCGGCTGGCCGTCGAGCGTCACGCTCCCAGTGCTCAGGCGAAGCGCACCACTTAGGCAGGCGAGCAGCGTCGACTTGCCGGCACCGTTGGGACCCAGCACGACCAACAACTCGCCTGGGCGCAGCGTCAGCGAGATGCTCTCGATGAGCCAACGACGGCCGACGAGGACACCGACGCGGTGCGCAGCGAGCATCAGACCGTGAACCTCCGCCGATTGGCGAGCAGCAACGCGAGGAAGAACGGGCCGCCGAGCGCGCTCGTCAGGATGCCGATCGGCAGCTCCGCCGGCAGCACCAACAACCTCGCGCCGATATCCGCTGTGAGCAGCAGCGCCCCACCCAGAAGCGCGCTCACCGGCATGAGCCAGCGGTGGTCGGCGCCGACCAGCAGCCTTGCCAGATGTGGCACGACGAGACCCACGAAGCCGATGATGCCGCAGGCGGCGACGGCGGCACCGGTCCCTAGCGCCACGAGCGTGATGAGCAGGAGCTTGGCGCGTTCCACGTTGATGCCGAGATGGGTCGCCTCGCGCTCGCCCAACAGGCTGGCGTCGAGGACGCGGGCCAGCAACGGTAGGGCGACGATGGCGACGACCATGAGGGTCGCGGCCGGCCAAAGCGCCCGCGGGTCGGTGCCGGCGAGGCTGCCGAGGGTCCAGAAGGTGAGATCGCGCAGCTGCTCGTCGGTGCTGAAGAAGGCTGCCAGGCCGAGGCCCGCGCCGGCGATGGAGTTAATCGCGATGCCGGCGAGCAGCAACATAGCCACGGTCGTCCTGCCCTCGAACGTGGCGAGCTGTTGGATGACGAGTGTCGCCAAGAGCGCACCAATGAAGGCGGCAAGCGGCAGCAAGAGCGCCCGGGAGGGTTCTGCGGCCTCGCCGAGGGCGACGATGACAATGACCGCGCCCAAGGCGGCCCCGCTGGATACGCCGACGATGCCCGGATCGGCGAGCGGGTTCCGGAAGAGGCCTTGCATGGCAGCACCAGCCAAAGCGAGCGCCGCACCGACGAGGATACCGGTCAGCACGCGGGGCAGGCGGAGGTCGAGAACAACGCTTGCAGCAAAGGGATCGGTGCTGAGGCCCAGCAGTGTTCTCAGGACTTCGCCGGGCGGTATCGCCATAGCGCCGGCACCCAGCGCTGCGAGTGCGGCCAGGAGGAGCGTCAGCGCTGCTGCGCCCAGCACGAACAACCGACGCCGCTGACGCCGGCCGACGGCAGTGGCGAGACGCGCGGCGACTGGCAGAGCCGCTGCGCTCATCAGTCCGGCTGCGGCAGATCGGGATGCAGCGCGGAGGCAAGCGTCTTCACCGCCTCGCCCAAACGTGGGCCGAAGCCCAAGAGCAACAGACCGTCGAGCGCCACCACGCGCCCCTCAACGGCTGCAGGACTAGGCCGGAGCTCGGGCCGTTCGAAGAGAGCTGCAGGCCCACCGAGCGCGTCGAGCGTCCGCTCCGGCACCAGCACCACGTCCGGCGCCGCGACAATCGCCGCCTCCTGAGACAACGGCTTGTAGCCGTCGAACTCGTCGACAGCATTGCGGCCCCCAGCGAGCTCGATGATCGACGCTGCCGACGTGTCACGACCGCCGGCCAACGGGGCGCCGCGCCCGACGTTGAGCATGAAGAGCACGCGCGGCCGACTTTGGACGCTCGCCAGGGCCGCATCGACCTCCGCGACGTCACGCTCGATCCGCGCCGCCAGCTCAGCCGCTGCCTTGTCAAGCTCGAGCGCCCGTCCGACGGCCTGAACCTTGGCGACAACCCCGGCGACGTCCGGCTCGTCGGGGATCATCACGAGCGGCGCCTGCACGCCCCTAAGCTGGTCCAACACGATCGGCGGCCCCGCCGCCTCGCTCACGAGCACGAGGTCCGCCGCCAGGGCTACTATCGGCTCGGCCGCAAGGCGCCGCAGATAGCCGACATCCGGCAGCGCCTCCGCCTCGTCCGGGTACTGGCTCGTGCTGTCGACAGCGATCAGTCGGTCACCTGCGCCAAGCGCGAAGACGATCTCCGTCACGTCGCCACCGATCGCCACGACGCGGTCCGCAGCCGCAGCTGGCCACGGGATGGCCACCAGGCCGACGAACAGCAGGAGATGACGCAACTCGGCTCCAAGCGTCATTTCCGTCTTCTCCCGCCTTGGCCGCGCCAATTCGAACCAATGCGGTACTATAATCTTGAGCCTAGACGCGTCAATCATCCTTAAGAAAGATCGGAGTTTTGGAATCATTTTATATTAAGATTATTCTTAGATTGCTTCCATCATACTGTGATTGGATTGACCAACGTTACTAAATTCTCGTGCAAGAATCGTTAATCGTTGAGTTCCGCCATGCGGCACGACCAACGCGCCGATCGCTCGTACCCGCTCCTTGGCGATCAGCGCGTGAAGCACCACTGACCAGGCAGATCGGCCTTGCGCCACGCCGACGCGCTTCAAGCTTGAAAAGAAGCCGACAAACATTGCGCGCGACGCGGCCGCGCAGCAGGCCTGTGTGCTGGCGCAATGGACGGCGACCAGACCCTAGCCGGAGCGTCTTGTAGGTGTGTGGTTAGGCTATGGCGCGCGGATCGGATGTGAGCTGCCTCTCCGCTTGCGGCAGAAAGACCTCTAGAGCTTTCACATGCAACGGTTCCTGAAGCCGTGTGTTGGAACCTGGGTCACCATGGCATGGCGTCCATCTCAGGCCAGTCGTCCGGTCGACGCCCCGGCGCCCGCCATGTGTAGCACCGGTCCTCAGGCGCGATCGCGCCGTCGTTGATGCTGGCTTCGCGGCGGCACATGAGGCCGTTCTCGGCGAACTCTCAGTTCTCGTTGCCGAACGAACGCCACCATTTGCCTTGGACGTCCAGCGGCTGAGGCGTCACGCGCGCCCTGCCGCCTTCGCCTCCTCGTACCGCCGTTGGTTCGCCTCGTCGGCGGGGTAGAGGCCGGGGAGGGGGCTGCCGGCTTGGACTTCGCGCATGATCCAGGCCTCCAAGCGCTCCTGCTCCATGCCTTGCTCGGCGACCTCCTCGACGAGGGATCTGGGGATACAGACCACGCCGTCGCCGTCGGCGACGATGATGTCGCCCGGCATGACGGCGACCCCGCCGCAGCCGATCGGTTCCTGCCAGCCGGCGAAGGTGAGCCCGGCCACCGACGGCGGTGCTGCCACGCCCGCGCACCAGACCGGCAGGCCAGTACCGAGCACGCCGTACTTGTCGCGCACGACACCGTCGGTCACGAGGGCAGCGACGCCCCGGTGCCGCATGCGCGCGGAGAGGATGTCCCCGGCGATGCCGGCGTCGGTACAGCCGCCGGCGTCCACCACCGCGATGGCACCGGTCGGCATGTCCTCGATCGCGGCGCGGGTCGAGGTGGGCGAGGACCAGCTCGCGGGCGTCGCCAAGTCCTCCCGCGCCGGCACGAAGCGGAGCGTGAAGGCGGGGCCCATCACTCGCGCGGCAGCACCCAACGGCATCGGCCCGCGCAGCCAGACGTTCCGGAGCCCCTTCTTCAGGAGGACCGTGGTGAGCGTCGCCGTCGTGATTTGGGCGAGCATCTCCTTGAGCGCTTCATCCATCAGTGTTCCTCGCGCTTCGTCGGGCGGAAGGCCTCGACCCGGACTCCGGCCTGCTCAAGCCGGCGGCGGAGCGTCTCCGCCATGGCCAACGCCTCCGGCCCGTCGCCATGGACGCAGACCGTCTCCGCCTCGACCGGGACCTTCGCGCCGCTGAGTGCGGTGACGGCACCCTCGTCGAGCATCTTGAGCACGCGGTCGGCGGCCTCGTCGGCGTCGTGGATCATGGCACCAGGCGTGCCGCGGTTCACCAGCGTGCCGTCGTCGTTGTAGGCGCGGTCAGCGTAGATCTCGCGGGCGAGCGGCTGGCCCTGTTCGGCTGCCGCCCGCTCCAGCTCGGTCGCGGCCATCGCCACCACGACGAGCTCGGGATCAAGCGCCGCCACGCCTTCGACGTAGAGCCGCGCGATCGCACTATCCTCGCTCGCCATGTTGGCGAGTGCGCCGTGCAACTTGACGTGACCAACTGAAGCGCCGTTCGCGCGCGCGATGGCCTCGAGCGCGCCCACCTGGTAGCGGACGAGCGTCTTCAGCTCATCGGCGTCGAGCCCGTGGATGCGGCGGCGGCCGAAGCCTTCGAGATCACGGAAGCCCGGATGGGCGCCGACCGCCACGCCATGGCGTTGGGCGTGCTTCACCGTCCGGTCCATCACCACCGGGTCACCGGCGTGAAAGCCGCAAGCGATGTTGGCGCTCGTGATGATCTCCAAGAGCTGCTCGTCGGCGCCCATCCGCCAGGGCCCGAAGCTCTCGCCCAGATCGGCGTTGAGGTCGATCACCTTGGTCATGGTTCAGTGGCTCCCGCGTAGACGCCGTCGACGAGGTTGACGGCCAGCAGCTCCTCGCCGGGCCGGCGTGCCCGCACGTGCCGGCCGAGCGCCGCATGGTAGGCGCGAAATGCCCGCAAGGCAGCCACCGCCGCATCGGGCTCGACCACCTCGAAGCGCAACGGCGCCCCGCTCGGCAGCTGGGCGAAGCCCGGCAGGTCGGCGCTGATGACCGTGGCGATGCGCGGGTAGCCGCCCGTGGGCTGACGATCGGCCAGCAGCACCACTGGGCGGCCGTCGCCCGGCACCTGGATGTCGCCCTGGACCACCGCATCGGAAATCAACGTGCGCCCGCGCTCGGGCGTGAAGCCCGGCTCGGCGCCATCGAGCACCGCGCCCATGCGGTCACGCTTCGCCGAGACCCGGAACGTCGTGCCGAGAAACCGGTTCCGCTCCGCTTCGTCGAACTCGTCGGCGTGGACGCCCCAGAGGACGCGCACCACGGTGAGCGCGTCCGGCGCGGGCAGATCGAGCATCGTCGCAACGTTCGTGGTCGCTGCCTCGCCCGCCTGCAAATGGTCGCCCTTGCGCATCAGGCGCCCCTCATGGCCGCCGAAACCGGCGCGCAGGTGCGTCGATCGGCTGCCCAGGACGGGTAGCACGTCGATGCCGCCGCCGAGATGCAGATAGCCGTAGAGGCCGTTCTGCGCCTTGCCGAGCTGCAGCGTCTGGCCTGGTTCGAGGGTTAGGGCCGTCCGCCAGGGAACCGCGATGCCGTCCGCGCGCGCCTCGAAGGGCGCACCGGTGAGCGCCACGCGGACCGCCTCGCCCTCGGCCCGAAATGCCCCGCCGATGGCGGTCATCTCGAGTGCCGCGAGTTCGGGCGCCTGGCCCAGAAGCGCTGCGCCCTCGAATAGTGCCCTGGGGTCGAGGGCACCGCCCTCGGCGACACCCTGGTGCTGCAGGCCGGGTCGGCCCAGGTCCTGGACGGAGCTATGAAGGCCCGGCTCGAGCACTTCCAGCATTGGGCGCGTCAATCGAGCGGCTCCTCTCGGGCGACGTTGCGGCCGGCGCGGGCATCGGCATCGAGCGCGTCGTAGGTAGCCGCGTCGATCGCTTCGAAGACGAGCTCGTCGCCTGCGGCGAGCACGAACGGCGGCTCGCGCTCGAGCTGGAAGGCGCGCCACGGGCTGCGGCCAATGAGGTGCCAGCCAGTGGGGATCGTCGTCGAGGTCAAGACGGTCTGGCGGACCGCAACGGCGATGGTGCCCGGCGGCACCGAAGCGCTCAGCTCCTCCCGTCGCGGTACGTCCCAGAGCTCCGAAAGCGTGCCTGTGTAAACGAAGCCGGGCGCGAAGCCGACCATACGCACGCGCTGCGCGCTCCGGCCATGATCCGCGATCAGGGTCGCAGCATCCACGTCATGTTCCGCGGCGATCGTATCGAGGTGTGGGCCGTGCGCGCCGCCATAGCACACCGGCACGTGCCAACGGGTTCGGCGGGCGGGCGGCGGTGCGTCTAGCCAGTTCCGCTCGGCGAGCCCCGCCTTCAGCCGCCGCGCCAGCGCCGCCTCGCCGATCGCCAGCGGATCGAAGCGCACCAGCACGGAGCGGATCGTCGGTGCGGTCTCGACGACACCGGCCATGGCTTCGGCGCGCACCCAGGCGTCGAAGGCGACCGCCGCATTGTTGACCGGGTCGTCGGTGCGTTCGCCGAAGTTCACGAGCCACGCGCTGTCGCCGGCACGCTGCAGCCGGGGATAGGAAGGAGCCTCATCCATCAGCGCAGGGCAGAGCGACACGGGCTTCGTGTCAAGCCGTCCGGAGGAGCGGCGCCTAGCGCCGCGTCGCACATGGGCGGTGGGAACCATCGGCGCGGCTGGCCGTTCTTGCCTCAGCCGCCGACACGGGTACCGTTGGCCATCCGGCTCCCGCGAGATCGCGCGAGCGCTAGAACCACGCGAGCGGTTCAACGATCCGCCGATGGAGGCACGTATGACTTTGGAAGATCCCGACATTGCAGCCGCGACCGCGAAGCTCTGGGAATTGCTGGAGCACTTCGACATCGTGATGCTGACGACACCGACGGACGGTGTGCTCCGTTCGCGGCCCATGCATCTCTTCGTCGACCGTGAGAACGAATGCCTCTGGTTCATCGTGAGGGCAGGCGACGGCAAGGCGCGCGAATGTGCCGGCGAGGGCTCTGCCAACGTCGCCTGTGCGCAACCTGCCGCGGCGCGCTTCGTCTCCGTATCGGGCAGTATCGAGGTCGTCGAGGATCGGGATCGGCTGCGCGCGCTGTGGTCGCCAGCGGTCGACCCGTGGTTCGAGGGCGGTCCCGACGATGCGGACGCCGCGCTCTTGAAGATGCACGTCGATGCTGCGGAGTTCTGGGACGGATCGACCAGCCGGCTCAAGCAGTTCTGGGGGCGCACCAAGGCGACGGCGACCGGCCAGCCATTGGGAATTGCCGATCATCGTCGCGTCCCCTGAGCCAGGTCAGTCGGAGCCGCTCGCGCCAGGCTCCGCGAGCGGCTTCTCCATGAAGTGCGACAGCGGTTCGTCGGGATAGGGCTCGAAGCGCTTACGGTCGCGAAACCCGTGCCGCGCGTAGAAGGCCCGCGCCACGACGTTGTCGACGCCGGTCTCGAGGCGCAGAGCGCGCGCACCAGCCGCGCGGGCCTCCGCCTCGACGGCGCGCACGAGCGCGTCGGCAACGCCGGTGCCGCGGGCCGCCTCGACAACGAACATCGACTTGAGCTCGCCCCATGCGTCGTCGACATGGGCGTAGGCTGCGCAACCCAGGTCGACCGCGTTGCGCGTGGCGACGAACAAGGTCACATGCGGCGCGCAAAGCCCGTCGAGGTCATAGTCGAAGCGCGCATGCGGTGGAGTGGTCGCCGCTAGCCGCGCCCAGGCTTGGTCGAGGAGCCGGCGCGCGCCACGCTCGTCCGGCGACGCGTGACGGACGGTGATGGTATCGAACTCGACCCACCACAACTCAGGCAGGCTCGGTGGCGTCGCCGACGCTGGCGTGGAGGTGCTCGACCAGGCCGGCGGGAAGGTTCAGGCGCGCGGCGAGCATGCCGAGATAGCCCTTCTCGGCCGGTCCGTCCGCGTCGATGGCGAGCAGCGAGGCCGCATAGATCTCGGCTGCCGTCTCCTGACAGGTGGCACCTGCGGCCACCGCCTGCACGTCCAGTGGCTTCGATAGCTCCTCGAACACGAACGCCTTGTCGTCGCTGTCGAGCCCTAGGCCTTCGACATGCGCGAAGATCCGCTTCTGCTCATCCGCGTCGATGTGGCCATCGGCCTTCGCGGCGGCGATCATCGCCCTCAGGAGCGATCTACCGAGCTGGTCCTGCTCGGCGGGCGACTGGGGCAGGAAGGGTGTGCCGGTGGGCGGCGGCTCTAGGGCGGCCGGCTCCGCGGGCGCGCCTGCTTGGGGCGGCCGGCCAGCCTGATAGTCCCGCCACGCCTTGTAGGCGAGCCCCCCGACGACAGCCATGCCGCCATATTTGAGCGCGTTCTTGGCGAGCTTCTTGGGCTTCTTGCCGCCGATCAGCAGGCCGGCGAGCCCGCCCGCCACGGCGCCGGTCGCGAGCCCACCCTTGCCTTCGAGCATCTTGGACCAGTCGCGCCCGCCGGACGGACCGGCACCTTGCTGCGGCGCGCCGCTCGACGTGCCGATGAACTGATCAAGCAAGCGCTTCGCGTCGAACATGCACCGTCTCCGAGCTCGGTCTCCGCTCGCATGTGGGGAGCGGAGACCGGTCGATCCAGTCATAGTCGCGCCGGAGAGGTGCGCCGGACGCGGTCCGCTCAGCGTGAGTCCAGAAAATCACCCACGTTCAGAAGGATGAACTCGTTGTGGTCGGCCGCACCGATCGTCCGCCCGGTGGAGAAGGGCAAGTTGTTGTCGTTGGCGACGATGATGTGGTTCGCATCGACCACGTCGACATCCTCGATGGTGACGAACGGAAAGGTGAAGCGCTCATCGATGGTGCCGTTCAGCGCCACGCCCTTGGGGTCGTTGATGTTCATGAGATCGACATAACCGACCTTGCGGACGAAGCCGTCGTCATTGGTCTCGGCGAGGTCGATCAAATAGACGCGCTTGAACTCGGCGGGCTTGTTGAAGCAATCCGAGCGCGCTTCGCCCTCGCAGGCGAGCCGCGGGTCGCCCTCGCCATTGTCACGCTCGATCACCAGGGCGCGGGTGTCGTCGATCATGTTGAAGTCGCCGATATTGTTGCCGTTTTGGCCCAGGCGATACCTCCAATGGCGGTCGGTGAAGGTCTCCGACGCGAGATCGAACTCGATGATGCGCAGGAACTGCTGGCCTGCGGCATCGGCTTCGAAGGCGCCCGCCTCGGCATCCCACAGGGGCCCCTCGAACATCGGGTAGAGCACGCTGCCGTCGGGCGCGATCGCCATGCCCTCAAAGCCGCGCGAGCGGCGCGCCGGGAACGTCACCTCGCCCGGCACGGCGGGCATCCGCACCGCGTGATGATCGGGCGATTGCACCACCTCGCCGTCGACCAGCGTCTCGTGGAACGCCACGACCTTGCCGTCCGTATCGGTGGCAAAGAGGTAGGGGCCGAACTCGTCGCCGAACCAATAGCGGTCGCCAGCGGGCTGAATGCTCTCGAGATCGAAGTCGGCGCCGGTCAGATACCGCGCGTCGGTGAACTCGTTGACGAGCCGGAACGGCACGATGCCGTCCGGATCGCTCAAGAAGACCGTGTTGGCCAGGCGCGCGCGGCCGCTATCCCAGTCGATCTCGACGATGTGGAACATCAACATGGCATCGGGTGAGTTGACCTTGGAGCCGAAGCCGTTGTCGGTGAGGACCAGGAAGCGATCGTCCCCCAATGAGCGAATGCCCGAAAACCCCTGGACCGGCTGGCCCACGAACGGCCGGTAGAGGCCCGTCGTACGCGGTGCATCGTCGTCCGCGAGCCAGGTCGACCCTTCGAGCGCGTAGACCTCGTCGACGCGCGCGCCGCCCGGCCCCGTGAACCTGCCCGAGACCTGGAACGCCGCCGGTGCATCGGTTGGCGCCGGCAAGAACGTGCTCGCCGGCAGGAGTGCGTGACCGGCGAGCTCGGCCTCGAACGCCTCCTCCGCTGCAGCCGGCATTGCGGCCGCCACGCCGACAACCAGGGTGATCGCTGGAACGTTGCGCATGACGCTCTCCCATTCGCTGGTGCTGGTATCCAAAGAGCACACCCGCTACGCAGCCAAAGTCGCAGGTTCATGACAGGATTGGACGGAAGTGCTCGCGCAGATCGAGGCCCGCGGCTCGCCTTTCGACGTCGGCGCTGCACTCGGCCGCCATGCGGCGCGTGCGATTCACGAGCAGGTTCGTGCGCTGCCAGAGTTCCGTCGGCTCTTGCCGTGGCGCGATGATCCACGGCTCAGAGCCTTGGAGGCGACGGCGCGGCACTGGGCGCCTGCCTACCTCGCCGAGGTCGAGGGCCTCGCCGCTGGCGCCGAATGGCCGTTCGCCGAGGCTTGGCTCTGGAACTGCAAGGGCGATCTCCGCGCCGCCGGCGATCCGCCCGGCCGCGGCTGCACGACGCTCCTGTCGGTGAACACCGACGGCGGCCTGATCGCGCACAATGAGGACGGCGCCCCGGCTCATCGTGACGACGGCTTCGTGGTGCGGTGTTCGCCCGACTATGGAGTAGGGTTCTGGAGTTTCTGCTATCCGGGGTTGATCTGTGGCAACAGCTTCGCCGTCAACGATCGCTGCCTCGTCCAGACGCTCAACAACGTGCGGGCGCTGGATGGCCGGGCCGGCGTGCCGCGCCAGCTCGTCGCGCGCGCGATCCTCGATTCTCATGACCTGGATGAAGCGCTGAACCTGCTGCGAACCTGGCCGCGAGCGAGCGGCTATCATCACGCGCTTGCGCAGGCGGGTGACCCGCGCGTCTTCGCCGTCGAAGCGCCGGCGTCAGGCGTTGCCGTTCGTTCGGTTGAACGGCGCTTGGCGCATGCGAACCATCTGATCGAGCCGGCCTTCGCCCAGGTGCCGCAGATCGTGACCGCTTCGTCAGCGGCGAGGCAGGCGCGGGCGACCGCGTCGTTCGTCGACGCGCGCGGAGATGCGCTGGGCGTCTTGCTCGACGGCTCCGGGGAGCGGCCCGTCCACTGCCGCGGCGGCGCGGACGACGACAGCTGGACCCTGGCCACCGCAGTCTTCGCGATCGACAGGACGGGCGTGAAGCTCGCCGTGCACCAGGGGAGCCCGACCGCGGTGCTCGAGATCGAGGTACTGGCGTGAAGAGCGCCAACCGCCGCGGCATCGCCGCATGGTGCCTCTACGACTGGGCGGACAGCTCGTTCAACACGGTCATCGGCACGTTCGTCTTCAGCGTCTACTTCGCGCGCGGTATCTATGGCGACGAAACCCAGGGTGCCGCCGTCTGGGGCTATGCGATGGCCGTCGCCGGCTTCTGCATCGCGCTGTCGGCGCCGGTGCTGGGTGCGGTGGCGGACCGCGCAGGCCCCAGAAAACCCTGGATCGTCGCGTTCATGCTGGCGACGGTCACGGCGTCGGCACTCCTCTGGTTCGCCCGCCCAGAGCCGAGCTACGTCGAGTGGGCGCTGGTGCTGGCGGTCATCGGGACCGTCGCGCACGCGCTCGGCGGCGTCTTCTACAACGCGATGCTGCCCGACGTGGCGCAGCCGCGGATGACCGGACGCATCAGCGGCTGGGCGTGGGGTCTCGGCTATGTGGGCGGCCTCGGCTCGCTCGCCGTCTGCCTGTTGCTGCTCGTCCTGCCAAACCCACCGCTCTTCGGCCTCGATGCCGAGACGGCGCAGCCGATCCGCGCGACGACGCTGGTGGTTGCCGCCTGGTTCCTTATCTTCGCGCTGCCGATGCTCCTTCTCACACCCGATCGCCCGAGCGAGCGCCTTGGGACAGGTGGTGCCGTGCGCGCGGGCCTGAGCCAGCTCGGCCAGAGCCTGAAGGCCTTGCCACGGAACGTCCCGCTTCTTCGCTTTCTCATCGCGAGCGCGCTCTACCGCGACGGGCTCGCGACGCTTTTCGCCGTGGGGGGGCTCTACGCCGCCGGGACCTTCGGCATGAGCTTCGAGCAGATCCTCATCTTCGCGATCGGCCTCAACGTCACCGCGGCGGCCGGCGCCGCGGGCTTCGCCGCCGTCAACGATCGCGTCGGCTCGAAGCCGACGGTGCTCGTTGGCCTGGCCGGTCTGATCCTGGTGGGCCTGCCGCTGCTGTTCGTCACCCATTGGACGGTCTTCATCGCGCTCGCGTTGGTGCTGGGCCTCTTCGTCGGCCCGACGCAGTCGGCGAGCCGCGTACTGCTCACCAAACTTGCCGTTCGCGCGGAGATGACGGAGACCTTCGGCCTCTACGCCATGACCGGCAAGGCGATTTCCTTCCTCGGACCGTTGGGCTTCGCCACCTTCACCGACGTCTTCGACAGCCAGCGGGCCGGCATGAGCATTGTCCTGGTGCTTTGGGGCATCGGCCTCTTGCTTCTCTTGCTGGTCCGGGAGCCGAGCGCTCAGGCTGCGTCCCAAGTGGGCGAAAAGTCGTAGTCGGCGATCCGATACTGCGTGCCATTGAGCGCATCGATCTCGCGGATCTCTTCGGGTGTCAGCTCGATCTCGGCGGCGGCCAGATTCTCTGCGAGCCGGGTCGGTTTGGACGTGCGCGGAATGGCGCCGACGCCGTCCTGTGCGAGGAGCCAGGCGAGCGCCACCTGCTCTGGCGTGACGCCGTGGCGCTCGGCGATGCGTTGAGCTACCGGCTCTTCCCGGATGCGCCCGCGGGCAAGCGGGCAGTAGGCGACCAGCGCCATGCCCGCCGCCCGTGTCGCCTCGCGCACCTTGGTCTGGTCGAGGAACGGGTGGTACTCGACCTGGTTGCAGACCAGCGGCACGCCGGGCCGCAGCGCTTCGGCGAGCAGCGTGGTCGTGTAGTTGCTCACCCCGACATGGCGCGCGAAGCCCCGCTCGACGGCGCGGGCGGCAGCCTCGATCGTCGCCGCCGTGGCGACCGTCTTGCTGGGCCAATGGAGCAAGAGCAGGTCCGGCACGGTGCCGAGCTGGTCGACGCTCCGCTCGGCCGCCTGGAGAAAGGCCTCCGGCGCATGCTCATCGGGCCAGATCTTGGTGGTCAGCACGACCTCTTCTCGCGGCACGCCTGACGCCTGAATACCCCGGCCGACCTCGATCTCGTTCCCGTACGACTGCGCGGTGTCGACATGCCGGAAGCCCGCGGCGAGCGCCGCCTCGACCATCTGTTCGGCCGCTTTGCCACGCAGGGTCCAGGTGCCGAAGCCTAGGGCCGGGATGCGGGCGCCGTTCGCCTCGATGATCTCCACCGTTGCCTCCTCACAGATCCGTTCGTCGCCCGCTATGCTAACGGCATGGCCGACCGACCGCACCTCCTCGTCGTCGACGATGACCCCGAAATCCGCGACCTGCTGCAGCGCTTCTTGAGCAAGCACGGTTATCGGGTCGCCATGGCGGCCGACGGTGCGGCCATGGCGCGAACCCTCGCCGCCGGCGCCTTCGATCTCGTCGTGCTCGATGTCATGCTGCCCGGCGAGGACGGGCTCAGCCTCTGCCGTCGACTGCGCCAGGAGACCGACCTGCCGATCATCATGCTGACGGCGTTGGCCGAGGAAGCCGACCGCGTCGTCGGCCTCGAGGTCGGCGCCGACGACTATGTGGTCAAGCCCTTCAGCCCGCGCGAGCTGCTCGCGCGCATTCGGGCCGTGCTGCGCCGCACGGGAGAGGGCGCGAGCCAGCCTCCGCGGCTTCCCGGCGAGCCGCCTCCTCGCGAAAGCTGGCGGTTCGCAGGCTTCCGGCTCGACCCAATGGCGCGCGAGCTGCGCGATGAAGCGGACGTGCTCATCCCGCTCACGGCCGGTGAGTATGCGCTCTTGAAGGCGTTCGTCGAACGGCCGCGCCGCGTGCTGACCCGCGATCAGCTGCTCGACATAACCCGTGGGCGCGAGGCGGCGCCCTTCGATCGCAGCGTCGATGTCCAGCTCGGCCGGCTGCGGCGCAAGGTCGAAGCCGACCCCAAGGCACCGGCACTGCTCAAGACCGTGCGCGGCGACGGTTACGTGCTCGCCGCCGACGTGCACCGCGAGCGCCGGCCGTGAGCTGGCTGCGCCCCAGCGGGCTCACCTGGCGTATCGTCGTCGTGGTGCTGTTGGGCGTCGTGCTCTTCCAGGCGGTCGGGCTCGTCCGCTTCATGGTCGACCGCCGCGAGCGCGCGGAGGAGATCATGCGGACGGCCGCCCGGCAGGTGGTGGCGACGACGCGCCTCTACGAGGCGGCGGCGCCCGACGAACGACGGCTCGTGCTCGAGGCCGTTGCCGGGCCGCTGCTCCGGGTCCGTCATGCGCCGAACCTCGACTTCCTGACGCGCCGCGGCTGGGAGCCGGCCCCGTTCTGGCTCGCCGGTGCCATTCGCGCGCGTCTGGGTCCGATCGGCGATCGGGCACTTGAGGTGTATGTGCGAGATCGCATCGGCGGTCGCGATTGGCACCCGCACCACGACGGCTTTGCCCGCCATGGCCACGGCTTCGAGCCGTCGCGGCGTCGCCTGGCGGTGAGCGTACCATTGACCACCGGCGGCTGGCTCACCTTTCTGGTCGCGTCCGATGCCACCTCGTTGCGTTGGGTGGCGCAAACGGCCCTGTTCTGGGCGTTGACGCTGGTTCTCGTGCTGATCGTCGTGCTCTGGGCCGGACGCCGTCTCTCGCGACCGTTCCAGCGCTTCGCCGACGCCGCGGATCGGCTCGGC
Organism: Geminicoccaceae bacterium; assembly: GCA_028279345.1. Taxonomy (GTDB): domain Bacteria; phylum Pseudomonadota; class Alphaproteobacteria; order Geminicoccales; family Geminicoccaceae; genus JAAAPF01. Next base: position 16,005 of record JANQNY010000031.1, read on the forward strand.
ACGGACCTGAAGGCGCCGCCCCTCCAGGAGACGGGCACGGGCGAGCTGCGCCAGGCGATCCGCGCCTTCAATCGCATGCAGGATCGCATCCGCCGCATGGTCGACGACCGCACGATGATGCTGGCGGCGATCAGCCACGATTTGCGAACGGTGCTGACCCGACTTCGTCTCAGGACGGAACTCATCGACGACCGCGAGCAGCGGGCGCGCGCCGAAGGCGACGTGGAGGAGATGGAGAGGATGGTTGAAGCGTCGCTCGCCTTCGCGCGTGGTGGTGCTGAAGGTGAGCGCACCGAGCTGGTCGACCTGGCAGCACTTCTGCAGACGGTCGTGGCGGACGCTCGTACGGACGCCGTCACCTATGAAGGGCCGGACCGCTACCGCTTTCGCGGCCGGCCCTCGGCCCTCAGGCGCCTCTTCGACAATCTGGTCGACAATGCGGTCCGCTACGGCGGCGGCGCCACGGTGGGGCTCGCAGATGAAGGCCGCCAGGCGTTGGTCACGGTGGCGGACAACGGACCAGGCCTGGATTCCGCCGACCTCGCGCGCGTCTTCGAGCCGTTCTTTCGGGTCGAGCGATCGAGGTCGCGGGCGACCGGCGGCGTCGGGCTTGGCCTGGCCATCGCCCGCTCGATAGCGCGCGAGCACGGCGGCGACATCACCCTCGAGAACAGGGTTGGTAGCGGCTTGCTCGCCACGGTGACCCTACCCGATGGGGGCGCCGTCAAGGGCTGAAAGCGTTTAGCCTCGCTAGATCGAAAAATTGATTGATTGAAACACCTTGCGGCCAGGTGTTAACGTCTGATCCAAGGCTTTGAGGTGGCAGCATGGTCAACGCACGGCTGGACGCCCTGCACGAGTTCGCCTTTGCGCGTCTCGCGCGGCTGCTTGCCGACGTCCCGCCGGGCGGCGACGGCGCCGACCTGTCGATCGGTGACCCGAAGGGCGCACCACCCGCCTGGCTGATCGACCGGATCGCCGAGCGTGCCGACGCCTTCAGGGGCTACCCACCGCCTCAGGGCACGCCGGAGCTGCGCCAGGCCATCGCCGCCTGGCTCGAGCAGCGCTACGCCGTGCGCCTCGATGCTGAGCGCGAGGTTCTGCCCGTCGCCGGCACCAAGGAAGCGCTGCATCTGGTGGCGAGCGTAATGATCGACCCGGTCCCGGTCCCGGGCCGTCCGCCGCCGACTGTGCTGATGCCCAACCCGCTCTACCAAGTCTATCTGGGGGCGGCCGTGATGGCTGGGGCCGAGCCGGTGCCGTTGCCAGCCACCGCCGACACCGGCTTTCTCCCCGACCTCGACGCCATCCCGGCCGAGGCGCTCGGGCGCTGCCAGCTCTGCTATCTGTGCTCGCCGAGCAACCCGCAAGGCACGGCGGCCGATGCCGCCTACTGGGCGCGCGCGCTCGAGCTCGCCCGCCGCCACGGCTTCGTCCTGGTCGCCGATGAGTGCTACTCCGAGATCTACCACGCCGAGCCGCCGAAAGGCGCGCTCCAGGTCGCGGCTGGCACTGGCGGCCTAGACAGGCTTGTCGTCTTCAACTCGCTCTCGAAGCGCTCCAACGCCGCTGGCCTCCGCGTCGGCTTCATGGCCGGTGATCCGGCGCTGATCGCGGCAACCCTCAAGGTAAGGCGCTATGGTGGTGCCACCATCCCGGTGCCGCTGCAGCACGCCGCGGTGGCGCTCCTTGAAGACGAGGCGCATGTCGAGGCGATCCGCGCCGACTACACGGCGAAGATCGATGACGGCCTGGCGCGTCTGAACGGCCGCTACGGCGCCTTTCGCCCGGCGGGTGGCTTCTTCTTGTGGCTCGACGTCGGCGACGGTGAGGCAGTGGCCCGCGAGCTCTGGGCGCGCGCCGGCATCAAGGTCGTGCCGGGGCGCTACCTGAGCGCCGAGGCAGCCGACGGCCGGACGCCGGGCGACGCCTACATCCGACTGGCCCTGGTCCACGACCGCGCCACCACCGCGACGGCGCTCGACGCCGTCGTCCACCATCTCGACCGTTTGAGCTGAGGATTCGTCCGGATGGCCACGCACTACGAGACCCCGTTCGTGAGCGACAGCCTGGTGGCGAGCGCCAAGCGCTCGGCCGTACGCGCGACGGGCGCTTTGATCGTCCTGGCCGCCGCGGCGCTCGCTCTGGCGCTCGCCTTTCATGCGCCGGGCGATCCGAGTTGGAACCAGTCGACCATCGCCGAGGTGCGCAACCCGCTCGGCTATCCCGGCGCCGTTCTCAGCGACCTGCTGTTCCAGCTCTTCGGTGCCGCCGCCTGGCTGGTGCCGGCGGCGATCGGCGCGTGGGGGCTGCGGTTCGCGTTCCTCGCACCACATCCGCGCCCACTACTACCCTTCACCTTCCTACCGCTCGCGTTGATGGCCGTGGCGGCATCGCTGGTCGACGAGCGGTCGTTGGCGGCGGCCACCGCTTCGAGCCTGCCGGGCGGCCTCGTCGGCTACGAGCTCTGGAGCCGGCTGTCGCTGACACTGGGCATCGCCTACGGCTGGATCTTCTGGGTGCTTGGGCTCGCGACCTCGATCGTCGCTCTGGGGCTACTGCCGCGGGAGACACTGCGGCTCGCCCGCACAGCCAGGCCTGCAGCCATGAAGGCGTTGCGGTGGAGCGTCGCGCAGGCGCAGGTGGGCATTGCCGAGTTGCGGCGGCGGCAGGTCGGTGCTGCCGTCGGCACGATGGCGCAGCGGATGCGGCCGCAGGCCCGCAAGCCGGCGCCCGCCGTCGAGCCCACTGTTGCCGCCGCCGAACCGGAGGCGCCCTCCAGCGCGGCCGTCGGGGCCTTTGCCGCCGAGGTGCCAGTGGCGCCGACGCCTAAGCCGACCTTCGACCGGCGGCCCACGCCGGGCGCCGTCGCGGCGGACGGCTTCCAGCTCCCTGGGCTTGGACTCCTGGCCGCCGTCAAGACCGGCGCTCGCGCTGCCCCCGACGAACGCGAACTCGAGGAGATCGCGCGCGAACTCGAGAAGGTGCTCGACGATTTCGGCGTCAAGGGTGCCATCGTCGACGCCAAGGCAGGGCCCGTCGTGACCCTCTTCGAGCTGGAACCCTCGCCGGGGACGCGCGCCGCGCGGGTGGTGAGCCTCGCCGAGGACATCGCCCGGTCGCTCTCCGCGGTCTCGGTGCGCGTCGCCGTCGTGCGCGGCCGCAACGTGATCGGGGTCGAGCTGCCGAACCCGGTGCGCGAGACCGTCTATCTGCGCGAGGTGCTGGGCTCGGAGGCCGCCGCCAACCCACGCATCCGGCTCGGCCTGGCGCTCGGGCGCGACATCTCGGGCGAGCCGGTCATGGCCGACCTCGCGCGGATGCCGCATCTGTTGATCGCCGGCACCACCGGCTCGGGCAAGTCGGTGGCGATCAACGCGATGATCCTCTCGCTGCTCTACAAGCACACGCCCGAGGACGTGCGCTTCATCATGATCGATCCGAAGGTCATCGAGCTCTCGGTCTATGACGGCATCCCGCATCTCCTGTCGCCGGTGGTGACGGAGCCCGCCAAGGCGGTGGTCGCCCTCAAATGGGCGGTGCGGCAGATGGATCACCGCTATCGGCTCATGTCGCACCTCGGCGTGCGCGACGTGCACGCCTACAATCGGCGCTTGCGGGAGGCGCGCGACACGGGCGAGGCGCTCACCCGCCGCGTCCAGATCGGCTACGATGCCACGACCGGCCTGCCGCAGTTCGAGGAGCAGCCGATCGACACGACACCCCTGCCGCAAATCGTCGTCGTCGTCGACGAGGTCGCGGACCTCATGCTCACTGCCGGCAAGGAGGTGGAAGCGCAGATCCAGCGGCTGTCGCAGAAGGCCCGCGCCGCCGGCATTCATCTCATCGTTGCCACGCAACGGCCCTCGGTCGACGTCTTGACGGGCGTCATCAAGGCCAACATGCCCTGCCGCATCAGCTTCCGCGTGAGCTCCAAGATCGACAGCCGGACCGTCCTCGGCGAGCCCGGCGCCGAGCAGCTTCTGGGCCAGGGCGACATGCTCTTCATCAACTCGGGCGAACCGGCGCGCCGGGTGCACGGGCCGCTGGTCAGCGACGCCGAGGTCGAACGGGTAGTGGGCCATCTCAAGGCCCAGGGCACGCCTGACTATCTGCACGACGTCACGAGCGAGGAGCCGAGCTCGACAGGTGCGCCCACCAGCAGCGGCTTTGCGGGCGACCTCTTCGCCTCCAACGTCGAGACCGGCGATGGCGAGGACGCGCAGTACAACGAAGCGCTCAAGATCGTCACCGAGGAGCAGCGCGCGACCACGAGCTTCCTGCAGCGCAAGATGCGGATCGGCTACAACACCGCCGCCCGCCTCATCGAGCGTATGGAGGAGGACGGCTACGTCTCCGCCGCAGACCATGTCGGCCGCCGCAACGTGCTGATGGGCCGCGATGGGGTGGAAGAGGTCTAGCGCAAAGCGCCTACGCGGCTGAACCCGGTCACTGCCTGGGCGCCACGGCTTGTTCCAACTCGGCGACCGTCACCTTGATCGCGTCGGTGTTGATCCTGATGAAGCCGTCGAGGGCTCGGTCCATGTCCAGGATGACGAGCATCACGACGGCCAGCAAGATGGCGAAAGCAAAGGTGCGCCAGGTCAGCGGCCGGCCGCGCAAGGCGGAGTTGTTGCCGGCCAAGGCCAAGGCCCCCATCGCGGTAAAGAGCAGCATCAGCTCAGCAACCGGCGGGATGGTCTCCGACGCAGCAGCGACGCGGCGTGTATGCGCGTCGAGCACGTCTGTCACGGCGCGCGCCACGGCCACCTGAATGGGTGGCGGCGTCTCACCGCCGATGGCGTCGAGGGTCGCCGGCCAAAGCGCAGCCTGGGCGTCGAGCGTCCGCTCGATCGAGGCCTCGAGACCGTCTTCCGTCCGCAGCGTTCGGTTGCGGAAGTCGCGCGACCGCGCGTAGTCGAGCAGCGCCTCCTGGAGAGCGGAGCGGCCCGGTTCCGCGACGAGGTCGGCATTCAGGAACGCGGTGCTGAGCGCTGCCGCCTCTTCGGTGATCGCGTCGTTGCGGTCATTGTGCCAGCCAAGTGCCGAAGCGAAGGTAAAGGCGAGCAGCAGGCCGAGGAGGCCAAGGATCGCACCGCGGCTAGTGTCGCCCGGGATCGCCTTCGGCGGCGTATGGTCGTAGCCCCTAGCCAGATAGGTCGCTCGCCCCGCCCGATATCCGAGATACGAGCAAGCCGGCAGCGCCGTCAGCAGGCCCACCGCCACGATCCAGAGCGGAGCGAACGGCACATCCAGGTGCGAATAGATGTGCTCTGGCTCCATCCCGACCCTTCCCACGTAGTCTGCCGCCAATCGACGGCGCCGGTGCTAGGTGAACGCGCGGCACCGGTCCACGGTCTACGCGCAACTTGAGGCAGGTTGCGCATAGGCGTTGGCCGACTGGTCTGCGCCGTCTCGACCGCGCGTCGTCCCTTACCCCATTCCTGACCGCGACCGATGCGCTAGTAGCCTGCGGCACCGAACTTCACCAAGTTGGCGTAGCGAATGTCGCCAGCCTTCGGAAGGAGCCGGCGTGTCGAGCCTGCCCCCGCCCCGAAGTTGGCCCGTGCTCGGTATTCTACCGGCGATGCAGCGGGCGCCCCACGATGCGCTGGAGGGGCTTTGGGCGGCGCAGGGTGATCATGCTACGGCCCGCGTCGGCCCCTTGACCCTGCATCTCCTGAGCGATGCCGAGGTCTGCCGCGGGCTCCTGCGGGCGTCGGAGAACAAGCAGAAGAAGAGCATCTTCTATGAGAAGCTGAAGCCGGCGTTTGGCGACGGCCTGCTCACGAGCGGCGGCGAGCCCTGGCGCCGGCACCGGGCGATGATTCAACCTCTGCTGACGCCGCGCGCCGTGCGCACCTACCTGCCCATCATCACCCGCGTGACCGAGCGACTGATCGAGGACTGGCGTCGCCAGGCTGCGCAGGGCGCTTCGGTCGACGCCGCGGCCAGTTCCGCCTTCCTTGCGCGCGAGGTCACGGTACGTGCGCTGTTCGGTGATGATACCGACGCCGCGTCCGCGGACCTCACCGACGCTCTGACGACCATGGAACGTTGGATCGCGAGGCGCTTCTGGTCGCTGATCGATCCGGAGCTGTTTCCGAGCAGCGACCGCCGGCGGCATCGCGAGGCCGTGGCCGCCGTCGACCGCCTGATCCATGAGCTGATCCGACGACGGCGTGCGGAGCCCGAGGGGCGCGACGACGTGCTGGCGCGGCTGGTGCGGGCCCGCGACGAGACCGGCGCTCTTTCGGAGCGGCAGCTCCGCGACGAGGTGACGACCCTCTATCTCGCCGGTCAGGAGACGACGGCGCAGGCGCTCACCTTCACGCTCTGGCTGCTCGCGCGGCACAAGGAGAGCCAGGAGCGGCTGCGAGCGGAGGTCGTCGAGGTTATGGGCGACGGCCTGCCTGGGGCCGACCAGGTCCGCCACCTCGACTGGACGCGCGCGTGCATCGACGAGAGCATGCGCCTCTACCCGCCTGTCTGGTTGGTGGGGCGCGAGACCAAGCAGCCGCTCGATCTCGGCCGCGTGCATCTGGCAAGGGGTAGCATCTGCTCGATCGCGCCTTGGATCCTGCATCGACGTCACGACGTCTGGAGCGACGCGGACGCGTTCCGGCCAGAGCGGTTTCTCGATGCAGCGCCGCGGCGTGCCTACATGCCGTTCGGCGCGGGTCCGCGCAATTGCGTCGGCCGCGACCTAGCGCTTTTGGAACTGGTGCTGGCATTGGCCATGCTCGTTCGCACCTTCCGCATGGAGGACGCCACGCCGACGCCGATTGCCGCCAAGCCCTATGTCAGCCTCAAGCCGGAGCCCGCCCCGCTCCTCCGCCTGACGGCCACGGGTGCGATCTAGGCCGGCCGCTCCATCGCCTTCGGATCGTCACGGTAGATAAGGACCAGGGCAGCGGTCATGACGAAGCCGGCGACGAGCATGCCGATCAGCATGGGATAGGGCGTGCCGTTCTGCATGACGCCGACGAGCTGCGCCACGACCGAGGCCACGGCCATCTGGATGAAGCCCGTAAGCCCCGAGGCGGTCCCGGCCAGGTTGGGGTCGACCGAGAGCGCGCCCGCCTGCGCGTTGGGCATGCCGAGACCCTGACCGTAGGCCGTCACCATGATCGGCAAGAACAACGCCGCTGGTACCCAGAAGCCGTTGAGCATGAGGAGGAGCGTGGTGGCGATGCCGGCGAGCACCAGGATCGTGCCGACGACGATCATCCGCTCGAGCCCGAACCACGCAGACAGACGGGCCGCGGTGAGGTTCCCCATCATGAAGCCGAAGGCGTTGGCGATGAACCAGAGGCCGTAGACGGCCGCAGGCTCGCCCATGACCTCCTGCACGACGTAGGGCGCACCGGCGAGGAAGGCGAAGAAGGCGCAAAAGGATCCGGTGCCGTGCAGCACATAGCCCAGGAAATGCGGGTGGCGTGCGAGCGCGCCCGCGCCGGCCATGAAGCGTCCTCCGGTTCTGGCGGCGGTGGCGGCGGGCCGCGTCTCGGGCAAGGCGCGCAAGCTGACGACGGACAGGATGATGGCGGCGATGCCGGGCAGGAGGAAGTTGAAACGCCAGGACGTGAGATCGACGAGAAAGCCGCCGATCGTCGGCGAGATCATCGGCACGGCAACCATGCCGGTCGTGAGCCAGGCGATCATCTCGGCCGAGCGTGAGCGGTCAAAGAGGTCACGGACGATCGTGCGCGCGAGCACCATGCCCGCGATGCCGCCGGCTGCCTGGATGATGCGGCCCAAAATCAAGAGCTCGATCGTGGGGGCCAGGGTGCAGATGAGGCTGCCGACGCCGAACATCACAATGGCGACGAGGAGGACGGGGCGCCGGCCGTGGCGGTCGGCCAGGGGCCCATAGGCCAGGGTGCCGAAGGCCATGGCGAGGCCGGACAGGCTGAAGACCAGCTGCGCTGTCGCGACGTCGACGGCAAAGGCCCGCTGGATCGCCGGCAGCGCGGGGAGGAAGATCTGCATGGCGAATGGGCCCATGGCCGTCAGCGCCACGAGGAGCAGCAAGAACCCGTGCGAAGCCGGCTGCCGATCAGCCAACGAGGTTTCCCTTCATTCTGCTGGACAGCGCGGCCGCCCCCCACCACGTGGTAGAGCGTGTTGAAGCGCCGTTCGAAGTCAATGGCGGCCGCTGTCGGACCAGCCATGCAGCAGCCCTAGTGCGTGCAGGCTGCACCGCCGGCGATCTAGCAACCAGGAGAACTCCATGCGTGCCCGCGACATCATGACGACCGAGATCGTAACGGTCGCTCCCTCCACGCCCGTGAGCGCCATCGCCAGCCTCCTGGTCGAGCGCAAGATCAGTGCCGTGCCCGTGGTGGACGACGGCCAGCTCGTCGGGCTCGTCTCGGAAGGAGACCTGATGCATCGCGAGGAGACCGGCACCGAGACGCGCCCATCCTGGTGGAGCGAGCTGTTCCGCGCGCCCGACGATCGTGCGCGCGCCTACCTGAAGGCACACGGTCAGAACGCCGCCGCCGTCATGACGGCCGATCTGCACACGGTTGGACCCGACACGGACATGGAGGAGGTGGCATCAGAGATGAGCCGCCACCGCGTCAAGCGTCTGCCGGTGGTGGAAAAGGGCAAGCTCTTGGGTATCGTCAGCCGCGCCGACCTCTTGCGCTTGATGGTGAACGCCGCGCACGACGCGAAGGAGCCGGTGGCGGTGAACGATCACCAGCTCGTCGAGGCGATCACTAAGGAGATCCAAAAGGCGGGCCTGGCGACCACGACGACGCTCAACGTGATCGCTACCGACGGTACCATCAGCCTCTGGGGGTTCGTCGCCAGCGACACCGAGAAGAAGGCGGTGGAGGTGGCGGCGGCCGGCATGTCCGGCGTCAAGGGCGTCGAGAATCACCTCGCCGTTCGTCCGCCCTACCTCACGGGGGCCTATTAGGCGGCGTGACCCGCGCCGCTCCGGCAAGCGTCGCCAGCGGGCGGCGCTCCGCACCGAGCTCGGATAAGCCATGGCCGCTCTGTCGGGCGTCGCCTATGTCGACGGCGCCTATGTGCCGATCGCAGAGGCGAAGATCTCGGTCTTGGACTGGGGCTTTCTCCATTCCGATGCGACTTACGACGTGGTGCATGTCTGGAAAGGGCGCTTCTTTCGGCTGGACGAGCACATCGATCGGTTCTTGGCTTCTGCCGCGCGGCTTCACCTGACGTTGCCGGTGGAGCGCGACGCATTGGCACGCATCCTTGCCGAGTGCACGCGGCGCTCGGGCTACGAAGACGCCTATGTCGAGATGATCCTCACCCGAGGCGTGTCCCCCACCTTTTCCAGAGACCCGCGAGACGCCGAGAACCGACTAATCTGCTTTGCCATCCCGTTCGGATGGATTCTGCGACCCGAGCAACGCGAACGAGGCCTCTCCCTTGCCGTCTCGGACATACAGCGAATCCCGCCCCAATCCGTCGATCCGCGCGTGAAGAACTACCACTGGCTGGATTTCGTGATGGGCCTCTACGAGGCCTACGAGCGCGGTGCTGCCACGGTCGTTCTGCAAGATGCCTCCGGCAACATCACGGAGGGGCCGGGCTTCAACGTGTTCATCGTCAACGGGCGATCCATCGCGACACCGGACCGAGGCGTTCTCGAAGGCATCACCCGCCGATCGGCCATCGAGATTGCGAGAGAGCACGGTCTGCAGGTTCAAGTACGGCCGATACCCACGGCGGCGTTGCTCGCGGCCGACGAAGCCTTCGCCACGTCTACCGCCGGCGGCATCATGCCGATTACAGTCGTCGACCAAGCACCGATTGCAGGTGGTCAAGTCGGCGATGTCACCAGATTACTCATACAAAGCTATTGGGATAAACACGTGGACCCCGATTGGTCGACCAGCGTCGTTGATATTCTGTCAGCGTGACTTGCCGTAGTTTGCCGGCGTAGCGCCGCCACTCTAGGCGGGTGCTCCGCCGCCTTTGAGCAGCGCGCTCAATCCGACCCAGAGGAGCCGGAGCGCCAAGATCGTTAAGAGCACCGCGAGCACGCGGTGGAAGTCGGTATCACCGCGGCGCAGCAGAACGTGCCGACCGGCCCAGGTCCCGGCGAAGCCTGCGGCGATCATCAGGACGATCAGCCCGGCATACGCGGCGAAGCCGAAGCCGAGCGCGCCGAAGGCCAGCACCTTGAGGAGGTGCTGGCCCGTCATGCAGGCGGCGTGGGTGGCGACATGCTCGAGGCGGCCCAGGCGCAGCGTCTTCAGCATCGCGGCGATCATCGGCCCGGTAGCGCCGACGAACATGCCGAACAACGCGGATGCGGCACCGCCAAATGCTGATGCCCGGCCCCCGCCAAAGGCCGGCGTCCGTCCCCAGGCGGACCAGAGGATGAAGCAGGCGAGCACCAACTGCAGCGCGGCAGGCGGCAGCTCCACGGCTATGAGCCCGCCGACTCCCGCGCCCACGGCACTACCCAGCAGGAACGGCACCAGAATGGCGCGGTCGACATGGTCGCGCATCAACAGCGTGCGGCCGGCGTTGGAGCCGAGCTGCACCACCCCGTGGACCGGGATCACTGCTGCAGCCGGCAGCGTCAGGCCGGCGATGGCGACCAGGATCAAGCCACCACCGATCCCCAAGGACGCGCTGACGAACGAGGTGGCGAAGCTCGATGCTACCAGCACCGCCACGTCCAGCGTGCCCACGGCCTCGGGTGCGAGCGGCGTCAAACGGCTGCCCGCCCATGCCGGTGCTCGTCTGTGCAAGGACGGAAGCTGTGGTACAAATTGATCCCCTAGCGGGCGAGGAGAAGCGGGTTGGATACGCAGTCGGATCTGAAAGCAAGCGATCTCGCGGATCCGCGCCGTGCGCGGCAAGCCATGCGTACAGGCGCGTGGACGCGACCGACGGCGGCCCTGGCACCGGGCCACGTGCAGGCCAATCTGGTGATGCTGCCGCGCGATTGGGCGCTCGATTTCCTGCTGTTCTGCCAACGCAACCCCAAGCCTTGTCCGCTCCTGGTGGCGAGCGAGCCGGGCGCGGTCGGCCTGCCCGGCTGGGCGGACGACCTCGATCTGCGGACGGACCTGTCGGGCTATCGGGTTTTCGAGGACGGCGCCTGCGTCGCCGACGTCGACGACATCACGCCTCTTTGGCGCGACGACCTCGTGACCTTCGCGCTCGGCTGCTCATTCTCGTTCGAGCAGGCGATGCTCGATGCCGATCTCGAGGTGCGCCACCATGTCCATGGCCGCAACGTGCCGATGTATCGGACCTCGATCGACTGCGCGCCAGCGGGGCGTTTCAGCGGCAAGATGGTCGTCTCGATGCGGCCGTTCAGCCCGGCCGACGCAATCCGTGCGATCCAGGTGACGACACGCTTTCCGGCGGTGCACGGCGCGCCCGTCCATCTTGGCTTTCCGGAGCAGATCGGCATCAGCGATTTCTCGCGCGCGGACTTCGGCGACGACCCGGTGATCCATGAGGGCGAGCTGCCGGTGTTCTGGGCGTGCGGCGTGACCCCGCAGGTGGTGCTCGAGGAGGCGCGGCCGCCCTTCTGCATCACGCATCGCCCGGGCCACATGCTGGTGACCGACCGGAGCAATCTGAGCCTTGCCGCTTGAGACGAAGCAGGCAGCGCGGCTGCGCGACCGCGCGCTCCGTCATCTCGCGCGGTTTCCGGCTTCCAGTACCCGCTTGCGCGGTGTGCTCGAGCGCTATGCCCGTAAGCTCGCCGCCGCCGGTGACTTGGAGCCGGCGGCGGCGGGCCCTCTGATCGAGGCGGTCGTTCAGGGGCTGGTGGAACAAGGGCTTCTCGACGACCGGAGCTATGCCCGGGGCCGGGCGCGAGCGCTCGCTCGACGTGGCCGTTCCCGAGCGCGCATTCGAGGTGCGCTCGGTGTCGACGGCATTGATCGCGACCTCGCGGAGGAGGCGCTCGATCAGGCGCTCGCCGATGCCGACGACGGCGAGCAAGCGCTCGCGGTGCGCTATGCTCGGCGCCGCGGCCTCGGGCCTTTCCGCGCTGCGGCCGATCGTGCGCCGCGCCGCGAGCGCGATCTGCGCTCCCTGGTGCGCCAGGGCTTCCCGTTGCCGGTGGCGCGAGCGGTCATCGACGCCGAGGCTCCGGACGCAATCGACGACCCGCTGGCCTAAAGGAACCCGCTGATGCGTCTCACGGAAGCGCTCCTGCACGCGCTCAAGGCCTATGGTGCGCGCGAGGTCTTCGGCATCCCAGGTGACTTCGCGCTCCCCTATTTCCGCATCATCGAGGAGACGGGAGTCCTACCGCTCCACACGATGAGCCATGAGCCAGGCGTGGGCTTCGCCGCCGATGCTGCGGCCCGTTGGCACGGCGGTCTGGGCGTCGCCGCCGTGACCTACGGCGCTGGCGCCTTCAACGTCGTCAACGCGATCGCCGGTGCCTATGCGGAGAAGTCGCCAGTGGTGGTGATCTCGGGTGCGCCCGCGCGCGCCGAGAGCGCGTCAGGCTTGCTTCTGCACCACCAGGGCCCGCATCTCGATAGCCAGTTTCGGGTCTTCGCCGAGGTTACCTGCGCGCAGGCCCGGCTCGACGATCCGCGCACGGCGACCGTCGAGATCAGCCGGGTGCTCGCGGCTGCGCGTGAAGAGGCGCGCCCCGTCTATCTCGAGCTGCCGCGCGACATGGCGGCTGCGGAGATCGAGCCCGTGCCGACTTACGTCCCGTCGCCGGTCGTGCCCGAAGCCGTCGCCGCCGCGGCAACGGAGGTCATGGAGCGGCTGGCGAAGGCGAAGCGACCGGTGCTGATGGTCGGCGTCGAAGTGCGCCGCTACGGGCTTGAGGCGAAGGTGGCAGCGCTCGCCAAGCAGCTGGGCTTGCCCGTCGTCACGTCGTTCATGGGACGCGGCCTGTTGACCGATGCCGAGGTACCGCTCGCGGGCACGTACCTGGGCGTCGCCGGCGATCCCGAGGTGACGGCGATGGTCGAGGACGCGGACGTGCTCCTGCTCCTGGGCGTGATCCTCTCCGACACGAATTTCGGCGTCGCCGCCGGCGATCTCGACCTGAAGCGCACGATCCGCGCGGTCGACCGCGCCGTGCACCCGGGCCATCACGTCTATCCCGGCGTGCCGCTCAACGCCTTCGTCGACGCGCTGTTGGCGCTGCCGATCGAAGGACGCGGCAGCAAGCGTCGCGCTGCGCCAGTGCCGCCCACGGGCCTCGTCGCCGACGACCGGCCAATCCACCCCCGGGACATCATCAAGGGCCTCAACGACGCCTTTGCCCGGCACGGGCGGTTGCCGGCGGCCTCCGACATGGGCGACTGCTTGTTCAGCGCCATGGACCTCGCGCCGACCGAGCTCACCGCGCCCGGCTACTATGCCGGCATGGGCTTTGGCGTGCCGGCCGGCATGGGGATGCAGCTCGCCTCGGGCGTTCGCACACTGGTGCTCGTGGGCGACGGTGCCTTCCAGATGACCGGTTGGGAGCTGGGCAACTGTAGGAGGCTCGGCATCGATCCAATCGTCGTCGTCTTCAACAACCGAAGCTGGGAGATGCTGCGTTGCTTTCAGCCCGAGAGCGCCTTCAACGACCTCGACGAGTGGCGCTTCGCCGATCTGGCACCGGCGCTCGGCGGCGAGGGCGTGCGCGTGGAGACGCGAGCCGAGCTGGCACAAGCGCTCGAGCGCGCCTTCACCACGCGCGGCCGCTTTCAGCTCGTCGAGGTCGTCTATCCGCGGGGCCAGCTCTCGCCGACGCTCGAGCGGTTCGTCCAGGGCGTGAAGCGGCTGAGCGGCAATGCCTGAGCAGCCGCCGCTCTTGTGCCGCCGCTGCCGACAGCTTAGCTCTCGTCCATGAACGACACGCCCGCCTCAGACCGGCCCCGGATCGGCATCACGCTCGATCGCGAGGAGCCCGGCGGCTATAGCCGGCTGCCGTGGTACGCCTGCCGCGAGAACTACTTCGATGCGGTCAGCGCCGCGGGCGGGCTCCCTTTCGCCCTACCGCATGCGCCGGAACTGGCGGCGCATTATCTGGATTTCGTTGACGGCCTCCTCGTCACCGGCGGGGCGTTCGATGTCGACCCGTCCTACTATGGTGGTGCCGATCGGCACGCGCTGACGTCCACCAAGGACCGCCGGACGGCCTTCGAATTCGAGATCACGCGTGGCGCGCTCACGCGCGACCTGCCGGTGCTCGGGATCTGCGGTGGCCAGCAGCTTTTGCACGTCGTGCTCGGCGGAACGCTGATCCAGCACATTCCCGACTATGTCGGCAGCGCGATTGCCCATGAGCAGCCCAATCCGCGCCACGAGCCGGGGCACGACCTCGCCATCGTCGACGGTACTTTGCTCCATCGCATCGCCGGTACCACCCGCATCCAGGTCAACAGCGCGCATCATCAGGCAGCGGATCAGGTGCCGGCAGGGGTGGTCGTGTCCGGGCGGGCGCCCGACGGTGTCATCGAGGCGATCGAAGCGCCCGCCTACCGCTTCGCCCTCGGCGTGCAATGGCACCCCGAGTATTCGGTAAGCCCCGCCGATGACCTCGTCATGCGCGCCTTCGTCGAGGCCTGCCGTGACGGCTGAGGCGAAGGAGCGTGTCGCCAAACGGATCGCCCGCTCCGGCCTCTGCTCCAGGCGCGATGCCGAGAAGCTCGTGGCTCTGGGGCGGGTCCGGGTTGACGGCCAGGTGCTGGAGACACCAGCCTTTGTGGTTGGGTCGACACAGCAGGTCGAGGTCGACGGCGAGCCGTTGCCGGCGGTCGAGCCGCCGCGTCTTTTCCGCTTCTACAAGCCGCTCGGCGTGCTCACCGCCCGCCGCGATCCCGAAGGCCGCTCTACTTTCTACGACCAGCTTCCGCCCGAACTCGATCACCTGATGCCGGTGGGTCGTTTGGACCTCAATTCCGAGGGGCTTCTGCTCCTCACCAACGACGGCGGCGTGAAGCGGCATCTGGAGCTGCCGAGCACCGGCTGGGCGCGGCGCTACCGCGTTCGGGTCTTCGGCCGCGTCGATCCGAACGCGCTTTCGACCCTGGAAGCTGGCGTCACGGTCGACGGCATTCGCTACGGTCCGGTGGAGGCCAAGCTGGACCGCCAGCAAGGCGGCAATGCGTGGCTAACGGTGCGGCTGCGTGAGGGCAAGAACCGCGAGGTGCGCCGCGTGCTGGAGCATTTGGGCTATCGGGTGAACCGGCTGATTCGCACGGCCTACGGCCCGTTCCAGCTCGGCACGTTGAAGCCCGGACAGGCCGACGAGGTCTCGGGCAAGGTGCTCAAAGAGCAGCTCGGCGCAGCACTCCCACGATGACCCTCAAGGTGCTCGGCGGCACGCTCAAGGGACGCGCGCTCGAGGCGCCGGCCGACGGCGGTCTGTTGCGTCCGACGTCGGCGCGGCGACGCGAAGCGGTCTTCGACATCCTGCGCGGCCAGCTAGGCGACTTCGCAGGTTTGCGCTTTCTCGATTTGTTCGCCGGCACCGGGGCTGTGGGCATCGAGGCGTTGTCGCAGGGTTTCGCCGAGGCGACCTTTGTGGAGACTGATGGGGCAACGGTACGGCTCATCCGTCGCAACCTCGACCGGCTCGCCGTGACCGATCGTGCCAAGGTGTTCCCAGAGGACGCGGCGCGGCTGCGCAGGGCCGAACGCGCGTTCGACGTCATCTTCCTCGACCCGCCTTATGGTGACGAGCTTGTCGACCACTGCCTCACACGCGTTCTCGCCGGCGGCTGGCTGGCAGCAGATGGCATCATCCTGGCGGAAGTGGCCAAGCGCTCGAAGCTTGGCCCGCCCGCGGGCCTCGAGATCGCTCGTGAACACCAGCACGGCGCAGGCCGGCTCGTGCGGCTGCTGCCGACGGATCAGTCGCCGGCGCGATAGGCGAGGAGCAGCGGCGGCGACCCCGCGCAGTAGGCGAGCGGGAAACCGGACCTGGTCGGCAATGGTGCGTCCCGCAGGACACAGCGCCAAGTCCCGGAGCTGGCAGGCAGCGAGCTGGTCTCGATCGTCGTGTCGCCCCAGTCCAGCCCCAGCCCGTCGGCAGTAGCGACATCATCGGCGACCAGCCGCGGCACGGCCACGATCAGCGCTCGATCGCCGATGACGCGCGCGAAGGCGAGCACCTGATCGGCGCGCGCGCCTGATGCGCCGAGCGGCACGTAGGCACCCTCGCGAAAGAGCTCCGGATCATTGCGGCGGCAGGCGAGCAGGCGGGCGATGACGGCCTGCTTGAGCCGACCGTCGCGCCAGGCGCCGGCGAGCTGGGCGAAACCATCCGCTTCGCCACGGAGCGCGCTCAATGTGCGGCCGTGCGCCGCATAGTCGACCGGCCGGCGGTTGTCGGGGTCGACGAGGCTCTGATCCCAACCCTCGGTACCCTGGTAGATATCGGGCACGCCAGGCACGGTGAGCTTGAGTGCCGTCTGAGCGAGCCCGTTCAGCGCGCCCGGCGCGTCGAGGTCTCGAGCGAAGCCGTGCAGTTCCTCGACCAGGCGTGGCGCCTGCTCCGGGTCGAGCGCGCCATCGACGAAGTCGCGCACGGCGGTCTCATAGGCAATGTTCTGGACCGTCCAGCTGGTCCGTTCCTTGGCCTCGCGGATCGCCTTCTCCATGTAGGCCTGAAGCCGGTCGCGCAGGGCCGCGAGGCCTTCCTTGTCGTCGGCCGCAAGGCCGATTGGCCATATGCCGATGACCGTCTGGAAGAAGAGGTAGAGGTCGTTGGCACTTGGCGCTGCGCCGTCGTCGAGCATGGTGCGGAGGGGCTCGGCGAGCCGGTACCAGCGGCGGACGGCGCTGCTCCAGGACAGCAGCCGCTCGCTGAGGACGGCGAGCCGCGCGCGCGTGTCCTCCCCACGCTTGTGATCGTGGGTGGCGGTGGCCACCAAGGCCAGGGGCCAGTGCGCCTGGCGCTCCGCGTTCGCCTCGTGAAAGTGCTCAATGCTGACGCCGAAGTGCTCGGGTTCGCCCCCGACCTCGTTGAGCGAGGCCCAGGGCACCCAGCGATAAAACGCCGTGTCCTCGACCGACTTCGCCGTCACTGGACCGGTATACTGCTGGAACCGCCTGGCGAAGCGCAGCACCTCCTGCGGGCGCAGGCCCGGTGGCGGCGTCTGCGTGAGATCGGCGGTGAGAACGCCCTCCACGAAGTCGAACACGGAGCCGTCGGGCGTGGTCGCTTCGCGGCGTGCACGTCGGACGGCGCGCCCGATGATCTCCCGGTCGGCGTCCGAGGCGCCCTTCTCATCGACGTAGGTGCGGTAGACCGGGAAGTGCGCGACCACGCCCGCCAGGGCCTCGCGGAGCACCGGTCGCGGATAGTCGCGGGTGAGCCGCGAGCGCTTGGCGATTCGGTTGAGGTCGCCGGCGAGGACGTTGAGCTCTGCGGCGAGGCTGGTCTGCATGATGAGGCGCTTGGCCCGGATGACCTCCGGCGGAAAGAGCGTGCTGTGCTCGGTGAGGTCCCGGTAGAGCGTTGCCAGATGCCGGCGCGCCTCGGCATTGATCTGCACGCCATGGAGAAGGTTCAACGTCTCGTATCCGGTCGTGCCCTCGATCGGCCACTCCTCGCGTAGCTGTTCGCCGGCGCCGAGGATCTTCTCGACATGCAGCGTGACGGGGGTGTCGGCCTCGTGGCGGCAATGTCGCCGGAGCCGGGTCAGGTAGGCGCTGGGATCAAAGAGGCCGTCCACGTGGTCGAGCCGCAGGCCCTGAGCATGGCCCTCCTCCACCAGCGCCAGCACCGTCTTGTGCGCGGCATCGAACAGCGCCGGGTCTTCCATGCGCAGACCGGCGAGGTCGTTGATGTCGAAGAAGCGGCGATAGTTGATCTCGTAGGATGCAAGGCGCCAGAAGGCGAGGCGGTAGGCCTGTCGCACGAGCAGACGATGCAGCCGGTCCGCCGCCTTGCCGTCACCATCGGCGGGGCTTCTCGGTGTGAAATGGCCGAACGCGGCATCGAGGCTGGCGGCCACGGCGTCGTCGGTTGCGTACGCCTCTCGAAGCCTGGCCTCGATCTGCGCCGCACGGTCGCGGTCGGCTCGGCGCCGCTGTCTGGAGACGCGTTCGCGCCGCCGAGAGATAAGTCGCGCGGTGACGGCGAGATCGGCGAGCAGATCGGCCGCGTCGGTCACTTCGTGCCGGCGTGCCTCGTGTACCGCCGCGTCAAGTAGCTCGGCAGCCTCGCGCGGGTGCAGGGGAAAGGTGTGGTCGAAGTATCGAACGACGAAGCGCCCGTCGTCGACGCCCGGCACGAGCAGGCCGTCCTCCAGGACCTGCCCATAGTGGTCGCCAAGGACCGGCAGCAGTACCTTGTCGGCGAGCGTCGGCTCGGCCGGGTCCCAATCGATGTCGAAATAGCCGGCGAAGGGCGAGCCCTCGCCCCACATCAGGACGTCGGCCCACCACGGATTGTCGTAGCCGACGCCCATGTGGTTGGGCACGCAGTCGAGAACCAGGCCGAGCCCCTGCTGCCGCGCGGTCGATGCCAGGGTGCGAAAGCTGCCTTCACCGCCCAGCTCCGGGTTGATCGTCGTGTGGTCGACGACATCATAGCCATGCGTCGATCCCGGCCGCGCCGCCCAGATCGGTGACAGATAGAGGTGACTGATGCCGAGCTCGGCTAAGTAGGGGACGGCCGCGGTGGCATCGGCGAAATTGAAGTCCGCGGACAACTGCAGGCGATAGGTGGCGCGCAGTGGGGGTGGCGCGGTCACGTGTCCTCGCCATGCCGCCACCAGGCGGCGGCCCAGCCGGGTAGCTCATCTCCGGCGAGCGCCGCCGACGCGAAAAGCAGCTTGCCGTCGGCTGGTGCGGCCATCCGCACGGCGGCGCCACCCAGATTGACTGCGAGCGTCAGGCGTCGGCCCGCCGTGTCCGCCCACTCGATCTGGAACGCGTCGGTCGTGTAGGCCCGTCGATCCGTCACCCGGAGCCCCGATGCCAACGGCGCGATCTCAGCCGCGCGCAACCGCAAGAGGTGGCTGTAGAGGTTGCACCAGCGCTGTCCTTCGGCCGTCTGGAGCGCTGGCCAGTCGAGCTTCGAGCGTTCGAAGGTCGCCGGGTCGTTGGGATCGGGGATGCGCTCGCGCGCGGACGGGTCGGCGAACGCCGGGAAGCGCGCGAACTCGCGGCGCCGGCCCTCTCTCACCGCGTCCGCGAGCGCATCGTGGAAGTCGGTGAAGTAGAGAAACGGCTGCTCGCTGCCCCATTCCTCGCCCATGAAGAGGAGCGGCGGCGAGGGGGCCAGCAGAAAGACGGCAAGCAGGCAGGTGCGGCGGTCGGCAGGTGCAAGGGCGGCGATGCGTTCGCCGAAGGCGCGGTTGCCCACCTGATCGTGGTTCTGGATGAAGTTGACGAACGCGGTCGGAGGGAGATCGGCGCTCGGCTCGCCACGCGGCTCGCCACCGCGAAAGCCTGAGGGCTCGCCTTGGTAGATGAACCCTTCGGTGAGCGCTCGTTCGAGCTTGGCCGCCGGCTCCTTCACATAGTCGGCATAGTAGCCCTCGTCGTCGCCGGTCATCAGGTGGTGGGCGACGTGGTGGAAGTCGTCGTTCCACTGCGCGTCGTAGAGCACCGCCCCGCCCGCCAGTTGTCGAAACAGCCAGCGGGCCTCGTTGTCGTCGTTCTCGAGGACGAGGTGGACCCGACGCGTGTTGCCAAGCTCCGCTCGGACCTGCGCTGCGATCTCGCTCAGGATGTGCGGTCGCCGCGGGTCCTCGATCGCATGGACGGCATCGAAGCGGAGGCCGTCGAAGCCGTAGGTCTCGAGCCAGAAGAGCCCGTTCTCGATGTAGAAGCGCCGCACTTCAGGCCGTCTGAAGTCGATCGCCTGACCCCATGGTGTCTGCCAATCATCGGTGAAGAAGTCCGGCGCGTACTGACCGAGGAAGTTACCTTCCGGACCGAAGTGATTGTAGACGACATCGAGAAAGACCATCAGGCCCCGGGCGTGTGCGGCATCGATCAGCCGGGCGAGGTCTTCCGGTCGGCCATAGGAGCTCGTCGGCGCGAAGTGCAGGACGCCGTCATAGCCCCAGTTCCGGCCACCGGCGAACGCGGCGAGCGGCATCAGCTCGACGGCGGTCACGCCCAGCTTGGCCAGATGATCGAGGTGCTGCTCGACCCCGGCGAAATCCCCCGCTGCGGAGAACGTGCCGACGTGAAGCTCGTAGAGCACCGTTTCGGGCCACGGCCGTCCGCGCCACATCGAGCCTTGGCCGGTCAGGGCGTCGGTATCGATTACCTCGCTCGGGCCAAGCGCGTCCTCCGGCTGGAAGCGCGACGCCGGGTCGGGCACGCGGAGACCGCCCACGTCGAAAAGGTAACGTGTTCCGGCGCCAGCGTCCGCGACCAGCGCCTCATGCCAGCCGCCCTCGAGCGGTGTCAGGGCTTGCGAGCGCTCATCATCGGCCCCAGGGGCGGTGACAACGGCGACGTTCGCTGCCGCGGGCGCCCAAAGCCGAAAGCGGACGCCGTCCGGCTCGATCACCGGTCCGAACCGGTAGCCGCGGTCGGTCATGGTGCGCTCCCGTCGCGCCGCAAGAGGGCGAACGCACGTGCCCCGACCTCGTAGGCGTCGGTGGTGCCGAGGTCGGCGTCCTCATCCGCCGTGGCGTCCGGGTCTTGAGGCTCAAAGACGGTATCGAAGACACGGTGCCAATGCGCCTCTGGGACAGTGAAGTCGATCGGCTCCACGCCGGCATTGAGCAGGAGGAGGAAGGTGTCGTCTGGCTCCGGTATGCCGCGCGCAGAAACGTGCATCTGCCCGGCTTCACCGGAGAGCAACATGCCGAGTGCGCGGGCATGGCCGACTTGCCAGTCGGCCTCCGTCATCGCTTGTCCGTCGGGACGAAGCCAGAGGACATCGCGAACATCGGTTCCGGGGATGATGCGGCCGACGAAGAAGTGCTCACGGTGAAAGACCTGGTGGCGTTGGCGCAGTTGCAGGAGCGCGCGGACGAAGCTGTGCAGCCCGCGTCCTCGCTCGCTGTTCAGGAGGCTCCAGTCGACCCAGCTCAGCTCGTTGTCCTGGCAATAGGCGTTGTTGTTGCCTAGCTGGCTGCGGCCGAACTCATCGCCCGCCACCAGCATCGGGACGCCCTGCGACAAGCACAAGGTGGCGAGGAAGTTGCGCATCTGCCGCACACGCAGCCCGACGATCGCCGGGTCCGCGGTGGCGCCTTCGACGCCATGGTTCCAGCTGTGGTTGTTGTCCGTGCCGTCGCGATTGCCTTCGCCATTGGCTTCGTTGTGCTTGCCGTTGTAGCTGACGAGATCCGCCAGGGTGAAACCGTCATGCGCCGTGACGAAGTTGACGCTGGCCCAAGGGCGCCGGCCGCGGTGATCATAGACGTCCGCCGAGCCGGCGAGCCTTGAGGCGAGCTCCGGCAGCTGGCCGCCGTCGCCCTTCCAGTAACGCCTGATGTTGTCGCGGTACTTGTCGTTCCACTCGGCCCAGCCTGGTGGGAATGCACCCACCTGATAGCCGCCCATGCCCGTATCCCAAGGCTCGGCGATCAGCTTGGCGTCGGTGAGCAGCGGGTCCTGTGCGACGGCGTCGAGGAAGCCGGCATGCTGGTCGTAGCTGCCGTGGACGCGCGCCAGCGTGGTGGCGAGATCAAAGCGGAACCCGTCCACGCCCATTTCGGTCATCCAATAGCGCAGCGAATCTGTCACCATGCGCAACACCGCCGGGTGCCGCAGCTCTAAAGCGTTGCCGGTTCCGGTAAAGTCGTTATAAAAACGTTCGTTGCCATGCACCAAATAATAGTAAGAACGATTGTCGATTCCACGAAAACTTAAAGTCGGCCCGAGATGGTTGCCTTCCGCCGTGTGATTGTAAACAACATCCAAGATCAGATCTATATTATTATCATGAAGAATTTGTGCTAGTGTCTTGACTTCATTGATGCCGTTACGGCCGAGATACTCGGGGTGTGGGGCGAAGAAGCCGATGGAATTGTAGCCCCAGTAATTCCGTAGCCCGCGATCGAACAGCAGGCGGTCGTGGACGAAGGCGTGGATCGGCAAGAGCTCGATGGCGGTGACGCCGAGGTCCTGGAGATAGTCGACGATGGGCGCGCGGCTCAGCGCGCCGATCGTTCCGCGCTCCGCAGCCGGCACGTCCGGGTGCCGCATGGTGAAGCCCTTGGCATGCATCTCGTAAACAACCGTCTCGTCCCAAGACCGCGGCAGGTGCCGGTCACGCCCCCAGGTGTAGGCGGGGTCGATAACCACGCTCTTCGGCACGTAGCGGGCGGAGTTGCGGCGGTCGAAGGACAGATCGCCGTCGCGATGGCCGATGACGTAACCAAAGAGGCTGTCATGCCACTCGAGCCGTCCCGCCAGGGCCTTGGCGTAGGGGTCGATCAAGAGCTTGTTGGCGTTGAAGCGATGTCCTTCGTCGGGCGCGTACGGGCCGTGGACACGGTAGCCGTAAAGCTGGCCCGGTCGCACGTCCGGCAGATAGCCGTGCCAGATCTCGTGCGTCATCTCGGGTAGCTCGATCCGCGCGGTCTCCCGCCGACCTCGTTCGTCGAAAAGGCAGAGTTCCACCTTGCTGGCGTGCGCCGAAAACAGCGCGAAATTCGTCCCGGCCCCGTCCCAGGTCGCCCCCAGCGGATGGGGCAGGCCCGGAAGCACCCGCAGTTCGCCCGCCACATACCTCTCCCTTAGCGTCGCACGCGAGCGTCGGCGTTCGTCGGCGGGGGATCAAGGGGCCTAGACGGAGGGCTTGTCGAGTGCACGAAACAACTCCATGGGGAACGGAAACACGATGGTGGAATTCTTCTCGTTGGCGACGTCGTAGAGCGTGGACAGATAACGCAGCTGCATGGCGGCTGGTTCCTGCGCGACGATGCGCGCGGCCGCGACCAGTTCCTCGGCCGCCTGACGCTCGCCCTGGGCATTGATGATCTTGGCGCGTCGGTTTCGCTCGGCCTCGGCCTGGCGCGCGATGGCTCGGACCATGCTCTCGTCGATGTCGACGTGCTTGATCTCGACGTTGGCCACCTTGATGCCCCAGATATCGGTGTTGTCGTCGAGGATCTGCTGCAGGTCGTCGTTGAGCCGGTCGCGTTCCGCGAGCATCGTGTCCAGCTCATGCTGACCGAGCACCGAGCGTAGCGTCGTCTGCGCGAGCTGGCTCGTCGCGTCGCGGAAATTCTCCACCTGAATGACCGCCTTCTCCGGATCGACGACGCGGAAGTAGAGGACGGCGTTGACCTTCACCGACACGTTATCGCGTGAGATCACGTCCTGGCTCGGCACGTCCAAGACGATGGTGCGCAGGTCTACCCGGACCATCTGCTGCAAGAACGGGATGACGACAATGAGCCCCGGACCCTTGACCCCGGTGAAGCGGCCGAGGGTGAAGATCACGCCGCGCTCATACTCGCGAAGGACGCGGAAGATCGCGATGAGCGCAAAGAGCGTTGCAACGGCGGCTAAGGCGTAGAGGGAAAGGTCGAGTATCGGCATCAGCCATGCTCCTCGCGGTCGTCATCACGGTCGACGGTGAGCGTCAACCCGTCTACGGCGCGCACGCGCGCGGCGCTGCCGGGCGCCAAATCCGCGGGGCCCTCGGCCCGCCACGTCTCGCCGGCGATGTGCAGCGAGCCATGTCCTGCTTGCCAGCTCAAGACCCGCCCGCGTTGGCCGACCAGCGTCTGGACGCCGCTCACCACGCGGCCCCGTCGCGCCCGCCACGCCATGCCCAGCACCACCGAGCAGAGGCCCACCATGACCAGCGTCACCCCGCCGACCAGCCAGGGCGACAGGGTGAAGCCAGGCGCCTCGCTGTCGATCAGCATGAGCGAGCCGAGCGCGAAGGCGATGGCGCCGCCGAGGCCGAGAATGCCGAAGCTGGGGGTCAGCGCTTCTCCCACCATCAGCGCCACGCCGAGCAGGATCAGCCCGACGCCTGCATAGTCGATCGGCAGCAGATTGAGCGCGAAGAGCCCGAGGATCAGCGCGATCGCCCCGATGACGCCGCTGCCGATGACGCCCGGGTTGGCCAGCTCGAAGATGATCCCATAGATGCCGATCAGCATCAGGATATAGGCGACGTTCGGGTTCGCCAGCACCGCGAGCAAGCGCTCCTTCCAGTTCGGCGTGACGTCGACCAGCGTGGCATCGGCGATCGAGAGCGTGACGGCGCGATCGCCGTGCAACGTGACGGTGCGTCCGTCTGCCGCCGGGAGCAGCTCGCCGAGGTCCGCGGCCATTAATTCGATGACACCCTGGTCCAGGGCGGCCGAAGCCGACAGGCTGGAGGCTTGGCGCACCGCTTCCTCGGCCCACTCGACATCACGCCCGCGCAGCTCCGCGAGGCTGACGAGATAGGCGGCGGCATCGTTGACCGCCTTGGCCGTGCCCGCGTCGGCCGGTGGCGGCTCGTCTTCCGTCTGCGCGTCGTCTGCGGGAGCCGACGGCAGCGGGTTGGAGCCGCCGAGCTGCACGGGCGTCGCAGCGCCAACATTCGTCGCCGGCGCCATCGCCGCCAGGTGGCTCGCCATCAGGATGTACGCGCCGGCGCTCGCCGCTTGGGCACCTTCGGGTGCGACAAAGCCGATCACGGGCACTGGCGAGGCCAGGATGGCGGCGACGATCTCCCGCATGGATGTCGCGAGCCCGCCAGGCGTGTCGATCTGGAGGATGATCGCCCGGTGGTCCGCGGCGATCGCTTGCTCGAGCCCGCGGGCGACGTAGGCCGCGGTAGCGGGCCCGATGGCTCCCTCGATGGTCAAGACGCCGACGGTCGAAGGCTGGGCTTGGGCCGGTGAGATGAGCAGCCCCGCCAGCAAGCTGAGCCAGGCGAGCAAACGCATGGAAGCTCCTTCACGCCTCGCAATCATAGCACAGGGTGGCCGCACATTCAGAGGCAAGCGCGTCGCGCGTCTCAAGGAAGGTGGGCGCGGACGGGCTTGAAGCTCTGGCGATGATGCACGCTCACGCCGGCCGTCGCGATGGCCAGGCGATGCGCGGCCGTGCCGTAGCCGACATTGCGCTCCCAGCCATAAGCCGGATAGCGTAGCGCGAGCCGGCGCATCAGGGCGTCGCGGCAGCATTTGGCGACGATCGAGGCCGCAGCGATCTCGGCCACGCGTCCGTCGCCGCCGACGATGCCCTCGACCTCGAGGTCGAGATCCGGACAGTCGCGCCCGTCGACGAGCACGCGCGCGGGGCGAAGCGCCAGGCGGAGCACGGCTCGGCGCATCGCCAAGAGGCTCGCCTGGCGGATGTTGAAGCGGTCGATCTCTCGAGCCGACGCAGCGCCGATGGCGAAGCTCGCTGAGCTGCGGTCGCGCAACAGGTCGAACAGCGCCTCGCGTCGCGCGCGCGACAGCGTCTTGCTGTCCGCTAGCCCCGGCACGTCCGCGTGCAGGACGAGCGCGCAGGCGAG
The DNA here is from genome assembly GCA_028279345.1 of Geminicoccaceae bacterium. Taxonomy (GTDB): domain Bacteria; phylum Pseudomonadota; class Alphaproteobacteria; order Geminicoccales; family Geminicoccaceae; genus JAAAPF01. The sequence goes on from JANQNY010000031.1 coordinate 41,368, forward strand.
TACGGGACCGGCCCAGGGACCCCGCCCGACCTCGTCGACGCCGGCGATCGGCGCGCGCTGCATCGCTTCCTCCGACAGCCTCGATGCGGCACCAACGCGAGCCAGCTCTACTGCGGCGGTCATGCAACGCTCGAGAATAGCTTGCCCTGGGTACCGTTCCCCACGCCGATGTTCGGCGCTAGAAGGGTGCCAATGTGCAATAATGGAGGCCCCATGGCCCGCAAGCTTTTCGGCACCGATGGTATTCGCGGTACGGCCAACCACCATCCGATGACCTGCGAAGTTGCCTTGCAGCTCGGCTATGCTGCAGGCGCCATGTTCGGCAATGGCCGGGCCCGCTCGCGGGTCGTCATCGGCAAGGATACGCGGCTTTCCGGCTATATGCTCGAACCCGCGCTCACGGCGGGCTTTGTCGCCGCCGGCATGGACGTCACGCTGCTCGGTCCCATGCCGACGCCCGCGGTCGCCTATCTGGTGCCGTCTTTGCGTTGCGAGCTGGGCGTGATGATCTCCGCTTCCCACAACGCATTCGCCGACAACGGCATCAAGCTCTTCGGCCCTGACGGCTTCAAGCTCTCCGACGAGATCGAGGAGGACATCGAGCGGCGGATGGCGGGATCGCCGGCGCTGGCCCACGGCACCGATCTCGGCCGCGTCGACCGGCTCGAGGGTGCGCTCGGCCGCTATGTCGAGGCCCTCAAGTCGACCTTCCCGCGCGAGCTGACGCTGCAGGGCCTCAAGCTCGTGGTCGACAGCGCGCACGGTGCGGCCTACCGGGTCGCCCCGCAGATCCTCTGGGAGCTGGGTGCCGAGGTGGTGGAGATCGGAGCGGCGCCCGACGGGTTCAACATCAACGACGGCTGCGGCTCGACCTCGCCGACGCTCCTGCGCCAAAAGGTGATCGGCGAGGGCGCCGATCTCGGCATTGCGCTCGACGGCGATGCCGACCGGGTGGTGATGGTGGACGAGACCGGCCAGCTTGTGGACGGCGACCAGCTCATCGCCCTGATCGCCCGCTACTGGCACCAGCACGGTCGGCTGAACGGCAAGGGCGTCGTCTGCACGCAGATGTCCAACCTGGGCCTCGAGCGGTTCCTCGCCGATCTCGGCTTGGAGGCGGTACGCACACGGGTAGGCGACCGCTACGTCGTCGAGGCCATGCGCGAGGGCGGCTTCAACGTCGGCGGCGAGCAGTCCGGGCATATCATCCTCGGCGACTACGCGACGACCGGGGACGGCCTCTTGGCGGCGCTGCAGGCGCTCGCGGTCATGGTCGAGCAGGGCCGCAGGTTCTCGGAGGTGAGCCGCGCCTTCACGCCGCTGCCTCAGCGCATGCGCAACCTCAAGGTGCCACAAAAGCCCGACCTCGCCCGGCCGGAGATCGCCGACGTCATCGCCAAGGGCGAGGAACGGCTGAACGGCCACGGCCGGCTCCTGGTCAGGCCTTCGGGAACCGAGCCCGTAGTCCGCGTCATGGTCGAGGCCGAGGACGAAACCCTGCTCGTCGCCGTCCTCGACGAGGTGAGCGATGGCCTCACCGCCGCCATCTGAATCGCGTCAGGCCGACAGGAGTTCTTCCATCGCGGGCCCGATCGGTACGATGCCGGTCGGGTTGATGGTGCCGTGGCTGCCGTAATAGTGCTGTTTGATGTGCGCGAAATCGGTCGTCTCGCGAAACGCCGGCATCGCCCAAAGCCGCTTCAGATAGGCGAAGAGGTTGGGATAGTCGGCGATGCGCCGGAGATTGCACTTGAAGTGGCCGACATAGACGGGATCGAAGCGGACGAGCGTCGTGAAGAGCCGGATGTCAGCCTCGGTTAGTTGATGATCGACGAGATAGGGCTGTTGCGCCAAGAGCTCGTCTAGGGCGTCTAGCGTGGCGAACAGCTGGACTACCGCTTCCTGATAGGCCTCCTGCGTGGTGGCGAAGCCAGCCTTGTAGACCCCGTTGTTGACCGTGTCGTAGACGCGCGCGTTGATGGCGTCGATCGCTGGCCGCAGCGCTTCCGGGTAGTAGTCCCCTTCTGCCGCGCCGGCCGCCTCGAACGCCCCGTTGAACATGCGGATGATCTCGGCGCTCTCGTTCGAGACGATGGTGTTCTGCTGCTTGTCCCAGAGCACCGGCACGGTGACGCGGCCCGTGTAGTCGGGCTGCGCACGGGTGTAGATCTCGTGCAGGTGGTCGGCGCCAAACAGATGATCGGGTGTGGCCGTCCCGTTCGGGCGGAACGGCCACCCCTGCTCGGCCATGTGCCAGTGGACGACGGAGACGCTCACGAGATCGTCCAGCTCCTTGAGCTTGCGCATGACGAGCGTGCGGTGGGCCCAGGGGCAGGCGAGTGAAACGTAGAGGTGGTAGCGGTCGGGCTCCGCCTTGAACCCGCCTTCGCCCGACGGGCCCGGCGACCCGTCGGCGGTGATCCAGTTGCGGAACCGGCTGTCCTTGCGGACGAAACGGCCGCCGGTGCTCTCTGTATCGTACCAACGGTCTTGCCAGACGCCGTCGACGAGCAAACCCATGATGGCACTCCTTTCTCGACCAGTGATCTCAGCGCGCCAGCTTGCTGGTGATCTCCGCCACGTGGCGGCCCTGGAACCGCGCCAACGCCAGCTCCTTGTCGCTATGCTCTCGCGAGCCGTCGCCACCGGCGATATGGCCGGCTCCATAAGGCGAACCGCCTTTGAGCTCGGAGATGTCGGCGAGCTCGGGGGCCACGTAGGGCAGGCCGACGATCACCATGCCGTGGTGCAGGAGAGTGTGGTGGAAGCTCGTGATGGTGGTCTCGTTGCCGCCGCCGGTGCCGGTGGAGACGAAGACGCTGCCGACTTTGCCGACCAGTCCGCCGCTCATCCAGAGCCCGCCGGTCTGATCCAGGAAGTTGCGCATCTGGCTCGCCATGTTGCCGAACCGGGTAGGCGTTCCGAAGATGATCGCGTCGTAGTCACCGAGCTCGCCTGGCGTGGCGATCGGCGCCGACTGGTCGCGCTTGTAGTTCGCGTTCTGGGCGACCTCATCCGGCACCAGCTCCGGCACGCGCTTGATCGTCACCTCGACGCCGTCGACGCTCCCGGCACCTTCGGCGACGGCTTGCGCCATCGTTTCGACGTGGCCCCAGCTCGAATAGTAAAGCACGAGCACCTTGGTCATGACTTGGCTCCTCGACGTTGCTGACGCCGAGATAGCGTGTCGGAGCCGGGGCGGTAGCGGGGTAGTGGAGGAAAGATTGTTGCCGGTATGGAAACGATCTCAGCCGGGGATGAGTTCGAGCGTCACCCAGCGAACGTCGATGACGACCTTGCCCCGTTCCTCGAAGTTGATCGTGACCCGACCGTTGATCGCCGTCTGCACGTGGCCCGTGCCCCACTCGGGGTGCTGGGGGTGGCGCACCAGCGCTCCGGGGACGTAGCGGCTCTCCTGCATCGTCCTGCTCCCCTGGATGGCCTCAGCCGCGGCGACGCAGTGTCAGGTAGAGCGCACCTTCGCCGCCATGGCGAGGACCCGCTTCCTGAAAGGCCGTCACATGACGGTGAAATGTGGGCTCGGCGAGCCAGCGCGGGACGCTGCGCTTGAGCACGCCCGTGCCCTCGCGCCCTCGGCCCGTCACGACGAGCACGTGGCGGCAGCCTTCCGCGCGTGCCTTGGCCACGAATGCCAGCAGGGCGGCGTGCGCCGTCGCTTGGGTGTGTCCGTGCAGATCGAAGCGGCGGTCGATCGGCAACACCCCGCGGCGCAGGCGCTGTGCCGTGCGGCGGTCGAGCGTTGGGGTCGGCACGCAAGGTGCGGAGGCCGGCTGCACCTCACTTGGAGGCGCTGTCGGCGCTGCAGTGGGCTCCGACGGCGCCGGCTCCGCAGGGCGCGCGCCAGCGGTCAGCGGCTCGATGGTCCGCGTGAACCACCGCCAGAGCTCCTCCTCGTCGGGTTTGAGCGGTCGCGACACGTCCCCTCACCACCGATCGTTCTCGTTTGACATGGGGTCTTGCCGACCAGATGACGAGGGGTCGCGCGCGTTATGCCGGCGGCCGAGCATGAAGATCTCGGAACTCTCCTTCCGGGTCGCGGGCGGACGGACGAACTGCACCTGCGCGAAGCGCGGCAATGCGGCCGCGCGTGCCGCCGGCTCGGCGCCGCGCACCAGCTTGATCAGCGTGTCGCCGCCCGCGCGGAGCACCGTGTCGGTGAAAGCCAATACGGCCTCCGCCAGCTCCTCCGCGCGCAGCCGGTCGACGATCCGCTGGCCGGTCGCGTCCGCGGCCATGTCGCTCAGCACCAGATCGACGCGCCCGTCGAGCGCCTTCAGCAGTGCGCCTTGGACGTCATCGTCACGGAAGTCGCCAACAAGGAAGCGGCAACCGGCGATCGGGTCCACCGGCAGGAGGTCGAGACCCACGACCTCCAGGCCGCGCCTGGCACAGAGCTGGCTCCAGCTTCCGGGTGCCGCGCCCAGGTCACAGACGCGCCGCCCAGGGCCCAAGAGCCCGTGCTTGGCGTCGATCTCCAGGAGCTTGTAGGCCGAGCGGGCGCGGTAGCCCTCGGTCTTCGCGCGATGCACATAAGGGTCGTTGAGCTGCCGCTGCAGCCATCGGGTCGACGCGTTCGAGCGTTGTCTGGCCGTGCGCACCCGCTGCTTGGGCTGGCGCGCACGGCTCATGCCATCGGCCGCGCGCCGCGTGCGCCGAACTGGCGCTCGAGCGCCGCCTCCAAACCATCGCCGATGAGGGTGGCGAGGATGCCCTCTCGCAAGCCCCGGTCGGCGACCCGGAGTGCTGCGAAAGGGAAGCGGGCGGAGAGTGCTTGAACGATGGCGGTGCCGGCGATCACCAGATCGGCGCGGCCGGGACCGATGCAGGGCTCGCCGGCCCGCTCGGCAGGGGTGCGCGCGCGCAATTCCCTCGCCACCTCGTCGAGCGCCGTTGGCGGCAGCCATACGCCGTCGACGAGGTTCCGCTCGTAGCGGGCGAGCTTCATGTGGAGCGCCGCCAGCGTTGTGACGGTTCCGGAGGTACCGATGCCCTGCAGACTGCCGCCGGCGCGGACGGCCGCCGCGAGGTCTCGTGCGGCGGGGTCGGTGTCGAGCGCCGTCCAGACGGCCGCCTGCATCGCGAGGTAGTGGGCATCGTCAGGGTCGCTGCCGAACCGCTCAGCCATGGTCACCACGCCCACCGGGAGCGACAGCACGATGAGCTCGAGCGCCCGATCGGGCTCCGGCCGGAACCAGACCAACTCCGTGCTGCCGCCGCCGACATCCATCATCAAGAACTGATCGAAGCTCGGGTCGCTGAGCCCCACGCAGCCCAGCAGGCCGAGCCGCGCCTCCTCGTGGTGGTCCAGCACCTCGAGGTCCAAGCCGGTCGCCAGGCGTACGCGGCTCACGAAGGTGTCGGCGTTGCTCGCGCGCCGGCAAGCTTCGGTCGCGACGCAGCGCGCCTGCGACACGCCGTGGCGCGCCATCATCCGCGCGCAGATTCGGAGCGCCTGGATCGTGCGGTGCATCGCCGCTTCACTGAGGCGGCCCGTCCGTTCCACACCTTCGCCGAGCCGCACGATGCGCGAGAAGCCGTCGACGACCTCAAACCTGTCACCGTCGATTCGCGCGACCAGCAACCGGCAGTTGTTCGTCCCCAGATCGATCGCCGCGATCGGCTGCAACGTTGCATCCAATCTGGGGTTGCGCAGGACGCCGACCGGCAGCGACGATGGCTGGTTGTTGTTCATGTTGCGAGCGTAGCCGTCACTGCGCTCAGGACAACCGCTTTCGCGCGCCCCCTTGCGGTCGACGCATGCGCGCTTTAGCTCGTTTTGACACATTCAGGAGCCCAGCGCCGATGTCCGAACCCGAGACTCCCCAGAAGGCGCCCTTCGCCGTCGAGGTGACGGCTGGGCAGTCCTATTTCTGGTGCGCTTGCGGGCGGAGCGAGACGCAGCCGCTCTGCGACGGGAGCCACAAGGGGAGCGCGTTCACGCCCATCCGCTACAAGGCGGAGGCGGACGGCAAGCTCTGGTTCTGCGGCTGCAAGCGGACGGGAGCGGCGCCCCTGTGCGACGGTACCCACAAGGCATTGTGAACGCGCGCATACCCATGGCGGTCGCGGCGGGCCTCCTCGTGGCGGCCTGCGCGGGCGAATCCCAACGCCTCGCCTGCCCACAGGTTAGCACCGTCTTCGGCCTCGACCGGTTGGAACTGACCTATCCGGGTGCGGCCGAGCCCATCCCCACCTTTCTCGATGTGTCGCAGGTGATCTGCGAGCGCGACGGTGACGAGATCGTCGTCGCCAATGCGGTCGCGATCAGGCTTGCCGGGCCGACGCCGCCCGGTGGGGCCGAGGTGCGTTACAGCATCTTCGTCGAGAGTGCCGGCGGCATGTCGCCGAACAGCAACCAGGTCGCCTTGATCGCCCCTGGGTCGCGCGGTGCGGTCGAGTATTTCGACCATCGCCTGCCGGCCACGGTGGTCGACGGCGGCCAGCCCGCGCGCATCCTCTACGCTCTCGTTCCGGACGCCGCGGAGTATGAGCGGCTGCGGAGTGAGGTGCCGCGGCCCTAGCCGTGGGGGCGGCGGCGCGATGTCGCGAGCCGGACGACCGCCACCGATCCTGAGTGCACTGCCGGGGAGCCGGATTCATGGAGAGGATTCCGGTTGCGACGCTGACCGCGAGAGTGGCAGCCCTGTTTGCGGCCAAGGGTTGCGTCGCCGCTGAAGCCCAGGACATCGCAACCTCGCTGGTCGGTGCGAACCTCACGGGCCATGACAGCCACGGCGTGGTCCGTGTCCCCCGCTATCTCACCTGGATGGACGAAGGCGTGCTGCGGCCTGGTGGTGAACCCCTGGTGGTCACCGACGGCGGCGCGTTCGTCGTCGTCGATGGCTGCCAGGGTCTTGGCCAGACGCTCGGACGACACATCGTCGATCTCGGCGTCGAGCGTGCGCAGGCGCACGGCGTCGCTCTGACGGCGCTGCGTCGCGCGGGGCATCTGGGGCGGATCGGCGAGTGGGCTGAACGTGCGGCCTATGCCGGCCTGGTCTCCATCCACTTCGTCAACGTGCATGGCTCCGTGTTGGTGGCGCCCTTCGGTGCCATGGAGAAGCGGTTTTCGACGGCGCCGTTCGCCGTCGGTGTGCCGCAAGCCGACCGCGCGCCGCTGATCCTCGACTTCGCCACCTCAAAGGTAGCCGAAGGCAAGGTCCTGAACGCGATGAAGGGCGGAAAGACGCTGCCGCCGGCCTGCATCATCGCGCCCGACGGCCGCCTCTCGCACGATCCCGCGGACTTCTACGGCACCGACAACCGAACGCAGGTTCCCGCCGCCGTCGAGGCATCTGGTGCGCTTGTCGCCATGGGCGACCACAAGGGTTCGGGCCTCGCCTTCATGATGGAGATGCTGGGCGGTGCCCTCACGGGTGGCGGCGTTTGCGGGCCGGACAAGGCGCCGGTCTGGAACGGCATGCTCTCGATCTTCGTCGACCCCGGACGGCTCGATCCGGCAAACGACTTCCACGGCGAGGTGAGCCGCTTTACCGAATGGGTCCGCTCCGCACGGCCGCGGCTTCAGGGTGAAGCCGTGGAGGTGCCGGGCGACAGCGAGCGGCGGCTCCGCGCCGAGCGCACGCGCGACGGCGTACCGTTGCCGCCCGAGGTCTGGCGAGCGATCGTTGAGGCCGGCGAACGGCTGGGGGTCGGCTGAGGCACCATCGCTGAGGGCCTCCGGCCTTGCTGCGCTGCACGCTATTGGTCCCAACGCGAATCCGTGACGAGCGGCCTAGTCTCAGCGCGCCAAGACGTCACGGAAGCGGGCCAGCATGTCCACATCGTCCCGCGGCGACGCGCGCCGCGCACTCATGCGGAGCATCGCCAGGTTTCGCCTTGTTCTCGCCAAGATGGACACGCCGCGGCTGCTCGTGCTCGGCTACATCGTCTACGTGGTTCTCGGCTGGATCCTGCTTGCCCTACCCCAGGCACAGCGCTTGCCGGTGTCGTCGATCGACACGCTCTTCATCGCCGCGTCGGCCGTCTCGACCACGGGCCTCGTCAGTGTCGATCCCGGCACGTCCTTCACGTTCTTCGGGCAACTGGTCATCCTAGGACTGATCCAGGTGGGCGGCCTCGGCTACATGACGATGGGGTCGTTCGTGACGCTCGCGACCTATCATCGGCTGAGCGGCGTCAGGGTGCGCGTGGTGCGCGCGGCCTTCAGCCTGCCCGAAGACTTCGACCCGGCGCGCTTCCTCTGGTGGGTGCTGTTCTTCACGATCGGCTGCGAGGCCGCAGGCGCGCTCGCGCTCTATGCCGTGTTCGCGCAGGCGGGCGTCGAAGCGCCTGTTTGGAGCGCCATCTTTCATTCGGTCTCTGCCTTCTGCACGGCAGGCTTCAGCCTCAACGCCACGAGCTTCGAGGCCTTCGTCGGCAATCCCACGATCAACCTCGTCGTCGGTGCGCTCAGCCTCTTGGGTGCCATGGGGTTTCTCGTCGTCTTCGACGCCTTCCGAACGGGCTTCGGGCGTCAGCGTTACCTTGGTTTCACGAGCAAGGTCATCTTCCGCCTCACGCTGCTCTTCGTGCTCGTCGGGACGGTGTTGATCCTCGCGGTGGAGCCGGTGCTGGCCGAGATGCCGCCCACGCAGCGCCTGCTCGCCGCCTTTTTCCAGACGATGACGGCGTCTACGACGGTGGGCTTCAACACCGTGCCGATCGCCGATCTCAGCAACGCCGTCATCGTCGTGCTCTTGGCACTCATGGTGGTCGGCGCTTCGCCGGCCGGCACCGGCGGCGGGCTCAAGACCACCTCGCTTGCCGTGCTCGTGGGGCTCGTGCGCTCGACGCTCAAGGGCCGCGACGACGTGCGCTACTTCAACCGCACCGTCCCCATCGAGCGCGTTCGCGCGGCGGCCGCCTCGCTCGCCTTCTATGCCGGCCTGCTCACGTTCGCGCTGTTCCTGCTGTTTCTCACCGAGCGGGGCGCGGCCTTCGAGACGGTGCTGTTCGAGGCGGTCTCGGCGATGGGCACCGTCGGGCTGAGCATGGGGATCACCGGGGAGCTCTCCGAGCTGGGCAAGCTCATCATCGTGGTGTTGATGCTCGCCGGGCGGGTGGGCATCCTCACCTTCGGCATCGCGCTCGCGACGCACGACGAGCCGGAAGAGGAGCAGGAGGACTGTGATCTTGTCCTCTGAGCTGGCCGGTGCACTTGCTGCCCATTGCGCTCGACGTCCGGCCGTCTGGGCCTACGTCTGTCGCGAACCCGCTGCGGAGTCCTCGATGGCGCACGTCCTCAATGATCTCGAGATGTACAACCGCTACGGCGCCCGCTGGTGGACCGGCGACACTGCCTGGATTCGCACGCTGCAGAACATGGTGCCGGCGCGGCTCCAGCACTTCAATCCGCTGGTGGGTGACTGGCGCGGCAAGACCGTGCTCGACCTCGGCTGCGGTGGTGGCTTCATGGCAGAGGCGATGGCCGAGCGGGGCGCACTGGTGGTCGGCCTCGACCCTGCCGAGGAGGCGCTCGCCGCCGCCCGCGAGCATGCCGCGGCCGTGGGCCTCGAAATTGACTACCGGACCGGTGTCGGCGAAGCGATGCCGTTCGAAGACGCGAGCCTGGATGTGGTGGTGAGCTGCGACGCGCTGGAGCATGTGCGGGATCTGGGCCAAGTCCTCGACGAGGTTGCGCGCGTGCTGAAGCCGCGTGGTCTCTTTCTCTTCGACACGATCAACAAGAACGCACTTGCGAGCTTCGTCGTGGTCACGATGGGCGAGCGCGTGCTGCGCCTGATGCCACGTGGCACCCACGATCCCGATCTCTTCATCCGCCCGCGGGAGTTGAAGCGTCTCTTGCAGCGTCGCGGCTTCGAGGTCGGGCGCTTTCAGGGCCTGGGGCCGGTGGGCGTGAACCGCCGCTTCGATCCCACCTTCCGGCTCTTGCCGGTGACGGCGGTCAATTACCTGGGCTCGGCGCGGAAGCGGCCCGAGGCCGCCTGAGCAGCGATGCGCAAGCTGCTGCGGCGGGCGCTCCGTTGGTTCGTCCTTGTCGTGGCGGTGGTCTTGGGTGTGGTGGTGGTGAGCGCTTTGGCGATGCGGCTCGTGCAGCCGCCGCTGACCGCGCTGCAGACCATCAGGTTGTTCGAAGGGAACGGCTTCGAGCGTCGCGTTGTCGGGCTCGAGGCCATCAGCCCGCATCTGCCGCGTGCGGTCATCGCCGCCGAAGACAATCTCTTCTGCACGCATCACGGGATCGATTGGCAGGCCCTCGCGGATGAATTGCGGCGCTTCCGCGACGGTGGCCGACCGCGTGGCGCCAGCACGATCACCATGCAGCTTACCAAGAACCTCTATCTCTGGCCCGACCGCAGCGCGTTGCGGAAGGGCATCGAGCTCGGCCTTGCGCCCGTCGTCGACGTCGTCCTGCCGAAGCGGCGCCAGCTTGAGCTCTACCTCAACCACGTGGAGCTTGGCCCCGGCCTATACGGCGCTGAGGCGGCGGCACGAACCTATTTCGGCAAGCCGGCGGCGAGCCTGAGCCAAGGCGAGGCAGCCGTGCTCGCATCGTTGCTGCCGGGCCCGCTCTCCTTCGCGCCGGACGATGGCCATGTGCGCCGACGGGCGCGGCGCATCGTCCAACGGATGGGCCAGCTCGGCCCGCTGCTCGACTGCGCGCGCTGAGCCGGCGCCCCGCGTTGACGGCGGGTTCGAGCTGGCCTGAAAGGAGAGTGTGCGACCATATTGTCGCACCCGCGACATGTCAGGGAGGAAATCAATGAGGCACGTGGCTGGAGCGCTGGTGGGCGCGATCGTTTTGGCCGGCGCGGCAAGTGGGGTCGACGCCTGCTCTGTCGAGGACTGGCAGGCCTGTCAGGGCAAGCCCTGGGTTGTCGGCGAAACCATGGACACGCCGATCGGAGAGAAGTGGTGGCCCCATCCGCTCTGGGGCGAGGGCGACGAGGCCGGCTCGACCAACTGGTACACCCAGCCCGAGGTGGTCCAGCGGGCGCTCGCCGAGGCCGATCAGGGTGTCGTCTACCGGCTCGGCCACCCCTATGACGCGGAGATGCCGCTCTTCGGTAGCCGCGCCTTCGCGTTGCGCATTCCGGCCAATCCGACCGGCGGACCCTTCGGCACCAACCACGTCATCTGGCACGACGAGTTCCTGGCGACCGAGATCGGTCAGGTGGGGACGCAGTTCGACGGGCTGGGGCACATCGGTGTCCAGGTGGGACCGACCACCGACAAGACGCAGATGATGTTCTACAACGGCTTTACCGCCGCGGATCTGAGCGGCGCCTACGGCTTGGCCAAGCTCGGGACGGAGCAGCTCCACCCCATCATCGCCCGCGGCGTTCTCCTCGACATCGCCACCGCGCGCGGTGTCGAGACGATGGAGGCCGGCGACGAGATCACGATGGACGACGTCCGCGCGGCGCTCGAGGCGCAGGGCATGGCTGATTTCGAGTTCATGGGCGGCGACGGCGTCTTCTTCCACACCGGCTGGAGCAAGCTCTGGAAAGAGGACAACGCCACCTACAATTCCGGTGAGCCCGGCATCGGTGCCGAGGTGGCGCTTTGGCTTTCCGACGAGGTGCAGGCGGGCGTCATCGGCGCGGACACCTGGGCTACTGAGGTCGTGCCCAATCCCGATCCGGCCTGCGTCTTCTGCATCCACCAGCACATCCTGGCGCGGCACGGTATCGTCAACCAGGAGAACATGGTGTTCGACGACCTGATCGTCGACGGGGTCTATACGTTCCTCTACATGTACAGCCCGGTGCCGATTGTCGGTGCCACCGGCTCGATCGGCGCGCCGATCGCAATCAACTGACAGGCCGCGCCAGTCCGTCCGCGGGCTGGCAACGGTCGACCGATGTGATAGGAGCGGCGCAACCGTCAATTGCGCCGGGGGGAACGCCTATGTCCGACACGGCCTCATCGCCGCCTGCAGTCTCAGCCACGCCCGAGGAGATCTCCGAGAAGCTCGCCGATCGCTGGGGCTGGTTCATCGCGCTCGGTATCATTTTCGTGATCCTCGGCACGATCGGCCTCGGGATGGTCGGCTTCCTGTCGGTCGTCTCGGTCATCTATATCGCCGCCTTGCTCCTCATCGGCGGTGCGGTTCAGATCTTCCACGCGTTTCGCGAGCGTGCTTGGCGGAGCAGTCTCCTCCATATCGCTGGTGCGGTGCTCTACATCATCGCCGGCGTGCTGCTCGTCCTCCAGCCGGGGGTCGGGCTCTTGACGATCACCCTTGTGGTCGGCTTGGCGATCGGCGCCGTAGGCGCGACGCGCATCATCATCGGCTTCCAGCACCGCCCGGATCCCGGCTGGGGTTGGTTGACGTTCTCCGGCGTGGTGGGCGTGCTGTTGGGCTTGTTGATCATCCTCGGCTGGCCCAGCAATGCGATCTGGGTCCTTGGGCTCCTGGTCGCCATTGAGCTCTTGATGGAAGGCTGGGGCATGGTGCTGATGGGCTTCGCGCTCAGGCGCTGGAAGAACACCGGGGGCACCGAGGCGCCCGCTTGAGCGGTCCGCTCCTGGAGGGTTTCCCGCCGCTTGCGGCGCCATATGCGCGGGTCCTCGTGCTCGGCACCATGCCGGGCGCCCGGTCGCTCGCCGAGGACGCCTACTACGCGCACCCGCGGAACGCGTTCTGGCGTATCATGGGTGCGCTGTTCGGCTTCGATCCTGGGCTCGCCTATCCGGCGCGGGTCGCGGCCTTGACCGGGGCGGGCGTGGCAGTCTGGGACGTGCTGCGTGCCTGCAAGCGTCAAGGCAGCCTCGATACCGCGATCGACGAGGGCACCGTGGTCGCCAACGATTTCGCAGCCTTCCTCGCGGGCCAGCCGGGGCTGGGCCGCATCGTCTTCAATGGTGGTCATGCGGCGCGCCTCTTCCGCCGTCACGCGCTGCCGGGGCTCGATGCGGCGCGTCTGCCCGAACGCCTGCAGCTACCGTCGACCAGTCCCACCAACGCTCGCCTGAGCTTCGCGGCCAAGCTCGACGCTTGGCGGGTGATCGCGGCGTGAGCGCACCCGTCGAGGTGCTCGTCTTCGACGTGTTCGGCACAGTGGTCGACTGGCGCGGCTCCCTGATCCGCCAGCTTGCGGGCCATCTGGCGCCCTACAGCATCGAGGTGGACGCAGGCGCCTTCGCCGACGCCTGGCGGGCGCTCTACCAGCCGTCGATGGAGGCAGTGCGCAGCGGTGCTCGGCCGTGGACGCCGCTGGACACGCTGTATCGCGAGAGCCTGGATCACGTGCTCGACAGGTTCGGCCTCGATCGCGTGCCGCTTGCCGTGCGCGACGAGATCAATCTCATCTGGCACCGCCTGGATGGTTGGCCCGACGCGGCTGTGGGCCTGGCCGAACTGCGCCGCCACGGCTTCTGCTGCGCGCTGTCCAACGGCAATCTGCGGCTCATGGCCGATGTCGCGCGCCATGCCGGACTCGTCTGGGATCAGATCCTCGGCGCCGAGTGGTCGAAGGCCTACAAGCCCCAGCCGCAGGTCTATCTCGACGCCGCGAAGGCGTTCCTCGTGCCGCCCGAGCGCGTGCTCATGGTGGCCGCTCACAACAGCGACCTCGAGGCGGCCCAAGCCCTCGGCCTCCAGACCGCCTTCGTCCGCCGCCCCACCGAGCACGGCCCCACCCAGACCACCGACCTGGAGCCCACGGGCACCTGGGGTTGGGTGGTCGACGATCTGCACGGCCTCGCGCACAGCCTTGCCGTTGCCACGTAAGGTACCGACGCGAGGGGCCCGGAGGAAATAGTGAACGGCGTGCACCCGTTCAGACGGGGGACAGCTGGCCGACGGCACGATGTCATCGCGTTTGCTGGGAGACGGACAGATGACGACGAGGGGTACCACCTGGGCCACGGTCGGGGCGTTGGCGGCGCTGGCGCTCGCCGGCTGCGCGCCGACCCATGAGCAGCACTCGCCGAGCGTAGGTACGGCCGCGGGCGCCGCCACCGGCGCCGTTGTCGGCGGCGTGCTGGGCAACGTGCTGAGCGCCGACGGTCGCCGCGCGGAGAACACCGCGATCGGCGCCGCGGCCGGTGCGGCGTTGGGCGGCGGCATCGGCTACGCCATGGATTACCAGCAGCAGAGCCAGGATGCCGACCTCGCGGCAGAGCGCGCGCGCAGCCAAGCCGAGATCGATCAGTTGCGCCGCGACGTCGACGAGCTGCAGCGCCAGCGGGAGTTGGAGCGGCAGCGTGACCGGGAGCGCCTTGCTGCAGCCCGAGCCAGCCACAGCCGCCCCGCCTCCCCAACGCCGGAGCTTGCCTCTCGCACATCCGAGCCCGCCCCGCTACGTGTCGTCATTACGCCGAATGACGAGACGCGCGTGGCATCGGACTGGTAGAGTCGGAGTAGGGTCGGCTTCCGCCTCGATTGTGAGCGCTCACGGCCGTGGCCCTCGATGAGGCCTAGCAGATCGGCCAAGCGCAGCAGCGTGACTTGAGCCGCTGCGCGTGGCAATCCATCGCCGACGCAACGACCAGATGTCAGCCGAGGACGGAGCGACATGACGGACACCCAGCTCGTGCTCTACACGAACCCCATGTCGCGCGGGCGCATCGCGCGGTGGATGCTCGAGGAGGTGGGGGTGCCTTACGAGACGAAGGTGGTCGCGTACGGCGCCGCGATGAAGGGGCCCGACTATCTGGCGCTTAACCCGATGGGCAAGGTGCCGACGCTCCGCCATGGCGACGTGGTCGTCACCGAGTGCGCGGCGATCTGCGCCTACCTCGCCGACGCCTTCCCGAGTGCGGAGCTCGCTCCACCGCCTGCGGAGCGCGGCGCCTACTACCGCTGGCTTTTCTTCGGCGCCGGGCCGGTCGAGGCGGCAGTGACGAACGAGGGCCTCGGCTTCAAGATCGATACGCCGCAGAACGAGGGCCGCGCTGGCTATGGGTCGATGGAGCGGGTGGTGAACGCGCTCGTCCACGCCGCAGAGGCGGCGCCGTTCCTGGCCGGCGAACGGTTCACCGCCGCGGACGTCTATGTGGGCGCGCAGATCGGCTGGGGCCTCCAATTCGACCTGATGCCCGCGCATCCGAGCCTCGTCGCCTACGCCGAACGCGCCAGGAACCGCGACGCCTTTCGCCGGGCGACGGCGCTCGACGACGCCCTTATTGCCTGACACGCAGGCTTGAGCGCCTAGCGTTGGATCGCGACCTCGGCCTCGATCTCGACCGGCGTGTCGAACGGCAGGCCGGCGAGACCGACTGCGGAACGCGCATGGTCGCCCCGTTCCTCGCCGAACAGGTCGATGATGAGATCCGAGAAGCCGTTGATCACGGCCGGGTAATCGCGGAACGCGCCGCCGCTATTGACCATGCCGAGGACCCGCAGCCAAGCGGTGACGCGCTCGAGATCGCCGAGTTCTCGTTCGAGGCTCGCGAGCATGGCGAGTGCGGTGCGCTGCGCCGCCGCGTAGCCCTCTTCGATGGTGAGGTTCTCGCCAACCTTGCCGAACGGGGCGGCGAGCGAGCCATCGGCGTTCAACGCCACGTGCCCGGAGACGTAGACGCGGTCGCCAAGCGTCCGAACCCAGGAGAAGGGGAGCCGCACACCAGGCGGTACGAGTGGTGCCTCCGGAAGCTGCAAACCGCGGCTCTCCAGTCTCGATCTGATGGTCGACATGGCGCGCCTCTCCTTGGAGGTTGGGCGGTTCAGATGCTCCAATCGTCGCTCCGGATTCTTGTGTAACGTCTCGGCGTTGCCCACATCCAAATGGTGCAGTTGGGATGCCGTAGTCGGGTCCCGGCCTACCGCTCGCCAACTAGGGAGCCAGTCCGCATGCAGTTCGAGAACTATACCGATCGCGCGAAGGGATTCATCCAGTCGGCGCAGGGGCTTGCGTTGCGCGAAGGCCATCCGCAGCTCTTGCCCGAGCACCTGTTGAAGGTGCTGCTCGACGACAAGCAGGGTTTTGCGCTGCAGCTCATCAAGGCGGCCGGCGGTGACGCCGAGCTGGCTTATGCGCGCGCTCAGGACGCGGTCACCAAGCTGCCACAGGTGTCTGGCGCCGGCGCGTCGGGGCCGACACTCTCGCCGACATTGGCGCGCGTCTTTGCCCAGGCCGATCAGGCGGCCGAGAAGGCCGGCGACAGCTTCGTCACGGTCGAGCGGCTCCTGCTTGCGCTCGCGATGGGCGACCACGAGGCCGCCGCCATCCTGAAGGCCGCGTCCGTTACGCCGCAGAACCTGGAGCGCGCCATCCAGGAGGTGCGCAAGGGCAAGAGCGCGGACACGGCAGGTGCCGAAGAAAGCTACCAAGCGCTCGAGAAGTACACGCGCGACTTCACGGAACTCGCCCGCGAGGGCAAGCTCGACCCGGTGATCGGTCGCGACGAGGAGATCCGCCGGGTCATCCAGGTCCTGTCGCGGCGCACCAAGAACAATCCCGTGCTGATCGGCGAGCCCGGCGTCGGCAAGACCGCCATCGCCGAAGGCTTGGCGCTGCGCATCGTCAATGGCGACGTGCCCGAGAGCCTCAAGGATCGGCGCCTGCTGGCGCTCGACCTGGGCGCTTTGATCGCCGGTGCCAAGTACAGGGGCGAGTTCGAGGAGCGCTTGAAGGCGCTCCTGCAGGAGGTCTCCCACAGCGAAGGTGAGATCGTCCTCTTCATCGACGAGCTGCACACGCTCGTCGGCGCCGGCAAGGCCGAGGGTGCCATGGACGCGTCCAACATGCTGAAGCCGGCGCTTGCGCGCGGCGAGCTGCACTGCGTCGGTGCCACCACGCTCGACGAGTACCGAAAGCACGTCGAGAAGGACGCGGCCCTCGCCCGCCGCTTCCAGCCGGTCTTCGTCCAGCAGCCGACGGTCGAGGACACCGTGTCGATCCTCAGAGGCCTCAAGGAGAAGTACGAGGTCCATCACGGCGTCCGTATCGCCGACAATGCGATCGTCGCGGCGGCGACCCTGTCGGACCGTTACATCACCGACCGCTTCCTCCCCGACAAGGCGATCGACCTCGTGGACGAGGCCGCGGCCCGGAAGCGCATGGCGATCGACAGCAAGCCCGAGGACATCGACGAGCTGGATCGTCGCATCCTGCAGCTCCAGATCGAGCGCGAGGCGCTCAAGAAGGAGACCGACGACGCGTCCAAGTCGCGGCTCGGCCGGCTGGAGACCGAACTCGCCCAGCTCGAGCAGGAGAGTGCGGAGAAGACCGCCGCCTGGCAGGCCGACAAGAACCGGCTGGCGTCGGTGCAGGAGCTCAAGGACCAGCTCGACAAGGCGCGGAACGAGCTTCTGCAGGCGCAGCGCTCGGGCGATCTCGCGCGCGCGGGCGAACTCGCCTATGGCCGCATCCCTGAGCTCGAGCAGCAGCTTCAGACTGCCGAAGCCGAGGACGCGCAGTCCCTCTCGGACGAGGCGGTGACGTCGGAGGACGTGGCCTCGATCGTCTCGCGCTGGACCGGTGTGCCGGTCGACAAGATGCTCGAGGGCGAGCGCGAGAAGCTCTTGAGCATGGAGGAGCATCTGCGCGGTCGCGTCGTCGGTCAGGAGCAGGCGCTCGAAGCCGTGGCCACGGCCGTGCGCCGCGCGCGTGCGGGCCTACAGGACCCACATCGGCCGATCGGCTCGTTCCTGTTCCTGGGCCCGACGGGCGTCGGCAAGACCGAGCTTACGAAGTCGCTCGCAGCGTTCCTGTTCGACGATGAGCAGGCGCTCGTGCGCATCGACATGTCCGAGTACATGGAGAAGCACTCGGTCGCCCGGCTCATCGGCGCGCCTCCGGGCTATGTCGGCTATGACGAGGGGGGTGCCTTGACCGAGGCCGTCCGCCGGCGACCCTATCAGGTCATCCTCTTCGATGAGATCGAGAAGGCGCACCCGGACGTCTTCAACGTGCTCCTGCAGGTCCTCGACGACGGCAGGCTGACGGATGGGCAGGGCCGCACGGTCGACTTCTCGAACACGCTCATTGTGATGACTTCGAACCTCGGTGCCGATTTCCTGGCGGCGCTGCCCGATGGCGCCTCGGCCGAAGAGGCCCGCGAGCAGGTGATGGAGGTGGTCCGGGCGAGCTTCCGGCCCGAGTTCTTGAACCGGCTCGACGAGATCATCCTCTTCAACCGTCTCTCGCAGGCCGACATGGGCGGCATCGTCGAGATCCAGCTCAAGCGTCTCGACAAGCTCCTGGCGAGCCGCGAGATCGCGCTCGAGGTCACCGATGCGGCCAAGACGTGGCTCGCGGAGGCCGGCTACGACCCGGTCTATGGCGCCAGGCCGTTGAAGCGGCTGATCCAGAAGAAGGTGCAGGACCCCTTGGCCGAACTCATCCTCGCCGGCCGCCTGCCCGATCGCGGCACGGCCCTGGTCGACCGCGGCGAGGACGGTCTGGTCGTACAGCCCAAGGTGGCCGCCGCCGAGGCCGCCTGATCAGGGTTGTGGCCCCGGCGGATGGACGTCGGGGCCCCTCCCTGATGTGCTCTCGCAGCTGTAGCGCTTGTTTGACGCGTGACAGGAGCCCATCGTCCCGTCCGTGGTCCGTGCCTCGCGCCTGTGATATATGACGCTCAAATGAACAAGCGTTGGGGGGCGCGATGGACTACTTCGACCTCGGCTCGTACGGCCGCGAGGTAACGACGACGTCGAGCAATGCGCAGTGCTGGTTCGACCGGGGCTTAATCTGGCTCTACGGCTACAACCACGAGGAGGCGAGTGCGTGCTTCGAGCGCGCGCTGCGGCAAGACCCTGGCTGCCTGCTGGCGCATTGGGGCATCGCCTACGCCGCCGGGCCCAACTACAACCGCCCGTGGGAGACCTTCGAGCCTGACGAGAAGGTTGCAGCGCTCAAGGACGCGCACGCTTCGCTCGCCGCGGCGCGCGCGGGTGTCGGCGCGCTTCGGCCGGTCGAGCAGGCGCTGATCGAGGCGCTTGCCACGCGCTATCCCGACAAGCCCGAGACCGACGACTTCGGACCCTTCAACGACGCGTTCGCCGATGCGATGCGTGCGGTTCACAAGACCTTCCCGCACGACCTCGACGTCTGCGCGCTGTTCGCCGAGGCCTTGATGAACCGAACGCCTTGGCAGCTTTGGGACCTGCCGACGGGCGAGCCGGCTGAAGGCGCTGACACGCTCGAGGCGAGGGCTGTTCTGGAAGCTGCGTTCGCCGAACTCGACGGCGCTTGGGCGCATCCCGGCCTCTTGCACATGTACATTCACTTGATGGAGATGTCGCCGCACCCCGAGGTGGCGCTGCGCCACGGCGACATCCTCCACACGCTCGTGCCGGACGCCGGCCACCTCATCCACATGGCCACGCACATCGATGTGCTCTGCGGCGAATACCAGAATGTCGTCGCGCGGAACCATCAGGGGATTGTCGCCGATCGCAAGTTCTTGGCACGAAATGGGCCTGATTACTTCTACTCGGTGTACCGGTGTCACAATTACCATTTCAAAGTCTATGGCGCCATGTTTCTGGGCCAGCCGCAACCGGCTCTCGACGCGGCAAATGAGCTGATCGACACACTACCGGAGACGATCCTGCGGCCGCTCGCCGACTGGTTCGAGAGCTTCATCTCGATCAAGCAGCATGTCTTCATCCGCTTCGGCATGTGGCAGTCGATCCTCGACCAAGTGCTGCCGGAAGATCAGGAACTCTACTGCGTGACCACCGCCATGATGCGCTATGCGCGGACCGTGGCTTTGGCCAACACGCAACAACCCGCGCTGGCGAGCGCCGAGCGAGACGCCTTTGTCGCCGCCTACGGCCAGGTGCCGGAATCGCGGATGCTCTTCAACAACACCTGCCGCGACATCCTTGCGGTGGCCGAGCAGATGATGCTGGGCGAGCTTGAATATCATCAGGGCAATCACGAGACGGCCTTCCGCCATTTGCGCCGGGCTGTCGAGCTCGACGACACGCTACCCTATGACGAGCCCTGGGGTTGGATGCAGCCGAGCCGGCATGCCCTCGGGGCCCTCCTGCTGGATCAGGGCCGCTTCGAGGAGGCGGAGGTGGTCTATCGCGCCGATCTGGGCCTCGACCAGACCCTCAGTCGCGCCTGCCAGCATCCGCAGAACGTCTGGAGCCTGCATGGGCTCAACGAATGCCTCAGCCGGCGCGGCGAGACGGTCGAGGCCCTGCATATCCGTCAGCAGCTCGACCGCGCGCTCGCTCGCGCCGAGGTGCCGATCCGTGCCTCGTGCTATTGCCGCAGTCGCGCGGCGGCCTGAGCGAGCATAGCCTGCGCCACCGACGCCCCCTCCCTTCCACCCGCGAGCGTACGATGCCATCGGGCGGAAGGGAGGGGGCGTGGGTGGCCCCGGCTACGCTAACGGCCCGGCGCTAGACCGAGCGGGTGATGCCGCCGTCGACACGCAGGTTCTGGCCGGTGATGTAGCCGGCGCCGTCGGAGGCGAGGAAGGCGACGGTTGCCGCGATCTCCTCGACCGAACCGTAACGCGCCATGGGGATGCGCTCGCGGAACTCCGGCCTTTCGGGAAGGCTGTCGATGAAGCCGGGTAGCACGTTGTTCATGCGCACGTTGTGCGCAGCGAAGGCGTCGGCGAAAAGCTTGGTGTAGGAGGCGAGCCCGGCGCGGAACACGGCGGACGTGGGAAACACCGGGTCCGGCTCGAACGCCGCGAAGGTCGAGATGTTGACGATGGCGCCGGCGTTCTGCTCGCGCATGATCGGCGCAATCAGCCGCGTCGGTCGCACCACGTTCAGCAGATAGACCTCGAGGCCGCGGTGCCAGTCGTCGTCGGTGATGTCGAGCAGCGGGGCGCGAGGGCCGTGGCCAGCGCTGTTGACGAGCACATCGATCCGGCCCCAGCGCTCCAGCGCGAGGCCGACGAGACGCTGCAGGTCTTCCGTGCGCTGGTTCGAGCCCGTGACGCCAACGCCGCCCAGGCTCAGCGCGAGCGCCTCGCCCTTCCCCGAGGAGGAGAGGATGGCGATGCCATAGCCGTCGGCGGCGAGCCGCCTCGCGCAGGCTGCACCCATGCCGCTGCCCGCAGCCGTGACAACGGCAACTCTTGTGCCCTCCACCATCGCGCCGGTGTCTCCCTATCTACTCCAACGTCATCAACAGGCCCGCAAGCAGCCGAGCGGCGCGCGGTAGGGTCGCCACGTGCAGGCGCTCTTCCAGTGTGTGGATGCCCTCGCCGGTGACGCCTAGTCCGTCGAGGGTGGCGATACCGAGCGCGCCGGTGAAGTTGCCGTCGGAGCCGCCACCGGCGCTCCGGTGAGCCAGCTCGACGCCGAGCGCCGCGGCGATGCGCTTCGCCTGCTCGTAGACCTCGAGAGTGCCGTCATCGGGCTCCCAGACCGGGCGGACCACGCCGCGCGTGACCACGAAACCGGTCCCGTCGGCTGCGATCGCGCTGAGCCCCAGCATGCGCTCTACGCCTCGGTCGAGGTCATCCTGGCGTTTCGCCATGCTCAACGCTTCGCCCACACAGGTCGTGGCGACGCAGTTGACCCACTGGCCCCCTCGAACGACGCCGACGCTGAAGGTGCAGTCGTCGGTGGTCATGGCCTCGATGATGGGGATCTGCTCGGCCATGATGCGGATCGCGGAACGCCCCTCGTCGAGTGCGGCACCCGCATGGCTGGCGCGACCACGCGCCTCCAGGCTGAAGCGCGCGATGGCGTAGCGACCCGTCACACAGCTCCCGTCGGACCGCGTCGGCTCCGGCACCAGCACGTAGCGATGCTTCTTTGCGTCGGCCTCGATCAGCCCGCGGGTGCCGGGGCTGCCGATCTCCTCGTCGGAGGTGAGCAGCACGCGGATGGGCAAGGGCGTCTCCAGGCCGGCGGCCAGAATCTGCTTGATCGCCTCGAAGGCGGCGTACGTGCCGCCCTTCATGTCGACGACGCCGGGTCCGTAGCAGACCGCGCCTTCCCGCCGGAAGGGCAGGACGTCGAGCGTGCCTATCGGATGCACGGTGTCGAGATGCGCGAGGATCAGGACACCAGGCCTGCCCGGGTCTGGGTGGGGGAAGGAGGCGCGCAGGCAGTCGCCCAGGTCGCCGGGCCCTGCAATGTGCTCGATCTCGGCACCCAACGCCGCGAGCGTTTGCCCGGCGAGGCGCACCATGGCGCTGACCGCGGCCGCATCGTAGGTGGGGCTCTCGCGGCGGATCCAGGGTTCGAGGCCCTTGAGCATCGCCTCGGCGTCAACGGGGAGCACACTCAGATCGCAAGGCAGGTCGCGCACTGGTCCATCCGGTCGGGCTCAGGGCCTAAGCTTGTAGCCGATGCGGACGAGATAGAGGGTGAAGCGCCAGAGCGCCACGTTGAGCGCGATGAGGATGACCGCGCCGATCCACAAGGTGCCGTCGGTATAGCCGGTGAGCGCATAGCGCAGGCCGTCGATCATGTAGAAGAACGGGTTCAGGTGCGCGACCCACCAGAACGCGGAGGGCAGGTCTTCGACCGCATAAAACGTGCCCGAGAGGAACGACAGGGGCGTGATGACGAAATTGGTCACCGCTGCCATCTGGTCGAACTTCTCCGACCAGAGTGCGGTCAGGAGTCCCATCAACGATAGGGAGAGGCTCGCCGCCAGTACATAGAAGGGAATGAGCCACGCCGCGTGAACGCCGGCGCCGACGAACGGCACCATCGTCAGCCAGACGGTGAGGCCGACGAGGACGCCGCGGGTGACGCCGCCCATGGCGACGCCGGTCACTAGCTCGCCATGGCTCAGGGGCGGCATCAGATAGTCGACGATGTTGCCCTGCACCTTGGCGATGCCGATCGAAGAGGAGGTGTTGGCAAAGGCGTTCTGGATGATCGCCATCATGATCAGACCGGGCGCCAAGAACTCGACGAAGGACAGGTCGCCGATGGTGCGACCGCTGCGGCCGAGCGCCAGGGTGAAGACAGCGAGAAAGAGTAGCGTCGTCACCATTGGTGCCAGCACGGTCTGCGTCAGCACCTTGAAGAAGCGCTGCACCTCCTTCTGGTAGAGCGTCCAAAGCCCCAACCAGTTGACGTCGAACGGTGTGCCGAACGTGGGCGCCTGCGGGTCTGTTTCCGCCGTTGGGTCGGCCGGCAACTGATGATCTGCGGTGCTCATGGTTCCTCGGCCGCGCGCTCGCACGACCCTCAATAATCCCAGCGCCAGCGAAGGCCAACGCTGCCAGTCTGATCTTCGTTGACCCGCGCTTCAGCCTTGATGCGCGGCGACAGCTCCACTTCGACACGCGCCCCGCTATTGCCTTCCTGCAGCCCTTGCTCCAGCTCCAAGAAGACATCCTCCGTCACGTATAGGCCGCCGCGCAAGGTGGCGCTGTCGAAGTCCTCGCCGCCGATCTCGAAGGTATCGAGCCCCAGGCCCGAGCGAAACGTGCTGTCCAGGCCCCGTCCGCCGCGCAGCTCCCGAATGGCCGAGGCGAGTTTGAGCGTCTGGAAGGAGTTCAGGTTGTCGTAGTCCTGACCGAAGATGAGCTGCGACAAGACCTCGTCCTCCGGCAGCGGCGGCTCACTCGAGAAGGAGACCTCCGGATCGAGTGCCGGCCCCTGGACGCTCAAGATGGCGGTGTACTCGCCGGCCGGCACCGTCGCTTCGATGTCGAGGAAGGGATCGGGCGGGTAGTCGCCGGTGAAGCGGATCTCACCCTGGCGGAACTCGAAGCGGTTCTGCAGCAGGTTGATGTAGCCACGGCGATACTCGATCAAGCCGACGACCTCGGGCTGGGTCGCCTCGCCGGTGACCTCGACACGACCCTCCCACTCCGAGGCAAGGCCGAGGCCGCGCACGAACAGGCGACCCGGGATCTCGACCACGACGTCGAGATTGACGAGGCCGGCTTCTTGGGTCGGCGCTTCTCCTTCCGCCTCTTCCTCAAGCTCCTGTTTGGTCACCACGTCCAGCGTCGCAAAGTCCGCAGCACCGCTGCCGGGCGAGATAGTGATGTCGCCGCTGTCGACCCTGAGCCGGCTGCGGACGTCGATGCCGCCCGTGTCGCCCGTGACATCCGCATCACCACTCATCTGGATGAACACGTCCTCACTCTGCAGCACGGCGAATCGGGTCATCGTCGCTGCCAGA
Organism: Geminicoccaceae bacterium; assembly: GCA_028279345.1. Taxonomy (GTDB): domain Bacteria; phylum Pseudomonadota; class Alphaproteobacteria; order Geminicoccales; family Geminicoccaceae; genus JAAAPF01. Next base: position 65,379 of record JANQNY010000031.1, read on the forward strand.
TCGACGTCGAGGCCGCCGCCGAAAGAGACATCCCCCCGTCCCTCAATCCGGCCGCCGCGACCGTCGCCGGCGGCGAGACGCGCCAACTCGATCCGATCGGCCGTGCCGCGGACATCGAGCTCAATGCCCTCGACCAAGACGCCCGCGGTAACATCGACCAGCCGCGCGTTGCTGGTTTGTAGCTGGCCGTCGAGGACCGGCTGCGCGGTGGTCCCGCCGGCGCTCAGATTGACATTGATCGTGCCGGAGACCTCTTGGCCGTCGAGGCCGTACCAGTTCCCCGCGCGCGCCAGATCGATGTTCCCGGCGACGCGCGCATCGAGCGGCAGCGGGTCGGCGACGGTGAAGGCAAACGGTTCAAGCGAGAACTGTATCGGCAGCCGTGCTTCGGCCTGCAGGGGCGGCGAGCCCAGGCCGTCGAGCGCCACCGTCGCGTTGAGATCGCCGCCGCCGAGCCGCACATCCGCGTTGATGGCGACCGTCGCGTCCGCCTCATCCGTCTCCTCGTAGGGCTCCAGCCCTTCGACGCTGAGCCCGCCAACGATTTGGGGTGCTGCCGGCGTTCCGCTGAGCGTCCAGCGGCTTTCGACGGTCCCGTTGAGCGGTGGCGCGCCGAAGGGCTCGAGCGTGCTGAGCTGGAGCGCGGTGAGCTCCAGGCTGCCGTCGACGGCATTCTGGGTCTTGGTGCCCTGCGCCCGCAGGCGCGCGGTGTCGATCTCGAGTTCGAGACCGTCGAGCTCGATCGTGTCGCTCTCGAGCCGGACCGTCGCCGGTGCCGTCAAGCGCATCGGCACGTCGGCGACCTCGCCGGTGAGGCGTTCGAGGGTAGCGCGCGTCGACTGGGCGTCGCTGCTGACATTCGCGCGGCTTTCGACGCGGAACGGGTCGGGCAAGGTGCCATTGGCGGTGAGGTCGATGCCGAGGGCCGCCAGATCGCCGCTCACGCTCAGCCGCGCCGCTTCGACCTCTGTGGCCCCTTGAACGACGCCAGACGCGGTGAGGTCCCCATTCAATCGCATCGCGCCCGTGAGATCCTCGCCCCTCGCCTGGAGTTCTACGCGCGCGACCTCGACGCCCGCCGCCTCCAGGCCGCGGACGTTGAAGCTTGCCGTGGCTCCTTGCGTGGTGGTGCTGTCGAGTGCGAGCGCCAAGTCGACCGTGCCGCCGAGCGGGATGCCCAGCCAGGTTCCAAGACGCCCGAGGTCGGCATCGCCCTGCACTTGGCCGTCGGCGCTGGGGCCCGAAGGCACGAGGGTCAGCCCCCCCGCGAGCCGCGCGCCGGGCGCGTTCAGCGCCAGGTCGTCGAGCGTCACCTGCTCCGGCGAAGCCGCGTATTCGGCCCGGAGCGTGAGCGCTTCGCCGCTGTGCGCCAATCGAGCATCCAGATCACCCTCGACGCCGCTCGGGGTTCCCGTCGCGTTCAGCGCGACAGTCGTCTCCGCGAAGGTCACCTCGCCAACCCTGACGCCCGTGCCGTCAAGGTCCGCGCTGGCCTCGAAGCGCTCCACCCCTCCCTCTGCTTCTAGGTCCAAGCGCACCTCACCCGCGAGCGCTTGGCCGAGCTCGTCGCCGACCGGTACGAGCGACGGCACGACGACGTTGGCTTCGAGACGCCCTTCCTGGCTGTCGAGTGCGACCTCACCCGTGGCATCGACAGTGAGCCCCGCACCGGCAAGCGCGAAGCGCTCCAGCCGGACCTGCGGTAGCGGATCGAGTTCGACCTCGACGTCGAGTTCCGGGGCCGCGCCGAGCAAGGCCCCGGCCGGTACGGGGAGCTGGGCCAGCTCGGTACCCGTGAGCGAGAGGGTGACCTGCCCACGACCGAAGCTGTCCTCCAAATCGGCCGCCACGTTCGCGCTGAGCGCACCCGACGGTGCGGCCGGGTTGAGGGCCTGAAACACCTCGAGCCGCGGCACGGCGAGCGTGGCTTGGGCATCGAGCGCACCGGAGCCCAGATCACCCTCCGCGGCGGCATCGAGATCGAGCATCTCGCCTTGGACGGCGAACTCGCGCAACGCGAACGGCCCGCCGGGCTGGAGGGAGCCCGCGGCCCTGAGCGAGAGATCGTCTTCCAGGCGGCCGCTGCCCGTGCCGAGCGACAAGGCGTCTACGTCGCCGTCGAGCGCGAAGCGGACCGTTCCGTCCGGCTCGCCCTCGATATCCAGCTCCTGGCTCAGCTCGGCGATCTGCGCTGCGCCGATCGTCAAGCCGCGGCCGTTCAAGGTGACGGTGCCCGGCGGCAGCGGCAGCGGCCCGTCGAGGGTCGCCGTGAGATCGAGTTTGCCCGCGAGCGGCATGCCTGCCAGCGGCGTAAGAGCCGCGAGGTCGGGCGCGGCAGCGGCGAGATCCGCGCTCAGCGCACCGTCGGCGAGGCGCGCATCACCCTGGAGGTTCAGCCAGGCCGCCGTGATGGCGATGCGGTCGATGACGGTGGCGCCTTCGGCATGCCCGGCCCGCAGCTCGAAGGTGACCGGCTCTTCCACGAGCGGGGCCAGCTGGCTGGCACTGATGTCCGGACCCGCCGTCACGCGACCCTCGACGGCGACGCCCAGCGGCTCGGGATAGGTAAGGTCGATCTGCGTCGCGAGGTCCGCGAGGGTGCCCGCTTCGACCGCCAGATCGCCGTTCCAGTCGGCCAGAGGACCGCTGCCCGTAAGACCTAGTGTCAGGGGCTCGATCCGCGGCTCGCCGGTGAGCGCGCTGAGAAGGCCCGATCGCTCGTCGGCCGAGACGTCCAAGGTCAGCGACGATGCGGCCAGATCAAGCGCCGCGTCCAGCGATGCCTCCAGCCCGTCGCGGTCGGTTCGCTCGACGTCGAGCAACGCTCGCGCGTTGGTCCCCGTCCCCGCATCGAGCGATCCGGCGATGTTGAGCGTGAGTGCTTCACCGAGGACCGGCTCGCCGAGTTCCAGCGCGTCGACCCGCAGCTCATCGACCACCACGGGGAACACGCGCTGGGGTAGCTCGAAGGGCGGCGCGTCCTCAGGCTCGGGCGTGTCCGAAGGTGCGGGCAGCCTTACGACGGCCACCCGTTCGACCACGAGCGCGTCGATCTGGGCGCGCCCGCGCAACAAGTCGGCCGGTGTCCAGGCGAAGCGAAACCGCTCGACCTCGAGCCACGGACCGTCGGCGTCGGCAACGACCACGCGATCGACCGCCAGCCGGCTGGGGAGGCCAGCGGACAACCCTTCCACTGTGACACCAGGCACCAGCCGGTTGACCGCATCTTCGGCGAGGGCACGCACCGAGGGGCTCTGCAGCGCAGCGAGGGCCAACACCACCACCGCGACCACCACCAGGACCAGACCGGCGAAGAGCCCGAGCAGCCGCAAGAGCAAGCGCGCGATCATCTCAGAAGGCCTGACCCAAACTCAAGTAGATCTGAAAACGGTCGTCGAAGGGGCGTGGATCGATCGGCACGGCGACGTCGAAGCGCACCGGCCCGACAGGTGTGAAGTAGCGCAGACCCAGTCCGGCGCCCGCCTCCAGCTCCGAGATGCTCTCGGGGAACGAGGGCTCGAACGCACGACCGGCGTCGATGAAGCCGACGACGCCGATGGTCTCGGTAACGCTGTAGCGGACCTCGCTCGACAGCTCCAGGAGCGACCGACCGCCGATCGGCTCGTTGTCGTCGTCGAGCGGTGAGGCGAACTGGAACTTGATACCCCTGACGGAGCCGCCGCCGCCGGCGTAGAAGCGGCGATTGGCCGGGATCGCGTCGCGGTCCGCGCCGACGATGGAGCCGAGTGCGCCTCGAAAGGCCAGCACCACCCGGGGGCTCTCGGTGACCTTGAAGTAGGTCGACCCGTCGAGGCGGACGCGTTGGAAGGTGAGGTCGCGATTGAGGATGTCCCAGAACGGGGCGCCGCGGACGCGTGCGCGCACGCCGCGGGTCGCGTCGAGCGGGTTGTCGGTGTTGTCGTAGCGGAGCGTCGCCGGCAGGAAGAACAGGCCGAAGGTTTCTGTGCCTTCGTTGTCCGTCACCTCGCTGTAGTCGAAGCCGACGCCCAGCGAGCCGTCGAGACGCTCGTTGAAGCGCTTCTCCAAGCCGATCGACGCCGTTGCCGACTTGCTTTCGAAGGCATCGGTATCCTCGCGCGTCAGCGCCGCTTCCGAAAGCAGCGCGGTGTCGAGCCCGATGATGTCGGGTTGGCGCAAGCGCACCTCGCCGGTCTGCTCGAGGCGGTCGACGTCGGCGCGCACGCGGAACTGCTCGCCGCCGCCAAAGATGTTGCGGTGTTCCCAGGCTACGTCGGCGCCCGGCCCCGCATCGCTTTCGTAGCGGATGCCGCCGCTGATGGTTCGGTGTTTCCGCTGCTCGGTGACGATCGTTACGGGCGCCAGGCCGTCGGCCGGCGGCGTTTCCGGGAGATTGACGTCCACCAGGCGAAAGAGCCCGGTACTGACCAGCGCCCGCCGCGTGTCGATGACGAGTTCCGGGGTGTAGGCTTCGCCTTCCTTCCAGTCCACGCGTCGCTCGAGCAGCTTGCGGTCGATCCCCTCGGTGCCCTCGAAGGTGACCGCACCAAGCCGGACAGGCGGCCCCGGGCGCACTTGTAGCGTCACCTCCAGCGTCTTCGCCTCTCGATCGATGATCGCGCTGCGGTCATCGGCGGTGGCATAGGCGTAGCTTGCGGCGAGCGCGTCCGAGATGAGCTTCGCTTCCGCGTCGAGTACCCGCTGCGCAATCGCCGGGCCGCCGATCTCCACGCCGAGCTCGGCGGGCGTCGGTGCGGTGTAGCCGGGCGCGTCACCGACCACGTCGATCGTGAGCGAGGTGAGCGTGTAGCGCTCGCCGGGATCAACCGTGAACGTCACCTCGGCCGGCCCGCCTTCAGTGCTGGGTGCGGTGACGTTGGGCTCGACCTCGCCGTCGTAGTAGCCCTCACCGCCGAGCGCTTCCACCAGGCGTTCGGAATCGGCTCGTGCCCTCCGGCGGAGCGCCAGGAACGAAGGTGGCTGGTCGGCCTCACCGGCGACGCTCTCGCTGACGGTCTGCAGATACTCCCGAAGCGCTTCGTCGGTGCCGGCGATGGTCACGGTGTAGGGGACGGGCTCGCCGGTCCGCACCTCAGCCGCCGCTTCGTCGAGCGGGTCAGTCCCCCGACGCCCGGTGCAGCCGCCCACCAGCAGCAGGACGAGCGCGCAGGCGATGAATATGCGGTACGGCGCGACGCCCGCAAGACGCTCGGATGTTGTGGGGCAATTCAATGGGCGCCGCCTGTCTGCAGGAAGCGGACGTCGTCGCCTTCGAGGACGGCAGCCGTCAGGCAGTTCGTCCAATGGGCGCCGGTGTCGATACCGATCCGATTGGGCCGCACGACCGGCTGCTCCACGACCGTGTGTCCGTGCACGACGATGGCGCCCAGATCCTCGGTGCTCGAAAGGAACGGTTCGCGGATGCTCACCAGGTCGTGGAATTCCTGCTCGGCGATCGGCGTTCCGGGTCGCACGCCGGCATGGACGAAGAGGTAGGCACCTTGCCGGTGCATCGTGACTAGCTCCACGAGGAACCTGGTGTGTGCAGGCGGCATGCGACGCAGGAGCTGCCGGCGTACGGCGGCGACCCGTTCGGGCTCGGCGAGCAACGGCAGCTCGTTGACCCCGTAGCTGCGCAGGGTCGCATCGCCACCGGACTGGAGCCAGGCGCGCGCTAGGCGCCCGCCTCGGACAAATTCGCGCAGCCACCAGTCATGATTGCCGATGACGAACTGCCGCCGCAGCGGTGCTGGCGGCAGGCCTACCAGGAAGTCGAGCACGCGCTTGCTGTCTGGCCCCCGATCGACATAGTCGCCCAGATAGACAACCGTCACACGACCTTCGATGGGGCGCGCGTCGATGTCTCCAGCGATCCGCTTTTCCAGCTCGCGGACGAGGTCGAGGCGGCCGTGGATGTCGCCGATCGCATACACCCGTTCGTCGGGTGGCAGCCTGGGTGAGCGATGGGCTACATCGACCGATGTCGCGTGCGACGTGATCCCCAGTTGCCGCAGCCAGCTCAGCAAGGCGCGTTTGCCTCAGTCATGTGGCCTGAATGACACGGGTTTTACCTTGGGCTAGGGCGAACTGTTGCGTTAAGAATGGTAAGGAAGCGTTTGAGCGTACTGAGGTTCCGGGATTGCGTCATGTTCGATCAAGTGCTGCGCGCGAAGGGTGTGACCGGGCGATCGCTAGTGGCGGTTGCGCTGGTAACCGTTTCCTGCGCGTCGCTAGCACAGGACGTAGGCGAATTTGAACCGCTCGGATTGCGCACCGGTCAGCTCAACATCTTTCCCTCAATCACCTTCGGTGTCAGCTACAATGACAACGTGCTCGCAGTGCCGGACGACAACTTTCTGTTCGACCAAACCGCCGATGGTCTTGTGGTACTGCAGCCAGAACTGTTCATAGAAACCAATACAGAACGCCACTCGTTTTTCATAGATGCTACGGCCGATTTGGGACGTTATTTTGAATTGGATGATCAAGATTATAACGACGTGGGCGTGGTCACTGGCGGCACCTGGGATCTCTCACGGACATTGGCTCTGAGCGGTCGGGCCGGTTTCTTCAACGACCACGAAAGTGCCGACGATCCCGATCGGCGAGCCGAGCAGCTGCTGGGGACGACCGAGATCGACCGCTATGTAGCCGACGTGTCGTTGACCAAGAACTGGGATCGTGGCTCAGTCCGGTTGGTTACCGCATTCCGTCGAAGCGAGTTCGACGACGTCAACTCGGAGGTGTTCCCGAACCTGGCGTCATTGTCTGCGCTGAGGCCGACTCGCTCGTTCAATGTCAACGCGGATCGAGACTTTTCCGCGTTTCCGACCGACTTGCGCGTGACATACGAAGCGGGGCGAACGTACGACGTCTTTTTCAATCTCGGGTATCGAGCGATCCGCTACGACAAGAACGCAGAGGGCATTCAGCGCTGGGCTGAGAACGGGCTGGAACTGGACTGCTCCGTTCTACTCGCCGCGGACGGCCCGGAGGAAATCAGGGGCTCGATCCCCGGCCGGGCGACGACGCGTGAGGATTGCTTCCGCACGCGCTCGACGTCGGAAGGCCGCAACCGGGACTTCGACACGTTCAACTTCACGGTCGGCAGCGATCTCGACATCGACGAGTTGGTCGCCGGCAGCTTCTCGGTCGGGCTGGCGTATGCGACCTTCGAGGAGCCGCCGCCGGATCGACGGAATCTCGGGTTTTCCTTCGACGCGGATCTGGATTGGCAGGTAACGCCGCGCACCGTGCTGAACTTCAGTGGGGCTCAAGGCTTCGAGCCGAGGGCGAGCGGAGCGTCGCTGGTGACCGACCTCGGCTCCGAACTAACGTTCGCCTTGACGCGCCAAGCTCTTCTCGGCGGTCGCGTCTTTTATGGGCGCGACGATCGCGACGGCATCGACCGAGTCGACAACAACATCACAGCCGGTCTCTTCGCTGCCTACACGGTCAACCGTCATGTTTCGTTGGCCGCTAGCTACGACTATCGGCAGAGGCTGTCGAACGAACCTGAGCGCGAGTTCAAGCGAAACGCGGTCTTCTTGACTCTGACGGGACAATACTGAGTGGGGCCGAGGGGTAGCCGTCTGCTGCTGCCAGGGATGGCGTTGGCGGTTTTCGCGCTCGGCGGCTGTGCCGTAAGTAGCACCGAAACCGGTGAGGCTAGCCCCACGCCGGCGGCCGAAGACCTCAAACCAGGCGAGGCGATCGCCGTCACTGTTGCTGGCGAGCCCGAACTTTCGGGGACCTACGAGCTGGACGGTGAAGGTCGCTTCACGATGCCGCGCCTCGGCGCGATCGACGCGGAGGCGCTGACGCCGGCACAGGTCGAGGCGCGGGTAGCGGCGCTGCTCGAGGGTGGTCCGCTGCTTGAGCCCGAGGTGCGGGTCGTGCGGGCTGCACCACTGCCGATCTTCGTCCATGGCGGCGTCGAGCGACCGGGCAGCTACGTGTATCGAGCCGATCTGACCGTAGCGGCGGCGATCGCCGGCGCAGGCGGCGCCCTCGGTGATCTGGCCGGCTACGATGTCTTCGTCGCACCTGGCGGCCAGCCCTCGGCCGCCCGGGTCGTCCGCCCCGAAGCGGCTCTGGCACCCGGCGACGTGATCGAAGTGCGGAAGCGCGACATTTGAGCAGCCCGACGGCGGTCGCACGGCCTCGTCGTCGCGGGTGGGGCGAGGCGTTTAGCGTCTACAGCGACCGTCGGGTGCTCGCCATCTTGTTTCTCGGCTTCGCGTCTGGCCTGCCGCTCATGCTCATCGCCGGCACGCTCAGCACGTGGCTGCGCGAGGCCGATGTGAGCCGCGCAGCGATCGGTCTGTTCGCCTTCGTCTTCGCGCCCTACACGTTCAAGTTCGCTTGGGCGCCGCTGATGGACCGGCTGCCGCTGCCGCCCTTGACCACATGGTTGGGGAGGCGACGGGGTTGGATGCTCGCCTCGCAGATCGGGCTCATGTTCGCGATCTGGGGCCTTGCGCAGACCGACCCGGCGACGGGCCTCTTCATGGTCGCCATGATGGCGCTCGCCGTCGCGTTCTTCTCCGCAAGCCAGGACGTCGTCATCGATGCCTATCGGGTCGAGAGCCTGCCGGAGAGCAAGCTCGGCGCTGGCGCCGGTGTCGTGGTGTTGGGTTATCGCGTGGGGATGTTTGTCGCTACATGGGGTGCACTGAGGCTCGCCGACGCGGCGAGTTGGGAGGTGGCCTACACCGTCATGGCGGCGCTCGTGACCGTCGGCATGGCGACGGTGCTCGTGATCCCCGAACCCAAAGGGTCTAGCTTTCGCCTGCCAGGTCAGGCGCCCGGCTTTGCCGCGTGGCTCGAGAGTGCAGTGATCGAGCCCTTCAAGGACTTCTTCGCGCGAAATGGACTGCGCGTCGCTGTCGTAATCCTCGCCTTGATTTCGGTGTTCAAGGCGAGCGACGTCCTGCTGACCTTGCTCGCCAACCCCTTCTACATAGACGTCGGTTTCACCAAGACGCAGATCGCTGATGTCACCAAGCTGTTCGGCGTCTGGATGACCATTCTCGGCGGGCTCGTCGGCGGCGTCGTGGTTTTTCGCTTGGGGCTGCTCAAGTCGATGATCCTGGCGGCCGTCCTCATGGCGGGCTCGAACTTGATGTTCGCTGTCCTGGCGGTGACGGGGCCGCAGCTCTGGGTGTTCGTTCTCACGATCTCCGTCGAGAACCTGTCGTCCGGCATCGGCACGGCCGTCTTCGTCGCGTTCCTCTCGGCACTCTGCAATATCCACTACACGGCGGTGCAGTACGCGCTGTTGACGTCCTTCATGCAACTGTTCGGCAAGTTCATCATCGTGCCGTCGTCGGGCTTCTACGCCGACGCGGTCGGGTGGTTCTGGTTCTTCGTTACATCGACCCTGTTCGCGTTGCCCGCCTTGGCGCTGCTCGCTTGGCTCGTGCGCTATGGTCCGGAGATCAAGGTGGCGCGTCCGGAGCCTGTGCCCGAGTGAGCGCGTCCTTCGCCTTGACAGCGTTGATCACGTCACGCCGCGCCGGGTGATCGGCGCGTCTGAGCCATTCGAAGGCGACCATCTCGCTGGTCACGAGTTCGACGCCATGCGCGCTCGCTCGTCGCCAGGCGGTCTCCTCGTCGAGTGCGGCCCGGCTCAACGCCGCGTCCACGGCGAGGTGGACACGCCAACCCTGCGCCGCGAGGCCCAGGGCGGCCTGCAGCACACAGATATGCGCCTCCATGCCGCCGATGACGATGTCGGGCCGGTCGAAGCGTCCGAGGTGCTCGACGAAGCCGGACGCGGCGGTGGCGTCGAAGTGCAGCTTCTCGATGACCGTGGCGTCTGGGAAGAGCGTCCTCAACCAGGGCGCGGTCGGACCGATCGCATCAGGCACGTGCTCGGTGATGGTCGTCGGCACACCGAGCGCCTCGGTCGCTGCCGCCAATAGGCGAAACGCGCCTTCGAGGCGCGCTCGACCTACAGCTGGCATGGCATCCGCCAATTGCGACTGCACGTCAATTACCACCAGTTGACTTTCGCCTGCGGCGAGCAGTGGCGTGCCTTCGCCAAGCCCGGCGGCCGCGCCATTTTTCCGATGATTTGTGCGGGGCATGTCACGCACCGTCATTGACATTGGCGCCCCAAATTGTACACCGCACGCGACAGTGCGCACTTCTTCTTGTGGACGATCTTTGACCGACGCGACCGAGGCTTCGCCGGGGTTTGCCGACCTGGGTCTGAGCGACGATGTCGTTCGGGCAGTGAGCGATGCGGGCTATACGACGCCCACCCCGATCCAGGCTGCCGCGATCCCACACATCCTCGAGAAGCGCGACTTGGTCGGCATCGCCCAGACCGGTACGGGCAAAACGGCCGCGTTCGTGCTGCCGATCATCCACCACCTGTCACGCGGGCGCGCGCGGGCGCGGATGCCGCGCTCGATCATCTTGAGCCCCACGCGCGAGCTGGCGAGCCAGACGGCCGACAACTTCATCAAGTACGGCAAGTACCATAAGCTGTCGATGGCGCTCATCATCGGTGGCGTCGGGATGGGTGATCAGGAGAAGCTCCTGGACCGTGGCGTCGACGTGCTCATCGCGACGCCCGGCCGGCTGCTCGATTGGTTCGAGCGTGGCAAGGTCCTCTTGGGCGGCGTCAGCGTGTTCGTCATCGACGAGGCCGACCGCATGCTCGACATGGGGTTCATCCCCGACGTCGAGCGGCTGGCGAAGTTGATCGCGCGACGCGAGCAGACGCTCTTGTTCTCGGCGACCATGCCTAAGGAGGTGCGCCGTCTCGCCGAGCAGTTTCTGACACAGCCGGTGGAGGTCCAGGTCGCTAAGCCGGCGACCAGTGCTGCGAACATCGAGGCTCGGCTGATCAGGCTCGACGCGACAAAGAAGATCGACGCCATTGAACGCTTGATCGGCTCTCACGGCGTGCAGAAGGCGATCGTCTTTTGCAATCGCAAGCGCGACGTCGGAACGGTGACGCGCAAGCTGCAGCGCCTGGGCCACAATGCGCGCGACATCCACGGTGATCTCGAGCAGGCGCACCGTCAGGCTACCCTCGACGCGTTCAAGGCCGGCGAGGTGGACTATCTCGTGGCGACCGACGTCGCCGCACGCGGGCTCGACATCTCTGACATGCCCGTCGTCATCAACCTCGACGTCCCGACCCACGCCGACGACTATATTCATCGGATCGGCCGTACCGGACGCGCCGGCCGGGCCGGTCGCGCCTTCACCTTCACGACATCCGACGACGCGAGGCGGCTTGCCAAGATCGAGAAGCTGCTCGGTGGCCCGATCGAAGCGTTCGACCCGTTTGCGTCGTCGTCGGCTGCAAACGCGGCCCTGGCCGAGGTGGCCACGGAGGAAGCCGCCCCTGCGCGTGCCGAGGCGCCGCGGAAGCCGCGTCGCCGCAGTCGCTCTGCGCCGCGCGAGGCGGCTGCCGACAGTCCGCGACCTGTCGAACCTGCGTCCGCAGAAGCCAAACCCGCCGAGGCCAAGCCTGCCGCTGCTCGTGGCCGGCGTGGCGAGCGCGAGGCGCCGCGACCGGCGCCGGCGGGCCCCGTGGTCGGCCTCGGTGATCACGTGCCGAGCTTTCTCCTGCGACCGGTGCCCGTGCGTCCGGCCGTATCCGGCACGGAAGACTGATGCAGACCATCTTCGTCATGGTGAAGTGTGAACTCGGCCGTGCTTACGATGTCGCCGACGCCGCCGTGCAGTCGATCTCGGAGGTCTCCGAGGTGCATTCGACCTCGGGACAGTATGATCTCCTGATGAAATTCTATCTCGACGACGACGCGGACATCGGCCGCTTCGTCAACAGCCGTGTCCACGAGCTCGACGGCGTCAAGGACACCTTCACCCTCATCACTTTCAAGGCGTTCACCTGAGCCCATGCGCGACGACGTGCTGGACATCGTCGACGTCGAGCGTCGGCTCGACGGCTGGCTTGCGGTCGACCTCCTGAGGCTGCGGCATCGGCGGTTCGACGGCGACTGGACGCCGGTTCTGGACCGCTTACTGGTTCGCCGTGGCGAGGCGGTTGTGGTGCTGCCCTATGATCCCGTGCGGGATACCGTCGTGCTGATCGAGCAGTTCCGACCCGCTGCCGTCGAGGACGCGGACAACGCTTGGCTCATTGAGACGGTCGCCGGTCTGCGCGATCAGGCAGGTTCACCGGAAGAGACGGCACACCGTGAGCTACACGAAGAGGCGGGGCTGAGCTCTGACGAACTCGTGCCGCTCTGGGAGGGGTACAGCTCGCCAGGTTTTGCGGACGAGTATCTAAGAGCCTACGTGGCGCGCGTCGACGTCGAGGCCATCGACGGTCATCACGGGCTCGATGACGAGGGTGAGGACATTCGCCCATTCATCCTGCCCTTCGAGGAGGCGATGCGTTGGTGGCGCGACGGTCGCATTCGCAACGTGCCGCTTCTGACGACACTCCTGGCACTGGCCGCCGAACGACCGACACTGCGCGCCCGCTGGGCGACCTGATGCGCAACGCTACCGCTGAGATCGCCTCTCAGGTCTCGACCGGTACCGTCGGTCGGCGACCGCGGATGTCGGCCGCGAAGCTCCTACAGACGACGTAGAAGACCGGGGTCAGCAAGAGCCCAAACACGGTGACGCCGAGCATGCCGCTGAAGACGGCCGTACCTAGCGACTGCCGCATTTCGGCACCAGGGCCGACCGCGAGCGCCAGTGGCAGGACGCCCAGGATGAAGGCGAAGGAGGTCATCAGGATCGGGCGGAGACGGGTCTTGGCGGCGACGACCGCGGCCTCGAACCGGTCGCGCCCTTGTTCCTCGGCCTGCTTGGCGAATTCGACGATGAGGATCGCGTTCTTCGCGGCGAGTGCCACCAGCACGACAAGACCGACTTGGCCCAGGATGTCGACGCTCATCCCTCGCGTCTCCAGCCCGATCACCGCAGGCAGCACGCAAAGGGGCACGATGAGGACGATCGCGAGCGGCAGGAGCCAGCTCTCGTACTGTGCTGCGAGGAGGAGAAAGACGAACACGACCGCGGCGAGGAAGATCAGTGGCCCCAGATCCCCCTCGAGCTTCTGCTGCAGGGAGAGCTCGGTCCACTCGTAAGCGAAGCCTGTGGGCAGCACGCTCGTCGCCAGCTCGTCCATGGCATCGAGCGCCTGGGCGGTCGAAACGCCCGGCGCGAGGCTGCCTTGCACCTCGGCTGCCGGGTAGAGGTTGTAGCGTGGCACGCGGTAGGCGCCGGTCAGGTTCTCGAAGTCGGCAACCGCCCCGAGCGGCACCATGTCGCCCAGCGTGTTACGTGTCTCGAAGCGCGCAACGTCTTCGAGATCGTTCCGGAACGGCCCGTCCGCCTGTGCGGTGACGCGGAAGGTCCGCCCGAGGAAGTTGAACTCGTTGACGAACACCGAGCCCAGATAGACCTCGAGCGTCTCGAACACCCGCTCAGTCGGCAGGCTCAGCTGCTCCGCGCGCAGCCGGTCGATGTCAGCGAAGATCTTGGGCGTTCGGGTGTTGTAGAGGGTGAAGACCTGCGCGAGCTGCGGGTCCTGGTTGGCGGCCGCGACGAGCGCATTGGTCGCCTCTTCGAGGGCTTCGAGCCCTCGACCTTCGCGGTCCTGAACATAGAGCTTGAAGCCGCCGGAATTGCCGATGCCGCGCACCGGCGGGGGCGCAATGACGATGATGAACGCCTGCTGCACCGCCTGCAGCTTCTGGTTCAACACCCCCTGAAGATGCGTGGCCGACAGTCCGTTCTCGGCGCGGTCGGCGAAGGGCTCCATCACCGCAAAGATGGCGCCGGCGTTCGACGCGTTGGTGAATGTCGCCCCGTCAAAACCGGCGAACGGCACGACGTCAGCGATGCCTTCGGTCTCGAGGATGAGACGCGCAACCTCGCGGACGACGGCGTCGGTGCGCTCGAGCGAGGCCCCCGGCGGGAGCTGCAGCGCGGTGATCAGATAGCCCTGGTCCTGGTCCGGAATGAACCCCTTGGGGGCGGCGCCGAAGCGGTCCACGGTGACCACCAGCAGCACGAGATAGATGCCGAGAACGAGCCCGGCGGTCCGGACGAAGCGCCGCGTCAGGCCGCCATAAGCGCCCGATAGACCGTTGAACCCCCGGTTGAAGGTGCGGCCGGCCCAGGCGAATGGGCGCAATAGCAGAGGTGCGCGCGCCGCATCGTCGGCGTGCCGCAGAAGGAGCGCCGCCAGGGCCGGGCTCAAGGTCAAGGAAACGAACAGCGAGATGACCGTCGAGACCGTCAGCACCACGGCGAACTCGCGGAAGAACTGGCCTGTAATGCCGGGGAGGAACATCGCCGGCACGAACACCGCGACGATCACCAGCATCGATGCGACGAGGGCGCTGCCCACTTCGTCCATCGTGCGATGCGCCGCTTTGTTGGGCCTGAGCCCCTGCGCGATGTTCCGCTCCACGTTCTCGACCACGACGATGGCGTCATCCACGACGATGCCGATCGCGAGAACGAGCGCGAACAGGCTCAGATTGTTGAGCGAGTAGCCGAGGAGCGCCATGACCGCGAAGGTGCCGATCAACGAGACCGGGATCGCGGCAATCGGGATCACCGCGGCGCGCCAGTTCTGCAGGAAGACGACGATGACGAGCACCACCAGCAGCACCGCCTCGAGGATCGTGCGGTAGACCGCATTGACCGATTCCTCAATGAACTCGGTCGGGTTGTAGATCACGTCATAGGCGACGCCGTCGGGGAAATCCTCCGCGAGCTCGGCCATTGTCTCGAGGATGCCGTCGGCCGTCTCGAGCGCGTTCGAGCCCGGCCGCTGGAACAAGAGGATCGGGATCGCCTCGCGGTCGTTCAGATAGCCGTTGGCGATGTAGCTCTCGGCACCGATCGCGACGCGGGCCACGTCGCCCAGTCGCGTGACGCGACCGGATTCGTCGGCCTTGATGATGATCTGCTCGAAGTCCCGCGGATCGGTGAGCCGCCCCAGTGTCTCGACGTTGAGCTGGAAGGCACCCGCTTGCGGCACCGGCGGCTGGTTCAGCACGCCCGAGGCGACCTGGACGTTCTGCTGACGAAGTGCTGCCACCACGTCGCCGGGCGTCAGCTCGAGCTGGGACGCCTTTTCGGGGTCGATCCAGATGCGCATCGCATAGTCGCGTGCGCCCACCACCTGCAGGCTGCCGACGCCATCCAGCCGCGCCAGCACGTCGCGGACCTGGAGCGTGGCGTAGTTCGAGAGGTAGAGCGGGTCGCGTGAGCTGTCGGGCGAGAAGAGGTGCACGACCATCAACATGTCGGGCGAGTTCTTCTCGACCGTGATCCCCAGGCGGCGCACCTCTTCTGGCAATCGTGGTTCCGCCCGGGCGACGCGATTCTGCACCAGCACCTGCGCGGCATCGAGGTCGGTGCCCAGCGCGAAGGTGACCGTGATGACGAGCTGGCCGTCACCCGTCGCCTGCGAGAGCATATAGAGCATGCCCTCGACGCCGTTCACCTCCTGCTCGATGGGCGTCGCCACCGTGCGGCTCACGACTTCTGCGCCAGCACCCGGGTAGTTCGCGCGGATCTGGATGGTCGGCGGCGCAATGTCGGGATACTGCGCCACCGGCAGCGCGAAGTAGGACGCAATGCCGACGAGGCAGATGAGCACCGACAGCACCGTCGCGAAGATCGGGCGTTCGATGCAGAAATGGCTGAAGCCCAAGGCCGTTCCTCAGCTCGCGCCCGCTGACGGGTCGCCGTTGGGCCAGAGTTCGATCGTTGTGGTCTCGGGTGACACCGGCTGGCCGGGCCGGGCTCGCATGAGGCCCTGGACGATGACCCGGTCCTCGGGTTCGAGCCCGTCGCGGATAATCCTGAGCCCGTACTCGCGGGGACCAACCCGCACGATGCGCGGCTCGACCACGTTGTCGGCGTTGACGGTCAGGAGGATCTGGTTCGCCTGATCGCTGGCGATCGCCTCCTCCGGCACGAGGACCGCTGGGTAGTTCGGCGAGCCCGGGATGCGGATGTAGCCGAACTGCCCCGGTAGAACGAGCCCGTCGGTGTTGTTGAGAGTTGCGCGCACGCGTACGGTCCCGGAACCTGCGTCGACGACGTTGTCGACGAAGCTGATGCGCGCTGGGTAGGTCCAGGCCTGCTCGTCGACGAGGCGGACCGCGGCCCCGCCGCTCTCGTCCGCCAGCGACGGCAGCTCGCCCGTGGTGATGGCGCGCGTGTACGCGAGCAGCACGTCCTCGGTCACGTCGAACTCGAACTCGATGGGATCGGTCCGGACGATCGTGGTGAGCACCGTCGTGTTGTCGACGAGATTGCCCACGTCGACCCTGCTGTCGGAGAGCCGGCCCGGGAAGGGCGCCCGAATTTCGGTGAATTCAAGGTCCAGCTCGGCGCGTTGCACGAGGACCTGGGCGCGTGCCACCGCCGCCTCGCTCGCCGCCAACTCGCGGATGCGCTCGTCGACGACGGAGCGCGATACGGCATTGCGCTGGACCAGGTCGTTTGCGCGGTCGAGTTCGCGCCGGGCGAAGTCGACGTCCGCCTGGACACTCGCGAGGTCGGCCTCGGCCTGCTCGAGGGCAAGCCGGAAGGGCCGCTGGTCGATGACGAACAAGAGTTCGCCCTCATCGACATGGGCACCGTCGGAAACCTCGACCCGATCGAGATAGCCGCTGACGCGGGCGCGCAGCTCCACCTGCTCCAGCGCCTCGAAGCGGCCGCTGAACTCGTCCCACTCGACCAGCTCGCGAACGAGCGGTGTGGCCACCGTCACCGTCGGCGCTGGCCCTGAGGTCGCGGCACCTGCCTGCTCGGCAGGCGTGCCGCCCGAACCGGCCATGAAAGTCGAGGTGAGCTCCGAGCGGAAGACATAGGCGGTCACGCCCACGGCCGCGACGATCACAAGCAAAACGAGCTGGCGCATGGGCCGGTCCTTCGCATGCGGCCCGCGCGCTCACGCCACCGCCGGATCGATAACCAAAGCTATATGGAAGGTGCGCTGTCGCAGGCCAAGACCCGGACGCGCGATGCACCTATTCCCTGAGGTCGTCCCAGAGGTCCTTCACCTTGGAGAAGAAGCCGGTGCTGTTCGGGTGGTGCCTGGCGCCGTCCTTGTGGCCGGCGCCTTCGAACTCGCGCAGCAGCTCCTGCTGGTGCTTGGTGAGGTTGACGGGCGTCTCGACGGTCACCTCGACATAGAGGTCGCCGCGGCGGCTCCCCTGCAGCTCGACGATGCCGCGGTCCTTGAGGCGGAACTGTTTCGAGGTCTGGGTGCCTGCGGGGACGGTGAGCTTGACGCGCTTCCCCTCGATCGTCGGCACGTCGATCTCGCCGCCGAGCGCTGCGGTGGCGAAGGTGATCGGCACCTCGCAATAGAGGTCCATCCCCTGCCGCTGAAAGAGGCGGTGCGGCTGCACCGAGATGAAGATGTAGAGATCGCCCGGCGGTGCGCCGCGCATGCCGGCCTCGCCTTCGCCGGCGAGCCGTATGCGTGTCCCGTCCTCGACGCCGGCCGGGATGTTGACCGCGAGCGACTTCTCCTTCTGGCGCCGGCCGCTGCCGTTACAGACGCGGCACGGGTCCTCGATGATGGCCCCAGTGCCCTGGCATTTGGGGCAGGTGCGCTCGAGGGTGAAGAAGCCCTGCTGGGCGCGGACGCGGCCCGAGCCGCGACAAGTCGGGCACACGACCGGCGGGCTGCCGCCTTCGCTGCCGGTGCCGTCACAAGCGTCGCACGGCACGGCGGTCGGCACCTTGAGTTGGGCCTTCTTGCCGTTGAACGCATCTTCGAGGCTGATCGTCAGGTTGTAGCGGAGGTCGGCGCCGCGCGATGGGCCGGCGCGCCGTCTGCCGCCGCCGGCGAGATCGCCGAACAGATCGTCGAAGACGTCGGCGAAGCTGGAAAAGTCGAAGCCGCCGGGCCTGCCGCCGGCACCGCCCTGCTCGAAGGCGGCATGGCCGAACTGGTCGTAGGCCGCGCGCTTCTGATCGTCGCGCAGGACCTCGTAGGCCTCGTTGATCTCCTTGAACTTGCGCTCCGCGGCGGCGTCACCCGGGTTGCGGTCCGGGTGGTACTGCATGGCGAGCTTGCGGAAGGCGCTCTTGAGATCCTGTGGCGAGGCACCCCGCCGCACCCCCAGGCTCTGGTAATAGTCGGGCTTGGCCATGCTGGTGTCGGTTCCCTAGAGCCAGGGCTCACAGACAAGGGACCGGGGCGCTGCCCCGGTCCCTCGCGCGTCGTCGTTCAGTGGGTCAGGCGGACTTCTTCTTGTCGTCGTCCACCTCTTCGAAGTCGGCGTCGACCACGTCCTCGGCCTGGCCCTCGCCATCGGGACCGGCGGCGGCGCCGTCCTCCTGCTGGGCTTCCTTGTACATCGCCTCGCCGAGCTTCATCGACACGGCAGCGAGCTCTTGGGTCTTGGCCTTGATCTCCTCGGCATCCTCGGCCTCGCCCGCGGCCTTGAGCGCCGTGATGGCCGCCTCGATCTCTGCCTTGTCGCCGGCGTCGATCTTGTCGCCGTGCTCAGCGAGCGACTTCTCGGTCGTGTAGATCAAGGCATCGGCCTGGTTCTTCGCCTCGATCACCTCGCGTCGCTTCTTGTCCTCCTCGGCATGGGCCTCCGCGTCCTTGACCATGGACTCGATCTCTTGCTCGGAGAGACCGCCCGAGGCCTGAATGCGGATCTGCTGCTCCTTGCCGGTCGCCTTGTCCTTGGCCGAGACGTGGACAATGCCGTTGGCGTCGATGTCGAAGGTGACCTCGATCTGCGGCATGCCCCGGGGCGCCGGCGGAATACCGACGAGATCGAACTGACCCAGGAGCTTGTTCTGGGTGGCCAGCTCACGCTCGCCCTGGAACACCTTGATCGTCACCGCGTTCTGGTTGTCGTCGGCGGTGGAGAACACTTGCGACTTCTTCGTCGGGATCGTCGTGTTGCGATCGATGATCCGCGTGAAGACGCCGCCCAGCGTCTCGATGCCGAGCGACAGTGGCGTCACGTCGAGGAGCAGCACGTCCTTCACGTCGCCGGCCAGGACGCCCGCCTGGATCGCCGCACCGATGGCGACGACCTCGTCGGGGTTGACGCCCTGATGCGGGTCCTTGCCGAAGAACTGCTTCACGCTCTCGATGACCTTCGGCATGCGCGTCATGCCGCCGACGAGCACCACGTCGTCGATGTCACCCGCGCTGAGGCCTGCATCCTTGAGGGCCTTCTTGCACGGCGTCATCGTCCGCTCGATGAGGTCGTCCACCAGCATCTCGAGCTTGGCCCGGCTGATCTTGATCATCAGATGCTTGGGCCCGCTCTGATCGGCGGTGATGAACGGCAGGTTGACCTCGGTCTGCTGTGTCGAGGAGAGCTCGATCTTGGCCTTCTCCGCACCCTCCTTGAGCCGCTGCAGGGCGAGCTTGTCGCTTCTCAGGTCGATGCCGTTCTCTTTCTTGAACTCGTCGGCCATGTAGTCGATCAGGCGCTTGTCGAAGTCTTCGCCGCCGAGGAACGTGTCACCGTTCGTCGACTTCACTTCGAAGACACCGTCGCCGATCTCGAGGATCGAGATGTCGAACGTACCGCCACCGAGGTCGTAGACGGCGATCGTGCGCGAGCCCGTCTTGTCGAGTCCGTAGGCGAGGGCCGCCGCGGTCGGCTCGTTGATGATGCGCTTGACGTCGAGGCCGGCGATCTTGCCGGCGTCCTTGGTCGCCTGCCGCTGGCTGTCGTTGAAGTACGCGGGCACGGTGATGACCGCCTCGGTGACCGGCTGGCCCAAATGCCGCTCCGCAGTCTCCTTCATCTTCTTCAGGACCTGCGCGGAGACCTGGCTGGGCGCCATCTTCTCGCCGCGGCTCTCGACCCACGCATCGCCGTTGTCGGCCTTCACGATGCGGTAGGGCACCATGTCCTTGTCCTTGGCGACCACGGCATCGTCATAGCGCCGACCGATCAGCCGCTTGACCGCGAAGAAGGTGTTCTCCGGGTTGGTGACCGCCTGGCGCTTGGCCGGCATGCCGATCAGCGTCTCGTCGTCGTCGGTGAACGCGACCATCGACGGCGTCGTGCGCATGCCCTCTTCGTTCTCGATCACCTTGGCGTTCTTGCCGTCCATGATCGCGACGCAGGAATTGGTCGTTCCCAGGTCGATGCCGATGATCTTGCTCATGTAGCTCCTCTCGCCCGCCTATAGCGCGAAATGACGGTTCCGCCGCTCGAGCGCAAACCGGTTGACATGTTAGAGGTGCGGCTGGACCCGAAGCGCCGCGGCCGCACGTGCTTGAAGCGGATGTAGGTAGCCGTTCACGCGGCTGCAACCGCCGCGGTTGCATGAGGTTCAGGCGGTACTCTCGGGATGCTCCTCACGCATCAGCTCGAGCGATCGTCGCCACCACTCGCCGATGTCCTGCGCGCGTGTCTTGGCCAGCATCCGCGCGTGCCGGTCCTGTCGCTCATCGAGCGGCATCGACAGACCCTCGGCCATGGCTTTCGCCACCTGCGCCACGTCGTACGGATTGACGATCAGCGCGCCGTCGAGGTCGTCAGCAGCGCCGGCGAAGCGCGACAGCACCAGCGCGCCTGGGTCCGCGGGATCCTGCGCGGCCACGAACTCCTTTGCCACGAGGTTCATGCCGTCGCGGAGCGGCGTCACCAGGCCGATCCGCGCCAGCTCGAACATGCCGGCGAGCGCGGTCCTCGAGAAGCTGCGGTTCAGATAGCGCAGCGGTACCCAATCCGATTCGCCGAAGCGGCCGTTGATGCGGCCCGAGAGCCCTTCCACCTCCGCCCGGAGGTTCTGGTATTCTGGCACGTCGGAGCGCGACGGTGCGGAGATCTGGATGAACGAGACGTTGGCCTCGACCGGGTCCACGCTCTCGAGGAGCGCCTCGAACGCCTTGATCCGCTCGGGGATGCCCTTGGTGTAGTCGAGGCGATCGACACCGATGATGAGGCGGTGTCCGCCGAGGCTCTGTTCGAGCCGCTCGCGCTCCTGCACCGCCTCGGGCTGCTTGGCCATGCGGCGGAACTCGTCGGCGTCGATGCCGATCGGGATCGCGGCAGCGTGCAGCCATCGGCCGTCGATCTGAACCCAGCCGTCGGGCCGGACCTGTCCGCCAAGCTCCAACTCGGCATAAGCCAAGAACTGGCGCAGGTCCGATGCCGTCTGGAAGGCGACGCGATCGAACCGGCAGAGATCTGCGCCCAGCTCGGCCTGCCACGGAAGGGTTTCGAAGAGCTCGGGCGCCGGGAAGGGTGTGTGGAGATAGAACGACAAGAGGTTCTGGACGCCGAGGCGGCGGAGCTCCGCAGCCAGGGGCAAGAGATGGTAGTCGTGGACCCAGACGACGTCGTTGGGCTGGAGCAGGGGCGCGAGGCGCTCGGCGAACAAGCGGTTGACCCGGCGGTACGCCGCGTACCAGTCGGGATCGTAGGTCGCGAGGTCGATCCGGTAGTGAAACAGCGGCCAGAGCGTCCGGTTGGCGAAGTTGGAGTAGTAGCCCTCGAAATCCGCCTCGGCGACGTCCGTAAGAACGTACTCGATCGGGCCTGAGCGCTGCGTCTCCAACGGTCCCGGCGCGTCGGGCGTGATCTCGCCGCTCCAGCCGAACCAGACGCCTCCCACGTCGCGGAGCGCTGCGAGAAGCCCCACCGCAAGACCGCCGGCCTGGGCGGCCTTCTCGCCGGAGGCGACGGTCACGCGGTTGGAGACGACGACCAGTCGACCACCGCCAGGAAGCTCAGAGGGCATCGTCTCACCGCTTGTTAGGCTGGAGGGGCGCCGGGGCGCGACATCCTGGCCGCCCTTGGCGACCGACGACCTAAGGCCGTTGTCGCCGAAAGCCAACGCGGGATCGCTTACCTCACCTGTTCGACAATTGCGGGGCAAGCGGTAGGCCGGGTCCGCGCGCGTCTACCTGAAGAACGCCTTGGGCGAGCGCCGTTTCCACCGACGACAGAGGGCAGACGCAGCAGTCGAGCGGCCGCAGCCGTTCCCACCACTGGGCGAGCGGGGCTTCGGCCAGGCGCCCGGCCACGGCCTCCCGGCTCGCGTCGACGGTGAGGTCGAGCGCGCTCGTGAAACGCCGCCAGAAGGCGTCCTCCAACGCTGCCACGGCCAGCAACTCGCCGTCGGCGCAGGGGTAGAGGCCATAGCGCGGGGACGCTCCCTCCAGCATCAGCTTGCCGCCCGGAGGCTCCACGCCGTCGGCCTCCAGCATTGCGAGCGGCCAGAGCAGGAACGGCGTGAGGCTTCCGGTCATCGAGATGTCGAGGTGACAACCGCCGCCGCCCTGCTCGGCGCGCCGGAGCGCCAAGAGGATATTGACCACGGCCGGATAGGTGCCGCCGGCGACGTCGGCGATCAGTGCTGTCGGCACGTGCGGGGTAGCGGCGCGGTTGAGTAGTCCGGCGCGTGCCTGATAGTTGAGGTCGTGTCCTGGCTCCAGGCTCGTCTGGCCATAGCCCGTGATCGAGCAGACGACGAGGTTCGGGAAGCGCTCTAGTAGGTCTGCCGGTCCCAAGCCCAGTCGGGCCATCACGCCGGGTCGGAACTGTTCGACAACGACCGCGGCGCCGGAGATCAGCTCCATCGCCTCCGCCAGCCCGGCGGGGTCCTTGAGGTCGAGTTCCACGATGCGCTTGCCGACGTTGAGCCAGGTCCAGTGCAGCGACACGCCGTCTCGAAACGGCGGGTAGCGCTTCATGTCCTCGCCGCCCGGCCGCTCGATCTTCACCACCTCCGCACCGGCGTCGGCGAAAAGCCTGGTCGCCAGCGGGCCGGGCAAGAGCGTGGTAAGATCGACGATGCGGACGCCTTCGAGCGGGCCTGCCGCCATGATCAGCGGCCGACCGCGCCCGGTACGAGCGCGTCGAAGCGGACGATCTTGAACTCACCCTGGCTGCCGTCGGTGCCGTCGTTCAGTGGTGGCGAGCGGTGCAACTCGTTGACCGTGACGTAGATCTTGTCGTCGGGGCCGTAGGCGAAGCCGTCCGGCCAGGAGAGATCGTCACGTTGAAACAGCACCTCGTAGCTGCCGCCCGGGCGCACGACGCCGATCGCGTCGTGAGTAACGGCCGTGATGTAGACATTGCCGCCACCGTCGACGGTGGAGCCGTCCGAGATCGGCTTGTCGCCATAGCGTTCGACGCGGCGCTCGAGTTCGTCGGGCGACAGCGTCTCGTCCAGCAGATCCGTCGTCCGGACCCGGTAGATCGCCGTGCCGGACATCGGCCCGAAGTAGAGCCACTGGTTGGCCGGGTCGATCGTGATCGGGTTGACGCCGACACGCGCCGGCGCGCCGCCGAGCGTGATGATGCGATCGTCGATGGCCATGTCGATGTCTTCGGGGCGGGTGAAGGCCGAGCCTTCGAGGACCCGGCGCGCCTGACCGGTCGCGAGATCGACAACGATCAGGGCCGAAGTCTCCGGTGATGCGGTGTCGGTGATGAAGACGGCATCGTGCGTGAGGTCGACGGCGAGGTCGTTGAGAAAGGCGTCGTCGCCGATGACCGGTGGCGCGAGGTAGATGACCCGATCGAGCCGTTCGGCCCCTGTGTCCCAGCCGATCAGGCGTCCTGCGTGCTCCGGGCCGCTGACGTCGAGGAGCCAGAGCACGCCGCGGCGGTCCACGTTGAGCCCCAGCACGCCGTTGAGGCCGACGCCGTCAGAGCCCGGCGCATGCGCCCAGTCGGCGTTGGGGTAGGGCGTGGTCGAGCCGTCTTCATGCACTTCGACGACGCGCGCCTCGGGGCCGTAGAACTGGTGCAGGCTGATGAACATCCGCCCGTCGGGACCGATGGCGATGTTGCCGGGCGGCGTCGAGCTGCCGAACGTCGCGACAGTTTCGAGTGAGCCCTGAGCGAGCGCTGCGCCAGCGGCGAGCCACGCAGCCAGGGTGACCTTCAACGCGTAGCGCATGCTCTCCTCTCCAGCCTTCCCGATGCGCGCGCAACCATAGGCCGGCGCGCCCGGTGCTCAAGCCAGTCGCTGATTTGTGTTGGTCGAGTACGCGACAGCAACGAACGCGACCCGCGAGCGCCGTCGCGCCGTTAAGGGATGCGGGGCGGTGAGGCCAATTCCCATGCGCCTTCGCCAAAGCCCACCGATGTCATCGAAGGAAGTACTTCCGCCACTAGCAGCCTGGGCCGTGGTCGGCCTTTTGCGGTCATGCCACAGCCCAGGCGATAAGTCGGCTGCCCGAGGTTAGCGCGCCCAAAACCGCGGCGGCGACGCGTGCCAAAAGGGGTCCGATCTGGCCCGGCCATAAACGATCCAGCTTTGGCACATCCTACGCTGCGGAGAAGGTCCGCAGAGAGCCCGATTCTGCCGGTTCGACCACGGCCAACGCGGCTTGACCGTCGAAGCGCGCATACGTCGAGTTAGCCTTGCTCGAGAAGGCGAAGCAGCCGCCGGAGAATGGTGGATAGAGTGGCGATGTCCTCCTCCCCCAAGCCCTCAACGAGGTTATCCTCATGGGTGAGAAGCTTCTCGACGGTGGAATCGACGAGGTCCTTTCCTTGGGGCGTAAGTTCGATCCAGACAGCCCGCTGGTCTTTCGCTCCGGCGACCGGCATGCTTCTCGCCCCGTCGACCGAAACGGACCGCGAGCTTCGCACCAGCCCGGCGGCTTCAGCACGCGCCACGCGTTGGGTGATGGCGCTGTTGCTAACCCGGCACCGGACGGCGAGTTCGCTCACCCTGAGACGGTAGGGCTCTCCTGATCGGCGAAGGTTCGCCAAGAGATCGCGAACCGCCGGCTCGACGCCCAATTCGTTCATCGTTTGGCGTCGGTCGTCGGACAGCAGCTTGGCGATCCGCCAAATGCGCGTGATCACGCCTATCGACCTTAACGGTAGATCCGGCCGGATGCGGGCCCATTCATTCTGGATCTGGTCGATGGCGTCGGGCGCGTCTCGCCCGGCCGTTGCGTCCTGCGTCTCGCCGCTTCGGTCCGTGCTTGACATAAGAGATGTTTAGGCCTTCACAACCATCGAGATCAACCCGCCATGGCTGGAGGCATGATGCAGCGCTCAGTGGTCGTCACCGGCGGCGGCACCGGCATTGGTCGCGCCTGCGCCGAGCACTTCGTTGCCCAGGGCGACAGAGTCTTCGTCACAGGCAGGCGCGCCACGCTACTGGACGATGTCGCCGAGTTGATAGGGGCGACGTCGGTGGCGTTCGACGCCTCCGACCCGCATGCCGTGGCCGGAGCCCTCGACCAGCTGCCGGATCAGATCGACGTTCTGGTGAACAACGCGGGCGGCAATGCCGATCACGCGGGCGCCGACCCTCAGCACCCGGTCGAGGCGGCGCAGGAATCAGCTCGTCTGGCCCGGATCGCGGCGCAGTGGACCGCCAACTTCGGGGCCAACGTGTTGACGGCCGTGTTGGTCACCAACGGGCTCGAGCCCCGCTTCGCCGACGATGCGCGCGTCGTGACGATCGGATCGATCGCGGGTCGCACGGGCGGGGGCGGCTCCTACGGCGCAGCCAAAGCCGCGATCGAAGCATGGACTGCGGATCTGGCGCGCGGTCTCGGCCCGCGCCGGATCACTGCGAACGTCGTGTCGCCAGGGCTGATCGAAGGCACCGAGTTCTTTCGCGGGAAGCTCTCCGACGAGCGCCGGGCGATGCTGACCGAGGCGACCTTCACCAAACGGGCGGGACACCCGGACGACGTCGTCGCGGTCGTCGCGTTTCTCGCGTCTCCTGAGGCGGGACATGTGACGGGGCAGGTCATTCCCGTCAACGGAGGCGCCCACCTCGCGCGCTGACGCCGTGACGCGGCCGCCGGTCCCGTCGACGACAAGGAACCGAAGCTCCCTAACTCGGTTCGAATGAACGGAAAGTCCGCAACCCTGCAGAAAGCGCCGGCGGCGGAGACGACCGTAGCGTCTCCGAAACCGGACTTGCCCACCGCTTCTCGCCGTCCGCTCCCCGTCCAAACCGGAAGTGGGGCGACGCCGAGGGAGCATCGTCCGAACGTTTCGGCGCGCTAACGCAGCAGTGACCGGGCGATCAGCAGCTTCTGGATGTCCGAGGTGCCTTCGTAGATCTGGCAGACCTTGGCGTCGCGGTAGATGCGCTCGACGGGAAAGTCGTGGAGATAGCCGTAGCCGCCGAGCACCTGGATGGCCTGCGAGGCCACCCACTCGGCGGCCTCCGAGGCAAAGAGCTTGGCCATCGCCGCGCGCTCGAGCGCCGGCTCACCTGCGTCCTTGAGGCGTGCGGCCTCGAGCGTCAGCGCGCGGGCGGCCTCGACGCGGGTCGCCATCTCGGCTAGCCGGAAGGCCACCGCCTGGTGCTCCTTGATCTTGACGCCCATGCTGTCGCGCTCGCCGGCATAGCGAAGCGCGTGGTCGAGCGCTGCATGGGCCAAGCCCACCGACTGCGCGGCGATGCCGATGCGCCCCGCCTCCAGCGAGGCGAGCGCGATACTATAGCCCTCGCCGATGGCGCCGATCACCGCGTCGTCGCCCACCTCCATCGCCTCGAAGGCGAGGGCGCAGGTGTCGGATGCCTTCTGGCCCATCTTCGCCTCGACCGACGCTACCCGGTAGCCGGTCGTATCGGTCGGCACCGCGAAGGCGGAGATGCCGCGCTTGCCGGCACCCGGATCGGTGACCGCGAAGACGACGGCCACGCCGGCGATCGCTCCGGACGAGATGAACTGCTTCGTGCCGTCGATGCGCCAGCCCTCGTCGACCCGCACCGCACGCGTCCTGAGGGCGGCCGCATCCGAGCCCGCCTGCGGCTCGGTGAGCGCGAAGGCGCCGATCATCTCGCCTGTGGCGAGCGGCCTCAGCCAGCGTGCCTTCTGCTCTGCGGTGCCGAAGCGCTCGAAGATGGCGCAGACGGGCGCATTCTGGACGCTCATCACGGTGGACACCGAAGCGTCGCCCCGGGCGATCTCGCTGAGCGTCAAGGCATAGGTCACGTAGTCGAGGCCGGCACCGCCCCACTCTGGATCAACGGTCATGCCGAGAAAGCCAAGCTCACCCATCTCGTGTAGCAGCTCGCGGGGCAGCTTGCCGGCCGCCTCCCAGCTCGCCGCCTGCGGCATGAGGCGTTCCTCGGCGAAGCGGCGCGCCGTGTCGCGGACGAGGATCTGATCTTCGTTGAGCATGTCCGCCTCCACGGGGTCGCTGACCTGCCTTCGCCAATCTGTCATGTTGCGCGGTTGGGGTCACGCTGGTCCGCTGTGCCCGATCGGAGGAGGAATGCGGCACGAAGCTGAAACTATCGAGCGCGCGGCCGAGGAAGCGCTACACGACGTTGCCGACGCCGACCTGCGCGCCCGCCTCGGGCTCGCGAGCGTACCCGTCGCCGGCGGAGTCGCGCTAATCGCGGCGGCGCTGCCGCCGACGGCCGTCGTCGCCAATCGCGTCCTCGGTCTCGGCCTGGATCTGCCGCTCAGCGAAGCCGCTATCGAGGAGGTATCAAGCCTTTATCGTGAGGCGGGCGTCGAGCGATACTTCGTGCAGCTGCTAACGCCGTCGCTCGATGCGGAGCTGGTGGCGATGTTGCATGCTGCCGGGCTGGAGCGCGCCCGCGGCTGGCAGAAGTTCACGCGCAATGCAGCGTCGCCACCGCCGCCGGTAGCGACGCGCGGGCTCGAGATCCGTGAGATCGACGAGGCCGACGGCATCGCCTTCGCGGAGATCGTCTGCGCGGCTTTTGATTTGGGTGATGCGGCGGTGCCTTGGCTCGCGGGCCTGCCGCGGCACCCCGATTGGCGAGCTTTCATGGCGTTCGAGGGAACGACCCCGGCCGGTGCGGGTGCGCTGTTCGTTCAGGGTGATGCCGGCTGGACGGACTGGGGCGCGACGGCGCCAGCGTTTCGACGGCGAGGCGTGCAGCGTGCGCTCCTTGCCGAGCGTATCCGCGCTGCGGCCGAGGCCGGTTGCCGGCGCCTTCACACCTGCACGGGTGAGGCCGTGCCGGGCGATCCGCAGCATTCCTACAACAACATCCTGCGCTGCGGATTCGAAGAGACCTATGTCCGCGAGAACTGGGCGCCGCCGAAGCGCTAGCCGCTACCGGTCCAGCAAGACCGATCAAGCGGGCGCGTGGCCGTCGCGCTAGCATCTGATCGAAGCACGGGATCGGGTCGATGGGCGTTGTCGAGAAAGCGGTATGGTTGATCGAAACGCGCCTAAGCGACGCATTGCCAGCGGCGGAGATCGCCATGGCCGCAGGTGTATCGACGTTTCATCTGTCCCGTGTCTTTCGCGACGCCACCGGCTTGCCGCCCGCGGCCTATGCCCGTGCACGCCACCTCACTCAGGCGGCCATGTGGCTCACCGGCGGCGACGAGGACATCCTCGGGGTGGCTCTCGCATCCGGATACGGCTCGCACGAGGCGTTCACGCGCGCCTTCCGCGAGCACTTTGGCGTCACCCCAGCGGCTGTCAGGACCCAAGGTCGCTTCGACAGCTTGCGCATCACCGAGGCCTTCGTCATGACCACCTCGCAGCAAGCCGATCTTCAGCAACCCCGCTTCGAAGAGCGCCCCGCCTTTCACGTCGCCGGGTTCGCCGAACGCTGCACCTCAGCGACCAACGGGCGCATTCCGGCTCTTTGGTCACGCTTCGCGCCGCACATCGGCAGCATTCCCGGCCAAGTCGACGACATCGCCTATGGCGTCTGCTACAACAGTGCCGAGGACGGCAGCTTCGACTATCTCGCCGGCGTCGAGGTGCATTGGCCCGATGAGGTTGCACGCGATTTCGTGAAGCTGACGGTGCCTGCGCAGCGTTACGCCATCTTCGCCCACACGGGTCACGTTTCCGACATCCGCCAGACCTATGTGCTGATCTGGAACCTCTGGCTGCCGAGCGCGCAGGTCGAACGGGTCGACGGGCCTGACTTCGAGCGCTACGACGACCGCTTCGACGCGGAGACGGGTACGGGCGTAGTCGAGATCTGGGTGCCGGTCCGCGTCTCGACGCGCTGATCCCCCGGCACAGCGCCGACGGCAGATCCTGTCGTCGCCCGTGCCGCCCACTACGACGACCGCATGGCTGCCAAACGCTGATCGGTCATCGAACGGCTGGTGTACTCGCGCGGGCTGCGATAGACCGCTGG
Source organism: Geminicoccaceae bacterium (assembly GCA_028279345.1). Taxonomy (GTDB): domain Bacteria; phylum Pseudomonadota; class Alphaproteobacteria; order Geminicoccales; family Geminicoccaceae; genus JAAAPF01. The sequence goes on from JANQNY010000031.1 coordinate 94,407, forward strand.
GTCCTTGAGGGTTCGGCCAGGAGAAGGGGGATGGAGTCGAGCTGGCATCCGGCGAGCTGGCGAGCGCGTTCTGCCGCCCAGTTGCCGGTCTACGCCGACGCCGAGGCGCTCGCCGCGGTGGAGCGCGAGCTCGCCGGCTATCCGCCGCTGGTGTTTGCTGGTGAGGCCCGGAACCTGAAGCAGCAGCTCGCAGAGGTGGCGGCGGGCCGGGCGGTCCTCCTGCAGGGCGGCGATTGCGCCGAGGCGTTCGCCGACTTTCAGGCGGACAAGATTAGAGACACGTTGCGCGTGCTCCTGCAGATGGCGGTCGTCTTGACCTACGGCTCCGGCCTGCCGGTCGTGAAGGTCGGCCGCATGGCCGGGCAGTTCGCCAAGCCGCGCTCCGAGCCGACCGAGCGTCAGGGCGAGGTCGAGTTGCCGAGCTACAAGGGCGACATCGTCAACGGTTTGGCGTTCGACGCGCGGCTGCGTGCTCCAGCGCCCAAGCGCCAACTCAAGGCCTATGCGCAGGCGGCAGCGACCCTGAACCTGCTCCGCGCCTTCACCGAGGGTGGCTATGCCTCGCTCGAGCGCGTGCACACTTGGAATCTCGGTTTCTGCGAACGCTCGTCACAGGGCCAGCGCTATCAGGCGTTCGCCGATCAGATCACCGACGCGTTGGCGTTCATGAAGGCTTGCGGCGTCTCGCATGTGAGTACGCCTGCGATCCAGCGGACCACCTTCCACACGAGCCACGAAGCGCTCCTTCTGGGTTTCGAGGAGGCGCTGACCCGGATCGATTCCACCTCCGGTCAGTGGTACGCGACCTCGGCGCACATGCTGTGGGTCGGCGACCGGACGCGCCAAGTCGACGGCGCCCATGTCGAGTTTTGCCGCGGTGTCGCCAACCCGCTGGGCCTCAAGGCGGGGCCGACGCTCGAGCCCGATGAGCTGTTGCGCTTGCTCGACATCCTCAATCCGACGAACGAGCCCGGCCGGCTCACGGTGATCGGCCGCTTCGGCGCCGATCTGGTCGAGAGCAAGCTTTCGCGCCTCGTTCGTGCCGTCGAAAGCGAAGGGCGGACCGTCGTCTGGGCCTGTGATCCCATGCACGGCAACACCATGAAGACGGGCTCGGGCTACAAGACGCGGCCCTTCGAGCGGGTGCTGACGGAAGTGCGGCGGTTCTTCGACGTGCACCAGGCCGAGGGCACCCACGCCGGCGGTGTCCATATCGAGATGACCGGCGAGGACGTGACCGAGTGCACGGGCGGGGCGCAGGCCATCACCGACGAAGGGCTCGCCGATCGCTACCACACCCACTGCGATCCCCGGCTCAACGCGCAACAGAGCCTGGAACTCGCGTTCCTGATCGCCGAATCGCTGCGCGCCGACCGCGCTCAGCTACGCGAAGCCTCCTAGGCGGCGAAGGCGCATGAGCGACGAGACCGCGCCGTTCACCGACAAGTACTTCCTGAAGACGCGCGAGATCGTCACCAAGTTCGGTGACACGGACGTCACTTACGCGATCTTTATGCGACGGCCGGTGATTTTCTGCCCGCGGCTTGCTGTGGCGTGGCTCGAGCGCATCGCCGAGCAGCGTGGCGTCCGTTTCGAGATCGACCTCTGCTATCCCGAAGGCGCTTGGGTCGGTGCGGGCGAACCGTTGATGTACATCAGCGGCTCGTTCCGCGAGCTCTCCGATCTAGAGACGCTGCTCTTGCAGCAGATCGGTCCGCCGTGCGTGGCGGCGTTCAACGCTTACACCATGTGCACGGATCTTCCCTATGTCAGCTTCCTCGCGATGGACGCACGGCACTGCGCCGGCCCGCCCATGGCGGACCTCATGGCCTATGCCGCGAGTGTAGGTTCCGAGCGCGCCAAGCGCGAACGTGGCGCCAAGGGCTTCATCGGTTCCGCAAACGACGCGACGGCCCACTATTTCGGCCGCGACAAGGGCCTTGGGACGATGCCGCACGCGTTGATCGGCTACGCCGGCAGTACGCTACGCGCCGCTGAGATGTACCATCAGACCTATCCTGACGAGCCGCTGTTCGTGCTTGTCGACTATTTCGGCCGTGAGATCACCGATGCGCTGGAGGTTTGCCGCGCCTTTCCCGAACTCGCGGCCGACGGGCGGCTGAGCATTCGGATCGATACACATGGGGGCCGCTTCATCGAAGGGCTCGACACCGCCTTGTCCTACGCCGTGCTCGAACGCCACGCACCGGATGCTATCCGGACCTATCGCACCGAGCGTGAGCTCCGTTGGCTGACCGGCACGGGCGTCACGGCGGCGGCGATCTTCCACGCGCGCGAGCGGCTTGACGCAGCAGGTTTCGATCGTGTGCGGATCATTGGAAGTTCGGGTTTCGGTCCTGAAAAGTGCAAGCTGATGGCAAGTGTCCGCGCACCGGTTGATTTCATCGGTACCGGCTCCTACCTGCCGGAACGATGGACGGAGACTTATGCGACGGCGGACGTCATCGCCTACGCCGGCGCTGCGCGTGTGAAGCTTGGTCGCGAGTTTCTGCTGCGTACGGGGGGCCGGGAATAGACCTGTCGATACGCCGTCTGCACTTTACACGTCGGGGCGAGGGCGCGTGCAAAAAGACCAGGGTTCACCCATCGATCCCAAGGACGCGCTAGAACAGGCTATCATTGCGCATATCGCGGGACTCCGTCGCTATGCGCGGGCGCTGCTGGGAGGCGGTGTTGGCGATTCGGAAGACTTGGTCCAGGAGAGCCTGGCTCGAGCGCTGGCGCGACTGCGGCCTTGGACGGAAGTCCGAGACCTTCGATCGTACTTGTTCACGATCTTGCACAACCTCTACGTCGACGAATACCGAAGTCGGCGGGCCGCGCCCATCATCTTCGATCTCGAGAATGTTCTGCACCACCCCGCCGCACCGCCGAACCAGGACCGGCGGCTTGAGCTACGCGACCTCGCCCGTGGCCTTGACCACCTTGCTGATGAACAACGCGAAGTTCTGCTGCTCGTCGGTTTGGAAGGGGTCTCATACGCCGAGGCCGCACGCATTTTGGACATACCGATCGGGACCGTGATGTCACGTCTATCGCGTGCCCGGCGCCAGCTCCGGATTCTTATGCAGGCCGATGAAACCCCCACACCCGTTGCCAAGCGGAAACCGTCATGATTGATCGCCGCGACAAACATGATCCACAGGTCGTCGATTTCACCCTCAACCGGTTCGTCGATGGCGATCTGCGCCCCGATGAGCGCGCTACCGTAGCGGCGCTGCTCTCCGCCGACGCTGACGCCATGGCGCGCGCCAGCGACTATCAGCGGCAGAACGTGCTGTTGCAGGCCCTCTATCCAAGCCTCGCCGACGACGCCGCGCTGCCCTCGGCGGGTGCCGAGCTGGCCGCGGGCGTCCGACGTGGCCGGCGCACGCGGCAGGCGTTGGCGGCATCGGTCGCGCTGTTGGCGCTGGTGGGCGCTGGGGTGTCCGGCTGGCAGGCGCAACAGTTCCTGCACCCCTCACAACCGCAGGCGCCGATTGTCGCCGTGCTTCCGTCGGTGGTTCCCGGAAGCACTGCCTCGACGATCACGACATCGGTGCCCAGTGTGCCTGGTCCCGACGCCGAAGTCGTGAAGACGGTAGCGCCGAGCCTTGCGATCCCGCAGGGCGCCTCGCAGGTGCCGGTACACCCGCCGAACCTGCGCGCCGTCGGCTATCAGCTGGTGGACGGCCGTGCGGACGTCACGTCCTATGGTCCGGTGATCCGCTTTGCCTACGAGCCAGTGACTGGCACCGAGGGCACGCATCTGAGCTTGGCGGTCGCAGCCTTCGGTGGCGATCGCCAGAGTCTCACCACGAGCATCAACCCGCAACACACCTCCCTGTTCTGGCGGAGCGGATCGCTCATGTATGCCCTTTCCGGCAACGCCGATCCGGCTGGTCTGTTGCACGTGCTTGGTGCCGTTCGTGGATTGGAGGCGTCGTCGAGCGGGCCCGATGCAGCGCCCGTGGTGACGGTTTCGCCGCAAGCGCCCGGAGTGGTCGAGCCGGCCGTCGAAAGCCCGGTTGATCAGGCACCGGTGCCGGTATCGCCTGCGGTCGAGGTCAGCGATCCACCGAAGGATACCTGAGGCGCTATCCAGCTAGGCCAGGGGCCAGCGACCCGTGAGGTCAAACGGCAGGAGGTCGGCCCCTAGGCCCACGACCTTGGCGTAGCCGTGGAGGTGAAAGCCGATGCCCCGCGGCGGCGGTGAGCGGTCCAGGAGGGCCGCCATCGCCGGGCTCGGTTCGAACGGCAGGACAATCTCGACCGTTCGCCGGCCGCGCGCCGGCAGGAACCGGTCCTTACCAGCGGTCGTGCGTCCCAACAGCGTGCCGTTGAGCACGAACGTGCACGTCACGGCGTCCACGGCGAGACGCCAGTCATTGGGATTGCTGAAGCCCAGCACCGCGCGGGCCATTGCGCCGACACGGCGCTTGCGTCGGATCGTGAGTTCGTCGAGCTCGACGCTGGGCGCCAACGCCAGACGCCACTCGTCGTCGATGGAACGGCAGCTACCGAGGACGGCCGCCAGCCCCAGGCAGAAGCCGCGTCGGCTGGTCGGCGCGTAGGCCATCGTCGTCCATCCGGGGCGATCCATTGTTCCTTTTCGCATCGATCCGTTAAGAAGTGATTGCGAGCCCGCTGGTGGAGGTTGCGCCGGGAGACCCGCCATGAATCCCATTCTTTGGCAGCCCACGTCGGACGCACTGGCGACGAGCGCGATGGGCCGTTTCCAGCAGCGTTTCGGTGACCGCCTCGGTCGTCCCCTTGGGGATTGGCCTAGCCTGTGGCGCGCTTCCGTTGATCATCAGGAGGACTTCTGGGCCCTGGTCTGGGAGGACTTGGGTGTGATCGCCGACGCACCCTACACGGAGGCGCTTCGCGACGGCGCGCTGATGCCGGGGGCGACCTGGTTTCCCGGCACTACGCTCAACTTCGCCAGGAACTTACTCCGCCTCGACAACGCTAGACCGGCGATCATTGCCTATGGTGAGGACGGTCGCCGCGAGGAGGTGACGTGGGCTGGCCTACAGGCACGGGTGGCGGCGTTGCAGGCCGTGCTCGCCGATGCCGGGGTGGGCCCGGGCGATCGCGTCGCCGCCGTGCTACCCAACGTGCCCGAAGCCATCATCGGCATGCTCGCGACCGCTACGCTGGGTGGGACCTGGTCTTCCTGCTCTCCCGATTTCGGTATTCAGGGGATTCTCGATCGCTTCGGACAGATCGAGCCCAAGGTGCTCATGGCCGCCGACGGCTACCACTATGCGGGCAAGGCGATCGACATCCGCGACAAGGTCGCCACGGCCAGGCGCGCGCTCCCCTCCGTGCGCCAGCTCGTCCTCGTGCGCTATCTCGACTCCGCCGCCAGACTGGAGAGCATCGACGACGCCATCGCCCTGGACACGGTCGCGGTCGATCCCGAGGCGCGACCGAGCTTTGCCTCCGTCCCCTTCGCGCAGCCCCTCTACGTACTCTACTCCTCGGGCACCACGGGCAAGCCCAAGGCGATCGTGCATGGCGTCGGGGGCACGCTCCTCCAGCACCTCAAGGAGCACAAGCTGCACGGCGACCTGAAGCCGGGTGAGCGGCTCTTCTACTTCACCACGTGCGGCTGGATGATGTGGAACTGGCTGGCCTCCGGTCTGGCATCGGAGGCGACGCTCGTGCTCTTCGACGGCTCGCCCTTCCATCCTGGCCCCGAGCGTCTCTTCGATCTCGTGGCCGAAGCCGGCGTCAACATCTTCGGGACGAGTGCCAAGTATATCGATGCCGTCAAGAAGTCGGGCCTCCGACCGCGCGACCGCTGCAATCTCTCTGAGCTACGCACGATCCTCTCGACCGGCTCGCCGCTGCTGCCCGAAAGCTTCGATTTCGTCTACGACGCGATCAAGCCCGAGGTACAGCTCGGCTCGATCTCCGGGGGGACGGACATCGTCTCCTGCTTCGTGCTCAACAACCCGCTCCTGCCCGTCCGCCGCGGCGAGATCCAGGGCCCGGGCCTAGGCATGTCGGTCGACGTTTGGGACGAGACCGGCGGGTCAATCCGCGAGGCCAAGGGCGAGCTCGTCTGCACCCGCCCGTTCCCGGCGATGCCTCTGTGTTTCTGGAACGATGTGGACGGCCGCCGCTACCACGATGCCTACTTCGAGCGCTTCCCCGATGTCTGGTGCCATGGCGACTTTGCCGAGATCACGGACAGCGGCGGCTTTGTCATTCACGGTCGTTCGGACGCGGTCCTCAATCCCGGTGGGGTGCGGATCGGAACGGCGGAGATCTATCGGCAGGTCGAGCAGATCGACGAGGTGCTGGAATCGCTGTGCGTCGGCCAAGATTGGCAAGGTGACGTGCGGGTGGTCCTGTTCGTACGGCTGCGCCCGGAGCTGAAACTCGATGACGAACTGGTGGCGCGCATCCGCTCACGCATCCGCGAGAACACCACGCCGCGCCACGTGCCCGCGCGCGTCGTCCAAGTCGACGACGTTCCCCGGACGCTCTCGGGCAAGATCGTCGAGCTGGCGGTGCGCGACGTCATCCACGGCCGCCCGGTGAAGAACACCGACGCGCTCGCGAACCCGGAGGCTCTCGATCAGTACCGCGATCGGCCCGAACTCGGCGCGTGAGCGCCTGACCCGTCGCTTGCCCGCCATCGGCGAGATCCCGCGCGCAAGGGCCCGGCGCCACCCGTTGCGGCTTGCCCGCGAGGTTCTGCTCTGGTCGGCTCCGGCCTGGTTGGCACTCGCCTTCGGCATGCTGCTCGGCTGGTGGTCCGCCGAGGCGACGCTTGCCGCCGGCGGTGTCGGGATCCTCGCCGCTCTGCCGCTGGCCGTCGCTCGACGCCGCCTGATCGAAGAGCTGACGGAGCTCGTGGAGAGCTGGCCGCAGGGGCTCGATCGCGAGCCACCTTTGCGCGGCGGCTGGGTGATCGATGCCGCTTTCGTCGCGGCGCTCTGGCGATTCTTCCGCTGGCTCAAGCAGCGCGCCGACCGCGAAACCGCGGAGATCGCTTTGCAGGAGCGGTTGATGGAGGTCCTGCCCGATCCGCTCCTGCAGGTCGACCTCCGCGGCAGCGTGGTCTACGCCAATCGAGCGGCGCTCGAACGCTTCGGCGCCGACCTCAGGGGCCGGCCGCTACGCCGCGTGCTTCGCGCCCCCGAACTGCTGGAGGCGGTGGCGTCCGCACTCGATGCAGACCTCGCCAGCCAGGTCACGCTCGCCGAGCCGCGCGCGCACGGCCGCCGCTTTCAGGTAGAAGTCCAGCCGGTGAGGATCCCTGGCCAGGAGCCACTGGCACTGATGGTGCTCCGCGAACGAACCTCGGAGCATCTCAGCCAGCGCATGATGAGCGACTTCGTGGCCAATGCGAGCCATGAGATCAGGACGCCGCTCACGGCGATCCGCGGCTTCATCGACACGTTGCGCGGACCCGCGCGCGACGATGCCCAAGCGCGCGAGCGCTTTCTCCAGACCATGGCGACCGAAGCCGACCGCATGGCGCGACTGGTCGGCGAACTGATGACGCTTTCACAGGTCGAACTCATGGAGCTGCATCGGCCCGATGCGCCGGTCGCGATAGGGGAGGTACTCGACGCCGTGGTCTCGGCCCAGGCCGGTGTCGCCGCGAGCAATGGTGTCGAGTTGCGCCTAGATGTCGCGGATCGGCTGCCGACTGTGCCCGGCGACGCGGACCAGCTGCAACAGGTGTTCACCAACCTTGTCGACAATGCCCTGAAATACGGCAGCGCCGGCGGACGCGTGGACATTCGGGCGAAGACGCTCGCTGCAGCGCCACCGCGCGCGAGTCGGCTTTCGGGACTGGCCGCCGTGGCGGTCGACGTCATCGACTATGGTGATGGCATTCCTGCCGACGCCGTGCCGCGAATCACCGAGCGCTTCTTTCGCGTCGACAGCTCGAGATCGCGCCTGCTCGGTGGCACCGGCCTTGGCCTCGCCATCGTCAAGCACATCGTCAATCGCCATCGCGGTCACCTCGCGATCGACAGCGCGCTAGGCGAGGGTTGTCGCGTCACCGTCTACCTGGAGATGGTCGGCGAGTGACAGCCGGACAGTCTGCGCTACTTGCAAGTGAGGCGGTCCAACGCCAACGATGCGTTCAGAGCAAAGCACTGGCGCGCAGATCGAGCCGAGGGAGGCCGCAGATGAGGATCGTGGTGATCGCCCGGGTCGAGGCATTGCCCGGGCACGAGGCGGAGGTTGCAGACCTCTTGCGCAATCAGCTGGCCCCGACCTTGGAAGAGAAGGGGTGCCTCAACTACGACCTGCACCGCGATCGTGCGGATCCGCGGGTGTTCTGGTTCCATGAGACCTGGGCGTCCGAGGCTGATCTCGAGGCGCACAGCCGAGCGCCGCACTTGGTTGCCAATCGCGAGCGGCTACGCCCGCATCTCGCCGGCCCGACGCAAGTACATCGCCTGCAGAAGCTCAGCTGAGCGGCGGCAATCGCACCGCATGCTTGACGTGATGCAGTCACCGCCCTAGCGACCTTCAGATGACCCGGCGCACGCACCGAATCGAGCGACGACGACGCTGACCCTCCGTCAGCTTCCCCCGTCTTTGCCCGCTTCGGGACTACCCGCGTGTTTCAGATCGACATCGAAAGGCCGGCCGACGCGCCGGCGATCGAGCGGCTGCTCGATCTCACCTTCGGGCCGCATCGGCATCGGAAGGCCTCCTACCAGTTTCGCTGCTCCGTGCCGCACCGCGCCGACCTCGCCCGTGCCGCACGCCGTGGCGGCGACCTCGTGGGCACGATCCGCTACTGGCCGATCCTTATCGATGGGCACCCGGCGTTGCTGCTGGGGCCTTTGGGCGTCGAGCCGGCCCTGCGCGGGCTAGGCATCGGCCGCGAACTTGTGCGGACGACGTGCAGCCTTGCCGCTCAGGGTGGCACGCCCGTGCTGCTAGTGGGTGATCTCGCCTACTATGGGCCGTTGGGCTTTGTTCCGGCGGATACCCGCGTCGTCATGCCGGATGAACGCCCGGAGCGGGTCTTAGCGCTCGGGCCGTTGGCACGGGTGCCGACCGGCAGATTGGCGCCGCTGGTCAGTACCGGTGAACGTGCGACGGTGGCCTTGCCGCCCGCGCTTGAAGGGTGACGAACGCCGACCGTGCACGCTATGCACGGACATGGTGAGCTCCGTCACATGCACGCGTCGCGACCTGTCTGCTTGGCTGGGTGCCACGGCCATGCTGCTCGCGCGGCCGTCGCGCGCGGCCGGGGTTCGGAACTTCGTGATCGGAACAGGTGATCCGACCGGGACCTACTATCCCGTCGGTGGGGTCATCGCCGACATCGTCAGTGCGCCTCCCGGCGGCAATCCGTGCCCTCCCGGAAGGGTCTGCGGGGTTCCGGGTCTCGTTGCGTTCGCGCAGAGCTCAGCGGGTACGGTCGCCAACCTGGAATCGCTGGCGGCGCGGCGTGTCGACAGTATCTTCGCCCAAGCGGATGTGGCGCATGAGGCTTGGCAGGGCCAGGGCCCTTTCGTCGACGCGCCGTTTGAGGACTTGCGCGCGCTCGCCAGCCTCTACCCGGAGGTCGCTCAGCTCGTGGTGCTGGAGGAGGCACCCTGGCCGCCGCGGCGGCTTGCCGTCGGCGGAGAGCTCTCTGGCACCAGTGTCAGCGCACCGGTCGTCCTGCCGGCATTCGGCTTCGAGCCTGATGGCGTCGAACTCGTGCTGCTCTCGCCTGTTCTCGGGCTCGATGCGATGGCCGCCCGCGAGGTTGACGGCTTTCTGACGATCGCCGGTCTACCGACGTCCACCGTCGGTGAGGCGTTGGCGGGCGTTGGTGCGCGGCTGATGCCGGCGTTGATCCCGGGTGCCCGCGCGGTTGCCGGCAGGCGCCCCCACTGGCGGCTCGCCGTCGTGCCGCGCGGTACCTATGGCTTGAATATGGCTGTGCATTCGCTGGCGGTACCAGCGCTATGGCTCGTACGCGCTGACCTGGAGGTGGAGCTGGCCGAAGCCTTGGTGGCGGCGCTCTGGGCGCCATCGTCGCGGGAGCGGCTCGATCGAGGACATCCTGCGGGGTTGAGCATCGCGGAGGTCACGGCGCTCACCGGCATCAGCGTGCCATTGCACCCCGGTGCCGAGCTCTACTATCGCGAGAATGGGCTACTCGCCGGTCCGCACCGCATGGCCGCGCCCGACTGAGGACGGTGGCCGCGCCGTTTCCCTTTGGCTGGAAGCGTTCGCACACTCCACCCAACCGCCCACGAGCATGCTGTCCTAGGTGGGTGGGTGTGCGGGCGGCTCGGCGTCGCCGAGTGAGCGTATGGGACGCCGGTCGAGACAGCTCAGGCGAGCGCGTGCTCGACGGGCGCCAACTCAGGCAGGCGGCTCGCCGCTGCGAGGTCCGCGGCATCGACGGTGCCGGCATCGGGATCGCGCAGCATGTAGCCTCGGCCCCACACCGTCTCGATATGATGCTCGCCCTCATTCACCTGGGCGATCTTCTTGCGGAGCTTGCAGATGAAGACGTCGATGATCTTCAGCTCGGGCTCATCCATGCCGCCATAGAGGTGGTCGAGGAACATCTCCTTGGTGAGCGTGACGCCCTTGCGCAACGAAAGGAGTTCGAGGATTCCGTACTCCTTGCCGGTGACGTGCAGCCGGCGGCCGCCAACCTCCACCGAGCGCTTGTCGAAGTTCACCGTCAGCTGGCCGGTCCTGATGACCGATTCCGAATGACCCTTGGAGCGCCGGACGACCGCTTGGATGCGGGCCGTCAGCTCGTTCGGGTGAAAGGGCTTGGTGACGTAGTCGTCGGCCCCGCAGCTGAGGCCGTGGATCTTGTCCTCGACCTGGAGCCTGCCGGAGAGGATCAGCACGGGCGTGCGAACCTTCGCCGCGCGCATCCGGCGGACGACCTCGTAGCCGTCGATGTCCGGGAGCGTCAGGTCCAGGAGGATGATGTCGAAGTCGTAGAGCTTGGCCAGCTCCAGCGCGTCCTCACCGTAGGACGTCGGCTCGTGGATGATGCTCTCCCGGTCGAGAGCCGTCGCAATCAGCTTCAACGAAACCGGATCGTCTTCGACTACCAGCGCGCGCATCGTCTTCTCCAGCGAATGTCTTCGCGATCGCCGTCGGACCCTTGCGCGCTCTGCTTCGAAGGCGCCGGGCGAGGCCGTCCGCGAACTTCGAAGCCAGTCATGCAACCTTAAGGTTTATATGTTCTTAATGATGCTCGCTCTACGAGTGTATCCGGAGGTGAGCCTTGCAGGCTTTGGACGCCGTCCTTTCCGATCTTCCCCGTTGGACGGTCGCCGGCAGGATCGTCGCCGCGCGCGCCCAGGCCCTGCACGCAGCAGGGCTCGGCGGGCTCGTCGGCGTGGGTGACTGTTGTCGTGTACTGCGTGGCGGCGGACAGCCGCCCCTCCTCGCCGAAGTGGCTGCCTTTCGGGACGATGTGACGATCCTCTTGCCGTATGGCGACAATCGCGACGTGACCCTAGGTGCGCGGGTCGAGGTGGTGCCCAGCCTCGCCACCGTCTGCCCCGGTGAGAACTGGCTCGGGCGCGTGCTCGACCCTTTCGCCCGGCCGCTCGACGGCTTGCCGGTGCCACTTGCCGGCGGTGAGCCACGCGCGGTCTACGGTGCCCCGCCCGTGGCCACCGAGCGAGGCCCGCTCGGTGCGCCAGTGACCCTCGGCGTGCGGGCGCTGGACCTATTCGTCCCCTGCCGTCGCGGCCAGCGTCTGGGCATCTTCGCCGGCTCCGGTGTCGGGAAATCGACGCTGCTCTCGATGATCGCGCGCCACGCCGACGCCGACGCGTTCGTCATCGGGCTGATTGGTGAGCGCGGCCGCGAGGTGAACGAGTTCCTGCACGAGACGCTCGACGCCGAGGCGCGTCGCCGCGCGGTGATCGTGGTGGCCACCTCCGACCAGCCGGCGATGCTGCGGCGCCGCGCGGCGTGGCTTACGCTCACCATCGCCGAAGCGCTCCGCGACCGGGGCCGCTCGGTGGTCTGCCTCGTCGACAGCCTGACGCGCTTCGCGACGGCGTTGCGCGAGGTCTACCTGTCGGCCGGCGAGCCGCCGGCCACCCGCGGCTATCCGCCGAGCGTCTTCGCCGAGCTGCCGCGCCTCCTGGAACGCGCCGGACCTGGGACGGGGCGCGGCGAGATCACCGGGCTTTTCACCGTCCTCACCGAGGGCGACGACACCGAGGAGCCCGTTGCCGATCAGACCCGATCGATCCTCGATGGCCATGTCGTGCTCGACCGGCGCATTGCTGAGACCGGGCGCTACCCGGCGATCGACGTCACGCGCAGCCTGTCGCGCACCGCGGCGAGCGTCTATGGGCCGACCGAGGCGGCGCTCGCCCGGCATGCACGCGCACTCTTCCAGGCGCATCAAGAGAGCGCCGACCTGCTCCGGCTCGGTGCGTACGTCACCGGCAGCGATCCGCTCGTCGACGAGGCGGTGGCCCGCATGCCCGCGCTCCAGCGGCTGCTGGCGCAGACGCCCGGCGAGCCCGCCGACGTGGCACCGTTCGGGAGCCTCGCCGGCGTGCTCGGCGTCGTGTCCGAGGCGGTCGCGGAGGCCGCTTGATGCGGGCCAGCTCCTTGGGACAGCTGTTGCGCGTGCGCGAGCGGCAGCGGGATGCGGCACGCGAAGCGCTTGGCGCGGCTCGTGCCGCCGAACGTCGTTTCGACGAGCAGCGCCGTGGTTGGCGAAGGCTTGTCGCGCCGGAGCAGCAGGTGGCGCTCGAGGACCAAGCTTCGTTCGCAGGCTGGCTGGAGGCTTGTCGCGTCCGTGAGTGGGGCACGGCAGAGCGCGCCGCCGAACTGGCGCGCCGTGTACGCGCGGCCGAGGACGTTCAGCGCCACGCGGACTTGGCCGTCGAGCGCCTTGCCCGTTTGACGAACGAGGCCCATCGGCGCGAGCGGCGCGCGGCGGAGGCGAAGACGCAGCGCGCCTTGGACGACTTCAGGCGGCCAACCGAAGAAGGCGCTACGCTAGTGGATTGCTGACGCTTCAATCGTAGTCGCTCAGAACCAGTTGGCGAAGAGACCCCACAGCATCGGCAACAGCAGCGCCGTCGCCAGGGCGTTGAGCCCCATGGCAATGCCGGCGAAGGCGCCCGCCACCTGGCTCGATAGCAGCGCGCGTGCTGTGCGGATGCCGAGCCGCTTCAGGTGGTCGGGCACGCGGCCATAGAGCGCAAGCGCCACGAACAAGAGCGCCATGCCGAGCACGGGCCCGGGCAGAGGCAATGCGACCATGCGCACGGCAACGTCGCCCAATAGTTGAAAAACCAGCAAAGCCGTGAATGCCAAGAGCATCAGGACCCTCCCGCTGTCCGAAAGTCTAGGTTTAGGGCGTGCGCGTCGCATTGCCGTGGGCGCTTGATGCATGACAACACGCCAAGACGGACGGCGCGCTGACGGTGCGCCGCATTTCTTGGGAGAAACACAGCATGGCGACCGGACATCTCAAGACGGTGCTTCTGGCGGCAGCGCTGAGCGTGGGCGTGGCCACCGCCGGACTGGCCCAGGTCGTTTATCATCGCGGCAACACGACGGAGCCCGAAACCCTCGACCAGCACCTGACGTCGACGATCTACGAATCGATCATCCTGCGTGATCTCTACGAGGGGCTGGTCGTGCACGGCCCCAAGGCCGAGGTGACGCCTGGGGTCGCGGAGAGCTGGACGGTCTCGGACGATGGCCTCGTCTACACCTTCACGTTGCGTGAGGACGCGACCTGGTCGAACGGTGACCCCGTCAAGGCCGACGACTTCGTGTTCTCCTATCGCCGCATCCTCGACCCGGCCACCGGTGCCAAGTACGCCGACATCCTCTACCCGATCGCCGGGGCGGAGCCCGTGAACAAGGGTGAGGCGCCGGTCGAGGAGCTCGGCGTGCGCGCCGTCGACGAGCGGACGCTCGAGATCACGCTCGGCAGCGCCACGCCATACTTCATGGAGCTCTTGACCCACCAGACCAGCTTGCCGGTGCATCCGCCGAGTGTGGGTGAGCACGGGATGGCCTTCACGCGGCCCGGCAACATGATCTCCAACGGTGCTTACACGCTCGTGGAGTGGGTGCCGAACGCCCACATCAAGGCGGTCAAGAACGAGAGCTTCCACGACGCCGACAATGTCGCCATCGACGAGGTCTACTACTACCCGACCGAGGATCGCTCGGCAGCGCTCCGGCGCTTCATGGCGGGCGAGCTGCACTCGAACAACGACGCGCCGACCGAGCAGATGGACTTCATCCGCGCCGAGCTCGGCGACCAGCTCCGCATCGCGCCCTATCTGGGCACCTACTACTACGCGGTGAATACCGAGAAGGCGCCGTTCGACGACGTGCGCGTGCGCCAGGCGCTGTCGATGGCGATCGACCGCGAGTTTCTCGCCGACGAGATCTGGGCCGGCGCCATGGTTCCCGGCTACAGCTTCATCCCGCCCGGTATCGGCAATTACGGCGAGCCCGCCATGGCGGACTATGCCGACCTGCCGATGTTCGATCGGGAGGAAGAAGCCATCGCGCTCTTGGCCGAGGCCGGCTTCGGCCCGGACAACCCGCTCCAGGTCGAGATCCGCTTCAACACGTCGGAAAACCACCAGAAGACCGCGACCGCCATCGCCGACATGTGGAAGCCGCTCGGCGTTCAGACGACCTTTTTCAACACCGACCTCAAGACACACTACGCGCATCTGCGCGACCGAGGTGATATCGACATCGCCCGGGCCGGCTGGATCGGCGATTACTCGGACCCGCAGAACTTCTTGTTCATGGTGGAAAGCGACAATCTGGGGTTCAACTACGCGCGGTACGCAAACCCCGAGTACGACGCGCTGATGGACGAGGCTGCGGTGACGACCGACCTCGAGGAGCGCGCCCAGATCCTGCTCGAAGCCGAGAAGATCTTCATGCGCGATCTGCCGTTCATCCCACTCATGTACTATGGCTCGATTAACTTGGTGAGCCCCGAGCTGCAGGGTTGGGAGGACAACATCCAAAACGTACACGCCACCCGCTGGTTGTCGCTTGGCAACTGAGCTCAGGCGGCGCCGGGCCTACGGGTCCGGCGCCGCCGCGCTGGACCCCCGGCAATGCTGCGCTACGTCCTTCGCCGCCTCTTGGGCGCGCTACCGACGCTTTTGGTCATCGTCACCGTCGCGTTCTTCCTGATCCGCGTAGCACCCGGCGGCCCATTCAACCTCGAACGACCGCTACCGCCGCAGATCATGGAAAACCTGCTGGCCTACTACCAGCTCGACCAGCCACTTTGGCGGCAGTATTTCAACTACATCGGAGGACTGCTGACGGGTGATCTCGGCCCGTCCTACGTCTACCGCGATTTCACCGTCGACCAGCTACTCCGCCAGGGCCTGCCGGTGTCGATCCAGCTCGGTGGCACGGCGCTTCTCCTGGCGATCGGCGTCGGCACGGCGCTCGGCACCTTCGCAGCACTGCGCCAGAACCGGGCCGGCGATGTCGGCGTTATGACGGTGGCGATGGTCGGCATCACTATCCCCAACTTCGTCATGGCGCCGGTTCTGACGCTGATCTTCGCGATCTGGCTTGGCTGGCTGCCAGCGGGCGGTTGGGGCGAAGGTGCCCTCATCAACAAGCTCTTGCCAGTGTTCACCCTGGCGCTGCCGCAGATTGCCGTGATCGCGCGTTTGACCCGCGGCTCGATGATCGAGGTGTTGCGTGCCGATCACGTCCGCACGGCGCGCGCCAACGGGCTGCCGCCGCGTGTTGTCACGCTGCGCGCGCTCAGAGGCGCGCTACTGCCGGTGGTCTCCTATCTCGGCCCCGCCGCTGCGGCGCTGCTAACGGGTTCGGTGGTGATCGAGACCATCTTCGGCATTCCCGGCATCGGCCGCTACTTCGTCCAAGGTGCCCTGAACCGCGACTACACACTGGTGATGGGGACGGTGGTCACGATCGCGCTCTTCATCGTCGTCTTCAATCTGCTGGTCGACCTGCTCTACGCCGTCCTGGACCCGAAGGTGCGGTATGACTGACGCGGTCGTGCCGACCGAGCAGGTCGCCGGCAAGAGCCTCTGGCGCGACGCCTGGCTCCGGCTCCGCGCGAACCGCGCGGCGATGACCAGCCTCTTTCTCTTGGTGATCATCGCGCTCGCCTGCGTCTTCGGCCCGATGCTGAGCCCGCACCCCTACGACCGGGTCTACCAAGCCTACGTCAAAGTCCCGCCATCGGTGAGCCCGAGACCCAGCGATGCCGAGGTGGAGCGAGCGCTTGAGACGGCGCTGAGGCGCGGCGGTGTGGAGATCGAGGGCGCGGTGGTCGAGGGCGGCGTCGTCCAGGTCACGCTCACCAGCGAGCGCGAGATCGATCCGCGCGTCACCCGTCTGATCGATCGCAGCGACGTGTTCAGCGAGGCGAGCGTCTTGAGCCAGTCGACGGACGGCCGGCGTCTCGTCCTGAGCGCGATGGTCAACCAGAACCGCTTCCTGATGGGAACCGACCAGAACGGCCGCGATCTGCTCACCCGCATCCTCATCGGCGGGCGCGTCTCGCTGACGATCGGCATACTCGCGACGCTCGTGGCGCTCGCGATCGGTGTCACCTACGGCGCCATTTCGGGCTATATGGGTGGCCGCGTCGACAACATGATGATGCGCATCGTCGACGTGCTCTATTCGCTGCCGTTCATGTTCTTCGTCATCATGCTGGTCGTGTTTTTCGGGCGGAACTTCGTCTTGATGTTCATCGCCGTGGGCGCGATCGAGTGGCTCGACATGGCGCGTATCGTCCGCGGC
Source organism: Geminicoccaceae bacterium (assembly GCA_028279345.1). Classification (GTDB taxonomy): domain Bacteria; phylum Pseudomonadota; class Alphaproteobacteria; order Geminicoccales; family Geminicoccaceae; genus JAAAPF01. Next base: position 111,177 of record JANQNY010000031.1, read on the forward strand.
CAGACCTTGTCGCTGAAGCGGCGGGAGTTCGTCGAGGCGGCCCAGGCGATGGGCGTGCGTACGCCCGCCATCATCCGCCGGCACATCGTGCCCAACACGCTCGGCCCCGTCGTCGTCTACATGACGCTGATGGTGCCGAAGGTGATCCTCCTGGAGAGCTTTCTCTCGTTCCTCGGCCTCGGTGTCCAGGAACCACTGACGAGCTGGGGTGTGCTGATCAGCGAGGGAGCGAAGAACATCCAGGGTGCTTCCTGGCTCTTGATCTACCCGTCCTTGTTCCTCGCGGTGACGCTTTTCTGCCTCAACTTCATCGGCGACGGGCTGCGTGATGCGCTCGACCCGAAGGATCGCTGAATGACCGGCCCGATTCTGGAGGTCCACGATCTCCACGTCCGCTTCCAGACGCCCGACGGCGAGGTGCATGCGGTTCGAGGCGTCGACCTTGAGGTTGCGAAGGGTGAGACGATCGCAGTCGTCGGCGAAAGTGGCTCGGGCAAAAGCCAGATCATGCTGTCGGTTATGGGCCTCTTGGCGAGCAACGGCCGGGCGACAGGCAGTGTCCGTTTCGACGGCAACGAGCTCATCGGCCTCTCGCCAAAGGCGCTCAACCGCTATCGCGGCGTACGCCTGGCGATGATCTTCCAGGAGCCGATGACCTCGCTCGACCCGCTGCAGCGGATCGAGACGCAGATCGGCGATCCCTTGGTGTTTCACCAGGGCATGAGCCGCGCCGCCGCGCGCACGCGCGTGCTTGAGCTGCTCGAGCTGGTGGGCATCCCGCGCGCCAAGGATCGACTCACCGCCTACCCGCACGAGCTGTCCGGCGGTCAGCGCCAGCGGGTGATGATCGCCATGGCACTCGCGAACCGCCCGGACGTGCTGATCGCCGACGAGCCTACGACGGCGCTCGACGTCACCATCCAGGCGCAGATCCTTCAGCTGCTGCGCGATTTGCAGCAGCGCCTCGGCATGGCGATCGTCTTCATCACGCACGACCTCGGCATCGTCCGTCACGTCGCGGATCGGGTCTATGTGATGCAGGGTGGGGAGGTCCGCGAGCACGGCCGCGTCCGCGAGATCTTCGAGCACCCGCGCCATGCCTACACCAAGCTGTTGCTCTCTGCGGAGCCTGAGGGCACGAAGCGCCCCCCACCGCCCGGCGCGCCGATGCTCTTGGAGGCGAAGCAGGTCGAGGTCGTCTTCGAGCTGCCGAAGGGCCTATTGGGCCGAAGCAAGGAAGCGATCCGCGCCGTCGACGATGTGAGCTTGAGCCTCCGCGAGGGTCAGACCGTGGGCGTGGTCGGCGAGAGCGGCTCCGGCAAGTCGACCCTCGGTCGAGCCATGTTGCGCCTGCTGCCCGCCGCGGGGCGGATCGCCTATCTCGGCCGGGACCTGACCGATCTCGACCAGGAGACGTTGAGGCCCTTGCGCCGCGAGCTGCAGGTGGTCTTCCAAGATCCCTTCGGCTCGTTGAGCCCCAGGCTCACCGTGGGTGAGATCGTCGGCGAGGGTCTCCGCGTGCACGAAGCGGCTCTGGGTGCGGCCGAGCGTGACCGCCGGGTCGTCGAGGCGCTGAACGAGGTGCAGCTCGAGCCGCGCTTCATGCGCCGCTTTCCGCACGAGTTCTCGGGAGGGCAGCGGCAGCGCATCGCCATCGCCCGCGCACTGGTCCTGCGGCCGCGCTTCGTCCTGCTCGACGAGCCGACCTCGGCGCTCGATCGGACCATCCAGAAGCAGATCGTCGAGCTCCTGCGGGCGCTGCAGCAGCAGCACAAGCTCACCTACCTCTTCATCAGCCATGACCTGGCGGTGGTCCGCGCCATGGCCGATACGGTCATGGTGATGCAGAACGGCAAGGTCGTCGAGCAGGGTCCCACCCAGCGGATCTTCGAGGAGCCGCAGGAGGACTACACAAGAGCGCTTCTTGCCGCGGCGCTCGACCTGATTCCCGTCAACGCCGCCGCTACCGCGAGCTGACGCGCTCCTGCGCCGCGCCGTCTGTGCCTATCGCTCGGCCAAGGCGAGGCGCAAGCCCAGGAGGCCGAAGGCTCCGGCGAAGCTGCGTCTGAGCCAGAGCATCACCCGCGGCCGCGCGATCACGTAGCTGCGTGCGGCGGCCGCACAGATCCCGTAGCCGACGAAGACGACGAACGTCAGTGCCATGAAGGTTGCCGCGAGCCCGAGCATCTGCGCTGTGGGGTCCGCTGTACCTGCCGGGACGAACTGCGGCAGGAAGGCGAGGAAAAACAGGGAGAGCTTGGGGTTGAGGATGTTGAGGAGAAAGCCGTCGGCAATGATCCTCCTGGCCGGCCGTCCCGAACGCTCCTCGGTCACCTCCAGCGTGCCGCGCTCGCGGAGCATGCTCCAGGCCATGTAGAGCAGGTAGATCACCCCCAGCACCTTCACGACCTGGAAGGCGAGTGCGCTCGTGTGGAGAAGTGCTGCGAGCCCCGCCAGGCTCGCCGCGATATGCGGCACGATCCCGAGCGTGCAGCCGAACGCCGCGAAGATGCTAGCGCGCCAGCCGCGGCCGAGCCCGAAGGCGAGGGTGTAGAGGACGCCCGTGCCGGGCATCAAGATGACGATGAGCGAGGTCAAAAGGTAGTCGAGCGTCATCGTTGCGGCTCTCGTTTAGTCGTCGGCGCGGATCTCGTTACGCATCTCGCCGAGCCGTTCGACACCGGTGACCATCGTCTGGCCGGGCCGAAGGAAGACCGGTTCGGGCTTGATGCCCATGCCCACGCCGGGCGGCGTGCCGGTGGCCACGACATCGCCCGGCTCGAGCGCGAACATCTGGCTCAGATAGGAGATGATCGTCGGCACCCTGAAGATCATCGTTGCTGACGAGCCATTCTGCCGACGCTCGCCGTCGATGTCACACCACATCTTCAAGTGGTCGTAGTCGCCGACCTCGTCCTTGGTGACGAGCCAGGGGCCCATCGGGGCGAAGGTGTCGCAGCTCTTGCCCTTGGTCCACTGCCCGCCGCGCTCGGTCTGGAAATGGCGCTCGGAGACGTCGTTAAAGGTCATGAAGCCCGCGACGTGATCGAGCGCTTGAGCCTCGCTCACATACTTGGCACGCGTGCCGATGACAAAGGCGAGCTCGACCTCCCAGTCGCTCTTCACGGAGCCCCGGGGGAGAACCACGGGATCGTATGGTCCGGTGATGGCGCTCGTCGCCTTGAGGAAGAGGATCGGCTCTTTGGGAATGCGGCTACCCGTCTCCTTGGCGTGATCCTCGTAGTTCAGCCCGATGCAGACGAGCTTGCCGACGCTCGCGGGCGCGACGGGTGGTCCGAGCCGCGGGCCGCCACCGATCTCGGGCAGGTCCGTCGGCGCGAGGCGCTGCAGCTCCTGAAGCTTCTCCGGTGCGATGGCCGTACGATCGATGTCCGCAACGTGCGCGCCCAGGTCGCGGAGCTTGCCTTCTCCATCGATGAGCCCCGGACGCTCTTCGCCTTGGGGGCCATACCGCACGAGCTTCATCGAGCATCCTCCCTTGGTTCACGTCCGGCGCGTAGCTGAAAGCCGCGGCCGTTGGAAGCCTCATTGCCCGAGATCGAGCGCGAACAGGACGACCCGTCGGTCGCGATAGGCCTCCTCGAGAAACGGGCAGGGTGCTTGCGCGACCTGGTCCGCGGGCCAAAGCACATGGCTCACCCGCGTGCGCTTGTGCTCCTCTTGCAGGCGCGCGCAGTTCTTCTCGGGTGCCCGCTGAACACGCCGCGCGACCTCGACGCGCCGCCACCACTCGCGCACCTCCTGGTCGCGGTAGGGATGCGTCTTGAAGCTTACGTACTGCGGCACGCCGGTGGCGAGGCGGAAGTCGCTCTCCCCGATCGGCGTGAGCACGACGAGCCCCGGTCGGGCGTGTTTGCGAAGCCAAACATGGTGAGCCGCCGGCGGCGCCGCATAGCGCTCTGCCTTGTCGGCCAGGTTGAAGCCGCCGATGGCGACGGTCGCGAGGGCGAGGCCGACCGCCAACCCCTGACGAAGACGCACCGAGCGGCGATCGAGCACCGCCATGAGGTGGCCGAGCGCCCAGGTGAGCACGACGATGTTGGCGATCGGCACAAGCACGACCGAGGTTCGCCAGGGGGCGACCAGCCGCAGCTTCGCCGCTTCGGGGGCGAGCGTTGCGAGGCTCGAGACGATGGTGATGATGAGTGCTGCCGCCAAGAACCTGCCGATCGGGTGATGGCGCAGCAGCGCAGCGGCGAGCCCGACCATGACCAGCTTGAAGGCGGCGTCCACGTCGAACCAGCGGCCGATGTGGCTGTGGTCGGGAATGCGCCGGTCGGTCAGGATCTCGGCGGCCGAGGGGCCGGCCTCGCCCGCACCTTGTGGCAGGGCAAAGGCGAGCCAGAGAATGTAGGCGCCGAGTGCCGTGCCGGCCGTGACGATCGTCGGCCAGCCGCGCCGCCGCTCGTCAGCGGGAACGAGGGCCAGGGCCGCGGTGAGGAGCATGCCGCCAGGGATGGCGTAGGCCGGATGAAGCAGCGCTGCGATCAGCACAGCGAGCACGCCGAGCACGTAGCGCCCGGCTGCTATGGCGGCGAGGCCGAGGAGGATCAGTACCCCGAAATTGGCGGGCTCGAAGGCGCGATCGATCAGATATTGCGTCGCCACACCCTGAAAGAGCTTACCGCCCGCCTGGTTGGTGTGAAGGAAGGCGAGCACGAGGACCAGCGCCCAGAAGCAGGGCGCCGGACCCACGCCCGCCTGCCGCGCGAGCCGGTACCAGACGAGCAGACCCAGGGCCATGGCGAGGAAGCTCAGCGCCTGGAGCCCGTAGAACGCGTCCATGCCCGAGGTCTGGAAGACGAACGTCACCAGCGTGCGAAAGACGGGGATCGGGTCGTGGGTCTGGACCTGCCAGTCCTCGGCCAGGTGGCCGAAGCCGGCGGCTGCGAGCCCGGGCAGGAGCTTCGTGTGCTGATTGCCGAAGAAGAGCGGCTCGGTCGGCAGCGCGAGCGCCATCACCAGCGCCAGCAGGACCGTTGCGCCCCAGAACGGGGCGGGGCGCGCTAATGGCTTCGACGAAGTGGCGGTGCTCGCGTGAGACATACAGAGCTTGATCTCGCGTTCTCGCTGTGCGTGCGTAGAAGGCTCTTGAGGCCGGAGCAACGGGCCGCTTCGAGACTTGGGGTATCGCGCTTGAGCAGAAGCAACCTGCCGCCCAGCCACATCGTTTTGACCTCGCATCCGCGGACGCGGGGGAGCAAGCCGCGGCCGATCGTCTGGGGAGCGGCCTCGCCTGAGGCGCGAGGACCGTTGATCGGCTCGCTAACCGAGCCGCAGCGGCGCAACGTGATCGGCGCGCACAGTGGTGCCTACGCGCTCCTCCGCGCACTGGCGATCGCTTCTGGCTCGCTGAGCCCGGCGCACAAACCTGATCTCGCCGACACGCACCCGGCCGTGCCAATCGGCCCACATCCGCAGTGGACCGAGCCCGGCAAGATCGTCTCGCTCGATCCCTGGGGTCACGTCGCTGCCGAAGCCTTCGCCGCCGACATTCGAGACGGTCTCGACATCCGGCCGACGATCGCGGTGACCCGCGCCTTTCTGCATTTTCCAGAACTCAGAGAGGCGATCGCTGCCGGTCGCCTGCGGCCGGATGCGCGCATCTTGCGCGACGACGGTGAGGTCGCCTGCGTCAAGGTGGCAGTCGAGCCCGTCTGGCACCTCCCCGGCATCGCCGAGCGCTGCGGCATCGACGAAAGCGTGCTGCGCCGGGCCCTCTTCAGCCAGTCGGGTGGCATGTTCCCCGAGCTGGTCACCCGCGACGACCTCGAGGTCTTCCTGCCGCCGATCGGGGGCACCACGCTCTACATCTTTGGCGACATCGAGGCGATCGCCGATCCCGGCCGGCCGCTCGCCTGTCGCGTGCACGACGAGTGCAACGGCTCCGACGTCTTCGGCTCCGACATCTGCACGTGCCGACCCTACCTGACCCACGGTGTCGAGGTCTGCATCGAAACCGCGCAGGCGGGCGGTGCCGGGCTCATCGCCTACAACCGCAAGGAGGGCCGAGGCCTTGGGGAGGTCACCAAGTTCCTCGTCTACAACGCCAGAAAGCGGCACAAGGATGGCGACACGGCGGCCAACTATTTCGCGCGCACCGAGTGCGTGGCCGGCGTGCAGGACGTGCGCTTCCAGGAGCTGATGCCCGACGTGCTGCACTGGCTGGGCATCACGAGGATCGATCGCTTCGTCTCGATGAGCGACATGAAGTACGAGCCGCTGGTGCGGCAGGGGATCGAGGTGGTCGAGCGGGTACCCATCCCGGACGAGCTGATCCCCGCGGATGCGCGGGTCGAGATCGACGCGAAGAAGGCGGCGGGTTACTTCTCGCCCGAGCCGACGGACGTGGATCTCAACAACGTCAAGGGCCGCGACTGGGACTCTGCGTCGAGCTGAGTGAACGTGACACGCGGCCGCCAACTGAAGTCTCCCGGCGCCTCAAGCGAAGGATCGCGGCATGAGCCTGCTGCACGTGTCGATCAGCGCCGTGGAACCCGAACGCGTCGCGCGTTTCCTCGCCGAGGTGCTCGGCGGACCGGCGTTGCCCTTTCCGCCGTTCCCGAACAGTTGGATCGCATTCACCCAGGCAGACGCCGGAACGGCGATCGAGGTCTATCCACTGACGCATGTTCTCACCGTCGGCGAGCGGCAGGTTGCGTGCGACGTTCGCAATGAAGACCCTGAGCCAAGCTTCGCCCATGTGAGCATCGCGTCGTCGCTCGACGCTGGCGAGATCATCGGGTTGGCAGAGCGAGAGGGCTGGCTTGCGCGTATCTGCGACCGGGGCCCTTTCGCCTGTGTCGAGGTCTGGCTCGAGGGTCGGCTGTTGGTCGAAGTACTGGATCCCGCTATGCAGCGCGACTACCGCGCGGGGATGACCGCCGAGAACTGGGCGGCGATGTTCGGGCTCGACTGACTCTGGCCCGGCGTTCTGGTGAAGCGTCGCGCAGCCTCTCGGCCAATCCGCGCTACGTGCGTTGTGCGCGGCCACCGCGGCATCGCGTCGGTCGCTGGCCGTTTAGCCCGTGGAGGCGCTGGACAGCGGCGTAGCGCCGGTCCTAGCTACGCAGCTGCCGCCCGATCTCGGAGCGATCCGCATGACCGACGCCTCGACTGACCGCTTCCCGAACTTGCATGTCGTCGAGCATCCGTTGGTGGAGCATAAACTCACGCTGATGCGCGAGGTGTCGACGCCGGTGGCGCAGTTCCGTCAGCTCGTGCGCGAGGTGGCGATGCTCCTCGCCTACGAGGTCACCCACGACCTGCCGCTCGACGAGGTGGAGATCGAGACACCGTTGATGCCGATGCGCGCGCGCAAGCTGTCGGGCAAGAAGCTCTGCCTTGTCTCGATCCTCAGGGCCGGCAATGGCCTCTTGGAGGGCATGCTCGATCTGATGCCGTCGGCGCGGGTGGGCCATGTCGGGCTCTATCGCGACCCCAAGACGCTCATTCCGGTCGAGTACTACTACAAGGTGCCGCACGACATCGACGAGCGTGAGGTGATCGTCGTGGACCCGATGCTGGCGACCGCCAACTCGGCGGTGGCCGCCGTGAGCCGCGTCAAGGAGGACGGCCCGCCCAATATCCGCATCGTTTGCCTCCTGGCGGCGCCCGAGGGGGTCGAGCGCTTTCATGACGCGCACCCGGACGTGCCGGTCTACACGGCGGCGCTCGATGAGGCCCTGAACGAGAAGGGGTACATCGTGCCGGGCCTCGGCGACGCCGGCGATCGGATCTACGGAACGAAGTGACGGGGGGAGCGGCATGCGCGAGGTCTCGGCGCCCGAGGGGACGAGCCCCCTCCATCAGCCCTCGGTGTTGGTGTGCGACATCGGTGCCGCGAGCCTCAAGCTGTGGTGCTCGCGCACGGGCGAGACGGCGCGGACGCCTACCGGGCCCGACTACACGCCGTCCCAGCTCCTGAGCGACATCGCGACCAAGAGCGCGGGTTGGCCCTTCGACCGAATTACGCTCGGCATTCCGACGGGCGTCAGTCGCGGCCGCTGCTACAGCGAGCCGCACAACATGGGCGTCGGCTGGCTGCAGCTCGAGGTCGAGGCGGCGTTCGACCACCCGACCAAGCTCATCAACGACGCCGTCATGCAGGCGCTCGGCAGCTATGCGGGCGGCGTCATGCTGTTCTTGGGGCTCGGCACGGGGCTCGGCACCGCGCTGGTCCACGATGACCACCCGGTGGGCCTGGAGATCCAGCACCTGCCCTACCGTGACGGCCTCACCTACGAGGACTGGACCGGGACGCGCGGCATCGAGCAGTTCGGCGTCGAGCGGTGGCGCCACGCGGTCGCTGACGTGGTCCGCCTGATGAAGGACGCGACGGTCGCCGAGTATGTCGTCCTCGGTGGGGGCAACGTCCGCCTGCTGGACGACCTGCCGCCGCACTGCCGCCTCGGCGCCAACGCCAACGCCATGCTCGGCGGCTACCGGCTCTGGGCGGGTGCCGAGGCGGAACTTGTCGGCGGGCTGGAGGGAGCCTGAGAGAACGTGTTGGTGCACGGAAGGTCGCCCGGCTTCCGCGCCACGAACGGCAACAGCCGCACGCCCAGGCTCTCCGTACGTCCCTCTGCCGTCCATACCGTTACCGTGGTTGGCAGTTGTCCTGTTCCGGTCGGTTTTGCCTCGCCCGATGACTGGGCTTGCCTGGTCACCCACGAACGTTCAGCCTTGGGCCAGAGGCTCGAAAACTCCTCTCCAGCAGGTGGTTCGACGCACTCGAACTCGGCGACCACGCCCTTCATGTCAGGCAAGACAGTGATGCGCTCTGCAGGTCGGTTGCCGAGTGTCACTACAGTACCACGCCACAATCGCTCGCCGACCAGCACTAGCTTGCCCGGCCGGCCGACCTCGAGCTGCGCGGCTGGATCCTTGTGAAGCTCCCGTTTCCATTCGAAGTCGAAATAGGGGTGCTTCACCACTTCAAACTTGAACCGCGCGGTCACATCCTCGACGCGCCGAGGCAACGGCACGGGGTAGGTTCGGGAGAGGAACGGCTTGTCCAACGCAGGCCCGTCGGCGTTCTGGCCAGCCGGAGAGTTGGTGCCTACCCGCAGGAGCGGCGGGTCCGTGGGCGCCGACGGCTCACCGTCGGGGTCGTGCTCAGCACCGCAGACCGAAAGGGGCTTGTCGAACAGCGTCCGCCCCAGTCGGCGCAGCTCGTTCGCGTCCACCCAGCACGCCGTGACTTTAACTTGTACCTGTTTCCACCAGCTCGGTACGGAAAGAACGGCTGAGAAGCGGTGATGGCTCGGCGGAAATGCCGCATCGGACGCCGATCCGCCGCGCGGGCGGACGGCCCAGCCGAAGGTGGTGCTGGTGGGGGCTGCGTGGACGTCAAGCTCATCGCCATCCCCATCCTGAGTGCTGACACCCTCCATCTGGCTGAAGCCTAGAACGAAGGGCTCGGCCTTGACCTCGTCGGCCAACTCCTCGATCGCCTGTTGGAGCCGCATCGCACTGGTGTTGTCCCCGGCCTTGATGGCGGCGTTGACGGCGGCCTGCCACTTCTTCCGCTCGGCGGCGGTCTTGACACGCGTTTGGGAGCGCGGGCTCACGGCGTAGACGGCGACGCCACCGTGCTGGTCCTCAAGCATGCGCGCCAGCCGACAGGCTGCGAAGGCTTCCGCGGGATTGACCGCGCCCACCGCCCGCGACCTCGCCTTGGGTGTCCATGCACGCCCGAGCAGTTCCTCGAGCTGGTTTTCACGTTGCGCGAGCTCCTCCGCGGTTTGGTTTGAAGAATGGGAAGGCGCCGAGGCCGTATGTATCTTAATTCTGTTTAATCCATCCAAGCGGGCGCGCAAATACTTGGCGACGCATTCTGCGCTCCTGCAGCTCCCTAGCTCCTTTAGGGAACCACCTACCGCATGAATATCGACGACAGTCGCGTCGCCTGGCGGCTCAGAGAAAGTGTCGACAAGGTGGGCGACGTCGAGGGCGTCGATAAGGCCCCGGACCGACAACTCGTCCAGGCATTTTTCTTCGGCGTTGCGCTCGTGCTCCCACGCTGCGGCGGCAAGCTCGAACCCCGTGACATCCACCCGCGGGCCCACCGCGATCCGGCAAGCCGTGAGTTGACAACCCTCCCTGTCGACCGACAGATACTCGCTCACCGGCGATTCGGGTCGGTACCCTGGCACATGTGTCTTTTCGAGACGCACGATCACGAACTCGGCGAACAAGTCCGCCACGGCACCCGATGCCGCATGGTCCAAGAACAGAAAGCGCGCGAGCCTGAACAGACACGCGTCGACCGCCTGTCCCACGTCTTCGCCCTTACCGACATCCCTAAACCACTTGGAAATCTCGTCCGAGTCCGTTCTTCCTGGATGCGGACATTTGGAAGTGTCCGGCAGTTTTACTAGACTTGTCTCTACTGTATTTTGTGGTACATCAGAATTCCGAACCTCTTCCAGCTCGAAGAGAATCTTTTGGATATTTTCAAAAATCAATGGAGTTGTGTTAGCTTCTTGCGATGCTGAGCGTTCGGCTCGAACTCTTCTCCATTCCAACACGGCATCTTGGGCATCCTTCCGCGCAAAGAAAACTTTTTGAGTCAAATGCCACGCCGAGTGAGCGCCTTGATTATTCTGTGATTTCGCAACGTTTCGTTGATCTTGTCGCAATTCGGTGTCGTTTTTCTGAATTTTTTGCCATTCAGAAAGGTTTTCTTGAGCTTTTCGCCATTTCAGCAGATCTCGTTGAGCTTGTCGAGATGTCCGGAGTTCTTCGTGAGCTTTCTGCCATGCCAAAAGCAGCTCCGAGTCCGGCACGAACTTGGCAAACGACTGAACTAGCGGCCGGAACCCTAAGCCCAGCAGGTCGAGGACTTGCTTGTCACCGTCGCCCCGCGTGGGCAAGATGACTTGAAACCGCGGCTGTCCTTGTGGCAGGACTGCAGACAGCTCTTGAAGTACGCTGATCATCCGCACGAGCGCTCGCTGACCGCTATCGTCGGGCGACCACGGGGGCGAGCATGCCTGCCTCGCACCCTTGATCGTTTCTGCATCGACCGGCCTCGCCAGACCAGTTCGAATCGAGTATTGGACGCACGGCTCTTCAGCTTGCTCGCCAATGATGAAGTTCTGATTGGCGTAGGTGCTCGTTGCTTCTCGCACCTCGTCGATGCGACGCACACGATCGATTGCATCGCGGAAACGGCGCCTCAGATCGTCGTCAAGAATATTGGGCGAGGGTGCGTCGGGGCGCCACTCGAGGCCCAACGCCTTAGCGAGCACGCCTTTGCGGGCGCCCTTTTTGAGCTCTATGTGCGTGCTCGGCGAAACACTCGCCACGCTTGGTGGGCAAGAAAAGACATAGTCGTAGTCATCGTAACAAAGGATATCGACTCTGTCGTCGAGAAAGTCGAGAAAAGCTTCGATCACCTTGACGCGTAAGAACCAGTCGAAGGCTAGAGACTCTTTAGGGTCTGTCGGATTGTCTAGCCCGCCTGCTTCTTTAAACGTCCGTGTCCGATGATGCAGTACCTTTCCGAGAAACACTTGTAGCTCGCGCTCCCAAGAGCGAAGCAATTCGAGGTCGTCAGCCAGGCTTCCCAGCTTCCCATTCTCCGATTCAGTCCGAGGCTGCTGACTAACCTGGAACAGAAAGACGGCAGACGAGCGAGGGTCGCGTGCGCCAAAGAACGGAACGACGGTCGCATCGAAGTTCATGCGGTAGAGCGTGTTGCCTGCGAGATCGTGCCCGTCGTCGAGCAGCGTATCCATCAGCTCCTTGCGTACCTGGTCGCGGTAGGTGACCAGACGCCCGAACGTCTCGAGCTGGTCGAGCGCCTGTTCCCCCAGATCAGGGCTGCTGGATGTCTGATCACCATCGGTCGTTGCCGGCATCGCATCGCCGCCTATTGCCGCTTGAAGATTTGTCGCCACGGCATGCTGTTCGGCGACCGACGCTTGCTCGAGGGCCTTTCGAAACTCGGGTTTGGTGCTGTTCTGCAGCTCGCTCTCCAGCCAGTTCGCCTGGCGGAACCGGTCGTTGACGAGGCGCTCGCGGGTGTAGACCTGCGGCGCCTCCAGATAGAGAAAGCCGGGTAGCGGATCGGATCGGAGTTCTCGCACCTCGTCGCCGGCGATCTCGACATCGCGGCCTTGGTCGTCGTGGGCCGTCCACGCGAACAGGTGCGCTGCACCCCAGTTCACGTTGTCGGTTACAACCCTCTCCACCGTTGGAGCGATCGCGATCGCACCAATGCACGCCAGCGTGATCAGCGCGACGAGCGCGGGCCAGAGGATCAGCCGGCGGACCAAGGGTGTGGCACTGCTCAGCGCACTAAGGGTGAACATGGCCAGCCTCTGCATGGCGAATGTCTCGCAGATCGGCTTCGAACTCGGGCAGCAGGGCGTCGACGACCGCCTGGGTCGTTAGCCGGCAATAGAGCGTCTCCGTGGCCGCGAAGTCGCCGTGCTCGAAGAACTTGTTGCCCGGCGCGCCGCCGCCGCAGACGTCGAAGTACCGACAGCTTGACCGGCAGCGCTCGACGCCCTCTCGGATCAGGCGGTGGAGTCGGCGGAAGGAAGGGTTCTGGAGGATCGCCTCGGATCCCGCCTCGTGCACGTCGGCGAAGACGAACCCGCCGAAGTCCGGGGCCGACGCGCCCAGGAGTTCGGGCGAGAAGGTCGAGAGCCCGCCCCTGACGTCGATTGTCACCATGGCGAGTGGCGTTGTCTGATGATTGCGGCGACGCTCGTCGGGGCTAGCGGCGACGCGGCCCGCGAACCCGTCGATCTCTCGACAGCGAAAGCCCGGCCGAGCAGTGCGAAGGCGCGCCACCACCCGGCGCAGGAAAGCCGTATACGCGGCCTTGGCGTCGTAGCCTGCGAGCGAGGACGTCGTATTGACGCCCTCCAGTTCTTCGATGTTGAAGCAGACGTCGGTGATCCCGTGCTCCAGGTAGAAGTCGACCATCTGGTCAGGATCATCGAGTGCCTCGCGGCTGAGGACCGAGATGACGTGGAACGGGTAGTCTTGCTGCTGCAGGCGCCTGATGCCGGCTAGGACCGCATCGAACGTGCCCTTCCCGTGGCGCGTGACCCTGTTCCGGTCGTGCAGGTGGCGGGGGCCGTCGAGGCTGACGCCGACGATCACGTCCCAGGCGCGAAAAAGCTCGACCCACCGGTCGTCGATGAACATGCCGTTGGTCTGGAACGCGTGGCGGAGCCGCTTGTCCGCGGGAATGTGCCGGCTCAGCTTCGTAAACGCCTCTGCGTACCAGTCTGGTGGCAGCACCAACGGCTCGCCCGCATGCCAGACGAGCGTCGTCTCTTCGGCGAGGAGCCGGCTGCCCAACACGTTGCGGCCGATGGCGTCGATAGTTGCGGCCGTCATGCGCCGCCGATCGCTCCGCTGCGGGAGATAACAGTAACGACAATCGAGGTTGCAGAACGGCGTCGACTGGACGACGACGAGCTGTATCGGGCCTACGTCGTCCATTGCGCCTACCAGTTGTACCAGTTACGCCAGTCGTTCCAATAGTTCGGCCAATTTGGCCAGTTCGGCCAGTTGCCCCACTGCGCGCGCGTGCCGGCATCGGTCTTTGTGTGCTGTTCGACGAGCGGGCGAAGCGCATCGAGCCGCGCGCTCAGCTCGGCACGCTCAGCCTCCAAGCGATCGACCGCCTCCGCGCGAGCGGCCACTTGCGGTAGCATGGTCAGGGCCAACGCGCAGAATGCGCGAAGGAGAGCCAGCGAATGGCGCATGATCATTCGGGTATTCCGGCATCTCCAAAATTATTCCATTATTTTAGCGAAATGTGACGATCGCTTCAAGGTTGGTTCAGATCGTGCGGGTCGACTGCTTGAGGTGGAGCGCGCTGGGCCGTGATGGTGTCAACCTGACGCGAGCGGTGGCATGGGTTGTGTCGTGATCGAGCTGCTTGCGCCCAGCGGGGCGCTCCACTTGAAGAGATGCAGGGGGGCTCACTCGTCGGCGCCAACGCTATGCTCGGCGGCTACCGGCTCTGGGCGGGCACGGAGGCCGAGCTGGAGTGCGGGTAGAGCCGCCGCCAACAGACGACGCCCGCGGCGACCCCGGCGCGCCAAGCCGGGGCTAAGCCAAGGTTCTGTGATGATGGGTTAGCGGTGTCGCGGGTGTCCTGGGCGACGTGAAGCGGTAGTAGAGGAGCTTCACGATGTCGGTAGCGATCGTCCAGACGATGACATAGGCCCAGACGATGCCGATGAGCTCCCATGAGATACGCGGCATCAGGACACCGTAGGCGCACATCAAGACGGCGACGATCTGCGTGCCGACGATCGCCAGGAACAATGGCGCCGACGGCCATGGTCTCGAGAAGATCGAGCCCCGCGCGCGCACGACGAAGAGCAGCATATGGCCGCCGGCGGCGAGCTGGAGAAACAGCATCGTCTGAAGGTGCTGAGCATCCAGGCTGAACTCGGCCATGCGCGCCGGGTCGTTCATCCACTCCATGCCGATGAACACGAGCCCGAAGCTCTGCGCGGTCGCCATGAGCCCCATGAGGCACGAGAAGATCAGAATGTGGTGCATGTCCCACCTGACCGGTCTGGGCGCCGTTCGCACGCGGTCGTAGGCGATGGTCATGATCGGAATGTCGTCGAGGAGCGCCAGCACGACGATCATGATCGCCGTCAGCGGGCGGTTGCCGAAGATCACGTCGGCGAGGACGACCACGAACATGATCGCGATCGTCATGGCGATGCGGTAATAGACGTAGCTCGTGATGCGCGCGAAAATGTTGCGCGCTTCGACGATCGCGTTGGTGATGGTCGACAGGCCTGGGGCCGTCAGGATCAAGGCGGCAGCATTTCGGGCCGCCTCTGTGGCACCGCTCACCGCGATCCCACAATCGGCCTGCTTCAGCGCCGGCGCGTCGTTCACGCCGTCACCCGTCATGGCGACCACGTGACCGCGCTGCTGCAGCGCCTTCACGATCTCGTACTTGTGCTCGGGGAACACCCGCCCGAAGCCGTCGGCGCGCTCCACGGCCTCGGTGGCAGCGGCGGGAATGCGGTTGGGGTCGAGGTTCTCGGGGAAGACGTCGCCCGCCACCAGGAGATGCGTGCCGAGCCCGAGTTGCCCGGCGATCTCGCCGCCGATCGCAACGTCGTCGCCGGTCACCATCTTGACGTCGACCCCCGCCTTCTTGGCCTCGACGATCGTCGCCGCAGCATCCGGCCGCGGCGGGTCGAGCAACGCCAAGAGACCCAGAAGCTGCCAAGTCTTGCCGTCGTCGGACGAACTCGCGACCCCGAGTGCCCGGAAGCCCTTCCGCGCGAGCTCGTCCACCTTGGCGGCGTAGCTGGCTTCCACCGTCGGATCGTGGGTGCACATCGCCGAGATCGCCTGCGGCGCGCCCTTGGCGTACTTGAACGTCTGGCCGTGTGCGTCGACGACGGTAGCGACCGTGCGCTTGTTCACCGGATCGAAGGGGACGAAGTCGGTCTGCTTGAACTGGTCGAGCGTTGCGGGCGACGCGACCGCCTTCATGACCGCCATGTCGATCGCGTCTTCGCTGCCCGCCTTCGTTGCGAGCGCCGCAGCGAAGATGATGTCCTCGGGCTTCGCTCCCCCAAATGAGATGGGATCGGAGAGCGACAGTCGATTCATCGTCAGCGTGCCGGTCTTGTCGCTGCAGAGGATGTCGACGCCTGCGAGCTCGTCGATCGACGAGAGCCGAGAGACGATGGCCTTCTGCTTCGACAACACGAGCGCGCCGAGGGCCAGCGTCACCGACATGACCGCTGGCAGGGCGACCGGCACGGACGCGACCAGCAGGACCAGGACGAACTGCAGGATGGAGCCGGCTGCCTCCCAGCTCCAAGCACCGGGCACGACCATCTCACGATAGACGTTCGTTCCGACGAGGATCGTCGCCAGAACGGCCGCGAGCAGGATCAAGAAGTCGCCGATCTGCAAGACCGCCCGCTGCGAGTGGGACGTCCCGCCGGCGGTCGCGACGAGCTTGGCGGTGCGGCCGAAGAAGGTCTCGTTGCCGGTGGCGGTGACGACCGCCTGCATGTCGCCCTGCTTGGCGATGCTACCCGAGTAGGCGATGTCGCCGGCCGCTTTCGACACCGGCAGCGATTCACCGGTCAGGGCGGCCTGGTCGACCGACAGGTAGGGACCGGAAACCAGCACAAGGTCGGCAGGGATGATCTCGCCGGCCGTCACGTCGATGATGTCGCCCACGACGAGGTCGGCCGCGTCGACATTGAGCCATTTGCCGTCGCGCAGGACGCGTGCCTTCAGCGCGAGGCTCTTCTTGAGGGAGGCGAGCGCGCTCGCCGCCTTCGCGTCCTGCCAAAAGCCGACCGCCGCGTTGTAGATCAAGAGCCCCGCGACGACCGCGAAGTCCGCCCAATCCTGCCTGACGAGCGAGATGAGCGCCGCCGCCTCAATCATCCAAGGGATGGGCCCCCAGAAATAGCCGAAGAGCTTATGCCAGAGCGGCGCCTCCTTCGCCGTGATCGCATTGGGACCGTCCTTAGCCAGGCGCTGACGTGCCTCCTCCTCGGTGAGGCCATTCTTGGCGGAGGTGCCGAGCTCCGAGAGCTTCGCGGTGATCGCGGCGGCGCCTAGACGCTTTGGTTTGCCGTCATCGACGGTGTCGGCCCCCGCACCGGTGGCTGCGGGCGGCTTGGCGTCCGGCACGACGGCGGGGCGCACCGGCTCCGCGGCCACTGTCGTCGCGTTTCCAGAGGTCATTGGATCGGTCGTGGACAAGGTTCAGTGCTCGTTGGGGGGCTTTTCTCGAGAGGCTCCGAAGACGCAAAGGCCGATAGCTCAGGCGGTGGTCGTCGATCTGTTGTTGGTGGACAGGGGGGACTTTGCCGTCGCGGGCGGCGTGTCGGGCTCGGTGCTGTCGAACCACCCCCGCAGGACGGCGAGACGACGGCTCGCTTCGGCGGACGGCCCGCCGCCGTAAGCGAGGATCGCGTCGAGGTGCGCAAGCAAGGTCTGGCGCTCGTCCGCATCGCGGACCATGACGGGCAGATGCTCGACGGCCGCTTTCTCGTCGAGATGTAGCGAGAAGAACTGACCGCGAATCAGGCTCTTGATTTCGTCGTTCGTGTGCGCGTGGAAGAAGTCCGCCGAGACCTTGTTCAGCGCGAAGGCGGTTCGCTCGCTGATACCGCGTTCGGCCTCCATCAACCAGAGCACCGCCCGGACCCGGCCCTCCGCGGTGCCGCCCCGTGTGATCTCGTCACGCAGCTTGGCCATCTTTTGGGCTACCGCCTCGCGCTCGGCGGATGTCTTGGCGGGCGGCCAGTGCATACCGGAGTTTTCGGACACGCCCAGCATCGCCTGCACCACCCGCGAGCCGTAGAAGGCGAAGAACAGCTGCTCGGTCATCTGGTCGCGCAGGTCGCGGTATTGGTCGAACCCAGCGGTGACAGCCTCGGCGATCCGTTCCTGGAGGGCAAGAAACGGGTTGTCCTCATCAACGGGACGCCGGTCAGCCTTAGCCTTCTCCGCGGCTCCGGCAACGGGGCGCATCCACGGCTTGGCGCTCTCAAATAGCGTGTACTGGAGACGCACCGGGTTCATCGCCTCGAGCAGGTCCGCCATCTTCGGCGTGCCGACCATGCGCATCAGCGGCGAAACGAACGCCTCGTAACTCGCGCTGGTCATCTCCGAAAGGCGCTTCACAGCCTCGAAGGCTCGGTTGTCCTCGGCGCTGTTGCGGCCGATCGCACGGATGTCATCGAGCGTTCGCGGTTCGATTCGCGCAAAGAAGTCACTGTGCACGAGCTCGGCGCCGGGTGCGTCGACGTCCTTGGGCGCGATCACCACTTCATACAGCCCAGGCGGCAGGATGGCGATGAAGTCGATCATCTGCACGAGGACCTCATCCTCCTTGTCGGCGACCTTCGGCGATACGAAGATTGCGAGGTGGCCGACCTTCGGATCCACACAGTAGACGATCGTCTTGTCCAACGCCCATATGTCGTCGATGCTCTCGTAAAGATCGAGAATCCAGCCCAGCGTCTGTTGCGGCGGGCTGATATTGTCGCCCTCCGAGGTCAGGACGATGATCGGTGAGGTCACGTCGCGAATGTCGAACTTGCGGCCGTCGGCGGTGGCCAACTGATTGCGAGTCAGTTCGTCACCGATGAAGAGCCGATCGACGAGATATTGAACCTCTTCGCCGTTGAAGTGGATCAGATCGCCCCACCACCGCTCGAATTCGAGAAAGCGCGGCCCCTCTGTGTCGACGTTCCGGAAGACGTCGTAGAGCTTGCCGAACAGCGTGTGGCCGGGATTGAGGTTGTCGAAGTTGCCGATCATGAAGGCACCGTCGACTTTCCCGTCGCCGAGATCGCTCGTCAGTCGGGTCAACCAGGAACCGCCGACCAGACCGCCCTCGTAGCGCATCGGGTTCTTGCCGTGGACGCCTTGCCAGTAGGACATCGGCGAGCCTGCGAGCAACACCGGACCAAAGAGGTCCGGCCGCAGCATGGCCACCATCAGCGTTTGGTAGCCGGCCTGGCAATTGCCGACGACGAGCGGGCGCGGGCTGAGAGGATGCCGTTCGGCCACGTGCTCGAAGAACCGGACTTGGCCCTCGACGACGTCGAGGAAGGTCTGACGCGGCACGGGTCGCGCAGAGAAGCCGATGAAGTAGACGGGATGTCCGGCCGCGAGCGCGTCGCCGATCTCGCTCTCGTAGTGAAAGCCGCCAATGCCCGGACCTTGCCCCGCCCGCGGATCGACGATGACAACCGGGCGCTTTGCTGGGTCGACCGCCGTGTCGGTAGGCGGGATCACCTCGGCTAGGGAGTAGTTCATCGGCCGCGGTCCGACATGACCGCTCATCAGGATGCGATGTTCGAAGCTCAGCACAGTGGCCATCGGGCGCGACGACATGCTCGCCTGCTCGTCGCCGCGCTGGCGGAGCAGGTCGAGGAAAAGTGCCGTGCGTTGCGCCGTGTCGAGGCAGTAGGCGCGCCATGCCGCCGCGAGGTGGATGCCGGATGCCACCGGCATCGGCGAGGCGCCGAAGAAGTCGGCAAGCTCAGCCACACGCTTGCCCATCGCGGTGTCCGGAACGCTCGAGGCGGTGAACATGGCGGATAGTGCTCGGTTCATGTCGGCGGTCTCCCAGCCTCTCAAATTGACCCGCCTCCCTGTCGTGAACGCACGTCTATGTTGGCGTCCCTTAGCACACTTTCCGAGCCAGCACCCCGAAGCAGACAGGTTGCAGTCAGGGAGCACCGCGGAACACTCGGCGCGGCGACAGACGTCGATCTGGCGGAACGGGTCCGGCTTGACGCGCACATGGACTCTCGTCGACAGCTAGCGCCTCGCCGCCTTGGGAGTGCCGTCCTTGCAGCGTGCCTGCCGGAGCCCATACAGGGTCCTGCGATGAGCTGGCCCCTATTCGAGACCGGCTTTCGGCCGTTCTTTCTCGGTGCCGCTCTATGGCTCGCCTTCGCGACGCCCTACTGGGTTTGGCTCTTGGTGGCGGGGGGTGGCGCTAGCCGGCTCGATCCGCTGGCCTGGCACCAGCATGAGATGCTGTTCGGCGGCATGGGTGCCATCGTCGCTGGGTTCTTGCTTACGGCCGTGCCGAATTGGACCGGCCGGCCGCCGTTGAGAAACGCACCGCTGCTACTCCTCTTCCTCTTGTGGGTCGCGGCGCGGGTGGCGAACCTGACAAGCGCTTTCGTGCCGCCCTGGTTCGCCCCACTCCTGGACGCTGGCTTCCTAGGCGCCTTGACATTCCTCGCGCTTCACGAGGTGCGCGCCGCTGGCAACCGGCGCAACCTGCCGGTCGTCGGGCTCGTCGGCTGTTTCGCCGTCGCGGGTCTCTTGTCGCAGCTTGCGAGCCTGGGCTTGCCGGTCGACGGTGACTTGGCGCGCCGCCTCGGCATCACGTGCCTTGTCCTTCTCGTGGCCCTCATCGGTGGCCGGATCGTGCCGAACTTCACCACCAACTGGCTCAAGAGCCGTGGCGCGACGCGCCTGCCGGCCCCGTTCGGGCCGTTCGACAAGGCGAGCCTTGCGGTTTTGGCGTTGGCGTTGATTGCCTGGACGATCGCGCCGCACGGGCTCGTCACAGCCGGCCTGGCGCTCGCAGCCGGCGTGGCACAGCTCGCCCGTCTGCTGCGTTGGCATGGGCATCGGACGCTGGGCGAGCCGTTGGTCGCCGTCCTTCACGTTGGCTATTTGTGGCTGGCCTTCGCGCTCCTCGTCGTGGCGGCGGGCATCCTCGCGCCCGGTTTCGCGGGCTTGAGCGGCACCCACGCGTTCACCGCCGGCCTCTTCGGCACGATGACGCTGGCGGTGATGACTCGAGCCTCGCTGGGCCACACCGGACGCCCACTCACGGCTGATCGGCTGACAGTCGCGATCTATGTCCTCGTCTGTGTCGGCGCCCTTGTGCGCGTCATCGGTGACGCCATCGGCCTCCCGCCGCTCGCCTCGCGCCTGATGGCAACGACCACCTGGTCCGGGGCCTATCTCCTGTTCGCGTTGCACTATGGGCCGATGCTCGTGCGGCCGCGGGTTGACCTGCCCAGCCCGTCCACCGTTCCGGCATCGGCGACGCCGCACCCGTGACCACTTTCATCGTGGCGTTCGTGGTCTTCATCGTCGCGCATGCGCTGCCGCCGCGGCCACCGATCCGTGGCTACTTGGTGGCGAGGCTGGGCGAGCGCGGTTTCCAGCTCGCCTACTCGGTGGCTTCGCTCGCGCTGCTCGGTTGGCTGATCTTGGCCGCGATCGCCGCGCCCTACGTCGAGCTGTGGCCGCCTGCCGTGTGGCACATGCACCTCGCGCTGGCGTTGATGCCCTTCGCCTTCGTCTTCATGGCGGTCGGTTTCGGTGTGCCCAACCCGCTCTCGATCAGTCTCTTTCCCGAGCCTGACAATTGGTCTCGAAGCGGTCTGCTGACGGTCATTCGCCATCCGGTGCAGGTCGGTCTGGCGCTCTGGGCCGGACTGCACGCACTTGCCAACGGCACACTGGTCTCCCTCCTCCTTTTCGGTGGTCTCGCGCTGTTTGCCATCGCGGGCATTCCTCTCGTCGAGCGCCGGCGTCGCCGTGAGATCGGAGCCGACGCCTACGCTGCCATCGCTCACCGTCGCACGGCCTACAACGACGCGCCGCGTCAGGCATTGGCGGCTGTCTTCGGGCTCGTGACCATGGCCGTGCTCCTCTATCTGCACCCCTACCTCTTCGGCGCGGATCCACTTGCCTGGCTCCCGCTTTAGGTAGGCGTGCGCATCTTTGCCGCGGCATCTCGATCACGGATCGCGCTTGTGAGCCTGCGCGCCCAGCAGGAGATCGCTCTCGGGGCTTGACCCGCGCCGGCACTCGCTCAACCCTATGATGTGGGCGGCCAACGACCTGCGCGCGGTGCCATGCCGCAGCCGCCCTGCATATGTTTGCGTGACAGTGACGTTCGGCGATGTCACTTTTGTTGCATCGCACCATTGTCGAACAAGTCTTAATCGATCGTCCGCGTGGCGACGGCTGGGTTGGTTTCCGCTCGCATCGGTGGAGGGCTACATGCTCCAAACGGCCGATACGCTTGTGTTTGTTTATGACGATGGAAAGAAGCGCGAGCAGCGCTCCCTCGATGCTCTCTACGAGGTTGGCAAGCTCCTGGCCGGCGGCGGTATCGCCGAGCGGGTGACGCCGGCCGTCTTGCGGGTCCTCGCTTCATTTACAGGGCTCGAGCAGGGGCTCGTCGTGCGGGCGGAAAGTCGAGCTGCCGACGCTCACGGTGAGGCGCCAGCCGCACGGATCATCGCCGCGGCCGATGCGTCGTTGACCGGCAAGCTCGAAGCGGCGCTTGCGCCGGTCCTCAAGGGCGTGCTGCGGACCGGGGTCGCGGACGTCGTCAAGGACGTCGGTGCCGAACTCGGCGGTGATGCGGTGCCCGGGGTGCTGCCACCCGAAATGGCGGTGGCACTGCTCGCCGTGCCCATTCGCGCGCTCGACGCCACCGGACGAACGATCGGTGCGCTCGCCGCCTACCGCCTCCACCGGCGCGACCAGCCGCTCATGCTCGGCGGTGACCTGCGCCTCCTGGCGATGGTGGCGGCGCTCATGGCGCAGACTGTTCGAGGGCCGTCGGCAGCGGCGCCACCGGTTGGCATCGCCGAGGCACCGGCACCTTGGGTCGCGGCGAAGCCTGCCGCCATCAATAGCCTGAGCATTATCGGCGACAGCCCCGAGATCCACGCGGTGCTGCAGCGCATCGGCAAGGTGGCGCCGACGCGGGCTACGGTGCTCCTCCGCGGCGAGAGCGGCACGGGTAAGGAGCTGTTCGCCACAGCCGTCCACCGCTTGAGCAGCCGCCGCGACAAGCCGCTGGTCAAGCTCAACTGTGCCGCATTGAGCGAGAACCTCCTCGAATCAGAGCTCTTCGGTCACGAGAAGGGCTCTTTTACGGGCGCCGTCGAGCGCAAGAAGGGCCGCTTCGAGCTGGCCGACGGCGGCACGCTCTTCCTCGATGAGATCGGCGAGATTTCCCCGGTGTTCCAGGTGAAGCTCCTGCGCGCGCTGCAGGAGGGTGAGTTCGAGCGGGTCGGCGGCAGCCAGACGATCCGTGTCGACGTCCGTCTCATCGCGGCGACGAACCGCGACCTGGAGGCCGCCGTCGTCAAAGGCGACTTCCGGGCCGACCTCTACTTTCGCATCTGCGTGGTGCCGATCACGCTAC
Organism: Geminicoccaceae bacterium; assembly: GCA_028279345.1. Lineage (GTDB taxonomy): Bacteria > Pseudomonadota > Alphaproteobacteria > Geminicoccales > Geminicoccaceae > JAAAPF01. The sequence goes on from JANQNY010000031.1 coordinate 133,885, forward strand.
CCCCTTTGCGGCAGCGGCGCGGCGACATACCGCCGCTCGCCCAGACCTTTCTCGATCGCTTCAACCGAGAGAACGGCGCCCGCCTGCGGTTCAGCAGGGCAGCCTTGGACCTGCTCAGCAGCTGCTCGTTCCCGGGCAATATCCGCGAGCTGGAGAACTGCGTGAACCGCATGGCGACGCTGGCCGCGGGTCCGATCATCGACGTCGACGACGTCGCGTGTGCCAGCCACGAATGCCTCTCGCCGCTCTTGCAGCGAGGCGAGGTCGAGGCGCCGTCGGTGCCGGCGCCCAGCCCCGTTGAGCCGGACCTGCCGGGTGCACCCGCGCCGCTGACGCGGTCGCGCGAGGAGCTGATCCAGGCCATGGAGAAATCGGGCTGGGTGCAGGCCAAGGCCGCACGCTTGCTAGGCATGACCTCGCGGCAGATCGGCTACGCGCTCAAGAAGCACGGCATCGACGTCGTCAAGTTCTGAGCGATGTCGCGATCGCTACCGGATGTCGGGGATCGGACAGGGCGCGGCCTTCGATCTGGTCGACGATATCCCAGCCTTTCAACGTCTTAGCACTTGGCACGACGCTTGCGGGTGATGTTGCGCACACCAGCCAGCGAGGCCGCCGATGCGCGCCGACATCATTCGTCTCGACGACCTCCAGGTCCGCACGAGCCGCCCTCGGTCACTCGCTCCCGCGGGCGGCTGCACCGCGAAGCGCTGCGGCGCTGCAGCCGGCGATAACGTGTTGCCGGAGGCGACCCGGGCGCGGATCCAGGATCACCCGTGCTACTCCGAGGAGGCGCACCACTATTTCGCGCGGATGCACGTGGCGGTGGCGCCCGCCTGCAACATCCAGTGCAACTACTGCAACCGCCGCTACGACTGCGCCAATGAGAGCCGGCCCGGCGTGGTCTCCGAGCGCCTGACGCCCGAGGAAGGCGCACGCAAGGTGCTGGCGGTCGCGAGCCGGGTACCGCAGCTCGCGGTGCTGGGCATCGCTGGGCCCGGCGACGGCGCCTATGACTGGGCCAAGACCAGGGCTACGTTCGAGCTGGTCCACCGCCGGATCCCCGACCTCAAGCTCTGCCTATCGACCAACGGGCTCGCGCTACCGGATCACGTCGACGAGCTTGCGGAGATGAACGTCGCGCACGTGACGGTGACGATCAACATGATCGACCCCGAGATCGGCCAGGCGATCTACCCCTGGATCTTCTGGCAGAACCGGCGCCGATACGGGCTCGAGGCGTCGCGCATCCTGCACGAACGACAGATGGAGAGCCTCGAGCGACTGCGCGCGCGCGACATTCTCGTGAAGGTCAACTCGGTCCTGATCCCAGGCGTCAACGACCATCATCTGGTCGAGGTGAACAAAGCGGTGAAGGCGCGCGGCGCCTTCCTCCACAACATCATGCCGCTCATCGCAGCACCGGAGCACGGCACCGTCTTCGGGCTCGAGGGTCGGCGCGGACCGACGGCTGCCGAGCTCCAGGCCGTGCAGGATGCTTGCGGTGGCGGTGCCCGGCTCATGCGGCATTGCCGGCAGTGCCGGGCCGACGCGGTCGGGATGCTCGGTGAAGACCGCGGCCAGGAGTTTACCCTGGATCAGCTGCCCGAGGCGCCTGCCTACGACCCGACCGAGCGCGAGACCTATCGCGCTTGGGTCGAGACCGAGCGCGCCGACCGTCGCGCGGCTGTCGAAGCCGCCGACGCTGCGGCCGAGGCGGTACCGGCACCGCCGCTGCTGGTCGCCGTCTGCACCAAGGGCGGCGGGCGCATCAATCAGCACTTCGGCAAGGCACGCGAGTTCCAGATCTACGCGGTCGACGCCGCGGGGGTCCGCCTCGTCGGGCATCGGCGCGCCGACAACTACTGCCTGGGCGGCCACGGCGACCCGGACCGGCTGGAAAGGGTCATCGAAGCGCTCGAGGGCGTACCCGTGATCCTCTGCCAACGCATCGGCAACCGGCCGCGCAACTGCCTGGCCGCCGCCGGCATTGAGGCCGTCGAGGCCCATGCAGAAGCCTACATCGAGACGGCCGTTGCCGCCGTCTACGCCGACCGTGCCCGGATGGACGCGTCGGCAACCGCCTAGAACGACCAAGGAGACCGATATGGCCTACAAGATCATCACCGCGCAGTGCACCGTCTGCGGCGCCTGCGAGTTCGAGTGCCCGAACGCGGCGATCAGCCTCAAGCGCGGCACCTACGTGATCGATCCCAGCCTGTGCAACGAGTGCGAGGGGTTCTTCGACGCGCCGCAGTGCAACGAGGTCTGCCCGGTTCCCAAGACCTGTGTGCCGGCTGACGCCAAGGGGAGGGCCGCGCGTGCCTGAGCCGCGGCCGATCGAGATCTACGCACCACCCGTCTTTCCACCCGGCAGCCGCGTGCGCTCACGGTTCCAGGTCCGCAATGACGGCACCGTGCCCGGCAGCGAGCTCGGCGCGGTGGTCGTCGGCAAAGGCGAAGTCGGCTACGTCCGCGACGTCGGCGTGTTCCTTCAGCAGTACTACGTCTATGCGGTCGAGTTTCTCGACCGTCAGGCAATCGTCGGCATGCGCGGCCACGAGCTCGCAGCCGAAGCCGAAGCGGGGGCATCGCCGTGAAGGTCACGATCCGCTCAGGCACGGGTGGCTTCGAGGTCTACGTGCCCAAGAAGGATCTCGAGGAGCGGGTCGTCGAGACCGAGAAGCCCGAGCTCTGGGGCGGCTGGGCGCGGCTCGCCAATGGCTGGGTCCTCGCACTGCCGGATATGGCCGAGCCGCCGCGCTTGCCGATCACCGTCGAGGCGCGGCGGCTGTCGGCTGAAGGATGAGTGACGGACGACGCCTCGACGCGGCGCTGCGTGGCGTCGAGGCGGGCAGCATCATCCCCTATCTGGGCGCGGGCGTGGCGGCGCTCAGCGGCGGCGCCATGCCCGCCTCGCCGGCAGCACTCGCTGCGCTTGTCGAAACCCGCGTGCGCGCCCCACGGCGGGCGAGCGGCAACCTCTGGGCAGTTGCCCAGTTCGCCGAGACCCGCCGCCACCGCCGCACCGTCGCGACGCTGATCGAGCAGGCTTTCGCCGCGCCTGCCGTGGCCGAGAACCCGGTCCATCGCTGGCTGGCCGCGGTCAGGCCACCGCTCGTGGTCGATGCCTGGTACGACTCGGGCCTGGTCGACGCCTATGCGGCTGGTCCGGGCGATTGGGGCGTGGTGCACGGCGTCAGCCGCCACGACGTCAGGGACGAGAGCTGGACCCGCGCCCTCGACGCGGCGGGAACGGCGCGGGATGACCTCGACCCCGCTTGGCGCTCCTTGATCTACAAGCCGCACGGCCTGGCGCGGGCAGGTGCGAGCTTCCTCGTCTCCGACAGCGACTATGTGCAGGTTCTGACCGAGATCGACATCCAGACGCCGATCCCCGAAGAGGTGCAGCGCCGTCGGCGCGACCGCGGGTTTCTCTTTCTCGGTTGCCGGTTCGACGACCAGATGCTGCGCATCTTCGCGCGCCAGGTCATGAAGCGCTCCGCCGGTCCCCACATCGCGGTCCTGACCGGCCCGCTGACGCGGATGGAAGCGCGCTTTCTCGAGGCACAGGAGATCGCTCGGCTCGATCTCGACCTCGTGGACGTCATGCCGGAGCTAGCCTCGATCGCCTGAACAGCGCAGTTGGCCGATCAGGCCGAGGCCAGGTGCTCGCTGCACTCGGCCGGCGCGAGGATGCGACCGCCGGCGAGACGGATGATCTGTTTGGTCAGCCGCGCGACCTCGTTCGGCGCGTGGGAGACATAGACCATCGACATGCCAGCCGATTCCGCGAGGTCCGCCAAGAGCTGCAGGGCCGCGTCACGGCGCGCGGCGTCCAGTGACGCCAAGGGCTCGTCGAGCAGCAGGAGCTGCGGGCGTGCCAGAAGAGCGCGGCCGAGCGCGATCCGTTGGCGTTCGCCACCGGAAAGCGCGCCCGTTCGCCGCTGGAGCAGCGTTGAGAGCCCCAGCACGTCGACGACGTGAGCGATCAGCCGGGCATCGCAGCCTCGGGCCCCATAGAGCAGGTTGGCGCGGACGGACATGTGTGGAAAGAGCAGGGCCTCCTGGAAGACGAGGCCGACGTGGCGCTGTGCTGGACGCACCTCGATGCGGCGTTCCGAGTCGAAGAGCACGCGCCCCGCAAGCGCGATGCGGCCGGCATCGGGACGCAGATGACCTGCGATGCAGGCAAGGAGCGTGCTCTTGCCGGAGCCCGAGTGGCCCACGAGGCCGACGGCCGCGCCGAGCGGCGCCGCAACGTCGAGGTCGAGGTTGAACGCGCCCACGGTCTTCTTGACCCGTAGCTCCAGCGTGGCGTCGCCGCCGATCATCGCCGCGCGTTCCGGGCGCCACGTCGGGCGAGCCATTCCGATAAGGCGAGCGCTGCGGCGGCGAGCAAGATCGAGAGGACGCAAAGCCGCCGCGCCGCGGCCTCGCCGCCGGGTGACTGGATGACGGTGTAGAGCGCCAATGGCAGCGTCTGGGTGACGCCCGGGATGTTGGCGGCGAAGGTGATGGTGGCGCCGAACTCGCCGACGGCACGGGCGAAGGCGAGCGTGGCGCCTGCGAGCACGCCAGGCGCCATCAGCGGCAGCGTGACGGTCGCGAACACGCGCAGGTCGCCGCTGCCGAGGCTGCGTGCCACCTGCTCGAGCCGGTCATCGGTGGCTTCGGCCGCCTGACGCACGGCCCGGACGAACAGGGGAAAGCCAACGACGGCGCAGGCGACGATGACGCCGGCGGTCGAGAAGACGAGGCGGAGGCCGAACATGTCCTCGAGCGGTGCGCCGATGGGCCCGTTGCGACCCAAGAGCACAAGGAGCAGATAGCCCACGACCACCGGCGGCAGCACGAGCGGCAGGTGCACAACTGCGTTCAAGAAGCCGTGGCCGAAGAATCGCCGGCGCGCGAGGAGCCAGCCGACGAGCACGGCGAGCGGCAGCGTCAAAGCCACCGCCAAGATCGCCGTGCGGAGGGTCAAGGCGAGCGCCTCGACCTCGAAGGGGCTCAGCCCGAGCGTGTCGACGAGGCTCAAGAGCCGGGGTCCAAGATGCTGAAGCCGTGCCGCTCGAAGATCGCTTTCGCCTCCGCGGTCCGGATGAAGGACATCAGGTGAGCGGCACCCTCCGGATCGTGGCCGTCGGCGAGCGGAGCTATCGGATAGGTGATGGGCGGATGCGCGTCGGGCGGAAGCTCGGCTCCGATCACGACGCCCGGAACGTCGCGGGCGTCGCTGCGGTAGACCAGCCCCACGACCGCCTCGCCGCGGTCGACGGTGGCGACGGTGATCAGCGTATTGCGCGTCGGGACATGGTGCGGTGCCACGGTCGCCCAGAGCCCGAGCGTCTCGAGCGCCGCCTGCCCGTATGCACCGACCGGAGCGGTGGCAGGGTCCGCCATGGCGAAGCGTTCGCCGTCGAGCTGGGCCGCGAGGTCTGAAGGGTCGAGGTCGAGGGGCGGGGCTCCAGCGGGCACGATGAGCACGAGCGTGTTCGAAAGCAGCGTTTCCACGGCAGCGGGCTCGACCACCTCCTGATCCACGAGAAACGCCATCCACTTGGGATTGGCCGAGAGGAAGAGATCAGCGGGCGCACCGGCGGCGATCTGCCGGGCGAGGGTGCCCGAAGGGCCGTAGGAGAGGGTGGCGTCAATCCCCGACGCGACGATCACCTCGTCCATGGCCCTTGCCGTGGACGCGGCGGCGAATACCAGAGGCTCGGCCGACACGGCGCTTGCGCTCAGGCCGACGAGCGCGGCCGCAGCGGCGGCAAGCCGGCGCACCGACGTCAGCCGAACTTGAAGGCGACCCCAAAGCCGCCGCGCGGGTAGCTCCACTCGATCTCGCCCGTCGCCTGGCAGACGACGCGGCAAGTGCCGCACTCCATGCACCCATCGAGCGATAGCTCGACCCGCCCGCGCTCGACCTTGCTGTAGCAGCCGGCCGGGCAGAGCCGGACGAGCGATTTGAGCTCGTCGCTGTCGATAGCACGGCGGCGCAAGCGCACGTGCGGATGGCCTTCGTCGACGAGATAGCGGTTGGTGTAGAGCCGCTCCTCCATGCGCTGGGTGGGCACAGGCACGTCGTTCGAGCTGGTCATCGCCACGCCCTCGCCATCTTGAGTGCATCCATGAAGATGTGTCGCCACCCGCCGCGTGCCTGGCGGAACTGGCCGAGCATGCGACGCTCCTTGGCACGCTTGTCGACGTCGTCGACTCGCAAGAAGCTCTGCATCGCCTGCGAGATCGCTCGCGGATAGGTGGTGAGCAGGTGCTTGTTGTTATGCAGAATGCCGGGCAGACGGCGGTATTTGCGCATGTCCTTCATCACGAAGGACTGCTCCAGCGCTTGGCGGTAGCGGGCTAGGTGCGCCGCACTGCAGGCAAGGCCCTCGTGCTTGAGCGCTACCACCGTCTCGGCGGCGAGCCGGCCCGTGGTCATCGCCAGGTTGGAGCCCTCGCGGTGCGCCGAGTTTACGAACTGCCCGGCGTCCCCGACGACCAGCCAGCCGTCTCCCGCGAGCCGTGGGATCGCGTCGTAGCCGCCCTCGGGGATGAGGTGCGCCACATATTCGCGGGTTTCGCCGTCCCGGATCAGGGGTGCCACGGAGGGGTGGGCCTTCAGGCGGTCGAGCAGCACATAGGCCGGGATCTGCGTCTCCTGGAAGTTTGCGAGCAGGCACCCGACGCCCAGAGAGATCGACTCACGGTTGGTGTAGAGAAAGCCGGTGCCGACCATGCCGGCCGATACGTCGCCCATGAGCTCGATAACGACGCCGTCGTCCTCGCCTTCCAGATTGAAGCGCTCCTGGACCACCTCCTCGGACAGAAAGATCGTCTCCTTGACGGCGAGCGCAACGTGCGCCGGGTCGAGCTCCGGCCGCAGGCCCGCACGCCTGCCTACGAGGCCGTTGACGCCTTCGCCGAGCACGACGACGTCAGCGAGCAACGGCGCCCCGTCGCGGTCGGTCTCGACACCGATGACGCGGTTGTCATCGTCCCGGACCAGGCCGGTGACCGTCGTGTCCGTGATCTGCACCGCTCCCGCCTCGCGGACCTTCGAGGCGAACCATTGGTCGAAGGGCGCGCGCAGGATCGTGTAGCGGTTCGGGCGGTCTTCGTTGAACGCGTCGGAGCGGTAGTGCATGCCCGTGTGCGAACGCTCGTCCAAGAGCCAGACCCGCTGCTCGACGACGTGCCGTTCGAGCGGCGCCTCGTCGCGAAACTCGGGGATGATGCGCTCAAGCGCATCGGCGTAGAGGATGGCGCCCTGGACGTTCTTGGCGCCCGCCGTCTCGCCCCGCTCGATCTGCAGGACGGAGAGGCCGGCCTTTGCCATGACGTAGGCGGCAGCGTTACCGGCGGGGCCGGCGCCTACCACGATCGCGTCGAAATGCTGGCTCATGTCGATTCCTCTCAGCCGGTTGGCGCGGGCACGCCAAGGCGCCGCCGCACGGCGTCGGTGAGTGCCGGCAGCACTTCGAGCGCGTCTGCGACCACGCCCAGATGCGCGAAGTCGAAGATGGGTGCCGCCGGATCGGTGTTGATCGCGACGATCAGGTCCGCGCCCTCGACGCCGACCCGGTGCTGAATCGCGCCCTTGATGCCGGCGGCGATGTAGAGCCGCGGCCGGATCGTCTTGCCGGTCTGGCCGATCTGCCGTTCGGCGGGGAGCCAACCCTTCTGCACGACGGGCCTGGAGCAGCCCCAGTCGCCACCGAGCACGGCGGCCAGCTCGCGCACGAGCCCGAAGTTCTCGGCCGCGCGCAGCCCCATACCGCCCGCGACGACGACATCGGCGTAGGCGAGGTTGACGTCGTCCGTGCGGACGTCGGGAACGAAGTCGAGGACCTTGGTGATGATGTCGGTCTCGGCGATGCGCAGCTCGTGGCGGACGACCGACCCGGTCCGCGAGGGGTCGGGCTCGGGCATCGCCATCACACGCGGGCGGACGGTCGCCATCTGCGGACGTACGCCGCGGGTATGGATCGTGCAAAGCAACGAGCCGCCGAAGGTGGGCCTGGTGGCAGCCATGCTGCGCTCGCCGTCAATGGCGAGTTCCGTGCAGTCTGCCGTGAGCCCCGTCTTCAGCGTCGTGGCGACGGCACCCGCAAGATCGCGCCCTAGCGTCGTGGCACCCAGCAGCAGGATCTCGGGCTGATAGGTCTCGACGAACTCGGCGAGCGCCCGAGTGAAGGGCTCGTTTCGATAGTTCGCCAGCGCAGGGTGCTCGCCCAGGTAGACGCGGTCCGCACCGTAGTGGAAGGCTGCGGCGACAGCGTCCGCGGTCGCTGTCGACTGGGGGCCCAGGACGACGCCCGCAAGTTCGACACCGAGCGCGTCGGCGAGCTTGCGGCCCTCGCCCAGAAGCTCGAATGAGACGGGGTGGACGGTGCCGCGCTCGAGCTCGACGAAGACCCACACGTGGCGATAGCTCTGGTAGCGCTCGGGCAGGGCGTCGCGACGGGCGGCGGCGGGCGTAGCGGCATTCATCGGGACACCTCCCGGCGCGTGGCGGCCTCGAGCTGCGCCTCCAGCTTCGGCTGATGGGCAAAGATCAGGTCGAGCACCGCATCGGCGATCTGCTTGGGCCGCTTGTGGTCGACGGCGACCATCTCGGCGCTTTCCTCGCGCGGGGTCGGCGCGAAGACGCGCTTGACCACCGTGGGCGAGCCCCTGAGGCCACACTTCTGCAGGTCTTCGACACCGGCGTCGGCGGCCGACCAGGTGGTGATCTCGGCGCGCGCGGCGCGCAGCATGTCGTCGATCGAGCCGCGCCGCACCTCGTTCACGCCCTCGAGCACGGTGACGAGGCAGGGCAGGCGCGAACTCAAGACCTGGAGGCCGCCCTCGGCGCGGCGGCGCACGACGATCTCACCGGTCGCGCGATCGAGCATGTCGATGGCGGCGACGTATGTGAGCTGCTCGAGGCCGAGGCGCCGGGCGATGCCGGGCCCGACCTGAGCGGTGTCGCCGTCGATCGTCTGCTTGCCGGTGAAGACGACGTCGATCGGCCGCTCACTGCCGAGCTTGGTGAGGGCTGCGGCTAGTGCGTAGGAGGTGGCGAGCGTGTCGGCGCCGGCGAAGCGCCGGTCGGTGATGAGGACGGCCTTGTCGGCGCCCAGGCCGAGCGCGCGCCGCAGCGCCTCCTCGGCCATCGGCGGGCCCATGCTCAGGACGGTCACCTCGCCGCCATACTGGTCCCTGAGCCGCATCGCCTCTTCGAGCGCGAACAGGTCATAGGGGTTGATGATGGTCGGCACGCCCTGGCGCATGATCGTGTTGGTCACCGGATGCACGCGGATCTGGGCGCTGTCCGGCACCTGCTTGATGCAGACCACGAGGTTAAGGCCGCGCGCGGCGCCTTCGTTCGGGTCCGGTTCCTGGTCGTAGACGGCATCCATGGCGGGATCCCCTTTAGGGCGTCACGCGTTGGGTGGGCGCAGCTCGTCGAGGCCGACGAAGGCACGGTTGGCTTGGGCGCGGCGCTCCAGCGCCGCGAACACGTGCTGCTCGCGCGGGGACGAGGCGACGAAATCGGCGTAGGCGCGCTCAAGACGCGCGCGAAACGCGTCGAAGAGCTCATCGTCGGCCAAGGACGCGAGCTCGGCGTCGGAAAGGTACTGGTTCAGGCGCTTCAAGATGTGCAGTCGCGCGACCTGGAGCACCCGCTCGTCATAGGCGACCTCGAAGAACGCAAAGAGGTCCTCGGCCGACGAGAGCGCGTCGAGCTGGGCGCGCAACGCCCCGGGTTCGCGGGCGGGTGACGTCGGCGCGGCGGTTTGGGTGGGCATCGGCGATCCTCTCACACGGCCGCTGCGGCGAGCGCCGCTGCGTGCAGCTCGGCAAGCTCGGCGGGCGACGGCTCGGATTTCGTTTCGGACAGGTGCGCGCGTAGGAGCGGCAACATGCGCTGCATCGTCTCCGCGTCGGCGGTGAGGCCGGCATCGACGAGTGCGCTACGCAGCGCCGCGGTGCCTGAGTGCTTGCCGATGACGATGCGATGCGCCCGGCCGAACAGCGTCGGCGGGAAGGCCTCGTAGGTGCCCGTGTCTTTCAACAAGCCGTCGACGTGGATACCGGCTTCGTGGGTGAAGGCGCCGGCGCCGACGATCGGCTTGACCACGGGCACGGGTCGTGCGGCGGCCTTGGCGACGAGCTCCGAGAGTGGCGGCAGCCGGACGAGGTCGATGCCGCTGGTCCCGCCGCCGACGGCGATAGCGGCCGCCACCTCCTCGAGCGCGGCATTGCCCGCGCGCTCGCCCAGGCCATTCACCGTCACGCTCAAGAAGGCGGCGCCCGCAGCGGCTGCTGCTAGCGTGTTCGCGGTTGCCATGCCGAGGTCGTTGTGGGCGTGGATTTCGAGCGGAAGAGAGGTCGCCGTGCGTAGCTCGGCCACGAAGTTGTAGGCGGAGAACGGATCGAGGACGCCGAGCGTGTCGGCGATGCGGAGGCGAATCGCACCCGCGCCGAGCGCAAGGTTCGCGATCTCGGCGATGAAGCCGGGCTCGGCGCGTGATGCATCCTCAGCACCCAATGAGACCTCGAAGCCGCGGCGCCGGGCCTCGCCCACGAGTTCGGGAACCACGGCCCTGGCCCAGTCTCGGTCGCGGCCGAGCTTGGCCTCAAGCTGACGGTCGGAAACCGGCACGGCCATGTGCACCCGTTCGACGCCGGTCGCTGCGGCAGCTTCGAGATCGCATGTGGTGAGGCGGCACCAGCAGACGGGCACCGAACGCTCCAGCCGGCCGACGACAGCGCGGATGTCGGCGATCTCGTCGTCGCCCATCGCCGGCACGCCGACCTCGATCTCGACCACGCCGACGGCGTCGAGTGCCATCGCGATTTCCAGCTTCTCATGGCGCGCGAAGGCGATGCCGGCGGCTTGCTCGCCGTCACGCAGCGTCGTGTCGCAAAGCGCCAGGGGCCAGGGCGGCACCAGGGTTGGCAGGGGTGCCACGACCGTCATGGCCGGGCTTCTTCGGCGCTGTTGATCGGCAGCACCGGAACCCGTCGCCCGAGCGCCAGCCGCAGGTGATGCTCCACGCGGACCAGGCTGAGTGGTGCAGCGCCGCAGTCGACGCAGGCCCCACCGAGCCGAACGCGCACGACGCAGCCACGGACGTCGACGAACTCGATGTTGCCACCTTCGGCCTCGAACATCGGGCGCATGTCGGCGATGACATCGACGACTGTGGCGTTTTCGCTGGGTGAGAGCGGGGCCATCGAAGTCACCGGCGCGGTCGGAGCTGGCCGCCGTGCGCGGATCGGCGTGCGCCTCGCAATGTCGTGTACGACGAAGCGAGGCCGCGGCCGGGCCAGCGCGTCGTGAGCGTCGCGGTCGGTCAGCATGTCGGCCATGCGGCGCGCCCTCTCAGCAGAATGACTTGCCGCATCCGCAGGTGCGGCTGGCGTTCGGGTTGTCGAAGACGAAGCCCGCCCCCTCGAGGTCCGAGACGAAGTCGACGGTCACACCGTCGAGCAGCGCTCGGCTCTCGGGGTCGACGACGACCGTCAGGCCGTCGAACTCCAACCTGGCGTCATCGGGTTCGACCGCCGGCTCCAGCGCCATGCCATAGCGCAGGCCGGCACACCCGCCGCTCGCGACCATGATCCGTAGACCGGCGATCGGTTCGGTGGTGCCAGCGATCGCCGTCTGCATGGCGAGGCGGGCATTCTCGGTCAGCTGAAGCATGTTCTCGTCTCCCGGGGCGGCTGTGGCCACCGCGCGTCCCAAACAGCTAAGCAAGCGATATGCCAGCCAATATCTCTAAGTTATTTCAATAGGTTAGATGAAGCCGGAGAGGCAGTTGTCGTGGCGGCTTCGAGACATTGGGTGCTTTGCGACAGGGCCGCTCCCGGCGCCTTCAAGCGCGCTCGGCCGGGGCGTGGGTTTGGCAGCCTTTCCCGCAGACTCGCGCACAGGCCCCGCATCCGACGCAGGCGCCGGCGTCGGCCAGCACCATGACCATGCGCTCGATCTCGTCCTCGTCTTCGTCCTCGATGTCGACGAGGGCACCATCCTCGTCGATGCCCATGAGCCGCATGACGCCCTGGCCGCAGACCTTGAAGCAGCGGCCGCAGCCGATGCAGCCCGCCGCATCGATGGCCTCGAGAAAGGCCGGCGTGTACTCGCGTCCGTCACGGGTGAGCGCAGTGATCGGCATCGGATGTCTCCCAGACCCGTCGCGCGGGCCAAAGGGGTTCAGTCGGCGCCTGCCAAGTCGGCGTGCGCCTCGATCATGGCTGCGGCCTCGCCGGCAAGGCGCTCGCCTTCGTCGGCGAGTGCCGCGAAGGTCGGGAACCCGAAGCGGTGGACGTCACGCAGGTGGTGGGAGAGCACGACGAGGCGTCCCGCGATCAGGACGACACGCCCGAAGCCCTCCCAGTGGATACGGCTCATCGGTGCGGTGGTGCAGCCGGTGCGACGTGCGACGAGCACGCCGACCGCGGCATAGAACTGCTCGAGGCGCCACACCAGTTCGGGTTCCGGCTCGCCGGTGACCGGAATGGCTCGTCGCTGCTCTGCGGTCAGCACGTAGCCCGCCAGCAGGTCGGCGTCGCTCAGCTCGTCCCAAGCGCCCCAGGTGTCGTCGGCCCGCACGACCTGCGCGAGCTGCACGAGGAAGTCGGATCTCGGCAAGGCGCTACGTGGCGGTGCGACGGTTTCGGCGAGGACCGCGCTCATTCGACCGGTTCCGCGTCGTCGACGAAGGCGTGCGGCGCGCGATCCTTCCCCAGCGCCTTGCGCAGCCATGGCGGCGGCTTGCCCTGCAGCATCCGCTGCACACGCAGGACGACGGCACCAAGCGGCTCGGGCTCCTTCACCTTGATGGGATGGATGCCGGCGCGGACGACCTGGGCCGCCGCCGGGCCGCCGATCGCGAGCACGAACAGCAACGCCGTTCCGCGTAGTGCCTCGACCTTTGGCCCGATCCGATCCACGTCGTCACTATGGCGACCGGCGCCGGTCGTCGGATCGTCGAAGGCGATCATCTCCACGAAGTGCCAGTGATCGCTGGCCACCTCGAACACGGCGAAGCTTGCGGCCGAGCCGAAATGGGCGTCGAGGAAGCGATGGTCGTTCGTGGCGACGGCGATCCGGAGCGTCGGTGCGCCGGGCCCGGTCTTGCTCGTCATCGCACCTTCTCCTTCGACGAGGCCAAGTCTACGGACGTGCATGCTCGAACTCCTCGGCGGCGGGGGTGGCTCCGAAGTGCTCCGGGCGCGGGGTGAGCCGTCGGCCCTGCGCGGCGTTCGCGATCTCCAGAAAGAAGGCGCGGGTGCCGCGATAGCCGACCCGGCAGACGTCCTGCGCGCCGAGCCGGTCGAAGATCGGAAAGCCGGCGCGGACGAGCGGCAAGCCCAATCGATCCGCGGCGTGGCGGCCGTGCGCGTGCGCGATGATGACCTCGGCGCCTGCCTCGGCCGCGCGCCGCTCGAGCGCGCCGAGATCGGCGATATCGACCTCGGCGGTTGGGAGTTGCGCAAGCACCGGGTTCGCCCACGACGTGGACGCCGCGGCGACGATCTCCGCGCCCAAGTCGACCAGCGCTGCGCCCAGGCCGAAGACGAGGTCCGGGTCGGCGCCGATCGCCACCCTGAGTCCGCCAGTATGGAAGTGCGCGTCGAGGGCCGCATCCACGAGCCGGCTGCGGGCGCGCTTGACATCAGCCGGCGCATCGCTGGCCCCTGCGAGCCCCATCAAGGTGGCGACGAAGCCGTCGACCGCACGCAGCCCGGTCAGCCGCTCGTACACGCGGAACGGCACGCCGGTCCGGGCTTCCAGGCGCTCAGCGGCACCGCGCAGGCTCTCGCCGGCAACCAACGTGCAGGCGCTCTCACCCATGCGGGCGATGTCGGCAAGCGAGGTGCCGCCACGTGCGGTGCCTCGCCAGCCCTCGTCGACGTGGCCGTCGAGTGAGGTCGAGATGTCGGGCAGCACGATCGGCTCGAGGTCGAAGGCGCGCACGAGGCCCACCAGCTCTTCGACGTCGGCGGAGGTGAGGTGGCTGCCGGCGAGCAGGTTGACTTGCCGCGCGTGCGTGCGCCCGCGGCCGGGCACGAGCTCGTCGATCATCGCCGTGACGGCACGCGCCCAGCCGTCCTCGAGCCCGCCGATGAAGTCAGGCGTGGCCGCGTAGACGATGGCTGTGTCGGTGAGGTCCTGGCGTCGCGCGCGCAGGGCCCGAAGCTCGCCGGCAACGTCCTCGCCGCGAGTCTCGGTGAGAGCTGTCGAGGCGATGCCGATGAGCGTCGGTGACGCCTTGCGCCGCAAATTGTCGATCGCCTCCTCGACCTGCTCGGCACCGCCGAGGATGGTCGAGATCTCGTTCATGGCGGTGGTCTGCAGCGGGATCGGCTCGTCGTAGTGGCGGACCATGGCGACGAGGGCGAAGGCGGTGCAGCCCTGTGCCCCGTGCAACAGCGGGATCGCGCCGTCGACGCCGAGATAGGCGTTGGCGGCACCCATCGCCGCGCTCGACTTCAAGGGGTTGGTGCTCAAGGACATCCGTGGGGCGACCAGGCGGGCCATGTCAGCAGTCCTCGAAGTCGGTTGCATCGCTGGTGACCACGCGGAGCGAGGAGCTGCTTGGCGCGGCCGGCACGAATCCCGCCTGCCAGGGGGCTGGCGCCTTCACCTCGGCCCACATCGGATTGTTCACCGCGCGGTCGATCGCGCGGACCATCTCCACCATGCCGACATAGCCGGCATAGGCCTCATGCTTCTCTTGATTGACATCGACCCAGGGCGTTTTCGACTTGAGCGCCACGAAGCGCGAGCGCCCGCCGGACATCAGGACATCCGCCTCGGCACCCGCGAGCACGGCGTACATGTCCTTGGGCGCCATGTTCTCGAACATGTGGGTGTCGTCGCCCATGATCTGCTCGATCCGGGCCTTGTCTTCGTCGGTCGACTTGCGGACGGAGGTGCCGACGACCTCCATGCCCAGCTCCTGGAGCGCTGCGACGACCGACCAGGTTTTGTGACCGCCGGTGTAGAGCAGCACCCGCTTGCCGGCGACGCGCGCGCGATAGGGCTTGAGCGCTGCCCAGGTGTTTGCCTCTTGCTCTTCGATCAATGCCTCGGCGCGGTCCAAGAGGTCGGCCGGCGCCCCACGTTCAACCAGCATGGCAGCCATCGTGCGGATCGCCGCGGAGGTGTCGGCGATGCCGTAGAACGAGCCCTCGAACCAGGGGATGTTCCACCGCTCCTCAAGGCCGCGGGCCAGGTTGGTGAGCGCCTTCGAGCAGACCAGCATGGTCACCTGCGCGCGGTGCGCCATCGCCACCTGGCGGTAGCGGGCATCGCCGGTGATGGCCCCGAGTACGCGGATGCCCAGGCGGTCGAACAGCGGCTTCACCTGCCAGAGCTCGCCCGCGACGTTGAACTCGCCGACGATGTTGACGTCCAAGGACGAAGGCGCCGCGGGCTCGACCGTGCCGATGACATGGTCGAGCAGGGTCTGGCCCGCGAGCTTATTGCCGAGGTTCTTCGAGCCGACGAAGCCAGGGACGTCGACCGGGATGACGGGCGTGTCGTACCGCTCCGCCGCCGCCTTGCAGACGGCCACGACGTCGTCGCCGATCAGCGCCGAGACGCAGGTGGCGTAGACGAAGACGGCGGGCGGCCGGTGCGCCTCGATGACCTCACGGATCGCACGGTAGAGCTTGCGCTCGCCCTTGCCCATGACGACGTCGAGTTCACTCAGATCGGTCGTGAAGCCGGTCCGGTAGAGCTCCGAACCCGACGAGGCCGAGCCACGGCTGTCCCAGCCATTGCCTTCGCAGGCGAGTGGCCCGTGGACGAGATGCGCGGCGTCGACGATCGGCTGCAGAGCAATCTTGGCGCCGTCGAAGGCGCAGCCGCCCGCTGCTGCACCCGGCGTCAACGGCTTGGTGCAGCCCTTCTTGCGCTCGGCCTCGGGTTTGGCCCGGTTGGTCGCGCAGGCCGGCTCGTCGAGCACGCCCTGCACCTGCGCCTGCAGCCCCGGCTTCATCCGCCTCGCCCCGCCTGCTCAGCGCGTCAGGTCGAACGACGTGTCGTTCACGCCGACCGTGTCGCTCTCGGCGTCCATGCGGTCGAAGATCTTGTCGAGGATCTTCACCAGCACGTTGAGCCCGCCCTGGTAGCCCCACAGCGGAGAGCGGTGGTGGTGGTGGCGGTCGAAGATGGGGAAGTTGAGCCGCACAAGTGGCACTCTGGTGTCACGCTCGAGATACTTCCCGTGGCTGTTGCCGATGAGCAGGTCCGTGGGCTCGGTCAGCAGCAACGAGCGCATCGCCCAGAGGTCTTTGCCGGGCCAGACTTGGCAGCCCTGGCCGAAGGGCGAGCCGTCCAGGAGCGCCTGCATCTTCTTGCCCCAGGCCTTGCTGCCGTTGGTCGCGAGGCAGTGGCGTGGCTCGCCGCCGGTTTCCATGACGAATTGCGCCATGGCGTAGACGAAGTCCGGATCGCCGTAGATCGCGTAGGTCTTGCCGTGGAGCCAGGACTGGCTGTCGGCCATGGCGTCGACGAGCCGCCCGCGCTCGAGGCGCAGGCTCTCCGGGATCGGCTTGGTGGTCAGCTCGGCGAGCGTCATCAACAGCTTGTCGGTGCCGGCGACGCCCAGGGGGTAGTGCAGCGCCTCGGTGGTCTGCCCCTTGGCCCGGCAATACTCGAGGGTCTTGCGCGAGCAATACTCCTGCAACGACAGGGTTGCCTTGGCGTCGAGTGCCGCCTTGACCTCGTCCATGGTCGTGCCGCCCGCGTACATGCGGAACTCGCCGTCCGAAGGGGTGTCGTAGACTTCCGACACGTCGGAGAGGATCGTCGCCTCCACGCCCATGAGGGACAGCATTCGGCGCAGCTCGCGGATATTGCCGACGGCGAAGCCGTCGAAGCCGGGCACGATGTTGAGGCCATCGCCGGCTGTGCGCTCAGCACCTTCCCAGAAATGCTCGAGGATGCCCTTCTGCATGTTGTCGTAGCCGTCGACGTGGCTCCCGACGAAGGCCGGCGTGTGCGCGTGTGGGACCGGCAGCTCGTCGGGAATCGACGCCTTGCCGCGGGCCTGCTGGATGAACGAATTGAGGTCGTCGCCGATGACCTCGGCCATGCAGGTGGTCGAGACGGCGATCATCTCCGGCGAGTAGAGCGCGTTCGTGTTGGCGAGGCCGTCCACCATGTTGGTGAGACCGCCGAACACCGCCGCGTCCTCAGTCATCGACGAGGAGACGGCGGAGACCGGCTCCTTGAAGTGCCGGGAAAGATGCGAGCGGTAGTAGGCGACACAGCCCTGGCTGCCGTGCACGAAGCTCATCGTGCCGCGATAGCCGGCTGCGGCGAAGACCGCACCCAAGGGCTGGCATGCCTTCGCCGGGTTCACCGTGAGGGCCGTGCGCGCGAGGTTCTTCTCGCGGTAGTCCCAGGTCTTGGTCCAGTCGGCAATCTCGCGGACCATCTCGTCCGGGTGACCGCACTCGTACTTCGCCCGCTTGTTCTCCAGCATCGCCTCGTAGTCGGGCTCCTGGAACAGCTTGGCGTGGTCGAGCACCTTGTCCTCGGGCTGGGCCATGGTCGTCTTCCTTCACCGGCGCACCCTTTCGGGCGCGCCTTGCGGGTTGAGTTGGCGGACGGCCTCAGGCCGCGTTGCTGGTCGAGGGCTCTTCTCGGGCCCAGGGCGCCTTGAACAGGTCCCAGACGGGGTTGTTGATGGCGAGGTCCATGTCGCGCGCGAACACCGCGAACCCGTCATAGCCGTGATAGGGCCCCGAATAGTCCCAGCTGTGCATCTGCCGGAACGGGATGCCCATCTTCTGCACCGGGTACTTCTCCTTGATCCCGGAACCGACGAGGTCAGGGCGTAGCCGCTCGATGAACTTCTCGAGTTCGTAGCCGGTGACGTCGTCGTAGATGAGCGTGCCGGGCTGCACGTGTGCACCGGTGCGCTTGTAGTCGTCGCCGTGCCCGAACTCGTAGCCGGTGCCGGCGATCACCATGCCGAGGTCCTCGTAGGCCGTCACGACGTGACGCGGGCGGAGCCCACCCACGTAGAGCATGACCGATTTGCCCTCGAGCCGCGGCCGGTACTTGGCGACGACGCGATCGACCAGCGGCTGATACCTGGCGATGACCTTCTCGGCGTTCGCCTGGATCGTTTCGTCGAAGCGCTGGGCGATCGCCCTTAGGCTGGCGGCGATCTGGCTGGGGCCGAAGAAGTTGTACTCCATCCAGGGGATGCCGTGCTTTTCCTCCATGTAGCGGCAGATGTAGTTCATCGACCGGTAGCAATGGATGAGGTTGAGCTTGGCCTTCGGCGCCCGCGCGACCTCGGCGAGCGTTGCGTCGCCCGACCAGTTGCCGACGACCTCGAGCCCCATCTCCTCGAGGAGCATGCGGCTCGCCCAGGCGTCGCCGCCGATGTTGTAGTCGCCGAGCACGTTGACGGCGTAGGGGCCGGGCTCGACGCCGCCTTCCGGCGCGTCGCCTTTCTCGAGCACCCAGTCGCGGATGGCGTCGTTGGCGATGTGATGGCCGAGCGACTGCGAGACTCCGCGAAAGCCCTCGCAGCGCACTGGGATCACGGGCTTGCCCGTCTCTTCCTTCTTCTTCCGCGCCACCGCCTCGATGTCGTCGCCGATCAGACCGATCGGGCACTCGGACTGGATGCTGACGCCTTGAGCCAGGGGGAACAGCGCTGTGATCTCATCGATCGTCGTCGCGAGCTTCTTGTCGCCGCCGAAAACGATGTCCTTCTCTTGAAAGTCGGTCGTGAACTGCATCGTCACGAAGCTGTCGACGCCCGTCGTGCCCGTGTAGTAGTTGCGCCGCTGGCCCCAGGAGTAGTGGCCGCAGCCAACAGGCCCGTGGCTGATGTGCACGGTGTCCTTGATCGGCCCCCAGACGACGCCTTTGCTGCCGGCATAGGCGCAGCCGCGGATGGTCATCACGCCGGGCACCGAGCGGACGTTCGACTTGAGCATGTCGCAGCGCGAGCCGGCGGTCTCACCAGTCTCCGCTTCGTCGGGCGCCGGCTGGGCGACGCCCAGATGCTTGGCGCGGTTCTTCTTCGCCTTGGGGGGATAGGCCTCGAGAATGTCGGCGATGAGCGCCTCGTTCACCGCGGCCCAGTCGTGCTCTTGGTCCAGATCCATGGCTTCTTTCCCTCAAAGGGCTGGAGGCGGCCGGTCAGGCCGGGACCTTCTCGGCCGCGGCGGCAAGCGCTGCGTCGGCTTCGGCGAGTGACTTCAGGCGGTCCTCTTCGCTCTGCATGATGCCGAACTCCATGAGCATCTGCTCAAGCTCCTCCATGGTGATCGGCGTCGGGATCACGCCCTGGCCAGAATTGGCGTGGATCTTCTCGGCTAGCGTCCGGTACTCGGCCGCTTGCTGGCTCTCGGGCGCGTATTGGAGCACCGTCATCCGGCGCAGCTCGGCGTGCTGGACGACGTTGTCGCGCGGCACGAAGTGAATGAGCTTGGAGCCCAGCTTTGCGGCCAATGCCTCGGCGAGCTCGACCTCGCGGTCGGTCTGCCGCTCGTTGCAGATGAGCCCGCCGAGCCGGACACCGCCGGAATTGGCGTATTTCAAGATGCCCTTCGAGATGTTGTTGGCGGCGTAGAGCGCCATCATCTCGCCGGACATGACGATATAGATCTCTTGCGCCTTGTTCTCGCGGATCGGCATCGCAAAGCCGCCGCAGACCACGTCGCCGAGGACGTCGTAGCAAACATAGTCGACGTCCTCGTAGGCGCCGTTCTCCTCGAGGAAGTTGATGGCGGTGATGACGCCGCGGCCGGCGCAGCCGACGCCGGGTTCGGGACCGCCCGATTCGACGCACTGAATACCCTTGTAGCCTGTGCGCATCACATCCTCGAGCTCGAGGTCCTCGACCGAGCCCATCTCGGCGGCAAGGTGGAGGACCGTGCTCTGTGCCTTGGCGTTGAGGATCAGGCGCGTGCTGTCGGCCTTGGGGTCGCAGCCGACGATCAGGATGCGCTGGCCGAGCTCGACCAGGGCGGCGAGCGTGTTCTGCGAGGTTGTCGACTTGCCGATGCCGCCCTTGCCGTAGAACGCGATCTGGCGGAGCTGACTCATGAACGTATCCCTCTCAAGGTCGTTGGCCGCAGCCGCAACCGGCGTTACAGCCGCCTTCGACGCCTCAGCAGCACGAACTGTGCCAAGTGCCCGGCCAAGAAAAGTTCCTTTATTCTTTCAATATGTTAGAGATCCGGTCTCCGCCTTTGGTCGCGCCGACGAGCTGTGTGGCAAAGCCAACAATCACGCCGCCGTCGACGCCGTTTTCCGACAACGGTGTGGGGCGCCAGGTGCACCGTGCGGCCCTGTGGGCCCACGTGGTCGAGCGATGCCTCAGCTTGACCGGTCTCGAGCGCAGCCGCGATGATGCCGCACGGGTTCCGTGCAACGGCACTGGGGGATAAGCTCGTGTCGTCGGTTCTGGAACACCGCTGCAATGAACTCGCCGAGGAACTCGGCCTCGGCACCGTGCGCGCCGTCACCCCACTCAGCGGCGGTGTCGCCTCCGACATCGCCGTCGTTGACGTGGGCGCGCTTTCGGTCTGCATGAAGTTCGCGCTGGCCAAGCTCAAGGTTGCTGAGGACTGGCGGGCGCCGGTCCACCGGAACCGGGCGGAGTACGCTTGGCTCCAGGCGGCCGCTGCGATCGTTCCCGCATCTGCGGTGCGCCTCTTCGGTCGCTCCGAAGAACTGCACGGGTTCGCCATGGAGTATCTGGACGGTCCCGACGTTCGGCCCTGGAAAACGGATCTGCTTCAAGGCCATGCCCAGCCTGACGTCGCGGCCGAGGTCGGCGACGCCCTCGGCCAGATCCACGCGGCGTCGACCCGGCCGGATTTCGATCGGGCACCGTTCCACAACCGCGCCGACTTCCAAGCGCTGCGGCTGGAACCCTACCTTTCCTTCACCGCCGGCCGCCATCCAGCCGTCCGGGAGCCCCTAGTGGCGCTGGTGACGATGTTGGATGAAAGCGAGCGCGTACTCGTGCACGGCGATGTGAGCCCCAAGAACATCCTGCTGCGTCCAGGCTCACCCGTGCTGCTCGACGCCGAGTGCGCGACGCTGGGCGATCCTTCCTTCGATGTCGCCTTCTGCCTCAATCATCTCGTGCTGAAGGCCATACACGTGCCGAGCCTGCGACAGCGCTTCCAGGCGCTCGTGCGCGCCCTCTGGGAGGCGTATGTGGCGCGCGTCGGCTGGGAGCCGGTTCGCGACCTCGAGGCGCGCGTCTGTCGCCTACTGCCGGCGCTCATGCTCGCGCGCGTCGATGGCAAGTCGCCGATCGAGTACCTGACCGAAGCCGAACGCGACCAGGTGCGTTGCTTGGCTCTGGCAGGTTTACGGGCACCGGCAGCAACGTTGGACGACTTCGCGCGAGGGCTTCGGCTGATGGACGACGAGGGACTGACATGACGGCGATCAAGTCGGTCCGTGGTCGCCGGGTGTGGGACTCCCGCGGCCACCCGACGGTCGAGGTCGACGTCGTGCTGGTTAGCGGAGCGATGGGGCGGGCGATTGCGCCAGCGGGGGCGTCGCGTGGACAGCGGGAAGCCCTCGACCTGCGTGACGGTGGCACGGCGCTCAGGGGCAAAGGTGTTGGCCGGGCGCTTCACGTGGTCGAGCAGACGATCGGACCGGCGCTGCTTGGCGTCGACGGCACCGACCAGGCTGCCGTCGATGCGGCGATCCTGGCGCTCGATCCCTCGCCGCTCAAGGCAACGCTCGGCGGCAACGCCACGGTGGCCGTGTCACTCGCTGTGCTGCACGCGGCCGCCGCCGAGGTCGGCCGGCCACTCTGGCGGCACGTCGCCAGCGTCTACGACCGCGTGCCGTCGCTACCGCTGCCCGAGGTGCAGATCTTCGGCGGTGGTGCTCATGCCGGCCGGCGCGTCGACATCCAAGACTTCATGATCATGGTGCCGGGCGCTGCCACCTTCGATGAGGTCATGGAGGTCACGAGCGAGGTCTACTTCGCCGCGGGCGACATCATGGCCAGCAAAGGCAAGCTCGCGGGCGTCGCCGACGAGGGCGGCTGGTGGCCGGCATTTGCGAGCAACGAGGAGGCGTTGGAGGCGCTCGTTGCCGCCATCGAGAAGGCTGGTGAGCGACCGGGCGAGCGCGTCGCCATTTCGCTCGATATCGCGGCCTCGGAGTTCGGCTCGAACGGCCGCTATCGGCTCGCGCTCGAGGACCGCGACCTCGCGACGGATGCGTGGATCGACCTGCTCGGCCGCTGGCTCGATGCCTATCCCATCCTGTCGATCGAGGATCCGCTGGCCGAGGACGATCGCGCCGGCATGGTCGCGTTCACCGAGCGCTTCGGCGCACGCGTCCAGATCGTCGGCGACGACTACGTGGTGACCAATGCCAGCCTCGTCGATGCGGCGGCGCGCGACGGCGCCTGCAATGCCGTGCTCGTCAAGGTCAATCAGGTCGGTACGGTGACCGAGGCGGTGGAGGCGTTCCGCGCGGCGACGCGCCATGATTGGCGGGCCATCGTATCGGCGCGGTCGGGCGAGACGGAGGACCTCTCGATCAGCCACCTGGCGACCGGCCTCGGCGCCGGTCAGCTCAAGGTCGGGTCCTTCACACGGTCCGAACGCATGGCCAAGTGGAATGAGTGCTTGCGCATCCAGGACACGCTCGGCGCTGACGCCTTCGTGCGCGGCATGCCGCTCGCCGACACCTGGTGGGGCCAGGGCGAGCGCTAACCAGGCATCGGCGGTCGGGCCGCCAAGCGGTGACGCTGCCGACAGGTTGAGACGGTGCACATGCTCGACAAAGAGCTGTGAGGACTCTCGACGGTTCCCGTCGGCCCGCCAGAGGCCGCCGCCTTCAAGATCGCCGGTCTCCTCCTGCGGTTGGCCAAACCGACTATCACGCTCTCGGCGTTTCGCCAGGACGGCTCATGATGAGCTTCGCGCTGCCGATGCACGAACGTCAAAGCGGAATGACGCACTTCTAACGGCGCCCCGATCGATTTGACGCCACACGCATCGGGCGATGACGGCCGCCTCACGGGGGCCTGACGCGTGCCGGCGAGGATCGACGCATCAACCGCGTCGCTCCGGAGAAAGCCCATGGTCGCTGCCCTCCTCGCCGATACTCCCAACGGCTTCGCCCAGTCCACCTACGCTCCCCAGGCACAGGAGCCGACCGGCACGTTGCGTGTTCTCGAAACGCTCCTCGCCTATGCCGGCCTCGGCCCCGACGCCTCGGGTAAAGCAGAACGGCTCTTGTCGAAGTTCGGCTCGCTGGGCGCAGTCCTCCGGGCCGAGCCGCGCCAACTTGCCACCGCTGGTGCGTTGCCGATGACGGCGGTCGCGGTGATCGGCGCGGTCCTGGCCGTGCATCGTGCCGCGCTGCAGGAACGCCTGCCTGAGCGGTTGAAGATCGAATCGCATGAGGCGCTCCTGGAGTTCATCGGTGAGGAGCTCCGTCATCGCCGCGAGGAGGCCCTGCTGGCCCTCTTCCTCGACAGCGACTACCGCCTGATTTCGGTCGAGGTCGTTGCGACCGGCAGCGTCAATCGATGCCCGATCACCGTCCGCCAAATCGTGGAGCGGACCCTCGATCGCGGCGCCTCTGCGCTGATCCTCGCTCACAATCACCCTTCGGGCAGCATGGAGCCGTCCGCGCGGGACATCGAAACGACCAGGTCGGTTCAGGCGACGCTGCGAACGCTCGATGTCGAACTCCTGGACCACGTCATCATCGGCACCGGAGCGTACTCGGTGCTCGGCGAGCGTGAAATCGTCTGATCCACATGTCGCAATGGAGCGTTTTTCAATTTAAGGTAGAAGATTGATGATCATCTCTCGCGTGAAGAGGGCTCGCCATCTCGAGCACGGCCAGCGACATAAGGACCACGTTCGCAACACCGGCGGCTGCAGGTCTGTTGCTCCTCGCCTGCGCCGTTGTCGCCGGCATGGCTGCGATCGCCAAGGTGCTAGGCCCCGAAATCCCGCCGATCCAGATCGCTTGCTTGCGGTTCGCTCTGGCCGTGCCGGTCGTTGTCATCGCGGCTCAGCGCTGTGGCGGCCGGCTGACCGTGCCAGCTCGCCCCGGCCTTCACCTGGTGCGCGGGCTACTCGCCGGCTTGGCGATGACGCTTGCGTTCAGCGCCTTTGCGCGAATGCGTCTAGGCGACGCCACCGCGCTGCTGTTCTTCGAACCTCTCTTCATCGTGTTCCTGGTGGCAGTCCTCAACAGGCGACGCCCGGCTCTCGAACAGTGGCTCGCTGCTCTGTTGGGCCTTACCGGCGCCCTCGTGATTCTGCAGCCCGGTAGTGGCCTAGCTACCGGCCCGGGCCTACTCGCCATCGCCGCAGCGCTATGCCAGGCCGGGGTGGCTCTCGTCACAAGGGAGCTGAGCCGAGACCAGGCAAAAGCGCCGATCCTCATGACGGGTACGGTGCTCGCTGCGATCGTTCTCGCCCTCCCGACCGCGCAGGTCTGGGTCACGCCCTCGATCGCGGCTTGGATGCTGCTCGTGTTGCTCGCACTTGCTGGAACCGCCGGCCAGGCGCTCATCATTGCCGCCTACCGCCTTGCTTGCCCAGGGACGCTAGCGCCCGTCGAGTACGTTCAGCTGCCACTGGCGCTGCTGATCGGGCTCGCCGTCTTCGGCGAGCCGCTAACGGCTGCCAGCATGATCGGTAGCTTGCTCATCATCGCCGCGGCCCTGTCGGTCGGCGGTTTGCGGTATTCCTTGCCTATAACGCGAAAAACCCGTTAAATATAAACCACAGGTTGCTCGGATGACTGTCCGTAGAGTGTTCGAGGGAAGAAATTCGGCGATGTCGACCGCGGCCGCCGCGAGCGTCAGCAGACCCGCTGACATGAGGCTGCACTTGCTCGGACCGGTCCGGCTGACCGACCCTCGGGGTGCGCCGATCGCGGTCCCGTCGCGAAAGTGCCGGGCGCTGCTGGCGTCGCTCGCGCTCGGCCCTGGCGGCCGCGTCACGCGTGCACGCCTTGCGGAGCTGCTTTGGGGTGATCGGGCGGAGCCGCAGGCGAAGGCCTCGCTGCGCCAAGCCATGCACGAGCTTCGTCGGATCCTTGTCGACGTGGGGGCCGAGGACGCCATGATGGCTGACCGCGAGCACGTGGCGCTCGATCTGGAGCGGCTGCTCGTCGATGCGTTGACGGTCGTCGATGAGGCCGCCACGGCGTCGCTCGTTGAGCTGGATGGTCGTCTGGGCGAGTGGCAAGGCGACATCATGAGCGACCTGGACGGCCTTTGCCCCAGCTTCGACGAGTGGCTGCGCGAGGAACGTGCCCGCTGCCGCGACTTGGTCGTCCACGCCGTCATGAGCCGGCTCACAAGTGAGCCGCCTTCGGACCTGGTGCTGCGGCTGGCGCGCGTCATCGTGCGCGTCGATCCTACGCACGAGCCCGGCCATCGGCTGCTGATGCAGCTCTACGCTGCACAGAACGATCGTGGTGGTGCGCTCGCGCACTACTCGCGGATCGAGCGCTTCTTCGAGGAGGAGTTTGGTGCGGCGCCACACGAGGCGACCCGCGAAGCGGCCATGGGGCTCGCCGAGGCAGCGGCGCCCGGTTTTGCGGCCACGCCTGTGCGCACCGTTGGCAGGCGGCCACGCCTGCTCATCTGCGATCCCGTCCGCGATCCGCCCGACAAGGGGGACGGCTCGGGCGCCGCCGTTCTCCTCGACGACCTCGCCTTCATGCTCGAGCGTTCCCAGGAGATCGATCTCGTCCACCTGGACGACATGTCCGGCAACACGGACGAATCGGACCTCCACGACTTGATGCTTCACGCCAAGGTCCGGAGCGCTGGAGAGTTGGTGCGCGTCTATCTGTGGATGACGCCACCGTCCTCGCGTCTGCGGGTCTGGTCAGAACGGTTCGACGTGCCGCTGCACGCACCGCCCCAGGTGGCTGACCGCACGACCGCGCGGCTTGCCGCAGCGGTGCTCGCCGGCGTCGCCGGCCAGATGCAGACCATGGAGGTTACGGGCGCGGACGGTCGCACCGCCTCCTATGCGCACTTCATGCGCGGCCGGACCCTGGTCGATGTCATGCCGACCCGCGACCGCTTGCGGCAGGCGATGGCGCACTTCGAGGACGCGGTCGCCGACGATCCGCGCAACCTCATCGCCACGATCTATCTCGTGCGTCTCCTGAACACGCAACTCTTTGAGACCGAGGTCGGCGCGGACCCGGCACCGGCCCGGCAGCGGGCGCGCGAACTCGCCACGCGCGCGTTCGAGCTCGACCCCCGCTCGGCCATCGCCAATGTCATGGTGGGCTGGTGCAATCTGCGCCAGCGCCGCTTTGGCGAGGCGAAATGGTATATCGAGCACGCACTGGAGCTCAATCCGCATCACCCAGAACGCCTGACCGACGCTGCGACGGCGTTCATGTACCTGGGCGATCACGAGCGCGCGCTCTCCTGCCTCGCCGACGCGCTTGCCATGGGCCCGGCGGGCGTTGACCAGCGCTGGGCTGATGCCCTCGAAGTCCATGTGATGCGGCGCGATTTCGCGACCGCCCTGGAAGCCGCCGACAAGCTCCGCAGCCTCGACACCAGGCGGCTCGCCTGGCTCTGCGTCGCCGCCGCGCACGGCGATCGGCCAGACCGTGCAGCCGTCGCGAAGGACGGGCTGCTTGCGCTCGGCGAGACGATGTGGGTGGGCGACGACAGCTTCACGCCCGCCCGCCTGGTCGAGTGGCTTTTTCATCAGCTGCCCTTCGCACGGAGCGAGGACGAGATCTTGTTCCGCCGCGGCCTAGAGATGGCCGGCGTGCCGGTCTGAAAGGTTGCGCCGGCAGCGTACCCGTTCGAGCTCGCGACGGTGGAACATGTCCTCGGGTGGTCGGGCGACGTGCGGCGTGGGCGAAGGCTGGCCTAGCGATGCCACGAGTGCGAGGGCGTCCTCGCGTTTCAAGGAATAGCTGTCGGAGCGAAGCGAGGTGAGCAGCTCCGTCGGTGGTCGAGTTCGCGCAGGCAAGCTTGCCAAAGCCGAGATCAGGGCGTCCACGGTGCGACGCGTGAAGTGGATGGCGCGCACTGCCTCGAGCCAGTCGTCGAGTCTGGCATCTCGCATGCCGAACGCGTCGATGGCGCGCCTCATACGCGCCTCGACGTCGACGAGAGCAACGGTAAGAGGCTTCCAGCACAGCGCGGCGGGCGCATGCGCCACGGCGACGTCACCGTCGCGCGTACGGCGCCCGGCGGCGTAGTCCGCGGCGATCCGACCGACGGCAGCCATGCCGAATGCGCCGAGCTCGGCGGCCCGAAGTGCCCCCATGCTGGCGGCACCGAGTACGGGCAAGCCGGCCGCCAGAGCCCAGAGGAGTTCCTTGTGGCGCACCGCCGCGCGGTCGCCGAAGAAGCCGTCGACGATGGCGATACGCGTGGCGCCGGCCAGGACCGCGTCGTACACGTCGCCTGCAGCAACGGGCGGGACAAGCCTGACATCTGAAGGGAGTGGCGGTGGCTTGGGCCACAGGCTCGGCCCGGCGAAGAGCCAGGTCGTCATGCGGCCTCAGCGCGCTCATTCGTGAACGCGTTAAGCAGGCCCGGCACGATCACTTTGACGAAGACGACGTCGCGGCTTGGGCAAGGTAGGTCGACCACGAACACGCTGGGGAACCCGGCGCCACCTAGAGCGCCCGGCAAACGCTCGAGGTCGCAGCGATCGCCCGTCGGGCCCTGCCACGCAGCGACTGGTCGACGCGCCAGTCGGGCAAGCGCGTCTTCGACCCCTGCCGCATAGTCGTCTGCGCATAGGTCGTCGCGGGCACCAGCTATGCGCGTGACCCGCGACTGCACGCACTCCAAGAGCGCCCGTACCGCCGCTGGGGCGAGCTCGACGTCGCAAGCCGCGCCAAAGACGGGCGGCGCCAGCTTCGCGGCGGCGGGTAAGCTCGCTTTGACCGTGAAGGTGCCGGCCAGACTAGGCAGCAGCCACAAGCGCGGGCGCAAGCGCCGCTCGTGTAGTCGCGACAGCAGCAGCTGCAGATCCCTGTCTGGCGGCGCACTCTCAGTGTCGAGTTCGCGGATGACCCGGGGCTCTGCCGTGGCGGCGGCCAGAGCGTGCCGTTCGAGAGCTTCGAGCAGCCCGTGCCGGATCGCCAGTCGCCGGTCGCGATGGCCAGCGAGCCCGTTGCTCGACCTGCGCAAACCCGAAAGTTGGCAGGCGCGCGTCAGATCGAGCGCGGCCATGTCGAGCGGGATCCGGACCGGCTCGTCGTCCGGCCATGATCGCGCTTGGATCCAGGGCGTAGTCTGCTGGTCTAGATCAGTCGGCCAGCGCTGGTCATTTCCTCCGCTCTCGCCATTCTCGACCTCCGGGGGTGCTTCGGCCGCCAACAGCTCCAGGGCTTCGAGGACGGCGCCGAGCCAGGCCTCGTCGGGGCGGAGCCCCTTCCCCTGTGAGACCGCGAAGTTGCGCGACCAGGGCCTGACAGCGCCGAAGACGGGAATGCCGAGATCGTCCAGATCCGTCAGGTCGGCGACCCGGGTGATCCCAAGCTTCGGGAGCTGTGGCTCCAGTCGACGGCGCAGCGCCGCATGCGGGTTCTCAGAGCTCGACACAGCCCGCGTCGGTCGGATTGCTGAGCACGTCGCGGTCGGCCACTGCGGCCGCGAAGGCCAAACCAACCAGGGAGGGGCTCTGCCGGGTCCGTGCGTTGAGACGTCGTCCGCGCGCATCGGTGATCGCCACGAGATGACGCGAGGCGTCCAGCCCATTGAGCAGCCAGACGGTTTCCTGTCGCCGCAGCACGACGAGCGTCGTCTGCAAGATATCGGCATGCGCGGTCGTGAGCGGCCCCGCGACCGGATCCAGCTGAGCGCCGTCGAAGGAGAGTGGATCGTCGATGAGCTCGTCAGCGTGGTCCACCCACGCGGCGAAGCCCAGACGTACGAGGAACGGTGAACGGTTCGACCGCCGGATGGTGTCGGCGTCGTCGACTTGGACAAGTTCATCGACACCCACGTCGAAGATCCAGCCTCCGAGGCGCAAGATCAGTTGGGACACGGTCTTGTCTCCTGTTGCATCGAGGGGTTGATCCGACCCGACGGGTCAGTCGCTTGACGCTAGGCGGTCCGCGACGGTGGTGATCGCTGCGGCTGTCAGCCTGGTGCCGAGCTCGTCGGAGGGGCCACCGGCGTGCGTGTTGGTAAGAGCCAGGCTGGTGCTTGCGACGCGCCGCGCCGAACGGGCCACGAGGCTTGTGGGCAGGTCGTCGCGCAAGAGCATCGCGATCGCGGTCTCGTGCAGAGACCGCACCCCCTCGCGCCAGTGGTAGCCTGGTGCCACCGTCGCTTGTCGCAACTGGCGCTCGAGCGCCAGCTCGAGACCGGCGCCATCGCTTGCCTCGCGGACGGCGATACGGTCCTCGAGGTTGGTCATCGCGCCGGCTAGACCGGCCGGCAATGAGTCCCGCCGGGCAGCAAGCCACGCGAGGTCGGAACCATCCGACGCAGCGTTGCGCTCACCAACGACCGCAAGCCCCAGTCGCTCATCGGCAAAGAGCCGATCCAGGTCGTCGCGCTTGGCCGTTGCTGGTGGGTGAACGACGACGTCGGTCGACGTCTCGAGCGCCCCGCCGAGTATGGTCGTTACGCGATAGGTCCCGGGTTCGGTGAAGTGGCAGCCCCAGCCGAAGCTCAACTGCAGGCGGGCGGTTCGCCGCTCGCCTGGAAGCAGCCACGCCAGACCGGCACCACAGTCGCGACGGGCGGAGACAAACGGTTCGGTGGGACCACCCCGACGCTCGATCTCGACAACGACCTGACCACCCGCCGGGTCCAAGTCGGCCGGGACGAGGCGCGGCTCGGCGGTGTTGTTCTCCACGGCAAACCAGCCGATGACCGGTTCGCCCAGCTCAAGCTCCCGCGGCAAGTGCATCTGCAGGCGCATTTCGTCTGCCCGCTCCGCATCATCGGCCATCGCGCCGAAAAGGCGGTCGAGTATCGGATCGACGGCCACGAGCCCGTCGAACGTGAACGCGCCCCCGCCAGCTTCCTGAAGCCCGCGCCCGGCGGTCGATGGGACGTCCTCGCCCAGCATGTGCTTTTCGATGGCGCCACCAGGACGGGTGGCGTGCTCCCAGCCGTGGCGCAGATGGATGAGTTCGTCGTGCCCGAACGTGCCGTCGAAGCGGCGCCAGAAGAGCGTGCGACACTCATCCTCCTCCAACGGTGGGCGCGCGGAGCCGAACGGGTATCGGTTCGGATAGTTCATGAACGTCGCGAGGGTGGCGCGCCGCGGCTGCGGTCGATGCGTGGTCTGATCGGCCTCGAACGCGTGCAGCAGGTTGAGTGCGTGGCCCAACTCGTGGGTCGCTGCAAAGCGCAGGGCGCGGCGGCGGTCGCCGCCAGCCCAGGCGTCGCCGCCGGCTGGCTCGACGCAGAGCGCACAACCTCGGCGCGGATGGTGTTGCGTGCTGAACATCGTGCCCACGACCTGCGGGCGGTCTTGAAGCCGCGCGACTACGGCGAGGGCGACGCCCCAGTTCGAAGCCGGCGCCGTGCCTGGGCCGGCCACGAGCTCATCGAGGTCGGCCGGCGACCATGCAAGAAGCTCGTTCCGCACCTCCCCGTTCAGCGCAGGGTCCGAGCCTTCCAGCGCGTTGAGCAGGCGCTCGCCGCAAGAGGGTGACCGCCGCGCAGGCTCGACGACGCTCGACACGGCGATGCCGGCTCGCGAAAGCGCCCCTTCGACGGTGTCGACCGCGCGGTCCCTGGCATCGAGGTCGACATTGAACTCGGCTGCCAACGCGTCGGCGCAGCGGAAAACGGCGACCGCATCGCGCACATTGGGTGTCGCACGCAGGAGCGCGTCGGGTCGACACGTCAAGTCAAGTCGCCTGAACTTGCCCGCAGCCTGCTGCCGGCATACGGCTTCGAAGACCCGGGTCGAGGTGCGTCGGCCGCCAGCTTCGGAGAGGGGCGACGGCGTCTCGAGCCGCTGAAGGTGAAGCCGCCCAACGCCATGCGTCGGGTCGAGGTCGAATTCCAAGAGGTAGACCGACCGGCGAGCGGGTGTTTCGGCAAACGCCTGAATGACGTAGTCGCAGCCCTGGTAGCGGACTTCCGCCCGAAACTCCTCCGCGCGCCGTCCGTCGACGAGCACACGGCCGCTGATGGCGCCGACCGCCGCCGGGTCGAAGACATCCACGCGCAGCTCCTCGACCGCCAATGCGGCGGAGGCGTGCTCCGCCTCGCGGAGGAAGAATCTTGACGTGTCCACTGCCGGCTTGGAAGGCCCCGTTGGGATCCAGACGCCGTCGAACCGATCATCCGAAGATAGCATTACGCAGCCGGGTTGCGTGGCGAGGGAAGCGCACTCATCACAGGGAACCCCAGATCAACTGCCGCATTCTAAGGCATGAGAGATTATCGTGCATAGGTTGAATTTGAAGCGCAATCTTTGTCGCGGTGCGAGACATGCAGCTACGGCCTGTCGTGTCTTCCGGTGTCAGTTGTGGGGGCAGTTGGGGCCTGTGCTCGCCGATGCCCCGCCTGCTTGACACGGGTTACGTGACGCAAGCTCCGCAAACAGTGTCCGGTGACGGGTGGCATCAGACGGCCTGATCGAGCCTTCGGAGCTGCTCCTTTCTGTCTTCGCGGAGCAGGTCCATGTTGAGGTCGCGGCTGGCCTCGAACCAGCTCTCATGCAGCTCGACGGCGAGCGCGCGGACGAGGCGGAGGCGGCTCTCGAGGTTAGGGAAGATCCGGACGACGCGGGTGCACCTGCGGATCTCCTCGTTGATGCGTTCGAGCATGTTCGTCGATTTCATGTGTTTGCGGTGCTGACGTGGCAGCCGATAGAAGCTGAGCGTCGGCTCTATGTTGGCTTCCACCCAGTCGCAGAGCTTGGGATAGGTGGCTTGCCAACGCTGCAGCCGGGCGGCGAGGTCGCGCAGAACTTCCTGGCCGTCGCGGCGGTCGTCGAGCCAACGCAGCTCTTGCAGGCAGTCGTCGTCGACCATCGCGCGGCAGGAGTTCGCGCGATCCGATGGCGAAGCTGCGGCGATCTGAAGATCGCCGAGGGGGCGGCACGTGGTCGAGCGCGTTCCTCCGAACATGCACGTAGAAGCGGTGGTGGACGGCCTCGGGCAAGAGCTCCTCGATTGCGCGCCGCAGCCCCGCATGGTCGTCGGTGACGACGAGCTCGACGCCGACGAGCCCGCCGACCTTGAGAGCCAGGAGGAAGCCCTTCCAGCTTGACCGCTCACCCGCGCCGCGAGCTCGACGGCAAGGACCTGCCGCCGACCCTGCTAGTCGATGCCGAGCGCCATGAGCACCGCTTGGCTGCGGATGCACCATCCTCGCGGATTCTCTCGTAGCGGGTATCTAGGATCAGGTAGGGGCGCGTCGTCCCGTGGCCGGCCGGCAAAGCTAGGGCTGGAAGACGCCGCACTCGCCTGAAGGGCCGCTGCGTCAAGCGCGGCGGCGCGAGTTCCGTGCGCTGCGCCGCGCGCTCGCACCGCGCAGCGCGCTCAAGGTGGCTGCCGACACTTTCCCCGTTCCGTCACGCGGGATTCGGTCCACCACAAATATGCGGCGCGGCACCAGTACCGGATCGAGGTAGGCGAGCAGACGGCTGCGGATCGCGCTCTCCAACGCCTCGTCGGTGAGCTCCGCATTCTCCTCCGCGGCGGCAAAAACCTCGAGCGCTTCTTCGCCGTCCGGCGCCCGCGTCGCCACCGCGTCGCACGGCAGCGATGCCGCGGCGAGAATGGCGTTGACCGCGCCGATCGTCGTGCGCTTGCCCGCGACAGATATCTGCTCGTTGCCCCGCCCCTCCAGACGCACCGTGCCACCGCGCTGGAGCGAGAGACGGTCGGGAAGCACGGTCGGCGCAGGCAGATGCGGCGCTGTCGCGAACGAGACGTCTCCAGCCTGAGAGAAGGTGAACCCGGCCGCGGGTGTCCAGTCTTCCTCCCGAGCCGTCCGGCGGATCGCCATGGACCCGGCCTCCGTGCAGCCATAGATCTCAAAGACCTTCAGCCCACGGCGCGCCTCCAGCCGCTCTGCCGCTTCCTGCGCGAGAGGTGCCGTAGCGGAGATGATGCCGCGCAACGCTGGTGAGCGCAGTGCCGCAGCATCGAGATGCTTGAGGTGCGCGGGTGTGGTAACCAGGACCGCCGCCGCGCGCGGATCACCCTCGAGCGTGGAAAGCGCGACCTCCAAGTCGGCTGCGTAGAAGACGGCTGGACGCCATGCCTCCGCCATGACGGTGAGCGGGGTCGCGACGGTCGCCTCGAGACCGTACATGTGTCGGTGAGGGGTCGTGCCGATCAGCACGATGCGCTCGGCCTCCGGCGCGATGCGCCGCGCCAGGACCATGGTCACTTCGGCACCACCGGCTAGCATCGCCCAGGTCTTGACGCGCCGGATCGGGGTAGCGGTGGAGCCTGAGGTAAAGACGTGAACCTCGCCTGCCGCGTGGGCGGCCAGATGCTGTGGCGTGAGCAGTGCGCCGTCGGCGCGGGCGCTCATCGAGGCCAGGCGGCAATCTTCCGGGACGACGAGCGCTGCGTCGTAGCGTTCGACGATATCGCGCAGTGCTTCGGTAGCCGCCGACGGTGGCAGCACGACCCTTTGGCCGTTGAGCAGCGCGGCAATGAGGATCACCGCGAATGTGCAGCGATCCGCGTGCATGTTCACGACGGTCGGGTGATGCGCGATCAGCGGTCGGGCGGCGGCGACCGCCTGCGAGAATGCCTCGAGGCCGACTACACCACCGACGGGTGCTGCGAACAGCTCGCGCGCAGCGTTTGTCACCGCCCCGACTGCATCAGGAGTTCGGGTCTGGCCATGGCGCGTGCCGTGTCCAACCATCCTTCCGGCCGCTCATAACGTCGTTGCGCCAACCAGTGGGAGGCGAAGAACAGTATGGCCTCAGAGGCAAGCGCGACCGGCACGGCGCGCTCGGCGATGGCGCGGGCCTGTTCGCTCACCGCTGCGGCGACGGCCATGGCGGCAATGACAGCGGCCAGCGCGGTCCATGCGAGACACTGCCGTCGCACGAAGCCGAGGAAGGCGCCTTCTGCTTCCGGCCCCTTGCCCATAACCCGGATCATGCGAACGATGAGAGGTGTGCGGCGGGGCAGCAGGCTGGCGCCGAACACGAAGGCCAAGGCACCGTGAATCGCAGCAATCGGCGCCCAAGGCATGACGGCAACGCCCATCCACTGCCCGCCGGCAAGGACGGTAGCGATCACCACGGCGCTCGCGGCGCGGCGCCAAACCGGCCAACCAAGGGAAGCAAAGATGCGGTCCGCGATGGCGATGAGCACGAGCGCAGCGGCCGCGACCCCGGCAGCTGCGCTCCACGGTTCCTCGCCGAAGGCACCGAACACTGCGAGCCCCGCCACAGCCGAAATCGACGCGAGCTTACCTTGTCCGACGCTGCGCAATGTGGCTGCTCAGACTGGCGAGGGAGGCAAAGATCTCCTCGTTGCGCTCGTCATCAGAGTTGAGCTTGAAACCGTACGTCTCGGCTATCGCGAAAGCGATTTCCAGGGCGTCGATGCTGTCCAGCCCCAAGCCCTCCCCGAACAACGGTGCGTGCGGATCGATGTCTTCCGGCGCGACATCCTCCAGATCGAGAGCTTGGACGATGAGCCGAGCCACCTCCAGCACGAATGCCGAGTCGGCCGGGGACTTTGACATCTCATCCATGGCTCATCGCCTTCCTCGCGTTTCGATAATCCAACATGCGCCAAATGGCTTTGAAAAGCCAAAGACGCACATCGACCGCGGGTCGCCGCTCGAAATCGCCGGCGAGCAGTGAGATCACCGCACGCTCTATTCCAAAAACGTCCTTTGGATTCAACAGCATTTCACGAAATGCCGGATTGTGTATACGGTAGATGAACCAGGAGACGAAGTGGATGCGCTCGCGTACCTTCTGGTTGTAGGCGGCGAATATCGTCGCTCGCTTTGCGTCGCTGCTGCGCGCCGTAAGAACAGCGTCCGCCGCTTCGGCCGCGCTGCTGAGGGCCAGGTGCACGCCGGTCGAAAACATGGGGTCGATGAAGCCGTATGCGTCGCCGACCTTCAGGTGGCCGGGGCCGGACGCCGTCTCGGCACGATAGGAGAAGTTACCGGTCGCTTGCATCCGCCCGGCCCGCGTCGCACCGACGAGCAGTTGACGCAGCGCCGGGTGGCGATCGCAATGCCTGTCGAAAAAGGCGTCGATACCGCAGTCGCGCTGCGACAGATAGGACGGCTCAGCGACGAGGCCGATGGACGTCAGTCCGTCCGGCAGCGGAATCTGCCACATCCAGCCGGGGTCGGTGAGATGGATTCGGATCGCCCCGGCGAGCGAACCCTCCGCGCGCGGTACGCCGTGAAAGTGGCCAAAAATAGCCGCGGATCGGTTGTTCGGGTCGGGCTTTCGCTCGCGCCGCGTCTTGGCCATCAGCGCCGAACGGCCCGACGCGTCGATCAGCAACTCGGCACGGAGCGGGCGTGGCGCACGGCCTGCCTGCTTGAGCATAGCCACGGCGCCGGCCTCGCCGACGGAGATCAAGTCGGCCTCCGTCTCCTCGAGACACACCGCGCCCAGCTCCCGCGCCCGCTCGAACAACAGCGCATCGAACTGATCCCGCCGCACCTGAAATGCGTGGTCGGGGCCGGGGGTCAGCGACCGCGCAAAGGCAAAGCCGGCCGTTTTCTCACCGTCTGCCGAGACAAACTCCGCCCCAGGCTTGCGCACACCGATCGCAGCCACCCGCTCCAGCACGCCGAGACGGTCCAAGAGCGGCAATGAATGCGGCAGCAGCGATTCGCCGATATGGAAACGCGGATGCTTCTCGCGCTCAACCAGAACGCAAGCGAGGCCAGCTTCGGCCAAGAGCGCGGTTACCGCGGCACCGCCGGGGCCGCCGCCGATCACCAAGACGTCGCAGTATTCGGTGGCGACTTCGGCATCCACGCGCGCAACGTCGTCCAGTTCGACCACGGTCACGTGGTTCCTCCGTCGATGCAGATGGTCTGACCCGAGATGTATCCGGCTGCCTCCGAGGCGAGAAACGCGACGAGCGCTGCCACCTCCCAAGGATGGCCGGCTCTTCCGGACGCGCTGATGGAGACCAAATCGTCCCAGTTCTTCTCCTGCCGCGTCGCCGCCGTGTCGATCAGACCCGGGGCTACGACGTTCGCGGTCAAGCCGCGCGAGCCGTACTCACGCGACAGTGTCTTGATCAGCGGGTGTAGCCCGCCCTTGGCGGCGGCGTAGTTGCTCTGGCCACGATTGCCGGCCACGCCGGTAAGCGAGGAAACGGCGATGATCCGCCCCCAGCGCGTGCGGATCATCGGCATGATGATGGGCCTGAGTGCGACGAAGAAGGTGTTGAGGTTGACGTCGATCACGCTCGTCCATTCCTCGAAGGACATTCCGGCGAAGGGCTTGTCGCGATGCGCCCCGGCGCAGTGCACGAAAATCTGAAACGGCGCTTCGGCGGCTAACCGCCCCAATTGCTCCGCGCAAGCAGCATCATCTCCGAGGTCGAGCTGTAGTGCTCGAGCCGAACCACCGGCGCCGCGGATCGTCGCGGAAGTCGCCTCGGCCTTGGCGAGATTGACGTTGGCCAAGAGTGTGACGTCGTTGCCCGCGTTGGCCAGCGATTCAGAGACTGCAGCGCCGATTTCGCTCGACGCGCCGGTAACCAGCGCCCGCCTCACCCTGCCGCCCCGAGCATCAACAGCGCTGCGCCGGCGACGATCTGTCGCTCGAACCCCGTGACCGCGAAACGGTAGCGCGCGGCGCCGGTCGTTTCTCCGTCCAGCCATGCCGAGGCGTAAAGTGGCACATCGGGAACAGGTCCGGGTTCAACGGTCACACTCGTGAGGCCGACGATCACGCCGAGATGCATCTGCCGCACCGCCGTGAGCGAGGCGTGAGCCGCTGCGGCCTGCGCCCCGATCTCGACGAGAGCAATGGGGTAGAGAACGCCGCCGACCCTGAGCGGATAGTCGGCAGCCGCATGCGGTCGCGCACGCACCCGCACGCCTGCCGCATCGCTCTCCAACACCGAGTCCAGCAACAGCATCGGCGGCCGGTGCGGCATGCGCTCGAAGGCAAGGCGGGACAGCCGCTCAGTCACGCTACCGGCTCCACCGACACATGCAGCGCGCGGCTGCCGCCTACGCCCAGGCGGATGACGTGTGCCGTTGCCGCGGCGCTGCCGGCGCCAATGATGGCGGAGAGCAATGGCACCGCGGCCGCTATCGGATTGCCTGTCTCCGCGAAACACCCAGCGGACGCGTTGTCCGGCGGCTCTAGCGGCTCTGGCACCTCATCCACGAGCCGCCCCTCGATGACGGCAAGGTCCCCCGAAGCCGCCGTACTGGCTGGCGCCAGCGCCATCGCGAGCGCCATCGCGCAGTCGACCGGCCGCTTTTCATGGAGTGGCGGCGGCAGCGGCCCATCGAACATGATGAGGCCGACTGCGCGTTGCTCGAGCGCCACCTGCATCAACGCCTTCAACAGCCCGACGCCCACCGTTTCATCGTAAGCCGCGATCGAGGTCGCCGGCCCCTGTCGTCGCGCGGCAATGGTCCATTGGCCCGCCGCGGCATTGTGGACCGAGTTCTGGAAACGTAACGGCTGGATCAACAGGTCCGGGCGGCTGATCGCCTCCAAGATCACTTGCAGCGTCTCACCCTCGCCGGAGGACGAAGCAAAGACCCAACCCGCATCCTCCGGCAGCGCTGGCGCGACCTGCTCCGCGACGCTGAGCGCTAGGCGCGTATGCGGGCTGAGCCGTCGCGCTTCGCGAGCCGTGAGACAGGCCAACGTGGGGTTCCAGTTCGGCGCTGCCTGAATGTGGCCCCCGCCTAGCAGCACGCTGAAGGCATCGAGATCTGGAGCGAGGGGAGAAGCGAAGCCGGCTGTCTTGACCACGGCACGCAGTGTCATCGGCTGAGAACGAGCGCGCAGTTGTTGCCGCCGAAGCCGAAGGCGTTGGCAACGACGTGCTTCAAGGCGGCCGCCTGGGGTGCGTCCGGCACGCTGCAGGCGATGGCGGGATCGACGCGCCGCAACCCGACGCAACCGGGGATGACACCGTGCTCCAGTGCCAGAAGGCACATCGCGGTCTCTACTGCCCCAGCAGCGCCGAGCGTGTGCCCGACCGCGCCCTTGAGGGAGGACACCGGGGTCGTCGCGCCGAACACCTCGGCGACGGCGCGGCACTCGGCGACGTCGTTGGCCGGGGTGGCGGTACCGTGGAGCTTCACGTAGCCCACGTCCGATGGCATGAGTTCCGCGGCCGCCAACGCGCCGCGCATGGCCACCGCTGCGCCGGCGCCGTCCGCCGGCGGGGTGGACATGTGAAAGCCGTCCGAATTCTCGCCCGCACCGCTGAGCCGATAGGGCCCGTCCGCGGCGCGCTCCATCAACAAGAGCGCCGCACCCTCGCCTATGGAAAGGCCATCTCGCTCCGCGTCGCACGGTCGGCAAGGCTTGCGGGAGATGAGCTGCAGACCCTCGAAACCGGCTAGCGACGTGAGGCAGAGGCTGTCGATCCCGCCAGCGACCACGGCGTCGCACAAGTCTGCGCTTATGAGTTGATGTGCGTCGACCAACGCTTTCGCGGAGGACGAGCAGGCCGTCGAGATGGTCCAGCAGGGTCCCGCTAGGCCGAGGCGCGTCATCAGATAGCTGGCAACTGCGTGATGGTCGTTGTGACGACGCATCGAGTACTCCGCCGCAAGCGGCTCTTCGCCTCGGCGCGCGCGATAGGCCGTCTCCAGCTTCTCCACACCGGAGGTCGACGTACCCAGCACGAGACCAACGCGCTCCGGGCCCCATCGGCAAACGGCCGCAGTCACGCGACGGCCATAGCTGTCGGCCGCCAGCGCCGCCTCGGCGAGCCGTGTCGCGCGGTTGTCCCAGGCCTCGAGTTCGCTCGGGGGGGCACAGTCCTCGAGGCCCGGTACCGCGCCGACATAGCAGGTAAACGGCGTGTCATAGACTTCACAGGGTGCCAGACCGCTCCGCCCGGCGCGAAGTGCCTCCGCATGCACGCGCCCACCGGCACCGAGGCACGTCGCCAAAGCGAACTCGGTGATGGCGATCGGCTCCCGCGCGACCATTCCTACCAATCCTGCACCTGATTTCTGGCCGATTCGCCATGTGACTGCGCAAGATTGAGTATTGCCATTGCGCCCAGCCCGACAAGTACCGTGGCGCCGATTTCGGACAGGATCGGCTCCGGAGAGGCGGCCATCACGGCAAACGGGATCGCCGTCGAGGTGGCGCAGAGGCCAACCGAACGCAGCGCGCGACGGCGCTCCGCGGCACCATGAGACGGCTGAACAAGCACGCCATAGTCCAGACCGATACCAACCACGAGCGTCAGTGCGACAATGCGGAAGACGTCGAACTCGACACCGAACAGGCGCAGCGCACAGACCGTCGCGCCGAGCGCGCCGGCCGTCGTTAGGGCGACTCCGAAGGCGACGCGACGCGGGCGAAGCAGCAGCAAGAGGGTCACTGCGGCAGCGGCCGAGCCCACAACCAGCCAGTCCAGCGCGGCACCGCTGAGCGCCGCGAGCCGCCCCATCGTCTCCGCCGCGTTGTCTGCCAGCCGCGCGCCGCCGCTCTGCTCCAGGCGCGTCGACAAGGCCTCAGCGTCCCTGACGTCGTAGAGCCGGGCGGAGAGCGACCAGCCGTCGCCGTCTCTCTGTGGCAGAGGCACGAGCTGCGCTAGCTGCTTCAGGTCCGGGCGCTCTGAGGCCGCGGTGCGCGCTTCGGCGTAGTCCGCCTCGAGCCGCTCCGCGAAGCCGGGATCAAGACCCACGGTCGCCAACGCTTCACCCGCGACGGCTTCGAAATCGGCAGGCGGCGGCAGCGTGGCCGGCGCGGGGCGCACGAAGTCGGCCATGGCCTCGAAGCGGCCCAGGTCGCCAGCGTCCACCGCGGCCTCCAGCGCCGGCAGCGCCTCGCGCTGACGCGCCAGTGCCTGCGATTCCGTCGCGCCGGTGGAAACCACCGACCAGCGCGCCGACGGTGCCCGCGCTAGTTGGTTGATCTCTTCGAGCATCTCGGTCACGGCCGCCGGCGCTGTGGCCACCGCGCGCGGTGCCCCGACCGGCGCCCCCAGCACGGCTGCGAAACCAGCAAGCGCCAACGTTGCCTCGACGAGCCGACGCCGCGGCAGGCGCCAGGACAACCGCTCCATGGCGAACGTCCGCACGTCCGCCACGCCAACCGGTGGCGCTGCGAGCGCGAACCCGGCTGCGACCACGATGCCAACAGCGACGAACACGCCGGTCTGCTGCAGTGCTGGCACGCCCGAACCCAGCATGGCGAGAAAGGCGACCGCGGTGGTCGCGGCGCCAATGGCAACCGCTCGGCGCGCGCGTGCTGCGCCCTCGCGTCGATGGGTCGCCAGATGGAGCGGGTAGTCGATCGCCAGCCCCGTCAACGCCCCGCCGAAGCCAAGCGCCAGGACGTGCACGTGGTCGAAGAGTAGTTGCACTGCCAAGGCCCCAGTGGCGAGGCCCGCGGCCATGGGCGCGAACGCTGTTGCAAGCGCCAAGGGCGAGCGCAGCGACCACGCCAGCCAGAGCGTGAGCAAGACGATCGCGATGCTGGCCACGGCCAGCGAGCGCCGTTCCACACCACGGCCGATCTCGGCGCCGACCAAGCGGGGACCGGCGACCAACGCTAGCGCGCCGTGGGCAGCCGCTGCCGCCCGGACGGCATCGGCGAGTGCGACGAGATCACCGCCGCCGGCTACCTCTGGCGCCAACCTGCCGAAAACCAGTGCGGCACGCCCATCCACCGATGTCCAGACGCCACCTGGCCCGAGTGCCGCGGGGCGACGTTCCCGCAGCTCCTCCAGGGTATCGGCGAACGCACCGGTCGGGTCGCGGAGCAGCCTATCGCCGAGCGCCGCACCTTCGGCCGTGGCGAGTGCTGCACGTGCCTGCTGGAGGCGCTGGGCCATCGCCTCCGGCGCGAAACGCTCGGGCGACGGCGGTGCGACCGCGAAGCGATTGCGCCACAGCCAGTCCAGCGCCGCCGGCTCGAACGTTCCCGGCCCCGCCGTCACCGTTTCAACGAGCGGAGATGCTTCGAGCACCGCCTGCACGGCCAGCGCCGCGGGTGCCTGCGCCTCCAATGGCGCCGGCACGGCCACGATGAAGTCGCGTACCGCGTCGCCGCCGAACACCGCACTCTCGCCGCCTGGCGAAAGCGCCGCGAGATCTGCACTCAGCGTCGTCAGGGCCGTCGCGAGCCAGACACCTACACCGGCCGCTGCTAGCGCCACGATGCATCTCGTGCGCGCGATCACTCGCTTTCCGTCAGTGCGTACACCCGGCGCACGCCGCTCGTCTGGACGATCTCAACGCTTGAGACGGCAGGGCCGCATCCCGTTAGCGTCACGGCCTCGCCGGCGGTGAGCTGCCAACCGTTCTCGTCAGTGACGATGCGCGCGGTCGGCAGCACCTCTCCTAAACGGCCCGAGAGCAGCGCCCGTAGCAAACCGAACAGCTGCTGCGCCGCGTCGTCCATTGGCCAGTACTCGACGGCAAACTCTGGCGGTTTGCGTAGCGCGATCAGGGATGCGCCGATCTCGGCGATCTCCCGCGTTGGGGAGGTCTGGTGGCGCACCAGAGTGCCGTCCGGCGTCGCCGACAGCCGACCTCGAGCCCACAGTGGTTCCGGCGATGAGGGATGATGGATCGTCTCGACGTAGGCCAATGCCTCGGCTGCCGGCGCGACAATCGCCGCCGGGCTCGCCGGCGGTGGTGCGTCACACGTCGTGGCTCCAGACGTCGTGGAAATTGAACCAGTTAAAAGGATGGCGGCGGCATAGCATCTCCAGTTCCGCAAGATATCGCTCCGCAAGTTCCTGGGTCAGGCGGTGACGCTGGGCCCGTGGCGTACGTCCGCCGTCGTGCAGCTGCGTGAAGCACGCCGTGTAGCGCATTGGCCCGATCCGCGGCGCGAAGCACATGATGATCGGTGCACCGGCGACCATGGCCGCTATGTAGGGCGAAACAGGCACGGCCATTGGGGCGCCAAAGAACGGCGCACGAACCACGCGGACGGGTTCACCGGCGGCGCTACGATCGCCGAGGAATGCCACGAACTCGCCGGCCGACAGTGCTTCGACGACGTCTAGCATCGCCAGCGGCCCGTTACCGAGATCGATCACGCGGGCGGCGACCTCGGGGTTCAGGCGAGACAGCGCGCTGTGCGAGTGGCTCGCGTGCCGCGTGAACATCAGATAGCGCACCCGGATGCCAACCAGCCGCGCCTCCATGGCGCGCAACGCCTCGAAGCTACCGAAATGGGCACCGAGCAACACACCACCGCGCCCCGTCGCCATACACGCGCGCACCGCCTCGCCGCCCTGCACATCGATCGTGAACCCCTTCGCGCCGCAAGTCAGCAGCCGGGCGCGATCTAGCAGGACGTGGGAGAAGGTTGCAGTTTGCCGCAGCACGTCGCCGAACCGTGGTGTACGGCCGAGTGCGCGCTCGAGATAGGCACGAGACGCCGCGTTGGCGGCCCGCCCGGGCGCTGCCGTCATCACGAACGCGATCAGCCAAATGATCGCCGCACTGAGCGTGGCGGGCATTGCAGGTAGGAGGCGCACGGCGAACTCGATCAGCGCGGGGCCGCCGATCTCTGGCCGACGGCTCCAGTGATCCGTCGCGCTCATGCCTCCGTCAGTGTGAACCGCGCCCGCGCTATGAGCCTCTCATGCGCGCTCCAAGTCACGTCCGCCCGGCCGTCCCGGACCACGGCCAATATCTCCACTGCGGTGCCGGGCTCGACCGGCTCTATGAAGCGCACGCGCGGTGCGGTTCCGATCGCCATGCCGGCCTCGGCTAGGAGCTGGGCTGCCAGGGCCAGAAGCGCGGCTCCGGGCAGGATCGCGCCGTTTGGAAAATGACCGTCGAAGAAGCGCTCCTCTCCCGTCGTGCGTACCGTCGCGCGAAGCTCGCGCCCACCCGAGTAGGCCGGCGCGTCAGCTGACTCGGTCAAGCTGAACCTCGCGCACGATGTCCTGCTCGAGATTATTCACCCAGTTGTTGTAGTTCCTGTGTATTGTGTTCCCGGCCGCATCGTAGTTCAGGTTGTCACTGTCTTTGTAGATGATGCTGAATTCTTCGGTGTCAAAGTAGATATCCACCGTCGCGCGGTGCCTGTCGCGGACGTCAATCGTTCCTTCCAGATGGCCTGGGGCGATGCGCTGGAACACCCAGCCGCGATCGGCGCCAGCGCGAATGATCGCCGTCTCATACTGCGAGAGTGTGCGCTGCGAATCGGTCGCCGAGACGCCGTACTTAGCGGAGTTGACGTTTTGTAGCGCGGCGGTGGTGCAAGCGGCCAACGTGACCGTCAGAAGCAGCGTCAGTAGCTTCGCGAAACGACTGATTGTCATGCAATCTCTCCAGCCTATTGCGCGCGGTGCAATCATCCCCGCGCGCTTGCTCATGGTTTGCCAAGCCTTAGACGTCGCGTCACGAGAAAACGCGTCACTGCCGAGGTGATGGAGAGGAAGTCCACGACCGGGCGGAAATGGCTCCGACGCTGGCCCGGCATCTTGTAGCGTGCGCGAACCGGCACGAACCCGAAGGGCACACCGGCCTCGGCCGCCCGCATCAGGACGACGGTCTCGAACACGAAGCCGCGCCGATCGCGCAAGGGCACGCGCGGGCCCGTTTTGCGCCACATGGCCGCCGTGTAGAGCCGCATG
The DNA here is from genome assembly GCA_028279345.1 of Geminicoccaceae bacterium. GTDB lineage: Bacteria > Pseudomonadota > Alphaproteobacteria > Geminicoccales > Geminicoccaceae > JAAAPF01. The sequence continues at coordinate 177,620 of JANQNY010000031.1, forward strand.
CCGCATTGCGGGTCAGCGATGGGTCGATCGCAGGCCCAGGATATGAACACGGCGCCGAAGCGGTTGGAGCGGCGACGGCCTGCCGGCATGGCCGCCATGTCCGCGGACCGGTCTGCGAGCACTAGTCCTCCCGGAAGGGAGGCGGCGCTTAGGCGGGGAATGTCGTCCGCCGCGTGCTGGCCATCGCCGTCCATCGTAAGGACGCTTTCAGCCCCCTCCGCGAAGAGCAAATCGAGGCCTTCCGCGAGACGCGAACCCTTGCCGGCCGTCTCCACATGACGGACGACGCGCACGTCGAGGCCCGCCAGTGCGTCCGCTGTACCGTCCGTCGAGCCGTCATCGATCACCAGCACCGCATCGCATTGGGCGCGGGCTGCGCTGGCGACTGACCGGATCGTTGGCGCCTCATTCAGGGCGCAGATCAGGACGACAAGACGCACGTCCTACTTGCGCGCTGTGTACTCTGAGAAGCAGCCGAGGAACACGCGATGCTGAACCTCGCGGAAGCCGGCTTGCTCGAGAAAAGCGACGACATCGTCCCGCGACGTCATCTGGTCCATGGTGTCCCAGTAGTAGCGCATGAGCAGGCGTGCGTCCCGGTCACGCGTGAACACGTAGGTCAGGAAGGGCAGGATGTCCCTGAAATAGGCCTTCAGCACCCAGCGCAGCACGCCGTGCCGAGGCAGCGTGACATCCATGATCAACGCCGCACCGCCGGGCGCGAGCACGCGGTGGAACTCTTTGAAGCTCTCAGTCAGGTCGCTGACGTGGCGCAACGCGAAACCCATGGTCAGCAAGTCGAAGGCGTCGTCCGCTACTGGGAGCATCTCCGCCGAACATTGGTGGAAGGTCACCGGCAGCTTCTTGCGCGCCTCTTCGATCATGCCGGCCGAGGGCTCGCAGCAAACGATCTGCTCGGGCGCATCCACCAGATCAAGCGCTGCCGCGGCGACGGCGCCCGTACCGGAAGCAACGTCGATCATTCTGGTGTTGCGCTCGATCCCGACCCGTTTCAGCGCCTCGCGCCTGTACCACTTGCCGGACCCGAACCAGCCCCACGTCGCGATGCCGTTATAGTGCCGCGCTGTCTTATCAAATATCTCTCTGAGGAACTTCTGCTTTCCTGCAGCGCTGCTATAGTACGGACCGCGTACAAAAGGTCTTGCCTGGTCAAGCATCTGCGAACCATCGAGCCGTTTTCAACATGATTTTATAAACGAGCGAGCAGCTTTCGCTGTCAAGCCGCAGCCATTCGCGGCGGCGCCCGAATCGCGCAGAACGGAAGTGCATCGACGCACGAGAAGGGTACCGTTGGCGCGTCGGTCGCCTCCCGTCAACGCTACAGGAGCGTTTCAGATGACGGAATCCCGGACCTCTTCGCCCGTGTCCCGAGAGACGGGTCTGGAACAGGGAACGGCATCTTCCTCGACAGCGCTCCTCGCAGCGATCAGGACGCGGCTCTTCGAAGTGGTGATCTTCCTCTGGTCGCTTGGGTTCGGTGCCGTCATCATCCTCTGGTTGCAGTGGTGGGGTACGCCCCGGCAGGTACGCGTCGCGCTCCGGCTGTGGTCCACCGGCTTCATTCGCGTAGCCGATGTGGTGCTGGGCGTGCGCTATAGGATCGAGAACCTGCCAACGCCCGGCGGCCGGCCGGCGATCTACGTCGCCAACCACCAGTCCTATTGGGAATCGATCGCGCTGACGTCGTTGATCCCCGACGTGAACGTCGTCTCCAAGCGCGATGCGATGCGTATTCCGGTCTTCGGTTGGGGCCTGACGCACGCACCGATGATCGCCGTGGATCGGGACCGGAAAGGTTCCAACCTGCGCCGCATCGTGCCGCAAGCGCGGGCGTCCCTGCGCGAGGGCCGCTCGATCCTGATCTTCCCGGAAGGCACGCGCGTGGAACCTGGCAACCGACGCCGTTACGAGCGGGGCCTCAAGCTGCTCTATGCCTCCTGCGACGCGCCAATCGTACCGATCGTCCACAACGCTGGCCAGTGCTGGACCAAGGGCTTCGACCTGAAACGATCTGGGCTGATCGTCATGCGGTTTCTGAAGCCCATCCCTGCGGGGCGCGATCCCGAGCGGACCTTTGTGCAGCTGGAGCAGCTCATCAACGAAGAGAAGGACAAGCTGCTACGCTGAAGGAAGTTGAACAATACCGGTGTGGATCGACTTCTGCCCAAGCAAGGTGCTGTCTGGGTTCAACGAAGTTGCCGCATGTTCGGCAAAGTACCACTGGGCATCCGCCGAAGAAAAGCGGGGTGAGGCACTGTCAAATGACTGCGACTTGGGCCTGGATGCCGCGCAGTTTCATGCCGGGCGCGCCTTCATTCCAGAACGCGAATGCGGCGGCGCCGAGGCGCGGCTCGAGGCCCGCCTGCTCGATCGCACCAAGGCCGTGCTCCAGCCCAACGACGAAGCGGTCCTTGCCGTAGATCGGGTAGCGCGCCCGGTCCTCCTGCGGCGTGAAGTTGACCGTGATGACGTTGGCGCCCGCGTCGAGTGCGCGCGCCTGCCCGCCCGCGGATCGTGTTTCGAGCGCGCTGACCGAGGGGATGAGTGCGTTGGGGTTGGCGAGCCGCATCAGCGCGATCACGTTGAGCGTCGTCTCGACATCGCCAGCCGGCGCGTCGGCGAGCGGCGTACCGGGTGCCGGCACGAAGGGGGAGGCGCTGGTCATCGCGGCACCTACGCTGCGGGCGAAGCGGATGTCTTCGACGAGGGAGGCCGCGCTCTGGCCCGGCAGGCCAACGATGGTGCCGACCCCCGTGCGGTAGCCCAAGGCGATGAGATTGCGCAGAACCGACAGCCGTCGCTCGATAGGCGCTCCGACCATCCGCAGATGCAGCGCGGGGTCGCTCGTCTCGTGCTTCAGGATGTAGCTGTCGGCACCAGCGTCGCGCAACGCGGCTAGCTCCTGCTCGGTCTTGTCGCCTAGGCCGAGCATGATCTCGACGTCGCCGCGGAACAGGGAACGCGCCCTGGGAATGAGCCGGGTCATCAGAGGCGTCGTCGCGGCAATCTCGCCGCCCTGAAAGAACACTACGCCCAGCCCAGCCTCGCGCACGGCTTCGACCGAGGCGAGGATATCGTCCTCCCGCCTGAAGAAGCGCTTGCCGCCAGCCTCCACGCGCATGGGGCAGTACGCGCAGGACTTCACGCAGGCGCTCGCGATTTCGATGACGCCACGGACGATGGCGGTTCTACCGAAGCGAGCATCGCGCACAGCGCGCGCCGCTGCGAAGAGGTGCGCTTGTCTCTCGCCAGACGCCGTCAGGAGCCGGCGTAGCGCATCCGGCTCCGCGCTGCGCATGCGCTCCAGCAGGCGGTCCATGACCTGGTCCGCGCAGACCTCACCCACCATCAAATCACCCGGTTGCGACAATGATCAATGCGCCTCGGCTCGCCGGCACAGTGGCCGAGAAAGTTGGCCAGCTCAACAGAGGCGACGCCACACCCGGCGTCGCCGGGGCCCTGGCGCTCGCGATTTTGAGACCTTCCGGCGCGCGCTACCGCCCGTCGCTTGCTTTGAGTGGCTCACGGTCTGCCGGCGGGTTGCGCAAGAGCGCGCAGCCAATCCCAATTGAACCGAGCTGGGTTTGCTGGAGACTCCAGCCCTCGAGAGGGGCGCGCCGGCCCTCGATGTCGTCCAGCGGGCCGTCCAGTTTCTCGAGAACGATCCCCTGTTCAACGCCGGACGAGGCGGGGCATTCGCCAGCGTCGGTACCATCGAGCGTGATGCCGCCCTGATGCGCGGCGCAGATGGCGCCGTCGCAGCCGTGCGTGGATTGCGCAACCCGATCCGCGCCGTCCGAGCGGTGATTGAGCGTTCCCCCCAACACGCTGCTTGCCGGTGGGGGCGCCGAGCGCTTCGCTGCCGAAGCGGATCTTGTCTTCGAGGCACCGACGTACTTTCAGACGGAACGCCGCCGCGCCGCTCTCGACCTTATACGCGCCGGCGCGACCGCGACTGAACAACGCATCCACGGCACCGTCGGGGCGGTTGCGATCGTCACCGAGGGCAGCCTTGCTGCCGCCACGTCGACCGGTGACCGTAACAACAAACTACCTGGTCGAGCTGGCGACACGCCAATTCCAGGCGCCGGCACCTTCGCCAACGACAGGCTTTGCGCCGTGTCGGCCACAGGGGTTCGGCGAACACTTCATCCGAACCGTAGCCGCGCATCGCGTTGCTAAGGCGATCGAGTTTGGCGGCCGACCGCTGCGCGCGGCCGTTGCGGAGGCCCTGGCAGCCGTGGTCGAAAGCGGCGACACCGGCGGGGTCACGCGGCACCAATTCGGCGGTAGGCGTCGAGAGCGCAGCGGGTGGCGCCCAGCACCGTCTCGACGTCACTCGTTTGATTGAAGCCATGGAGGCCAAATCGGATTAGGCCGCGGCGGATCGAGAACCGCACGCCTGTCTGCTGCAGCGTCTGTGCCACCGCATTGAGCGCCGCGTCGTCGGAGGCGTAGGCGCCGCCGGCACCACGCCGGCCGACGGTGACCATGTGCGTCCGCAAGGCCCGATCCCGCGGCTCGTTGACCGGGAGGCCGAGCGCAGCGATTCCTTCCCGCAGCGCATCCGCGAACTCGACTGCACGCGCCTCGATCCGCGCAATGCCGACCGCTCCTAGCTGGGCAAGCGCGATGTCGGCGGCGGCGACGCCCGGCCAGTTGTAGTTGCCGATCTCGAACCGTTCGCCCGTGGGCGCGAAGACGCAATCGTGATGCTCGATCTCGGATTCGTGGCCATCGCCACGAGCGACGCTGTAGCGCGACACGTAGACGGGCTCGAGCCGATCGAGCCAGGCATCGCGGACGTAAAGGAACCCCAGCCCCGCGGCGCCAAGGAGGTTCTTGGTCGTGGAGGTCGCCAGTGCGTCGATGAACTCCTCCTCTACGTCGTGGTCGATAACTCCGCAGCTCTGCACCGCATCGACGAGGAAGAGCGCCCCGTGGCGCCGGGCGGCGCCGCCGAGCCGCCGCAGGTCGGCGCGAAAGCCGGGTGTGAAGGTCACCGACGAAGCTGTGACGATGCGTGTCCGGCCGTCGATGGCGGCCGCCATAGCGTCGGTGTCGATCTCGAGGCCGCGCGGCGCCACGTCTCGCACCTCGACGCCCAGCCGGGCTAAACGCAACCAGAGGTAGACATTGTTGGGATGCTCGAGCTCGAGACAGACGACGACGTTGTCGCCGCTGGCCGGGGCGACCGCGCAGGCAACCGCGTTGAGCCCTTCGGACACGTTCTTGACGACGGCGACCTCGTGGGCCTTTGCACCGATCAGTCGGGCGAAGCGAGCGCGCGTTCGCCGGAGGACCGGGAAGGCGTCCTCCTTGGCGAAGTCGCCCCCGCAGACCTGCTCGTTGACCCGATTGGCCGCGTCGCAGGAGGTGCGCGACATGACCCCGATCGAACAGGTATTCAGGTAGGTCCACCGTTCGAAGACCGGGAAGTCCGCGCGAAACCGTGCGAACGGCTCGTCCGCCGGCGCGGCAGGGTTGTCGTCGCGATCGTCCATGACCGTCATCCAGAGGTTCTGGCGATAGGCTTGCGTCCTCTCCCGACGGATACCAGTGCGCTTTGATCCTGTTGACAACCGGCATACCGGTATACCAGTCAATCTGGATGATCGAGAACATCGAACTCGAGCGCGACCGGGCCTATCGCGAGCTCCGGTGCCTCATCCTAGCAGGGCAGTTTCGTTACGACGAAGCCCTCTCGGAACGGGCACTCGGCGGCCTCTTCGGCGTCGGCCGAACGCCGATGCGCGAGGCGGTGCGGCGCCTCGTCAACGATGGGCTGCTTACCTCGATGCCGGCCCGCGGGGTCTTCGTAAGGCGTCTCGATGGTCGCGAACTCGCCGAGCTGTACGAGGTGCGCATCGCACTCGAAGGAACGGCTGCGCGGCTCGCAACGCGTCGTGCGACCGCAGACGACATCGCCGTCATGCGGCGCACCGTCGATCTTCTCGATGCTCAAGACGCCCTTCAGGAGATTCAGGACACTGGCTGGGAGTTGCATCGTCAGATCTTCGCGGCGGCGGGCAATCTCCAACTCTCGCAGATCTACGAGGCCATCATCAATCGCGTCATCGTCGCCATGCGGATGACGCTGCGCCACGACGCGACACGGGTGAGGCGGACTGTCGACGAGCATCGCGCCATCTTCAGAGCCATCACCGAGCGCGAGCCGGACGAGGCGGAACGCCGCATGCGGGAACATCTGGAGGGCGCGCTGCAGAGCCGGCTGCGCATCAGCGGCGAGATCTTCGGGGAAGTCGCGCCGCACGATCGAGACACTCAACTGGGAGAGGGACCATGATCGGACGACTGCTCTTGGGCGTCGCCGCCGCCACCGTGGCAGGCGGCCTGTCGCCGCCAGCCGCACATGCCGGCCCTTCGCTCGACGCCATTCGGGAGCGTGGCACACTGATCTGCGGGGCCAACGGCAGCCGCGCCGGCTTCTCGCTCGTCAACAGCGAGGGCCGCTGGGAAGGCATGGACACAGATGTCTGCCGCGCGGTGGCCACCGCCATCCTGGGTGACGCAGAGAAGGTCGAGTTCGTCAAGGTCACGAGCCAGACGCGCTTTCCAGCGCTGCAGACCGGTGAAGTCGACATGCTCGCCGCCAACGTAACCTGGACTCTCACGCGCGACGCCAAGCTGGGTGTCGATTTCGTGGCACCAGTCTTCTATGACGGCCAAGGCTTCATGTTGCCCCGCGCCCTCGGCGTGAACAGCGTCGACGAGCTCGACGGGGCCACGGTCTGCGTGCTTCCCGGCTCGACCTCCGAAAAGGTGGTCAACGACGTTTTCCGGGCGCGCGGGATGACCTACACGCCGGTCGTCATCGAGGATCAGAAGGAACTCAACAACGCCTTCTTCGCCGGCCGCTGCGACGCCCAGATCCAATCGACGTCGGGGCTCAGCGCTTCGCGGGCGACGGTTGCGGCGAACCCGGAGGACTACGTCATCCTCGGCGAGGTCTTCGGGAAGGACCCGATGGGTCCCGTGGTCCGCGAGGACGACGCCGATCTGCGCGACATCGTCGGCTGGAGCGTCTACGCGCTGCAGCAGGCGGAGGAATTCGGCATCACCTCGGCCAATGTCGAGGAGATGGCGCAGTCCGAGGACCCGGAGATCCTGACGTTCCTGGGTGCGACCGGCGATCTCGGCGAGGCGCTGGGTCTGAGCCCTGACTGGGCCTCGACGATGATCCAGACCGTCGGAAATTATGGCGAGATCTACGCGCGCTCGTTCGGCGAGCAATCGCCATTGCAGCTGGAGCGCGGGCTCAACGCCTTGTGGACGGACGGGGGCCTGCACTACCCGCCGCCATTCAAATAGGCCGGCAAGCGGTTCCGCCCCGGGCGCGGGCACGCGCTCGGGGGCACCTGCCGCCTGGAGCGAAGCGGGATGCTCTACAACAAGGCTTGGCGGGCCATCGCCTACCAGCTTCTTGCGATGACACTGGTGATCGGGACTGGCGTCTACGTTGTCTTGAACCTTCAGGACGCACTCGCTGCGCGCAACATCGCGACTGGCTTCGGTTTCCTGCTGCAGCCTGCGGGCTTCGCCATCGGCGAGACCCTGCTACCCTTCAATTCGACCGACGCCTTTTGGCGCGCCTACGCCGTCGGCATCACCAACACCCTGTTCGTGAGCGCACTCGCGATCGTCGGTGCCACGGTCGTGGGCGTGGCGGTCGCGTTCATGCGCCTCTCGCGGAACCCGCTACTGTCGGGCGTCGGCCGCGCCTATGTCGAGGGCTTCCGCAACACGCCACAGCTCGTCCAGGTGATCTTCTGGTACGCGCTCGTCACCCGGCTGCCGCATCCGCGCAACCCGTTCGTCCCGGTCGAAGGGGTGCTCGTCTCGAACCGCGGCCTCTATCTTCCAGCGCCCGCCGAACAGGGTGCCTGGTTCTGGGCGCTGATAGCCGCCTGCCTGGGCCTCCTGCTCGCCCTTGCCTACCTTCGACACGGCGAACGCCGGCGCCACGAAACGGGACGGGTCCGGCGACTTTGGCCCGGCATGGTACTGCTCGTGCTCGTCCCGCCGCTCTTGGCGTGGTGGCTTGTGGGTGCGCCCACCGCTTGGGTACGGCCCGAGCTCCAGGGGTTTCGGGTCGTGGGCGGCTTCGTCTTCTCCCCGGAGTTCATCGCGCTGTTCTTGGGCCTATCGCTCTACATCGCCGCATTCATCGCCGAGATCGTCCGCGCCGGGCTCAACGCGGTCTCGCAAGGGCAACGCGAAGCCGCTCGTGCGCTGGGCCTCAAGGCCTGGCAGATCCAGCGTCTCGTCGTCGTGCCGCAGGCGTTGCGCGTCATCGTGCCACCGGCGACGGCGCAGTATGTGAGCCTTGTAAAGAACAGTTCGCTCGGCGTCGCGATTGGGTATCCGGAGCTCTTCAACGTCAACAACACGATTCTCACCCTGAGCGGCCACGTGCTCGAAGCGATCGCCATCATGATGGCCGTCTACCTGTCGATCAGCCTCGCCGTAAGCGCGATGATGAACGCCTACAACCGTTCCGTTCAGGTGCAGGAACGCTAGGCCGTGGCAGAGGCGAGCTTGCGGATGGCCCCAAGGCCGCCCGGCGCGGTGTCGGCGTTGCGCGAGCGCTTGTTCGGCTCGCGCCGGCAAGGGCTCTTGACGGTCGTCGCGGGCTTCGCCCTGGCCTGGGTGGCCTGGCAGCTTGTTCGTTGGGCCGTCCTCGACGCCGTGGGCCCGGGCGGCACTTCACAAGCCTGCGCGGCAGCAAGCGGCGCTTGCTGGGCGATCGTCGGGGAGAAGTGGCGGTTAATTCTGTTCGGGACCTATCCACTCGAAGAGCAGTGGCGAGCGATGCTGGCTTCGGGACTGATGTTGGCGGGCGCCGCGTTGAGCGGCATCCCCCGGCTTTGGTCGGCGCGGCTCGCTGCCTTTTGGGCCGTGTTGTTGGGGCTCGTCCTCGTCCTGATGGCAGGCGGCGTCGCCGGCCTGCCCGAGGTCGGCACCAACGCGTGGGGCGGTCTGCCGCTGACCCTCATCCTCTTCTGTTGTACCGTCACGACGGGACTACCCCTGGCCATCTTGCTCGCGCTCGGCCGCCGCAGCGACATGCCCGTGGTCCGCGCCATCTGCGTGACGCTCATCGAGGTCATCCGCGGCGTGCCGTTGATCGCGGTGCTGTTCATGGCCTCATTGATCATCCCGTTGTTCCTGCCGACCGACCTGACCGTCGACAAGCTGCTCCGCGCCCAGATCGGCATGACGCTGTTCTTCGGCGCCTACGCTGCGGAGGTCGTTCGCGGCGGCCTGCAGGCGATCGGGACAGGCCAATACGACGCTGCGGACGCGCTCGGCCTCGGCTACTGGAGCAAGATGCGCCTAGTGGTACTGCCGCAGGCACTCACCCACGTCCTGCCGGCGCTGATGAACGACATTCTCCGCGCCTTCAAGAACACGACATTCGTCAGCATTGTGGGCCTCTTCGACATCCTCGGGGCGACGAAGACGGCGATTGCCGATCCCAATTGGATCAAGTACGCGCCCGAGGCATACATCTTCATCCTTGTCGTATTTCTCTTGTTCTGCACGGCGATGTCGGCCTACGGCCAATGGCTGGAGCGGCGTCTCGAACATGCGGACAAGCTCTGACGCGGATGGCTGAGCGCTGATCCTGGCTACACGCGGGTGCCCACTCAGGTCGAGAAACTTGAGGACCAGGCCGACGCCCTGACCACTGCCGGTGCTGAGTGCATCTTTGCCGATCGTATCGCCGGCACGCTCGGGCGCCGCCCGCGGCGCGCGGACTCCCCCCGAGTGAACGCGCAGTGTCGACGGCATCCGGGGGTGCGGGGCGCGCTCAATCCGGCGGGTGGTGTACGAGTTCCGACGCGAAAGCGTTGAAGGCGACCAGTGTCGGCCGCGGACTCGTCCTCAGAATAGCGGCAGCCGCGGGACATAGCGGACCGAAGCGTTTGGGCTCGAGCCCCAGTTGCGTCTCGAGCGTGGCGCGTATGACGCCGCCATGGGCGAAGATCAGGTTCGGCCCGATGCGCGGATCGAGGTGCCGCTCGAGCGCGCCGGCGGCACGCTCGCAGAACGCGCGCCACGGCTCACCGCCCGCTGGGGTGTAGGCCCCACATCGCCAGGCGGCGTAACGCTTTCCATGGAGCGCCATCAGCGTCGCGATCTCCGCGCCCTCCCAGACGCCCACGCCGATCTCGCGTAGCCCCGGCTCGAGCGTAATCGGCGCCGAGATCGCTAGAGCCGCGGTCTCGTACGCGCGGGCTAGGTCGGAGGCGACGACGCGCCTGAACCTGATGCCGGCAAGCTGTGGACGGAGAGCCGCGGCCTGGGCTCGGCCGGCAGCGGAGAGCGGGATGTCGGCCTGCCCCTGAAGCCTTCCGGTCTCCGTCCAGGTGGTATCGCCGTGTCGCACGAGGTAGACCAGGCTCACGTGATGCGGCCTCCGTCCGCGGCGAACACCGCGTCTGGTGTTGGGGGCAAGGCTAGGTACGCTAGAGCGCCATGACTGCCGCCGACCCATGGCGGCATGAGGACGGTCGCGCGACCGAACGCACCTTCGACCCGCGCCAACGTGCGCTCGCCAAGGGGCGTCGCCTCGACGACGACCGCCTGCAAGAGGCCAGCAGCAGGGCGCTCGTGTAGCCTTAGCCGTTCGGGTCGGATCATCACTTGCACAGGCCCGTCACCCCAGGCGGCGCAACCGACGGCGAACGCTTTGCCGCCGATCCGCCAGGCGCCGTCTTGGTGCGCAGCAGTGAGCAGGTTCGCGGGCGGCACGCCGAGAAAACCAGCAACGAAGGCGGTGTGGGGCCGCGTTAGCAACGTCGAAGGCACCCCCGCCTGCTCGACGCGGCCGTCGCGCAGGACGACGAGGTGATCGGCGAGGGCGAGAGCTTCGCTTTGGTCGTGGGTAACGTAGACGATCGTGACACCGGTTTCGCCATGCAGCCTCAGGAGTTCGAGGCGCATCTCCGCGCGGAGCTGGACATCGAGGTTGGACAGCGGCTCGTCGAATAGCAACAGTCGTGGACGAGGACCGAGGCACCTGGCGATGGCAACGCGCTGTTGCTGGCCGCCGGAAAGCTCGCCCGGATAGCGCTCGAGATGAGGTGCGAGATCGAGCAGCGCCGCGAGCTCGGCGAGGCGGGCCCGCCGCGCGGCGCGGTCGAGACCGGCGATGCGCAGGGGCCAGTCGATGTTCTCGGCGGCGGTCTTGTGCGGCCACAGCGCGTAGCCCTGGAACACCATGCCGAGCTTGCGGCGCCCCGCCGGGACCGTTCGGCCCGACGAAGCGTCGACGACGCAGCGCCCATCGATCTCGATCCGGCCCTCGTCCGGTGCCTCCAGCCCTGCGATCAGGCGCAAAAGCGTGGTCTTGCCGCAGCCGGAGGGGCCGAGCAGGACGCAGAACGAGCCTGGAGCGACGTCGACATCGACACCGCCGAGCGCGACCTGCCTGCCGAACCGCCGCTTCATCCCGCGAACCCTGACGGCGGCGCTCATCGCTCGGCGAGCCATGGCTGGGCGGCGCGGCCGAAGCCGCCTGCCGCCAAGTGCGCGGCGATGGAGAGTACGAGGATCACCACCGCCACGGCGTGGGCGAACTGGGCGAAGCCGTCGGATGCGTAGCGAAAGGCGACGACGGTGAGAAGTGGCAGTGCTGGTGTGTAGAGCAGGATCACCAGGTCGAGGTCGCGCACCATTTTGACGAAAACCAGGACGAAACCGGCGAGCAGTTTGCCTGCGGCCAAGGGCAGGGTCACGCCGACGAGCACGCCGAGCGGCCCGGCACCGGCGAGACGCGCGCTCTCTTCGAGCTCCGCTGCGATCTGCGCCCTTGCCGCCGCGACGCTCTCGACCGCAAAAGGCAGCGTAGCTGCAACGCCGGCGATGACGACGAGCGCAAAAGAGCCGTAGAGCAAAGCGCCATAGAGGCCGATGAACGCCGCACCGATGGCGAGGCCCGGGATCAAGAGCGGCAGAAAGGCGAGTTGGCGAAGCGTGGTCGCCACGGTGCCCGCGCCGAGCCGCGCGATGGCCTCGCCGACGACGAGCCCGACGGCGAGCGCCGAGACGCCCGTGAAGAGGCCGGCCGCGAGCGTCACGATGAATGCGCGGTGCAGCTCGGGATTTCGCAGAATGCCGGGCTGGCCCCGGGCGATGGCGGCGTCTGGCGCACCCAGCCAATAGTGCCAGCTCCAGGCGCCGAAGACGTCACCGCTTTGGGGCGAGAGGCTCGACAGCACCAGCGCCAAAGCCGGCACGATGGTCGTCGCTGTGACCAGCGCGAGCGCCGCAATAGCCAGAGGCCAGCGCCAAGCGCCGAGCGCCATGCGGGCGCGCACCACGCCCTTGCCGGCCGCGGTGGCGAAGCTCTGGCCGCGTCGGCGGGCACGGGCGGCGAGCAGGAGAAGCGCCGCGGAGACGACGATCATCGTCGCGATGAGCGCATATCCGCGTTCGGGCGAACCGGTCTCGAAGGCGCCGTACGCCCGGGTTGCGAGAGTGTGGAATCGCACCGGCAGGCCGAGGATCGCCGGCGCCGAGAAGCTCGACGCGGCCTCGGCGAAACAGAGTGCTCCCGCCGCCGCGAGCGCAGGTGCCACCAGGGGAAAAACGACGCCTTTGAGGACCTGTGCGCGCGAGGCGCCGGTGATCTCCGCCGCCGCGATGAGGTCGCGACCGACCGTCGCGAGCGCCGGCGCGATCATCAGATAGGCGATGGCGTAGAGGTGGGCGATCAAGACGAGCGTCACGGGCACGGCGCCCCAGGCGAGCCAAGCCGGCGGCTCGGCGCCGAGCCGCGCGAGGACGCCTATGCCGGCTTCGCCCAGGCGATCATTAGCGAAGATCACCGTCCAGGCGAGCGCCACGGCGAAGGTCGGGATCATGAAAGGCAGCGCCGCCAGAAGCCCGATCACGCGCCTGAGCGGCATGTCGGTCATCGTCACGAGCCACGCCAGGAGGCCGCCGAGGACGACGCAAGCGAGCGTTACCGCGAGCCCGATCAACAAGGTGTGCTTGAGCGGCAACCAGAGCATGTTGGTGGCGATGCGCCCGGTGAAGACATCGCGGAGCGCAGCGGCCCCGGCCTCCGTCGCCAAGGCGAGGCCGATGTGCGCGAGTGGCGCCAAGACGAGCAGCGCCACCAACGCGAAGGCGCCGACGGTGAGGACCGCCGGCGCCAGGGATCGGCCGCCGAGGCGCGCGCGGCTGGTCGAAGCGGGCGTCACTGGTGGGCGAGTACGAGGTCGGCAACGGCGCGCCGCGCGGCGGCGGTGGCCTCCGGGTCGATGCGCCAGGCGCGGAACTGGTCGAGCGGTATGGCATCTTGATGGGGCGGGATATCCGTCCGCGTGAGATAGTCGCCGGGCACGTAGAAAGGTGCTAGTGCCGGCCCGCCGGTCTCGCTCTCGTCGCCCATCATCCAGGTGATGAGCAGCTTGGCCGCGTTCGGGTTCGGTGCGTTGGCGAGGATGCCCAAGAAGGCCGGGTAGATGATCCCGGGCGCCGGTTCGACCTCGTTCGCGACCTGCAGCGCCCAGCCTTCCTCCTCGTTGTCGCGCCGATCGGAGTAGGAGGTGAAGCCTAGCGGCGGGTTCTCTTGGCCGAGGGCGCCGACCGCGACGTTGACGTCGTCGGTCGAGGAGACGAACACCACGTCGTTGGCGAGCAGATCGACGATCCACTGCTCGCCGGCGTTGGCGATGCCGGCATCGCGCTTGACCGGCTCGCCGAACTCGGCCTCGTGGGCCGCGGCCATCGCCTCGCTCTGCAGGACGATCTCGGTCAGGAGGTCGAGATAGTCGCCACGCTGACTGGGGTCGACCATCACCACGCGTCCGCGCCAAGGCTCCGTGGTGAGCGCCCAGAGCGTGTCGACGGGCGGCCCATCAGGATGAGCCTCTTCGTTATACATCAGAACCTTGGTCGACAGGCGGTGCGCCAGGAGCGGGGTCTCGAACCGATCGGGGATGCGGTCGGCGAAGGCTGGCGGGACGAATGCCTCCAGATGCCCGGGCTCGACCAGCGCTTCGGTGACCACCGGCGCATCGGCCAGATAGGCGACGTCCGCGCCGGTTACGCCCGCCTGCAGCTCGGCCTGAATGCGGGCGATCTGCTCGGTCGAGGAGATATCGAACGGAATAAGGTCGATCTCCGGATAGGCTTCCTCGAATGCCGTTTCGAGCCGGAACACACGGCTCGTAAAGCTGTAGACGGTAACCTGACCCTCGGCGCGGGCCGCTGCTTCGACCTCGGCCTCGGAAGCTGAAGCGGCTGCAGGAACCAGCGCGCACAGGCCAGCGGCGCAGAGCGCAAGGCTTAGGCTTCGCAAGGTTGTCATGGCTCGTTCTCCGTGTCCTCGGCGTCGTTGGCAGGGCGCTCGCGAGCGGGAAGCGGCATCGCCGTGCGCCGGCGTGGCCTGGCTGCTGAGGTCGTCGCGCCTTCGAACCGGCTGGCGAGGCCGCTGATGCGGTCGACGCGCGCCGTCGCCCGCTCGGGGACCGCCCTCGCCGTTTCGATCGCGAGCTTTTCGACGATGGCGAGGGGCACGGTCAGCGTTTGGTACCTGCTGCTCTGGCCGCGCGACGCGGCCAGAGCCAACGCTTCCGCGGGCCAGATCGAGGGATCGAGGAGGTCCGTCACCAGCACCGGTCTCGCGCCGGCCTCGATCGTGACCGCGAGAGTAGCCGGTAGATCGCGGGGAACGCGGCGTAGCGCGAACGCGAGCAGCGCGTCGCCGTCGCCGATCGCCGCCAGCCGTTCCACGAGCTCGCGCCGCCCGCCGCGTAGGTCGACGACCCCCAGGCCGATTCGGTTGAGGCGGCGCAGGGCCAGCTCGGCGAGCGCCGTGGCGTGCCCGCTCGCGTAGATGAACACCTGCGTAGCCGCAGCGAGGCGTTGCGCCGCCGCTTCGACCTGATTTACGCCGAGCGTCTGCTCTGCGCCGCGCAGGCTAGCCGCCTGGTCGAGGAGGAAGGCACCGAGGTCATCGCCGGCGGGATCGGCGGCACCGACCACCTTGCGCAGCCGCTCCGCGGCCGCCGCCTGATCGCGGACCTCCTCGCGGAGCGCTTCGCGCAACGAAGCGAAGCCCTCGAAGCCGAACTTTTGCGCGAACCGCACGACGCTCGCCTGATGAACCCGGGCGCGCGCTGCAAGCGCGCCCGACGAGCCGAACGCAACCGCTGTCGGATCGCGCAGCATGGCGTCGCGAATGCGGGCTTCCGCGGCAGTAAGCGCGCCTTGGCCGTCACTTAGCCTCGCGAGGAACGAAACTGCGCCCTCGCTTTCCGCATGATCCATTGCGTCTCGCGCAGCATCTGCATCAGATGATGCGGATGCGTACCTGGCGAACGGATTACTGCCAAGAAGTATTTGGCGACAATTGGATGACACTCGCGGTCACCGACCCGTCGCGACCCCTAATACGTCCGCATGACAAGCCGCGAGCATCACAACCTTGCGTCACAACCGCCGCTCCGCGCCCATGATGCGGCACCGCATGGCACTCGCAGGACAGTTCCGCACAGAATGCGGACCTGTGCGGCGTCGCCTGTTACGTCCGGTTTCGGTGGTGGATTGGCCGTGTCTGCCGTCGGCGCTGGCGGCGAGGTCGTGCCAGTATCGGACTATGGGCTGGCATTCGGGCAAGCGTGCCACCGGCCCAAAGCGGCCCGAGACGCTCTTTTCACCTTTGCCTCAAGTCGACCCATCACAGACCTCGGTCCTTTGAGAGAGAGAAGGCAGCTCGTCGTCCGATAGCGGTCAATTCTAGTAGCGGGCACACGAATTCTGCGGCGCGACTGGTAGGCGCGACGGATCGGGCGCACGCGAGCGCGGCGTTAGCCCCTTTCAACGCGAAACGGCTCGATGTCGACAAACTCCTCGTCGCCGGCCGTCCCATCACGCCACATCCACACCGCGAAGGCGGCTGGAACGCCGCCAAGAACGGTCAGCGGATGGTGCCAGGTGTTCGCCGCGTAGGTCACGCCTTGGCCATTCTCTGCGAGAAAGGCTCTGGCCCGCGCGACGTCGGGTCGGCCGTCGGCGCGCCGAGGCGCCACGACCACCAGGTACGCGACCGGACACAAGGGCACGAAACTCTGCGAGCTCCACGGATGGCGCTCCATCTGCACCGCCTCCAGCGGCAGCGCGCGCGCTTCCTCGATCCGTGCGATCGAGAGGCTGGGCCATGCGCTCTCACGCCGATTGGCGAGCGCGTTCTCGAAATAGACCCGCCGGCCATCGGCAGGTGGCGTCAGCACCTCTCCGAAGGGGGCGAAGGCGGTCGTGTCGAGCGATTCCAGCGCGATCGAACGCACGGCGGTCTCCCTTGGAAAGGGACGTGGTGAAGGGATGAAGACGGGTGCGGCCGGTAGCCAAGTCGGGACCGTGGCGGTACATCGAGCCCATGAACCACGAGCCCGTGCTGCAAGCCCATAT
Organism: Geminicoccaceae bacterium; assembly: GCA_028279345.1. Lineage (GTDB taxonomy): Bacteria > Pseudomonadota > Alphaproteobacteria > Geminicoccales > Geminicoccaceae > JAAAPF01. The sequence goes on from JANQNY010000031.1 coordinate 194,090, forward strand.
CGCGACCATCGCATCGAGCGTGTCTGAGCGCACCTATCAGGATCTGCGCGCGCGTATCATGGACGGACGGCTGGCGCCGGGCACCGTGCTGAGCGAGCGGCGCCTCGCCGAGCTCATCGACATTTCGCGCACGCCTTTGCGCGCGGCGCTCGGCCGGCTCGAGGGCGAGGGCCTTGTGGAGCGACTGGCGAACCGAAGCGTCGCGATCCGACGTTTCTCGGTCGAGGATCTCTTGGAGATTCTGGTCGTGCGCCGGCCGCTCGAGGCCGAGGCCGCTGCGTTGGCGGCGAGCTGCTTCGATCGCGCGCAGCTCGAGCGACTTGAAGCGGAGGCCGAGAGCTTCGCTCGGGAGGCCGAGCCCGATTTCGAGCGTTTCTGGGATCACGACGACCGCTTCCACGACGCCATCGCCGCGGCCTCCGGCCACCCGATGCTCACCCATCTCATCGGCGACCTCCGGGGCAAGGCCCGGATGTGCCACGTCGCACGGATGCCGCGCACCTTCCGCGCCCAGGGCGAGGAGCATCTGCGCGTCCTCGCTGCCCTGCGCGCCGGTGCGTCGGAGCGGGCGCGGCAGGCGATGCAGGCGCATCTGGACGCAGTCCGGCGCCGGCTCGTTGCGTGGCTCGGGGGCGAACGCTAGGTCCGCTGACGGGACGACGTCGGGCGAAAGCAGCATCGTGACCGCCGGCGAGTCAGTAGGCCATCCAGCCGCCGTCGACCATGAGGTTGTGCCCGGTGATGTAGGTTGCCTGGTCGCTAGCGAGGAAGAGCGCGGCGCTCGCGACGTCGCCGGGCCTGCCCAGCCGCGGCATCGGTGTCCGCATCTCGGAGTAGTCGAGCGGGTCCGAGCCAGGACCGCCCAGCGGCTTCCCGGTCAAGATTCGGCCCGGCGCCACGGCGTTGCAGATGATGTGATCTTCGGCGTAGTCGACGGCGACCTGGCGGGTAATATAGACGGCCGCGGCCTTGCCGGTGCCGTAGGCGATCTTGCCGGGCGCGCAGACCATGCCGTGCTGCGAGGAGATGTTGACGATGCGCCCACGGGCGTCGCCGTGGACGGGCTGCGTCAGCATCTGTTGTACCGCGCGCTTGCAGCCGAAGAAGACGCCTTTCGCGTTGATCGCCATGACGCGGTCCCAGTCCTCCTCGGTCGTCTCGAGGAGCTTGGCACCGCCGCCGAGCGTCGCGGCGTTGTTGACGATGACGTCCAGGGCGCCGAAACGCTCCACCGCCAGGCTCACGAGCGCATCGACGTCGTCCCAGACGCTGACGTCGCAGGCCTGAAACAGCGCCGTGCCGCCCGCTTGAGCGATGACCTCATGCGTCGGTTCACCACCTTCCTTCACGTCGGTCGTGATGTCGCCGATGACGACCTTGGCGCCTTCCTCGGCGAACAGGGTGGCGATGGCGCGGCCGATGCCGGAGGCGCCGCCTGTGACGACGGTCGTTTTCCCTTCTAGTCGCATGACGAAGCCTTCTCCTGGTTCGTGGCCCGGTCGGCGGGCGGCGTGTGCAGATGGCAGGCGACGTCGCGCGTGCCGAACGCGGCGAGGTGCGGGCGCATCTCGCTGCATGGCCCGAACACCCGTGGGCAACGCGGGTGAAACGGGCAGCCTGGCGGCGGCGCGAAGGGCGATGGCACCTCGCCGCGGACCTGGATCGCCTCGTGGCGAAGCGCCGGGTCGGGCTCCGCCACGGCGGAGAGCAACAGCTCCGTGTAGGGATGTGCTGGCGCCGCGTAGACGTCCTCCACCGGGCCGAGCTCGACGATGCGCCCCAGGTACATCACGGCGACGCGGTCGCAGAGATAGCGCACGACGTTGAGATCATGGGACACGAAGAGATAGGTGAGCCCGAACTGCTCCTGCAGGTCCTGCAACAAGTTCAGGACCTGCGCCTGGATCGAGACGTCGAGCGCGCTCACCGGCTCGTCGAGGACGATGAACTCGGGCTCGACCGCGAGGGCGCGCGCGATGTTCACGCGCTGGCGCTGTCCGCCCGAGAGCTCGTGCGGGTAGCGATCGACGAACCCGGGATCGAGCCCGACCGTGCGCAACAGCTCGGCGCAGCGATCGCGGCCGCGATCGCCACCGCGAAGCGCAAGCGCGCGGGCGAGCATGGTTTCGATCTTGAGCGAGCGGTTGAGCGCCGACTGTGGGTCCTGGAAGACGATCTGCGCGCGCTTGCGGAACCAGCCCAGCTTGCGCTCCGCGACGTTGGTGATGTTGTGGCCGTCGAAGACGATGTCACCTTCGTCGACGGACTCCAATCGGACGAGCGCGCGGGCGAGGGTGGACTTGCCGCAACCGCTTTCGCCGACGAGGCCCACCGTCTCGCCGCGGCGGATCGCGAGATCGACGTCGGCGACGGCATGGACGGCGCGGGTGAGCCCCATCATCCGCGCGGCGAAGGACCCGTGGTCGAGATAGGTCTTGCGCACGCCGGCGAGCTCGACGAGCGCGTCTCTCACGACGCCACCTCGTGGTGATGGAGCGTCGCAGGCGCGGTCGCGCCGGTGACCCGGTGGCAGGCCGCCTCTTGACCGCCGCCCAGCGACACGAGCGCCTGCGGTTGCTCGCAGCCGGGCCCGGCGCGCGGACAGCGCGGGCGAAACGGGCAGCCTTCGGGAAGGGCCGCAAGCCGCGGCGGTTCG
>JANQNY010000059.1 GCA_028279345.1 Geminicoccaceae bacterium
CTCCAGCGCCGCGCGGATCGCCGGCAGCACCTCGTCCTTGGCCTGCTGAACGAGCGCCGGGACCACGCCGGCAGCCTCACCCACGGCGTCGAGCCAGGCGGCCGTGCCCTCTCGGCCTACCGGCGCGGACGGCACGATCGGCCGTCCCGCTTGCTCGAACTCGCGGAAGCTCGCCCGGTAGAAGGGATGCAGGCCGGCCACGACGCGGCCGTCCAGCGCGCCATAGAGCTCACGCCATTCGCGGGTGGGTACGCTCGGCCCCACGGCCAGGCCCATCGGCCGCAGCATCATGGCGATGCCCACCGGATCGGCCGGAAAGAGTTCGCCGACGAGCGTCACCGTCGGCACGGCACTCCTGCCGCCGCGCGGCGCAGCGACGGGGCCCTGCTCCGCCTCCTTGCGGGCGAAGCGCAGCATGGCAGCGGCGAGCACGTCCTTCGCCTCGGCATGGGTCGGTACGCCGAAGCCTGGAACGTCGATCGGAATGACGCGCACGCCGTTGATCTCGGCGGGCAGCTTCTGGATCGGCACGCCCGAGGCCGTGGGCACGCAGAGGTTGGTGACGACGATGGCGTCGTAGCGCTCGGGATCGGCAAGGCCGTGGACCGCGTCCCGGATATCCTCGTAGAGCTTGCCGGTGACCAGCGTCTCGGAATTGAAGGGGACGTAGCCCACCGTGCGCCTTGCACCGTAGAAGTGCGAGGTGAAGCTGAGCCCGTAGACGCAGCAGGCGGAGCCCGAGAGCACGGTCGCCGTACGGCGCATTCTGAGCCCTACGCGCAGCGAGCCGAAGGCCGGGCACATGCTCTGCGGCTGGTCGTGCGGGCCCTTGGGGTAGTCGGCTTCGAACCGCTCGAGCACCTTGCTCTTGCCGGCCTGGCGCGCCGCCTCGTCGAGCACCGCCTTGCCACCGTGGCAGCCACGCGCGTCGGCCACCGTCGGGGCCTCCGGGACGCTACCTGCTGGATGGGTGTAGACGACGGTCATCAGGCTCCCTCAGACCTCGTCGTAGATGACTTCGAGCGACGGCTTGGGCGCGTAGGTGACGCCGCAGAGATCGGCGAAACTCGCCGGCTGCAGCACCACGTTGCGACCGACGTCGTCACCCTTGAACAGGCCCAGAAGCGCGTCCTGGCCGAGCGGCGTGGGCGGCACTGGCGGTGCGACCGCGACCTGCTCGCCCAACGCCTCGAACAACGGCGCCCAGCGCCCGCCGGGACGGCCAATGATCTCGTAGTTGGCGCTCTTGCGACGGATGTCCTCGTCGGCCGGAATGGCGGCGAGGACCGGAATGCCGGCCGCGGCGGCGAAGGCCTCGGCCTCGCCCGTGCCGTCGTCCTTGTTCACGACGAGGCCCGCGACGCCGACATTGCCGCCCAGCTTCCTGAAGTACCGGACCGCCGAGCAGACATTGTTGGCGACGTAGAGCGACTGCAGGTCGTTCGCCGCAACGACGATGACCTTCTGGCACATGTCACGGGCGATCGGCAGCCCGAAGCCACCGCAGACCACGTCGCCCAAGAAGTCGAGCAGTACGTAGTCAACATCCCAGTCGTGGAAGCCCAGCTTCTCCAAGAGCTCGAAGCCGTGGATGATGCCGCGTCCGCCGCAGCCGCGGCCGACCTCGGGCCCACCCAGCTCCATCGCGAAGACGCCGTCGCGCTTGAAGCAGACATCCTCGATCGCGACCTCCTCGCCCGCCTGCTTCTTGAGCGACGAGGTCTCGATGATCGTGGGGCAGCTCCGGCCGCCGAAGAGCAGCGAGGTGGTGTCGCTCTTGGGATCGCAACCGATCAGGAGAACGCGCTTGCCCTGCTGCGCGAGCATGTAGGAGAGGTTCGCGAGCGTGAAGCTCTTGCCGATCCCGCCCTTGCCGTAGATCGCGATGATCTCCGTGGTCCGCGTGCCGGCGTCCGTGCCAACCTCCGCATCAGGCGACGCTTCGTGTGGCGGGCGCTCGAGCGTGGTCGTGGCGGACGGGAGGGTCATGAGCTGGCTCTCCACTCGAGGATCATCTTGAGGCAGTCGGGTGCGGTAAAGGCGGTCCGGTAAGCAGCCTCGGCAGCGTGGGCCGGGCTCCGGTGCGTGATGAGGCCATCCAGCGACAACGCACCTTGCGCAACCAATGTCTGCACCGCTGCGAGGTCCGCGTCCTGCCATTCGGCGGCGACGCGCAGGCGCGCTTCGCGCATGAACGCAGGCGGGAACGCGAAGGCGACGGGCGCTGCATAGAATCCCGCAAGCACCACCTCACCCCGCGGCTGCAGGCGGGCGATCAGTGCGTCCAGGACCGCGGGGTCGCCGCTCACATCGCAGATCCGCCGGTAGTCGCGGCGGGCATCTTCCTCGGGTGCCAGGACTTCGTAGCCGGTGGCGCCGCCGCGGCGATCAGCCGCCTGCTCCCACACCACGGGAGGCTCGCCCCCGAGTGCGACGGACGTGCGCGCGATCAGCCGCCCCAACGCGCCGTGACCGACGACCAGCTCCGGCAAACCGTCGACGACCGCGTGATGCGCCGTGGCCGCGAGCGCCAGAAGGGTCGCCTGATCCGCGAGAGGCTCGGGAACGCGCCTGACGCGAGCGGCCGGCACGACGAGATGCGAGGCGGCGCCGCCGAAGAGACCACGCACCTCGCCGAAACAGGCGGCACCAGGAACGAACACGCGCTCGCCCGGCGCCAGGTCGGTCTCGGCGCCAGCCTCCACCACGCGGCCGACGCTCTCGTAGCCTGGCACCAATGGATAGCCCATGCCGGGGAAAGGCGGCATGCGACCGCTCCAGAGCAGCCGCTCGGTGCCGGTGCTGATGCCGCTCCATTCGACCTCGACGACGATGTCGCCAGCGGCGGCGGGCTCCAGTTGCAGAGCCCTGAGAGCCAGCTTTTCCGGCCTTTCGATCACGACGGCAGTCGCCTGCACGTGCACCTCCTGACCTCTTCCGAAGGGCCCGGAACAGCCGCCGGTCGAGGCTTTGTCAGTCTAACTTGACGGAAAAAGGTGTCAAGATTGACTTACATACCGTCCAGGCGGCTCGCGGCCGGTCGGGCGACCAGAATCCGCACCAGGAGGGGGGTCCGCGTGCGCCACATCCGACCCTCGTCGAACCCGGCTGCGACGAGCAGCTCACCGAGCTCGCTCGGGCTGCGCGCACGCCCCGAACCCATCGCGCACAGGTAGAACCCGAAATAGGCTGCACCGATCGGTTCGGCTCCGCGCGTCTCGGCCATCGGCTCGGCGATGAGCAGCACGCCATCCTCGGCGATCGACGCCCGGATGGCGCGCAGAAGCGTGAGCACGTCGTCGTCGTCGTGATCGTGCAGGACCCGCACTAGCGAAACGAGATCGGCACCGGCCGGCAGGCCGTCACGGAAGAAGTCGCCGCCGTTTACCTCGGCATCCACGCCGGCCTCCTTGAGCCGCGCGCGGGCGCGCTCTGCAACGGCCGGCAGGTCGAACAAGCCAAGCTGGAGGCGTGGCGCCGCAAGTGCGACCGCTTGAAGGAAGGCTCCCTCGCCGCCGCCGACGTCCAGGAGGCGGCGGTGGCGAGCGAACGGGTAGGCCGCGATCACCTCACTGGCGATGAAGGCCTGTGATGCGGCCATCAGCGCGCTGTAGGAGGCGACGGCGTCCTCCGCTAGGCCGTCCGGCTGACCTGCGGCGGCGTAGCCCCAATAGTCTTGTAGCTGCCGCGATTGGGAGGTGCCCCGCAGCAGCGCCAGCGGATCGGCGAGGTCCGCGTAGAGGAGCGCATGGTGCTCGACCATCGCCTTGATGCCGGCATTGTTGACCATCGCGGCCCCGAGGGCGCCCAGGCCGATGCGGCTGCCGCTCCGCCGCTCCAGAAGATCGAGCGAGATGGCTGCATCGACCAGCCGGCGCATGCCGTCGGCGGGCATGTCGAACCGCTGCGCCAGCTCGTCGACCGTGGCAGGCGCCGCCGCCACCTCCTCGAACAGACGCAGCTTCACGCAGGCATAGAGCACTTGGGAGTAGACGAAGCCGGCGCAGAGATCGAACAACGAACGCACCCGGCGCCGGACGATCGGCCGCGTCGGCGGGAATGCCGTGGCCAAGCGCTGGAAGGTCTCACTGGTGAGCAGACGATCGCGCCAGAGCACGGCTCGATCACGCCAGCCGAGCGTGTTGCCGGCCGAAGAGCCTTCAGGCGCTGCCGCCATCGCCACGGGCCAACCTCACGCCGCGGCGCGACTGAGCTGCCGCGGCACCAGCCGCGTCGCCTCCGCTTCCACCAAGGCGCGCAACTCCTCACCGCGCGCACATGGCGGGATGCCGGCAACGGCCGCCTTCACCAGGCTGCGGAGGCGGGAAAGCGCACCCTCGACGCCAAGTTCGCCCACGGCACTCGGTCGCCCGAGCAGCGCGTCCTGGCCCACGGGCTTGCCGAGCTCGGCCATGTCCGCCGCAACATCCTTGAGGTCGTCCGCCACCTGATAGGCCTCTCCCAAGCGATCGCCCAGCACGCGCCAAGGACCGGGGTCGGCGCCCGCGGCAGCAGCTCCAGCCATGCACGCGGCAACGAAGAGTGCGCCGGTCTTCTCGCGCTGATACTCGACGAGCGCTGCGTCGGGCTCGCTTTCCCAGGCTTGGCCCGCAACGATGCCGGACGGCACGCCGACGGCGGCACTGACGATTTCGACTAGGGCCGGCAGCCTGGCCGGCGCCTTGCCGGCGCAGCGCACCAATGTCTGAAAGGCCAAGATGATCAGAGCATCGCCAGCCAAGACGGCAAGCGGCTCGCCGAACGCGCGGTGCACGGAGGGACGGCCACGGCGGAGCGCCGCGTCGTCGAAGCAGGGTAGATCATCGTGGACGAGCGACGCACAGTGAAGAAGCTCGAGCGCGGTCGCCGCCCCGTCGGCCAGCGCTGGCTGGTCGTCGCCACAAGCGTAGGCCACCGCCAGGCAGAGGCGCGGGCGGATGCGGGCACCACCAGGAAACACGGCATGACGCAATGCAGCCCCAAGGCGCGGCGGGCAACCCGGCACGTCGGCGTGCTCGACGGCAGTCAGCAGGGCCTGCTCGATCCGCGTCGACGCCACCATCACCAGCCTCCCATGCCTGCGCCCGGCGTGGACGCACCGTAAAGCAGGATTGTCACATCAGACTGTCAATTTATATGGACATCCTACTGGTGCCGCAATGAGCAATTCGGGGTGCTCTCCCTAAGCCATTCTAAGCGCACCGGCAGGAGCGTGCGCCATGGACCAAGGCCCCGAAACCGATGCTGCGGAAGCTTTGAGCCGCGGCCGGCCGCGGTTCGACCTGACCCCGCCACCGGGCGGCTATCTTTGGTGGTATGTCGACGGGATCAGCGAGGATGGCGCTGACGGGGTGACGCTCATCGCCATGATCGGCAGCGTCTTCTCTCCCTATTACGCCTGGGCCGGCCGCCAGAACCCGCTCGATCACGTGGCCCTCAACGTTGCCGTCTATGGTGGTGCCGGCAAGCGCTGGGCGGTGACCGAGCGCCGCCGTAGCGCCCTCGAGCAGCACGCCGACGCGGTGCGCATCGGCCCGAGCCGGCTCCGCTGGGAGGGCGATACGCTCATCGTCGATATCGACGAGCGGGCAGCACCCATCCCCCTGCCGATCCGCGGGCAGGTGCGGCTCACGCCTGCGGCCCTCACCGATCATCGGGTCGAGCTCGATGCCCATGGCCGTCATCGCTGGTGGCCGGTTGCACCTTGCGCGCACATCGAGGTGGACTTCGAGGCGCCGCGCCGACGCTGGCAGGGCGTCGGCTACCTAGACAGCAATGACGGCGATGCGCCCCTCGAGGACGACTTCACCGGCTGGCACTGGTCGCGCCTGCACGTCGGCGGCGACAGTGTGATCTTCTACGATTCCACCTACAGGCACGGTGGCGGCCAACTCCTGGCGCTACGCTGCCACCCAGACGGCCACGTCGAGGAGGCACCGGCGCTGCCACGTGTGGCCCTGCCCACGACCGGCTGGCGCATCACCCGCGCCACGCGTGCAACGGGCCCGGACGATCCTCGCATCCGCGCGACCTGGGAGGACACCCCCTTCTACGCCCGCTCGCTTCTCGAGACACGGATCGACGGCGAGCCGGCGCTCGGCATGCACGAGAGCCTCGACCTCGATCGCTTCGCGAACCGCTGGGTTCGCCTGTTGCTGCCGTTCCGCATGCCGCGGAAGCTTCGCTGAGCCGGAGTGCGACGGCCGTCGGCCCCTGCCTTGTCAGGCGCACGCACGCCGCCCACTTGCCCCCTCACAGCACTTGGAGGGGCTCATGACGTCCGACATCGACCCGCAAACACGCCTCGAGCTCGAGGCCGCAGCGTTCCGGCGTCTCGTGGCGCATCTCCGCGAGCGGAATGACGTGCAGAACATCGACCTCATGAATCTCGCGGGCTTCTGCCGGAACTGCCTGTCGAAATGGTATGCCGCCGCGGCCGGCGAGCACGGCCTGGACCTCGACTACGAGGCCGCGCGCGAGATCATCTACGGCGAGCCCTACGCGAGCTGGAAGGCGAAGCACCAGACGGAGGCGACGGCGGAGCAGCAGGCAGCCTTCGCGAAGTCTCATGGCGGGCACGACTGAGCGTTCAGCGCGCCAGCAGCTCCTCCACCCAGGCCGGCACCACGTCGCCCGCCGGGCCGTGGCGTGCCTCATGGAACGCGGTGCGCACCGCCGAGGGTTCTAGATTGAGTTCGAGCGTGCGTGCGCCGTCGGCCCGCGCTGCGGCTACGAACCCTGCCGCCGGATAGACGTTGCCGCTGGTGCCGATGGCGACGAACAGCGCAGCCTCCGACAGGGCCTCAGCTATGGCGTCGAGGGCATGCGGCATCTCCCCAAACCACACGATCGCCGGCCGCAGTCGGCCCGACGTCGTGCATGATGGGCAGGCGCTCTCGGGCTCGACATCGACGAGCCACGTGTTCTCGGAGTAGCAGGCGAGGCAACGAATCCGGTCGAGCGAACCGTGCATGTGAATGACCGCACGATGCCCGGCGCGCTCGTGCAGATTGTCGATGTTCTGCGTCACCAGCGTTACGGAGCCGGGCCATTCGGCCTCGAGCAGGGCGAGCGCCTTGTGTGCGGGGTTGGGCTGGACCGCCGGATCGCCGAGCTTCGCGCGTCGCATGTTGTAGAAGCGCTGGACGAGTTCGGGATTGCGCGCGAACGCCTCGGGCGTCGCTACTTCCTCAACCCGATGCCCTTCCCAAAGGCCACCCTCGCCGCGAAAGGTCTGCAGACCGCTCTCGGCGGAGATGCCGGCGCCGGTCAGGATCACAATGGGGGCGCCACGAGCAATCATCGACCGACCTCTTCGGGCTTTCCAGGCAGATGAACGCAGGCACTGGCTCCGGGGGTCGGATTCGAACCGACGACCGATCGGTTAACAGCCGATTGCTCTACCGCTGAGCTACCCCGGAAGACGCGCTGCGGCGCTATAGCAGCCACGCGCCTTGCTCGCAATCGCCGGGGCACGTGGAGGCCCGGGCCGGAATCGAACCGACGTACGAGGATTTGCAGTCCTCTGCATCACCACTCTGCCACCGGGCCTGAAGGGCGACGCTTGTGGCAGCGTGGTCCTTGACGGTCAAGCGCGGAGCCGGCAGGAGCGCCGCCACGGCCGGCGGCGCTTCGGTGCACTTGGCTGGCCCCCCGGCAAACGCCAGAATTCGCCCTGCCCGACGGCTCCGAGGAGGACCACGCACCATGGACGACGCCGCCCGCCGCCAGCTGATGGTCGAGGCGCAGCTGCGCCCCGCCAACGTGACCAACCCGCGGGTCCTCGATGCCATGGGCAAAACCCCGCGGACGATCTTCCTGCCGACACAGCTCAAGCCCGTCGCCTACAACGACGACGACATTAGGCTCCCAGACGGCCGTTTCCTCATCGAGCCGGTGGTACTTGCGCGCCTGCTCGAGCTTGCCGAGCCCACGGAGAGTTCGACCGCGCTCGTGGTCGGCTGCGACACCGGCTACGCGGCGGTCGTCATGGCGTCGCTTGCCGCAACGGTGTTTACCGTCGTCCATCCCGACTTCATCGCCGAGGTGGAGGCGCGTGCCGGCGCGCTCGACGCCGTCAACGTGCTCACCGTGCCCGGCGCTGAGCCGCTCGAAGGTCATGCCGAGAAGGCACCCTACGACGTCATCCTCGTCGTGGGCCGCATGGAGGAGCTGCCAGCGACGCTGGGCGATCAGCTCGCCGAAGCCGGCCGCCTCGTCGCGGTCATCGGCGATGCCCGCGTCGGCCGCGGAACCTTGGTGAGCCGGGTGCACAACCGTCTGGGGCGCCGCAACGTCTTCGACGCTGCGATCCCGCCGGTGCGTGCGCCTGCGCTACCACCACGCTTCGAGTTCTGAGCGCTAGCGCTGGCTGACTTTCCCAGCCGGGCCGCCGGACGCCCCGCATGCGCCACCCGTCCACCGAGGGCAGCATCCTCATGGGCAGGCGGGATTCGAGAGCAGCTCAAGACAGATGCACTAGGCTCTACGGGCGCTGATTAGCATTTCGTTCACCCGCCTGTCGTAGGGCTCAATCCATCAAAGGCACGCGCCGCCGTCCGGTGATGGAGCACGAAGATGACCCAGCCCACATCTACAGACGACCCGTCGGTCGACGAGATCCTGACATCGATCCGCGAGATCATCGCCGAGGAAGAGGTCGAAGCCGTACCGGCCGAGGACGACGTCGTCGACACGGACGACGACATCCTGGAGCTGACCGAAGCTGACGAGGCACCGACGACGACCGAACTCGCCGATCTGGTCGAGGTCGACGACGACGTGGTGGATCAGGAGCAGATGTCGGCTGTGGGCGACGCACCGGTCCCCTCGAACGACGATATCGGACGCGCGGCGAGCGAACTGCTGCTAGCCGGCGGCGCCGCCGCGGCGACCACCGATGCGCTCCACCGGCTATCCGCGGCGGTGGCACCGGGCGACGCCCTTCCCGCCGGCGAGCGTTCTATCGAGGCCTTCCTCACCGACCTGCTGCGCCCGGAGCTGAAGGTCTGGCTAGACCAGCATCTGGCTCCGCTGGTGGAGCGGATCGTCGAGCGCGAGATCAAGCGTCTGGTTCGCGACGCCGAGCCGGCCTAGCCGGGATCGGGTTCTTCTCGCTTGGCTCGAGCCACCCGCGCCCCCGCCCTTCCACCCGATGGCATCGTACGCTCGCGGGTGGAAGGGCGGGGGCGCGGGTGACGTCGGGGCAGACTAGTAGAGAGAGCGGGCCTGCTTGAAGCGCATCGGGGCTTCTTCTAGAACGCGCGGACTGCGCCGTTCCCCGGACCCGGACCGATGCTCGACAAGACGTACGACCCCGCGGCGGTCGAAGCCGGCCGCGACGACGCGTGGGAGGCCGACGGCCGCTATCAGGCGGCCGGCAATGGCGAACCCTATTGCATCATGATGCCGCCGCCCAACGTCACGGGCTCGCTGCACATGGGACACGCGCTCACCTTCACCGTCCAGGACACGCTGATCCGGTTCGAGCGTATGCGCGGTCGCGCCGTCCTCTGGCAGCCGGGCACCGACCATGCGGGCATCGCGACGCAGATGGTGGTCGAACGTGAGCTCGCGACGGAGGGAGAGACACGCCAGGGACTCGGCCGCGAGGCCTTCGAGGAGCGCGTCTGGGCCTGGAAGGACGAGAGCGGCCGGACGATCGTCAATCAACTCCGCCGCTTGGGCGCGTCGCCCGACTGGTCGCGCGAGCGCTTCACCATGGACGCGGGCCTCTCCGCCGCGGTGCGCCGTGCCTTCGTCACCCTCTACCGCGAGGGCCTGATCTACAAGGACAAGCGGCTGGTCAACTGGGACTGCCAGCTGCACACGGCGATCTCCGATCTGGAGGTCGTCTCGCAAGAGACGGACGGCCACCTCTGGCACTTCGCCTACCCGCTCGAGGATGGCTCCGGCAGCATCGAGGTGGCGACGACGCGGCCGGAAACGATGCTGGGCGATACGGGTGTCGCGGTTCATCCCGAGGATGAGCGTTACCGCTATCTCGTCGGCAAGCACGTGGTCCTGCCGCTGGTCGGCCGCCGCATCCCTATCGTTGCCGACGAATACTCAGACCCGGAGAAGGGTACAGGCGCGGTGAAGATCACGCCGGCGCACGACTTCAACGACTTCGAGGTCGGCCGCCGCCACGCGCTCGAGGCGATCAACATTCTGACTAGTGATGGCGCGCTCAACGACAGCGTGCCCGAACCTTATCGTGGCCTGGACCGTTTCGAGGCGCGCAAGCGCGTGGTCGCCGACCTCGACGCGGCCGGCGTGCTTGTCGCGGTCGAGCCGCACCGGCACGTGGTCCCCTATGGCGACCGTTCACAGACGCCGATCGAGCCGTTCCTCACGGACCAGTGGTTTTGCGACGCCCACACCTTGGCGCAGCCGGCGATCGCGGCCGTCGAGGACGACCGTACGCGGTTCGTGCCCAAGGCCTGGGAGAGCACCTATTTCGAGTGGATGCGCAACATCCAACCCTGGTGCATCTCGCGCCAGCTATGGTGGGGCCATCGCATCCCGGCGTGGTACGGGCCCGATGGCGCCATCTTCGTCGCGGAGACCGAAGAGGAGGCGATCGAGCAGGCACGGGCGCACTATGGCGGTGAACGCCCGCTCGAGCAGGACCCGGACGTGCTCGACACCTGGTTCTCGTCGGCGCTCTGGCCCTTCTCAACGCTCGACTGGCCGGAGGAGAGCCAAGAGCTCGAACGCTTCTACCCGACCGACGTGCTGGTCACCGGCTTCGACATCATCTTTTTCTGGGTCGCGCGGATGATGATGATGGGCCTCCATTTCATGGGCGAGGTGCCGTTCCGCGAGATCTACATCCACGGGCTCGTCCGCGACGAGCACGGCCAGAAAATGTCGAAGTCGAAGGGCAACATCGTCGACCCGCTTCAGCTCATCGACAGCTACGGCGCCGATGCGCTCCGCTTCGCGATCCTGGCGAGCCTCGCCCAGGGCCGCGACGTCAAGCTCGGTGAGGCGCGCGTCCAGGGCTACCGCAATTTCGTCACCAAACTCTGGAACGCAGCCCGCTTCTGCGAGCTCAACGAGTGTAAGCCCGCAGCCGGCTTCGCGCCCGACGCCGTCGAGACGACGCTCAACCGTTGGATCGTCGGCGAGCTGGGCGCGACGCGCGAGGCGGTCACCGAGGCTCTCGAAGCCTATCGCTTCAACGAGGCGGCGCAGGCGATCTATCGCTTCGTCTGGGACCGCTTCTGCGACTGGTACCTCGAGCTCGCCAAGCCAACGCTCGAGGCCGGCGGTCGCGAAGCCGAGGAGACGCAGGCAACGGCCGCCTGGGTCCTCGACCGGGTCTTTCATCTGCTGCACCCGCTCATGCCGTTCGTAACGGAAGCGCTCAACGAGCAGCTTTTGGACGGGCAGCCCAACAGCCTCATCGCCCAACCCTGGCCCGAAAGCGTTCAGGCGGCCGACCGCACCGCGGGTGCCGAGGTCGACTGGCTCATCACGCTCATCACTGAGATCCGCGCCGCACGGGCAGAGCTGCGGGTACCTGCAGGTGCGCGTCTCGAGCTGTGGGCCGCGGAGCCGAACGACGCCGTGCGCGCGCGACTGGCGACCTGGCGCCCGGCGCTCGAGCGGCTGGCCAGGATCGCCGATATCCGCGAGGGCCTGCCCGGCACCACCGACGGTACGCTGCAGGTCGTCGTCGATGCCGTCACCTATGTCCTGCCGCTCGCAGGTCATGTCGACCTCGCCGAGGAGCGCGCCCGGCTGGATCGAGAGATCGAGAAGCTGCAGCGCGACGTGGCCGCCATCGACAAGAAGCTCGACAATCCGCAGTTCGTCGCGAAGGCACCGGCGGCGGTGGTGGAAGAGCAGCGCGAGCGGCGCAGCGCCGGCACCGAGACGCTCGAGCGGCTCAAGGCGGCGATGGCGAGGATCGCTTCGTGAGCCAGACGCTGCCGCGGGGTCTAGTGACCGCCAGCGAGATGTCCGACGAGGCACGCCCGCTCTGGCTCATCCGCGCCGAGCAGATGGCGGCGATCGCCGCACAATGGCCCTCTAGCGCCCGACGCTGGCTCGATGCCACGGGCTTCAAGGCCAAGCCGGGCAGTAATGCTCTCCTGCCGGATGAGGGCGGCGCCCTCTTTGGTGCCGTCAGCATCGTCGACGACACCGGCTCGCCGTTCGAGGCCGCGCGCGTCGCGGCAAGAGTGCCCGCAGGCGACTATAGGATCGCGCGCGACGGCGCCGTTGACGCTGCCACCGCCGCGCTCGGCTGGGCACTGGACAGGTATCGCTTCAGCTACGCCAGAACCAACGACTCCGACGGTGCTCGCCTGGCCGTCGACCCCGGCGACGCCGACGTCGCCCGCGCGCTGCGGTTGGCCCGAGCGGCGACCCTCGGCCGTGACCTCGTCAACCAACCGGCCAACCGGCTGGGGCCGGCGGACCTCGCCCAACACGCCGTGGACGTAGCCGCTGCCCACGACGCCGACATCGAGGTGATCGTCGGGGACGAGCTTCTCGCCCGTAACTTCCCGGCGGTCTTCACCGTGGGCCAGGCGAGCCCGCGTGCGCCGCGATTGATCGACCTCCGCTGGGGCAATCCGGACGCCCCCAAGGTCACGCTTGTCGGCAAGGGCGTGTGCTTCGACACGGGCGGCCTCGACCTAAAGCCATCCGCGGCCATGCTGATGATGAAGAAGGACATGGGCGGCGCGGCGGTGATGCTAGCACTCGCGCAGGCGGTGATGGATGCCGGCCTGCCGGTCCGCCTGCGGCTGTTGATCCCCGCGGTCGAGAACAGCGTCGCGGGCGACGCGTTCCGGCCGGGCGACGTCATCGACACGCGCAAAGGTCTAACGGTCGAGATCGGCAACACCGATGCCGAGGGGCGGCTGATCCTGGCCGATGCGCTCACCGAGGCCGACAGCGAGGCGCCCGATCTGCTGATCGACGCAGCGACGCTGACGGGCGCTGCTCGCGTGGCGCTCGGCACGGAGCTGCCAGCGCTCTTCACCCCTGACGACGCGCTCGCGAGTGCCTTCGCCGATGCCGGTGCCGAAGCGCGCGACCCGCTCTGGCGGCTGCCGCTTCACGGCGGTTACAAGAAGCTCCTCGACAGCCCCGTCGCCGATCTCAACAACACGGGCGAAGGCCGCTTCGGCGGCGCTATCACCGCAGCACTGTTCCTCCAGGCATTCGTCGAGCGCACGACGCGCTGGGCGCATCTCGACGTCTACGGCTACAACGGCAAGACAAGCCCGGGCCGGCCGCGGGGTGGCGAAGCGACGGCGCTGCTCGCCCTCTATGACCTTCTCGAGCGTCGGTACGGAGGCTGAGCCCATGACGCGGTTGCCACCGCCGAGCCGCGATGACTACGGCTTTCACTTCGAGATTCAGACCCGGTGGATGGACAACGATCTCTACGGGCACGTCAACAACGTCACCTATTACAGCTTCTTCGACACGGCGATTGCCGAGTTCCTCATCGGCGAGGCCGACTTCGATCCCTTTGCGCAGCCGGTGGTGGGCGTCGCCATCGAGACCGGATGCCGTTTCCACGCATCGCTGCGCTTCCCGGACCGCGTCGTGGCGGGCCTCC
Organism: Geminicoccaceae bacterium; assembly: GCA_028279345.1. Taxonomy (GTDB): domain Bacteria; phylum Pseudomonadota; class Alphaproteobacteria; order Geminicoccales; family Geminicoccaceae; genus JAAAPF01. The sequence goes on from JANQNY010000059.1 coordinate 13,586, forward strand.
GGATCGGTCATCTCGGCCGCTCCTCGGTGCGCTACGAGATCGGCATCTTCAATGCGGTGGGCGGACGTGCTGCCGCCGACGGGCACTTCGTCCACGTGTTCGTCGACCGCGATAGCCAACGTCCGGTGGAGATCCCCGAGCGGCTGCGAAGCGCCATGGCCCGCTTCCAACGCGCGCCAGCCTGACCGCCGCAGCCATGGCCAAGCTGCGCGTGAACCTGCAGGCCGGCGAGTTCGAGGTCGAGGGCAGCGAAGCCTTCGTCGAGCGCTACAGCGCGCGGATCGAGGCGCTCCTGCGACGTCTCGGACGCCCGACGACGAACATGGACGCCGTCGAGGCCATGGCGATCGGCCCAGATGACGAGCCGCTACCGTTCGGCTCGTGGCTGCAGCGTCTGCCGCGCACCGCTACCGACGTGGATCGCATGCTGCTCGCCGGCTGGCGGCTTCAGGAAGCGACGGCAGAGAACTGGTTCGCCACGGCGGACGCAAACCGGCTTCTGATCGAGCACGGTATCAAGCTCGGCAATCCGTCGCAGTCCGTGAAGCAAAACCTGATCGCCAAGCGGGCTTTCCTCGTGCAACGCGGCCGCTACCGTGTGGCCCAGGACGGCGTGCGGCACCTCGAACAACTGACAGGCATGGGCGCAACGGACGCTTGACCTCCTGGCCCCATCGCCGGACAATTGGCCGCATGATGTGGTTGGTGAACCCCGGTCGGCGAATTAGCACCCCGACGCTTGGTTGAGCGTCGGGCCAAGGGACTTATCGCCGAGATCACCCGAGGGTTCTTCAATGTCTGCCGACACTTGCCTGTCCGTGGTCGCCCAGCCGACCCCCTACGTCCTGCCCCGCGTCTTCGACGTGCTGGCCCGTCAGGGCGTCGTCCCCGTCCGTTGCCACTCCCAGCTCGCCGCCGTCGAGGCCGCGGGTGCGCCTGAAGCGATCACCATCGATCTCCACTTCAAAGGTGTCGACGACCGTCTTGCGACCAAGCTCGCACACGGCCTCGGCCGGCTCGTCGAGGTGGGCGACGTGCTCATCGGTGCGCGATGCTCCGCCCGCTGACGCTCTTGTTTGGGACAGCGCTCCTCGTCAGCGCCGGTCCCGCGACAGCAGAGGACTTCTGTCCGGCCCTGAACGTGCCCGCAGCCCTCGACCTGACGTGCGGCGAGAACGCGGATGGTGAGTCCGTCGTCGCCAGCCCCAGCTCGCCGCTCGCCGTTCTCAATCGGCTGCGCGTCCGCCAGCTGGAAGAACCGGTCGAAGACCCGCTCAGCTGGCTCGAGGGGCAGATGACCCTCGACACTTCGGGGTTGGATGACACGATCGAGCAGTGGGCGAGGCACCCGGACAACCCGATCAAGCCGGAAGCGCTAGAGCCCTCGTTGAACGCGCTGATCGCAGCGCTACGCAGCCTAGAACAGCTCACGCGCACCGGCTGCGGTGCGCCGCGCGAACGGGAGCCTGGCCGCTGGTCGATGCGCTGCACCTACGAGGCGGGGGTCGTCGAGGGCGTCGTTCAGTTGGACCTGTTCGAGACTGAAGGACTGCCGGTCGCCACCGACTTTCGCGCGGCGAGCACGCAGCGTGCGCGGGAGTTCGAGGCACTGGTCAACGGTCTTCGTCTGGACTGAGGTCCGCCCCGCCGGGCTCCTCGACAACCGGAACGCTGTAGGAGCCGTCGAGCCAGCGGAGCAGGTCCTGGTTACGGCAGCGCTTGGAGCAGAACGGGCGAACGTCCGGGTGGCTGGGAGCACCGCAGGCAGGGCAGCGCGATCGCACCGGCGGCTTCGCTGGCTTGCTGGTCATCGATGCGGCTCCCTGATGACGTAGCTCGCCCGTTCGAGGGTCGCGTCCCGCTCGGCGTCGAGCCGGCTGCCGACACGCTCAAGCCAGCGGCGCGATGCCTCGGCATAGCCCTTCCGGCGCAACAACGCATCGACGTCGGGGGCGACGGCCGCACGCGTCACCGCCTGTCCCGACGCCCGGCGCAAGAGTTCCTCGGCCGCCTCGACGGTCGGGTCTGCACGGTCGACGAGCGCAATCCGTCGCTGCGGCCGTTCGAGAACGCAGAGACCGGATGCCAAGAGCGCCACCAGCTGCGCCCCTGTAGAGGCCAGTTCGGCACTGACGGCCTCGCTAAGCGCCACACGACCCCCCTCGCCCGCAGGCTCCAGAAAATCGACGACGATCTGCCCACCCAGCTCACGCACCCGGATCGCCTCCGCCAACGCATCGATTGCACGCGCGTTGACCGCAGCAGCCGGTCCCGTAGCCGCACCACGATCGACATCGACAGCGACGAACGCTTGCGTGTGCTCGATGACCAGCGCTCCACCACCGACGAGCGGCACGACCGGCTCCGCTGCCCCGGCCAAGGCCCCTTCGCAGCCCGCTTCGGCCCAAGGCAACGCCGAGGTGATCACCGCCGCGTCGACGCCGCTCGCCTGCGAGATCCGCCCCACCCATAGCCCGAATTCCGGCGTCGTCACCACACGACCGGTGCCCCGGCCGAGGCCGCGCATGGCGAGGCTCAGCTGCTCGTCCTCGGTGAGCAGCGCCGCTGGCGTGCCGGCAACCTCGAAGCGCTCCTCGAGCCTTGCCCATAAGCCTTCCAAGGTGAACGCCTCGGCCTCGATCTCCGCATCGGTCGCATCCAAAGCCGCTGCCGTGAGTGCGACGGGCGCCGCCGCCGGTAGAACCTGAAGGCGCTCGCGCAACGCTTTCGCCCGCGCGGGGGGAAGACCCTCGACGAGACCTGGCCCAGCCGCACCGGGCCACCATTCCAAGAGCGCACCAGCAAGCCTCACATTGGGACTGGCGCGACCGGCCTTGCTCCGCCGCGTATCGCGCACGCCCTGCACCATGAGCGCAGCTCCCAAGACCGGTGGCGGGTGCCTGAGGCGGCGCGGCAGCCGCACGAAGACCCCGTCGGCCCGGCCGAGGTCACAGAAGACGCCTCCCAGCTCCGGCGCTGCCGCGGTGACCCGCGCCTTGAACACGCCGTCCTCGATCCCGGCGACGACGTCGACGACGCGCAACGCGCTCAGCCCGCCATCGTCGATGCGCCCCACGCGCCAGCGAAAAGGACCCGGGTCGACAACGAGATCGACACTCAAGGCGGGCGCCAACCGAGGCCGCGCAGCATGTCGAGGGTAAGCGCAAGCGGCAGGCCCACGACATTGGACCAGCTGCCGGTGATCGCCGGCACGAACGCTTCGGCCCGCCCTTGGATGGCGTAGGCCCCCGCCTTGCCGCGCCACTCGTCGCTGGCGAGATAGGCGTCGATGTCGGCTGGATGGAGACGCTTGAAGCGCACATGGGTCATCGCCGCCTTCGCGCTTCGCCGGCCGTCGGGGGCGATCGCCGCGACACCACTCCACACCCGGTGGCGCCGGCCGCTGAGGAGCTCCAGCGCTGCGCGCGCCACCGCAGGGTCCTCGGTCTTCGGCAGGATGCGCCGGCCGCAGGCGACGACCGTATCGGCGGCGATGATGAACACGTCGGGGGCGGCCGGCAGAACCGCCGCCGCCTTAGCCTCGGCGATCCGTAGCACGTAAGGCTTGGGCAGTTCGCCCGGCAGGATGCATTCGTCGACCTCCGGGGCCACAACGCGATCCGGCTCGATGCCAGCCTGGCGAAGCAGTGCTAGGCGACGTGGCGAGGCGGACGCCAGCAGCAGTGGCGGTGCCGGCATTACTTGAAGCGGTAGGTGATCCGGCCGCGGTTCAGGTCGTAAGGTGTCATCTCGACGGTCACGCGATCGCCGGTGAGCACGCGGATCCGGTTCTTGCGCATGCGGCCGGAAGTGTGCGCCAAGATCTCGTGCTCGTTCTCGAGCTTCACGCGAAACATGGCATTGGGCAGCACCTCGGTGACGGTGCCGCTGAATTCGATCAGATCCTCTTTGGTCATACCCTCTCCGGTCTGGGACGCGCGTCCCCTTGGGACGCGACAGGTGTCGACATGACCGGAAGCTTGCCGGGAATCAAGCACGCCCTGCGCAACCCCGACCCTCAAGGAGCCGGCGAGCCCTCCGGCGGAAAGCGGCGGTAGATCGCCTCCATCAGGCGATCACGCAGATCGCGATAAGCGTCGAGGCGCTGCGAGCGGCTGCCCGAGGCCAAGCTCGGATCAGGCATATGCCAGAGTTCGACCTCGACGGCCGCATCGCGCATGAACTCGACCGCCTTGTGCTGTGCCTGGGGCGAGAGCGAGATCACCACGTCGAAATAGTCGTCCATCAGCTGATCGAAATCCTGGGTCACATGCCCCTTGAGGTCGATGCCGATCTCGTCGAGCACCTCGGAGACGAACGGGTCGGGTACGCCCGCACGGACACCGACGCTATCCACATAGATTCGCCGGTGATGAAAGTAGCGGAGGATGGCTGCCGCCATCGGCGAGCGGATCGCGTTCATGTTGCAGGCGAACAGTACGCTGCCCGGCAGGTCCCGCACGCTGTTAGCCGCGGATATGCAGCACGCAAACGAGCGTGAACAGCCGCCGCGCCGTGTTCTCGTCCATCTCGATGCTGCTCGCGAGCGCGTCTCTAAGCTGCTCGGACCCCTCATTGTGGAGCCCTCGACGCGCCATGTCGATCGCCTCGATCCGGCTGGGCGTGGCCGTCTTGATGGCGTTGTAGTAAGTCTCGCAGATAAGAAAGTAGTCTTTGATGATCCCGCGGAAGGGGCGCACGGGGAGCCGGACCTCGGTGTGCTGCTGCTTTGGCGCGTTCAGGTCGAGCACGAGCGTCGCATCCTTGAGCCCCAGCTCCAGATCGTAGGGCCCCTTGGGCCCTTCGCGCAGACGGAAATGATTGGACTCCAAGAGGTCGAACACCGCGACCTGCCGCTCGTGCTCCACCTCCGGTGACCAACGCACGAAGGTCTCGTTGTCGAGCGACACCGTCGCGATGCGGTGGTCCGGCTGCTGCACCTGGTCAGTGCTCACCCAAGGCCTCCAGGCGGAGATCCACGGCGCGCGCATGGCCATCCAGACCTTCGGCACGCGCGAGGCGTGCAGCGGGCGGGCCGAGCGTGCCCAAGGCGCGAGCGTCGCAACCGAGCACAGTGGTGCGCTTCATGAAGTCCAGGACCCCTAGGCCCGAGGCGAAGCGGGCACTCCGGGCGGTCGGCAGCACGTGGTTGGGGCCACCTACGTAGTCGCCGATGACCTCCGGCGTGAAGGGGCCGACGAAGACACTGCCGGCATGCCGAATGGCGTCGAGCAAGGGCTGAGGCGCCTCGACGAGCAGCTCCAGGTGCTCGGGTGCCAAGCGGTCGACAATCCGGGGGGTGGCGTCGAGCCCGGCGACGATGATGGCCCCGTGCTGTCGCCAGCTCGCTTCGGCGATCTGCCGGCGCGGCAAGGTCTCGAGCTGCGCCGCGACGGCGGCCGCGACGGCATCGGCCAGAGCCGCATCGTCGGTGATGAGAATCGCCTGGGCGTCCTCGCCGTGCTCGGATTGGCTCAAGAGGTCGGCCGCGACCCACGCGGGATCGGCGCCGGCATCCGCCACGACCACTACCTCCGAGGGTCCGGCGATCATGTCGATGCCGACCTCGCCGAACACCTGTCGCTTGGCTTCGGCGACATAGGCGTTGCCGGGGCCTACGATCTTGTCGACGGGCGCGATAGCCGCTGTCCCATAGGCGAGGGCGCCGATGGCTTGGGCGCCGCCGATGCGCCAGATTTCGTCGATGCCGAGCGTCGCCGCTGCGGTCAAGACCAACGGGTTGAGGATGCCATCTGGGGCGGGCACCGCCATCACCACCCGGCCGCAGCCCGCCACCTGTGCTGGAATTGCGTTCATCAAGACGCTCGACGGGTACGCCGCCATTCCTCCGGGAACGTAGAGGCCCACGCTGTCGACTGGCCGCCAGCGCAGCTCCTGGCGCACGCCCAGCGCGTCGGTGGTCTGGATCGCCTCGGGGCGCTGCAGCTCGTGGAAAGCACGGATGCGCTCCGCAGCGAAGGCGAGCGCGTCTCGATCCGCGGGCGTCGTTGCGGCGCACGCCGCCTCGACATCGGCGGGCTTGACGCGCAAGCCGACGTCGCTCGGCATACGATCGAACCGACGCGTGAGCTCGCTGACCGCCTCGTCACCCCGCTCCCGGACGTCGGCGAGTATGGTCTGAACGACTTCCCTGACATCCGGCGCGGCACCGCGGCGCGCAGCGACCAGCTGATCGAGCCGGCGCTCGAAATCGGCCTCGCCCGTGGTCAGGCGCCGCGTCACGCTGAGGTTTCCGCGGCTTCGAGCGCTTGTGGTTCGAAGTCTTCGAGGCGCACGTCGATGCGCTCGACGTCGAACCGTAGCGCCTCGCCGCCCTGAAACACCAAGAGCACCCGATCCTCGGCCTCCGCCAAGAGCGTCAGCACCACGTGATCCTCCGACGGCCGCTCCGGCTCGAGCCCGCGCCAGCTCACCGCATCCACGTTGTGCAGGCTCAGCACGCTGAAGCAGGGTCGCGCGACCTCAGCCGGGCGCTCACGCCGGAGCCGTCTGAAGCCTGCCATGAACTGCCGTGCCGTCGGATCGAAGGCCATCTCGTTGATCGGGGCTCGCGCATCCTGCAACACCGCGGCGATGACGCAGAGGTCCTCGCCGTCCATCGCGCGCAGGCGGAGCCCGGCCATCAGGCTTGCCGCTCGATCTGCGCGCCGCAGGCCCGGAGCTTGCGCTCGAGGTCCGCGTAGCCGCGATCGAGGTGGTAGACGCGGTTGATCTCGGTGGTGCCTTCTGCGGCAAGCCCCGCGAGCACCAGCGACACCGAGGCCCTGAGGTCGGTCGCCATCACGGGCGCCCCCTTCAGGCGCTCGACACCGCGGACCAGGGCCGAGGACCCCTGCACGGTGATCCGAGCACCCATCCGGTGCAGCTCCGGCACGTGCATGAAGCGGTTCTCGAAGATCGTCTCGGTGATCATCGCCGCCCCGTCGGCGACGCACATCATCGCCATGAACTGGGCCTGCAGGTCGGTGGCGAAGCCAGGATAGGGCTGGGTCATGACGTCGACGCCGCTGAGCCGCGCACCACCGCCGTCGGCGACCATGCCGGTCTCGGTCGCGTCGAGCGCTAGGCCCGTGCGCCTAAGCTTGTCGAGCGCCTCGCCGAAGAGGGACGGGTCCGCGCCGTCGATCTCGATGCGGCCACCCGTGATGCCGGCGGCCATCGCATAGGTTCCGGTCTCGATGCGATCGGGGATGATGCGATGCAGGGCACCGCGTAGCGCCTCGACACCGTCGATGACGATCCGCTCGCTGCCAGCCCCTTTCACCTTGGCGCCCATGGCGTTCAGGCAGGCCGCGAGGTCAACGATCTCGGGCTCGCGCGCGCAGTTCATCAGAACGGTTTGGCCGCGCGCCAGCGCCGCCGCCATCATCAGGTTCTCGGTGGCACCGACGGACACCGTGGGCATCAGGTACTCGGCACCCTGCAGGCCACCAGGCGCGGTCGCGTGCACATAGCCGCCGTCGAGCTCGATCTTGGCACCCAGCGCCTCCAACCCAGAGAGATGGATATCGACCGGCCGCGTGCCGATCGCGCAGCCGCCGGGGAGCGATACCCGTGCCTCGCCGGCGCGGGCGACCAGCGGGCCCAGGACCAGCACCGAGGCGCGCATCCGGCGGACGAGGTCGTAGGGCGCGGTGGTTGAGAGCAGTTCCGGGCAATGCAGGACCATATGGCCCGCCTCGCCCGCCTTGTGGGTCACCTCGACGCCCAAGAGCTGGAGCAGCCGGCGCATGGAGGAGATGTCGGCGAGATCCGGCACGTTCTCGAGGTCGAGCGGCTCGGCCGACAGAAGCGCCGTCGCCATGATCGGCAACGCCGCGTTCTTGGCGGCGCTGACGCTGATGCGGCCCTCGAGCCGACGGCCTCCGGTAATGAGAATCTTGTCCATGCGTCTCCGTTCAGACCGGACCCGCGCCGCTCGCGCGGGGCGACACCGCCGTCGCTGCCGCCTCCTGGAGCGCGCGCTGCCGGGCCTTGCGTTGCTTGAGGTTCTCCCGCATCTGGCGGGCGACCGCCTCGTCGTGCTGCTGGCGTTTCGGCGACCGCCGGCCCGTCGCTTTTGGGTCCGCGTCGTCGGTCATGACCGGTCCTCTCGCCTTGCTCGACTTGAGACCGTGTGGCATACCGCACCGCGCTCGCAGGCACCAGTCCCGCCCGCAGCGAGGCTGCCATCGTTGACCGGCAGCCAATTTTTGCGGGCCGCCATAGCTCAGGGGTAGAGCGCACCCTTGGTAAGGGTGAGGTCGAGTGTTCAAATCACTCTGGCGGCACCATCTAGGCCATTGCTAGCGGCTCACTGCTGGGCCGCGGTGGGTCGCTCAACGTTGATCGGTCGCGCCGCATCGCGCAGGCTACCTACTGCGTCACCACAATCTCGGTGTCCGCGGGCACGAAAGTACCTCAGGCGCCGACGCCCAGCACCGACCGCTCAATTACCCCAAAGCGTCGCCGGACGCGCCCTTTGGCGGCGTCGGCGGAGGCGGGCGACCGCGCCTAGGCGGGGCAGGCGGGCGACAGCGCCGAGGCGCGGCATCTCGTGCTCGACCAGATATTGCAGATCCTCGGTGAGGTCCTGCGGGTCGCCCTTGAGCGCGTCGGGACCGATCGGAGTGCCGACGCGCACGCGGTAGGGATAGCCCCGCTTGTTGAGCACCTCGCGGAACAGCGTGACGTCGCGCAACTCGTTGGAGAGCTGCGAAAAGGCATAGAACAGCGGCGAATTGCGACCGCTGATCGACATCGGCACGAGTGGTGCCTGAAAGCGCCGGGCCATGTTGATGATCGTCGGCTGCCAAGGACGCTCGGCGAGGCCTCGCCAGGACATGTAGGCGAGCCGACCGGCGGGAAACAGCACGACGCAACGCCCGTCCTTGAGCGCGCGCGCCGCGTTTACAAGCGTGTCCCTGGAGCTCGCGTGGCTGCGCTTGTCCTTGCCCCACTCCACTGGAATGATGAGCTCCGCGAGGCGCGGCGCGACCCTGAGCGCATCGCGGTTGGCGAAGAAGCACACGTCCGGGCGTAGCGCCTTGAGTGCCTGATAGACGACGATACCGTCGGCGATGCCGGTCGGATGGTTGGGCGCCACCAGCACCGGCCCTTCGGCGGGGAGGTTGCCGACCGCATCGGCGCGCACGTCGATCGCCAAGAGCCGGCATAGGAGATCCATGATCTCGCGGCCGCTCATGTCGCGGACCACGTCGGCGAGCTCGACGGCCGTCCGGTAGTGCAGCAGCCGAAACAGGAGTGTCTGCATCAGCAATCGGCCGACTGGCGACCCGAACAGCCCCGGCGCTCGCTCCTCGATGAGCTCGTCGACGATGTTCCGCGCCGTCGGTTGTGCCGTCATCCCGGTCGGACCCATCTGCATTCGACTAACCTTCGCGTCCGGCCCGATTAAACGAAAACCGTCGGCCTCCGCAACCTCAAGGGGGCATGTCGGGGCGCATCGCGGCCCGGCGTTCAGGCCGCATCGGCCTGGAACTGCAGGGCTGCGAGGCGGGCATAGAGGCCACCCCGGGACAAGAGCTGGTCGTGCGTTCCCTGAGCGACGATGCGCCCCTCGTCGACGACCACGATGCGGTCCGCTTTGAGTACGGTCGCCAAGCGGTGCGCGATGACCACGGAGCTGCGCCCCCGCGCGAGCCGGTCCACCGCCGCCTGGACCAGGCGCTCGCTCTCGGCGTCGAGCGAACTGGTCGCCTCGTCGAGGAGTAGCACCCGCGGGTCCCGCAAGAGTGCTCGAGCGATCGCGATCCGCTGGCGCTGCCCACCCGAGAGCCGCACGCCCTTCTCACCCACAAACGTGTCAAAGCCGTTGGGCAGGCGCTCGATGAACTCCGTCGCATGCGCGGCGTCCGCGGCGCGGCGCACCTCGCCGTCGCCCGCGCTGGGGCGCGCATAGCGGATATTCTCCAGCGCGTTCTCGGAGAAGATCACTGGCTCTTGGGGCACGAGGCCGAGGACCGCGCGGTAGACCGACGGATCGAAGCTGCGCACGTCGACACCGTCGAGCCTTACGCTGCCCCGCTCAGGATCGTAGAAGCGCATCAACAACTGGAAGACCGTGCTTTTGCCGGCGCCGGATGGACCGACCAGCGCCACGCTCTCGCCGGGCTCGACCGTGAGGTCGAAATCATCGAGGACGGGTGTTTCCGGCACCGCCGGATAGGCGAAGCGGACGTGCTCGAGCGAGATCCGACCCCGCATCGGCGTCGGCAACGGCTTGGGGTGCGCCGGCGGTGCGATCGTGCTCGGTGTGTCGAGCAGCTCGAACAGCCGTTCCGTGGCACCTGCGGCCCGCTGCAGATCGCCGAAGATCTCCGAGAGGCCACCCGCGGCGCTCGCCACGATCGTTGCGTAGAAGACGAAGGCCGACAGCTCACCCGCGGTGAGCCGTCCGGTCAGCACGTCGTGGCCACCCAGATAGAGCACGCCGACGATCGCCCCGAAGACGAGCGCGATCACTGCGGCACCCAGCGCCGCACGCGCCCAGATATAGCCCGCGGCCGCATTGAACGCGCGCTCGGCGGCCGTCGAGAAACGTTCTTGCTCGGCGCTCTCCTGCGCGCAGGCCTGGACGGTGCGGACCGCGTTCAGGCTCTCCTCGGCAAGCCCCGAAACATCGGCCACCCGGTCCTGCGCCACACGTGAGCGGCGGCGCACCCGGCGACCGAAGACGACGAGCGGCACCACCACGAGCGGCATGGCCAAGAGCACATAAGCTGTGAGGCGCGGCTGGGTCAGCATCAGCAGGACCAGACCGCCTACGAGCAGCAGCAGGTTGCGCAACGCCTGGGTAACACTTGCGCTGATGACCGTCTGGACGACGCTCGTGTCGGTGGTGAGCCTGGAGATCACCTCGCCGGTGCGCGTCACCTCGAAAAAGCCGGGCGAGAGCCGCACGACGTGGGCATAGACGTCGCGTCGGAGGTCCGTGACCACACGTTCGCCCAAGAGCGTCACGAAGTACGAGCGCGCGAAGGTCGCCACCGCGATCACGAAGACGATCAACAACATCGCATAGAGCGCGTCGTCCAACGCCGACGGGTCGCCAGTCGCGAAACCGCCATCGATCAGAAGGCGCAGCCCAACCCCGATCGACAACACGCTCGCAGCGGCCACCACCAGACCGACCGCAGCGCTGATCACCCAGCCGCGATAGGGTGCGAGATAGCGTGCCAGTCGGCGCAGCTGTCGGAGGTCCCGGCTACGCTCGCGCCCGGCGGCGGCACCTTGTAGCTGCGCCTGGGCTTGTTCCATGATCGCGGGTGTCCCGTCGTGCGCTCGTTGGTCGGGGCGCGATGCCAGACCGGGCCTTGTCGAGCAAGGGGGATGAGGCTATAGACCGCGCTCCGCGCGAGGAGACTATCGTTGAAGAAGGACATTCACCCGGACTACCACGACATCACCGTGGTAATGACCGATGGCTCGACCTTCGAGACGCGCTCGACCTATGGAGAGCCCGGCGCGACGCTCACGCTCGACGTCGACCCGCGGTCGCACCCGGCGTGGACCGGCGGCGCGATGCAGGTGACTCAGCGGGGTCAGGTCGACAAGTTCAACAAGAAGTTCGCGAGCTTCCGGCGCAAGAAGGCCTGATCCGATGAAGATTCGCAACTCACTGAAGAGCGCCAAGACGCGTCACAAGGATTGCCGGGTGATTAGGCGCAAGGGGCGGGTTTACGTCATCAACAAGACGAACCCGCGCTTCAAGGCGCGTCAGGGCTGAACGTGCCGGCGACGGTTCGGCGGCCGGCCGAATGACGGCTCTCAAGCTCCACCACTTTCCGATCTGTCCGTTCTCGCGCAAGGTCAGGCTCGTCCTGGCCGAAAAGGCGTTGGACGTTACTCTCGAACCGCATGAGCCCTGGCGTCGCGACGAGCGTCTGATGGCGCTCAATCCTTGGGGCGAGGTGCCGGTGCTCGAGGTCGAGAACCATGTTCTCACGGAAAGCCTCGCCATCTGCGAGTTTCTGGAGGAGCGCTTTCCCGAGGTTCGGCTGGGTGGCGGCGACATTTGGGAGCGCGCCGAAGTGCGGCGTCTAGCGCTGCATTTCGACACCAAGTTCGCCCGCGAGGTCACCGATCTGATCTGGCGGCAGAAGCTCATCTACCGCCTCAAACGCTCGGGCACGGTGAACACGGCGGCGCTGCGTGCGGGTCAGGACAACATTCGCAATCACCTGGCGTTCGTCGGCCACTTGGTGCGCGAGCGGAACTGGCTCGCGGGCGACCATCTGAGCCTTGCCGACCTCGCTGGGGCGGCGCATCTCTCGGTGCTGGACTATCTGGGCGACGTGCCCTGGGAAACCGACGCCGAGGCCAAGGAGTGGTATGCACGGATCAAGTCGCGACCGACCTTCCGTGCCTTGCTCGGTGACCGCATCCCGCAGCAGGCGGCAGCCCCCCACTACGCCGACCTCGACTTCTGAACTCAAGGCGGCGCTCACCGACCGTGCACTGGCGCTCGGCTTTGCGGAGATCAGGGTCGGACCCGCGACGATGCCCGAGAAGCGCCAACGCGCTTTAGGACGCGCGATCGCCCAGGGCCATCACGGGACGATGACCTGGCTGGAGCGCACGCTCGCCCGCCGCCGGTCGCCTGAAGCGCTATGGCCGCAGGCGCGGAGCGCCATCAGTCTCTCCATGAACTACGGACCGGTGGGTGATCCGCTGGCCCGGCTGACCAACCGCGAATGCGGCATGATCTCGGCCTATGCGCAAGGCGACGACTACCACGATCTCGTCAAGGGCCGCCTCAAGCAGCTCGCGCAATGGCTCGGCGCGCGGACCGACGCCGCGGTCAAGGTGTTCGTCGACACGGCTCCGCTCATGGAGAAGCCGCTCGCCCAACAAGCGGGCCTGGGGTGGCAAGGGAAGCATACCAACCTAGTCAGCCGGCGCCACGGCAGCTGGCTCTTTCTGGGCGTCATCCTGACCGATCTCCCACTGCCGCCCGACGCGCACGAGACGGACCATTGCGGCGGCTGCCGTCGCTGCCTCGACATCTGCCCGACGGACGCCTTCCCTGCGCCCTATCGGCTCGACGCCCGACGCTGCATCTCCTACCTGACAATCGAGCACGCTGGCCCCATCCCGCTGGCTCTGCGTGCGCCGATGGGCAACCGCATCTACGGCTGCGATGACTGTCTCGCCGTGTGCCCGTGGAACAAGTTCGCGAGCGTCGCTACGGAGGCACGACTGCACGCGCGGGAGGAACTCGCCTCGCCGCCGCTCGACGACCTTGCCGACCTCGACGATCGGAGGTTTCGCGCGCTCTTCCGCAAATCGCCGGTCAAACGCATCGGCCGCGACCGCTTTGTCCGCAACGTTCTGATTGCTATCGGCAACAGCAGGGAACGACGCCTCGCGGCAACGGCCCGACGGCGGCTGGACGACGCGAGCCCGCTGGTCCGGGGCGCCGCCGTTTGGGCGAGCGTTCAGCTATTCGAGCCAGCGGCCATGAGGCGTCTGGCGGCAGCCGCTCGCGAACGTGATGTCACAGTGCGGCGCGAATGGGCATTGGTGAACCGAGCGACGACCCCGCCATGAGCACCCTCCTCTGCTTCGGCCTAGGCTATTCGGCGCAGGTGCTCGCCCGGCGGCTGCGCGCCTCTGGCTGGACCGTCCGCGGCACGTCGCGCGAGCCCGAAACACGACACCTCGAAGGTATCGACATCGCAGCATTCGACGGGACACGCCCGCTGCCCGACCGCATGTTCGACGGTGTCACGCACGTGCTGAGTTCCATTGCTCCGACCGCTGAAGGCGATCCGGTTCTGACCGTCGAGGGCGACCGGCTCAGCACGCTTCCGCACGTCGCGTGGGCCGGCTATCTGAGCAGCACGGGGGTCTATGGTGACCGAGGCGGCGCTTGGGTCGACGAGACCAGCTCGCTCGAGCCCTCGAGCGAACGCGGCAAGCGCCGGGTCGACGCCGAACGCGTCTGGCTCGCAAGCGGCTTGCCCGCGCATGTGTTCCGTCTTGCCGGCATTTACGGCCCGGGCCGCAGCGCCGTCGACCAGCTGCGCGCCGGAAGTGCACGGCGGATCGTCAAGCAGGGGCAGGTCTTTTCGCGCATCCACGTCGAGGACATCGCGACAGTGCTGGAAGCCTCGATCGCGCGCCCGCGGGCTGGCGCCGTCTACAATGTGTGCGACGACGAGCCGGCGCCGCCGCAGGACGTCGTGGCGTTCGCGGCGCGACAGTTGGGCCTGCCGGTGCCGCCCGACCTGCCCTACGCGAGCACCGAGTTGTCGCCGATGGCCCGCAGCTTCTACGCCGACAACCGCCGCGTCCGGAACGACCTGATGAAGCGCGAGCTCGACGTCGCGCTAGGGTTTCCCACCTATCGCGAAGGCATGAGGTCGCTCGTCGACGCCGGCTGACGGCGTTCGTCGCCGCCAATCGGGTACACCATCGGTGGTTGTGCTTGCGGCGAGAGCATCGACAAAAGACCCTACGTATTGGCGTACCTCTCTAACCGGTATGTGCGACTGCACGCCGCACATAGGTGTCAGTATCGTAGGGCTTTATCACGGTCTCGTACCATGTCGACGCATGGTGCTCGGGCCCATGGCTTCGGTCGGCGAGCAACGCGCGAGAACGGCGCCCGCCGCAACCAAGACGCGAGATTTGCGATGCAAGCTAGGACTTGGACACTCGTCCTAATCGGCCTTTTTCTCTCCGCCTGCGCGCAGCAGCAAGGGCCCGCGATCGACCAGACCACGCTGGCTTCGGTCGATCCCTCGGCGACGCCCGCGGCGGCTCTGGCAAGCCCCCTGAGGCAGACCTTGCCGCCAGCGCTCGCCGAAGCGAACGGCACCGAGGCAGCAGCGCTCGAAGCCTTCTATCGGGGCCGCGGCTTCGCTCCGATCTGGTATGATGGCGGCCCCTACGACGTGACGCGCGACCGCATCCTAGCGACGCTCGCTGACGCCGACCTCGCACCAGCGCCACTCGCGCCGAACGCCGATACGGCTGCACGCGCGCGCCACGAGATCGCGCTGAGCCAGGCTGCGTTGCGCTTCGACGCGGCACCCCCAATCGGGGCCGAGCGCGGGCCCACCGCCCTGCTGGACGCCCTGGCCGACGCGGTAGAGGCTTCACAGCCGGCGCGCCAACCCGCGCCCTTTGCCGGCCAGCCGTTCGGGATCGAGCGCTATAGCGCGATCGTGGCCGCGGGCGGCTGGCCCACCGTACCGGGCGGTGGTTCGCTCGAACCAGGCGCCACCAGCCCCCGCGTGCCCCTGTTGCGCGAGCGGCTTCAGGCCAGCGGCGACTATGTGGGGGTGGCGAGCCCCGACACGGTGTACGACGCCGCGCTGGTGGACGCGGTGAAGAGCTTTCAGGTGCGCCATGGTCTCACCGCGGACGGCGTCGTTGGCCCCGCGACCTCACGGGCGCTCAACGTCTCGGCGAGCGAGCGTCTGGCACAACTCCAGCGCGCCGCCGCGCGGCTAGACGGGCTGCAAGCACAGCTGGGCGAGCGCTACGTGCTCGTGAACCTCCCCGCCTACGAACTCCGCTATGTGCGCGGCGGCGAGGTGCGCCACCAGGCGGACGTCATCATCGGCAGCAAGAAGCACCAGACGGTCGAGTTTTCGGACGCCATCGACCACCTCGTTTTCAATCCCTACTGGAACGTTCCATCCAGCATCGCCCGCAACGAGCTCATCCACGATCTGCGCGCCGACGCTTCGAACATGAAGGCGCGCGGTTTCCGGGTAGTCGACGCCAGCGGGGCGTCGATGTCCCCAACGGCGGTCGACTGGCATGCGGTGTCGGCCAGCTCCATGCCCTACCGCATCCGGCAGGGCCCCGGGTCCGGCAACGCACTCGGTCGGGTGAAGTTCATGTTTCCGAATCGGCACGCGATCTACTTGCACGACACGCCGAGCAAGTCGCTGTTCAATCGCTCGATGCGAGCGCTCAGTCACGGGTGCATCCGTGTTCAGGACCCGATGGCGCTTGCAGAGCGCCTCCTCGAGGTTGATGGGGTCGACCGCGGCACCATCGACAACTATGTCGCTAGGGGCAGCAATCGCCGGGTCAATTTGGTCAACCCGGTGCCAGTGCACCTTGTCTACATCACCGCCTGGGTGGAGCCGGACGGCACGGTGAACTTCCGCGAGGACGTCTACGGCCGCGACCACCGGGTCCCTGGGGCCTGAGGGAGAGCGGGCCGTTCGCCCGCCCCTCCCGCAAGCTTTCGCACATTGCGCTCCACGTCGCTTTTGCTACGGGTGTTCGTAGCAAGGTGAGCCATCAACGAGCTCGCCTGTATTCAGGGAGCGTGAAATGAAGGTACGTCTTTCGTTGGCCGCGGTCAGCGCGATTGCCCTATCCATAGCGCTCGACAGCGCCGCTGCGGACACGGTCCGCATGGACCTGCAAGGGGGCTACGGCTCCAATGTCGGCTTGCTCGGGCCGACCCAACTGCACCTTGTCGACACGGTCAACAAGATCTCCGGCGGCACGCTGAAGGTTAGGTTCCACGAGCCCAACTCGTTCGTGCCGAACCTGCAGTCCCTCGACGCCGTCGCCAACAACTCGCTCGACGCCGCCTGGACGTCGCCGGGCTACTGGACCGGCAAGGACGTCGCCTTCGCGCTCGTCGGTGCCGTGCCCTTCGGCCCGGCGGCCGGCGAGTACATCGCCTGGATGAAGTTCGGTGGTGGCCGGGAGCTGTGGGACGAGCTCTATGGCAGCTACGGCGTCAAGGCCATCCCCTGCGGCATCATTCCGCCAGAGAGTTCCGGCTGGTTCCGCGAGCCGATCGAGAATGTCGAGGATCTCGAGGGCATCAAAATGCGCTTCTACGGCCTCGGCGCCGAAGTGATGGAGAAGCTCGGAGTCTCGACACAGCTGATCGGTGGTGGCGAGATCTTTCAGGCGCTGCAGTTGGGGACGATCGACGCCACTGAATTCTCGATGCCCGTGATGGACCTGTCCTACGGTTTCTACCAGATCGCCAAACACAACTACTTCCCAGGCTGGCACCAGCAATCGACCATGAACGACCTGCTGATCTCGCAGGCGAAGTGGGACGAAATGGACGAGACCCAGCGCGCGATTTGGGAGACCGCCTGTGACGCCACGATGATGTGGCAGTTCGCCAATGGCGAATCGATGCAGGGTGCCGCGATGCGCGAGCTCGAAGAGAAGGGCGTGACCTTCCACATGTGGCCGGACGAGATCCTCACCGAGATGGAAGTCGCCTGGGCGGAGGTCGTGGAAGAGAAGAAGGCCGAAAGCGAGATGTTCGCGAAGATTTGGGACTCGTTGGCAGCCTTCCGCGACGAGTACGAGCCCTGGAAGCAGATGGGTTACTTGAACTAGGTCGAACGGAGGCGGCGTCTTGGCGGCGCCGCCTCGCCTGTCCGTTTCGTTGCGCGGCGACCATGGTGGTCGCGACTAGCCGCAGCCACGCCCACGGGTCGTCGCATGCATCATCTTCGCGCCATCAGCGCCGCGATCGACACCCTCTTGTCCCGCGTTGCATACGGCACCGGCTGGCTGTTCCTCGCCGCGGTGCTCGTCATTTGCTTCGATGTGATCTCGCGCAAGCTCGGCTATCAACTGCCCTATTTCACGTCGACACGTCTGCAAGAACTGCAGTGGCACCTGACCTCGACGCTGTTCCTCGCTTGGTTGGCGTTCGGCGTCATCAAGAACACGCACGTTCGCATTGACGTGTTCACGATGGCGCTACCGCAGCGGCGGAAAGACTGGATCGACCTCTTCGGTGTACTCGTCTTCGCGCTGCCGATGTGCCTAGTCGTCGTGCCCTATGCGTGGATCTACGCTTTCGTCTCTTGGCAGCAGCTGGAGAGCTCGGACGCGCCCAACGGCCTGCCGGCACGCTACATCATCAAGACGATCGCAGCTTGCGGCCTCACCCTGCTGCTCTTGTCGGCCGTCTCGCTGCTCTGCCGGCGCCTGGTCGATCTGTTCGGTCCACCCGACTGGCACTCGAACGCCAAACGCGACGAAGCCGTCGAACTATGAGTGTCGACTGGCTTATCGATCACCTCGCGATCCTCATGTTCTTCGCGCTGATCTTCTGCCTCTTCATCGGATTTCCGGTTGGCTTCACGGTCGGCGGCGTGGCCGTCCTCTTCGGCTTCCTAGGCGCTTACTTCGACGTCTTCAGCATGGCGCGCTGGGGCGTGATAATGCCGCGCATCTACGGCGGGGTCGTCACCAGCCAAGTGTTGATGGCGATCCCCATGTTCATCTTCATGGGGGTCATCCTCGAACGCAGTCGTGTCGCCGAGGACCTTCTAAAGACGCTCCAGGTGCTGCTGCGACGCGTGCCAGGCGGGCTCGCCATGTCGGTGGCCGCAATGGGCACGATCATGGCTGCCACCACCGGCATCGTCGGCGCCTCGGTGATCATGCTGACGCTCATGGCGCTGCCGACGATGCTCGAGCGTAACTACTCGAAAGAGTTGGCGACGGGGACGATCGCCGCCTCGGGCACGCTCGGCATCCTCATCCCACCGTCGATCATGCTCGTCATCCTGGGCGACCTGGTGCAGGTGCCGGTCGGCACGCTGTTCGCTGCTGCCGTGTTCCCGGGCCTGCTCTTGTCGATGCTCTACCTCACCTATATCGGCGTCTTCGCACGCCTCGTGCCCACGGCGGCGCCGCCATTGCCGGACGCGTTCGCGCCGGAGAGCCAGAGAGCCCTCTTGTTCATGGTTCTCAAGAGCCTGGTTCCGCCGGTGGTGCTCATCGGCGTCGTGCTCGGCTCGATCTTCGGTGGGCTCGCCACCCCCACGGAGGCCTCCGGCGTGGGTTGTGCCGGGGCATTGTTGTTGGCCGCTGCCTATCGTCGCCTCGACAGCAAGATGCTGGGTGACGTGATCTACCAGGCGGGCCTAACCAACGCCCTCGTCTTCTTCATCATCGTCGGCGCCACGCTCTTCGCCTACGTCTTTCGCGCGCTCGGCGGCGACTACATCGTCGAAGAAATCCTCGTTGCATCTGGGATCGACACCGCGTGGGAAGTGTTGATCTTTGTCATGATCCTGGTTTTCATCATGGGATTCTTCTTTGATTTCATCGAGATTTGTCTGATTGTTATTCCCATCTTCTATCCGATCCTGATCACGCTCGACTTCACCGAACATGTCGGCCCCGCGTTCTGGGCGATGCCCTGGGCGACGATCCTGATCGCGGTTAACCTGCAGACGTCTTTCCTGACCCCGCCCTTTGGCTTCTCACTGTTCTACATGAAAGGTGTGGTGCCGCCGGAGGTGCGGATGCAGCACATCTATCGCGGTATCATCCCGTTCGTGATGCTGCAGCTCACCGCGGTCGGCCTGGTGATGGCATTTCCGCAGATCGCGCTGTGGCTGCCGCAGGCGACCGGATTCCTGGATTGAGGGAGGGCCTTCGCGTTGACCGCGATCGCGATCCTTGGCGTGTTCAACGCCGACACCACCTACCGAACGCGGCGCCTGCCACAGATGGGTGAGACCGTGATGGGCCAGGCCTTCACGCTCGGCCCCGGCGGCAAGGGCTCGAACCAGGCCGTCGCCTGCAGCAGGCTTGGCGCCTCCGTCACCTTCATCTCCAAGGTCGGTCGAGACCCCTTTGCCGACCTCGCCTTCGCGCTCTGGAGTGAGGCCGGGGTGACGCCCTTTGTCCAACGCGATGCCACACGGCCGACCGGTGCCGCGTGCATCCTTGTCGACGACGCTAGTGGCGACAACGCCATCATCGTCTGTCCCGGCGCCGCGGGTGCCTTGGATGCGGCCGACGTCGACGCCGCTGCCTCCGTCATCCGCGCCGCGCGCGTGTTCGTCGCCCAGCTCGAGCAACCCGTCGCCGCGGCTGTGCGCGGGCTCGAAATCGCTCGTGCCGCCGGGGTGCGGACGATCCTCAACCCCGCCCCCGCCTGCTCGCTCCATGACGCCGTCCTGGAGCTGGTCGATCTCTCGACCCCAAATGCCGCCGAAGCCGCCGCCCTCACCGGCATTGAGGTCACCGACCCCGCGAGCGCCGAAGTCGCCGCTCGAAGGCTGCTCGCGCGCGGCGTAGGTATCGTCGTGGTCACGCTCGGCGCCCACGGTGCCCTCTTGGTCGAGCCAGAACGCACCACGCACGTGCCGGCGGTCGTTGCCGGCCCGGTCGTCGAGACCACAGGTGCGGGTGACGCGTTCAACGGGGGCCTCGCCGTAGCGCTCGCCGAGGGCATGTCGCTCCAAACCGGCATTCGTTTCGCGAACGCCGTCGCGAGCATCGCGGTCACCCGCGCCGGTGCTGCGACCTCGCTGCCGCTGCGATCGGAAGTTGACGCCGTGCTCGGCCTTGAAGCGCCATAGACGCGCAGGTTCCTTTGCCGCAGCTCTTGCGATCGCGTGGGTGAGACGGTGCGTCGCAGCGCGCCACCGTCCAGGCGAGCGCACCTGAGGCGTGGATGGCGGAGGTGCACGGATGCAGGCGCTAGGTAGGCTTCGGCTGGTGCTTTGGTTGGCAGTTGCTGCCCTGGTGGTCGTGGTGGCGGCTACCGTCGGCTACCGCCAATTCGACCGGACGACGACCGCGAGTGCGGACGGATCGGCGCTTGTCGGCGGGCCGTTCACGCTCATCGACGGCGACGGCAACGAGGTCACCGACGCTGATCTTCGAGGCGAGCCGTTCGCGGTCTTCTTTGGCTTCACACACTGTCCGGATGTCTGTCCAACCTCCCTCTTCGAGTTGAGTGCCTGGATCGAGGCCCTGGGCGCCGACGCGGAGCGCATGCGCTTCGCCTTCGTCTCGGTCGATCCCGAGCGCGACACGCCCGAGCGGATGAAGCTCTATGTTGGTTCGTTCAGCGACCGCATCCTGCCCCTGACGGGCAGCCCCGAGCAGGTTCAGCAGGCGATCGACGCCTATCGCGTCTATGCGCGCAAGGTGCCGCTCGAAGGCGGCGATTACACGATGGACCATAGCGCGTTCGTCTATCTGATGGACGCAAACGGCGCCTATCACAGTCATATCACCTACGGCGAAGCGCCTGACCTCGCGGTCGGTAAGTTGCAGGAGCTAATTGGCACCGCGTCTTGAGGCTGAGCCGCCTCAGCGCCGGCGCAGCAGGAGTAGGCCGTCGGCGATCGGCAAGAGGGTCATGCCCAAGCCGTCGTCATCGCGGCAGCGATCCACCACTTCGCGCAGCGCGTCGACCTGCCGCTCGCGGTCGTCGGGATCGGCGATGGCCCCGCCCCAGAAGATGTTGTCCATGGCGACGAGCCCGCCCGGGCGAACGAGCATCAGCGCCTGCTGCAGGTAGCGCGGATAGAGCTTCTTGTCGGCATCGACGTAGACGAGATCGACAAGGCCCCGCTCGGGCCCGGCGATGAGGGCGTCGAGGCTTTCCTTGGCGAGACCTAGGCGCCGTTCGATCCGCTCTGCAACGCCCGCCTGCGCCCAATGCCCCTCCCCAATACCGTCCCAGTCGCCCACGTCGAGTGTGATGAGCCGACCATCCTCCGGCAAAGCCAGCGCCATCGCGAGCGCGCCATAGCCCGTGAAAGTGCCGACCTCGACGACGAGCTTGGCGCCAATGAGCTCGACCAGAAAGGCCAGCAGCTCGGCCTGCTCGCTCGCCGTCTGCATGTTGCGCTCGGGCAGCGCCTGGGTCGCCTCCTCCAGCGCATCGAGCGTCGGGTGTCGGCGCGAGGCGTGCTCACGGCGCCAAGCGCCGACGGCGGGCGGCAGGCTGAGGAGATCTTCGGGCATGAGCTGCGCCTCAGAGCTGCTTCGCCGCCTCGAGGACCGCCTCGGCGTGGCCGGGCACCTTCACGCCGCGCCAGACCTGCTTGATCGCGCCGTCGCTGCCGACGAGGAAGGTCGAGCGGTCGATGCCCATGTACTTCTTGCCGTACATCGACTTCTCCACCCAGGCGCCGAGCGCCTCGACGAAGCCGCCGGCCTCGTCGGAGAGCAGCGGGAAGTTGAGCTCGTGCTTGGCCTTGAACTTGTCGTGGCTCTTCACGCCGTCCTTCGAAAGGCCGACGATTGCTACCCCGATCGCATCAAACGCGCCCTTGAGGTCCTTGAAGGCGTTGGCTTCCTTGGTACAGCCCGACGTGTCGTCCTTCGGATAGAGGTAGAGGACGAATGGCTTGCCCGCGAGGTCCGCGTTCTTGAGGCTGCCGCCCCCGTCGGTCGGCAGGTCGAACTCGGGAAGCGGGTCGCCTTCGGTCACACTCATCGTCAGTCCTCTCCTTGGCTTCAGATCAATTGCGAAGATTTGCCGCTGCGCACGCGGGTCAAGAGCTTGCGCTCACCTCCGCCTCGGCCGTAGGGGGGCCTATCTCGCGGGTGAAGATCAACACCACCTCGGCCTGAGCGGCCGCCAGCTCACGGGTGAGCGTCGCCATGTCGATGGTCGCTTGGTCGTCGTCTAGGGCTGCCTGTGCCGCGGCTTGAAGCGCCGCCAGCAACGGTGCTGGAACGGACTCCGGCTCGAAGCGCTCGTCGATCGTCAGGCGAACGACAGCCGCGAGCGCGTGGTTCAGGCGCAGCGCGCGGATGAGCGCATCGGCGTCCGTCGACGGGACTAAGCCGAGACGGCCCGCCTCGGCGAACACCCCCTCGGTCGTAAGGTGCAGCAGGGAAGCGTGCGCAGCGGCGTGGCGCAGGACCAGGTACTGAGCCAAGAACTCGAGGGTCACCACGCCACCTGGGCAGTGCTTGAGGTCGAAGGGATCGGTCGAGCCGTGCTCCTTGAAGATGCGGCGGCGCATCTGGGCGACCGCGGCGGCGAGCTCTTGCGGATCGCGCTCAGCGGTGAGTACGTCGCGGATGATCGCTCCGAGTGCCTGACAGAGGTCCGCATCGCCGGCGATCGGGCGCGCGCGCGTCAGGGCCTGATGCTCCCAGACCTGCGCGGTCCGACGCTGATAACCGTCGAAGCTGGCAAGCGCGCAGGCGACCGGCCCCACTTTGCCCGACGGCCTGAGCCGCATATCGATCTCGAAGAGGCGACCCTCGGCGGTCTGCGCGGACAAGGCACTCACTAGGCGCTGGCCGAGACGGGCGTAGTAGGTCGCCGCCGGGAGCGGCCGCTTGCCGTCACTCTTGGCGTCGGCGCGTGCATCGTAGACGAACACCAGATCGAGATCGGAGCCGATCGTCAGCTCACGCGAGCCGAGCTTGCCCATCGCCAAGATGGCGAAGCGCCCACCCGGGATGCGTCCATGGCTTACCGCGAGCCAGTCTTCGACCGCGGGCAGCAGGCGTTCGAGGAGAAGGTCCGCGATGGCGGTCAGCTGGTCGAGCCCGCCATGAGCGCTGACCCGGGCCGTCAGCACCATGAACTCCACCTGGAACTGCCGGGACTGGGCCCAGACCCGCGCCCGATCGAGCAGGTCCTCGGTACTGCGGGCGGCGCCGAGCGTCTGGTCGAGCTCGGCCGCGAGCGACCGCCGCGGCGGCAGAACCTCGATGAAGTCGGGCGTGAGCATCGCCTCGAACAGCCGGGTCGAGCCGGCGAGGCGCTCGGCCATCCGCGGCGCCGTGCCCATGATCAGCGCGATCAGCTTGAGCAGGCTGGGATTGGCATGGAACAGCGAGAAGAGCTGCACACCGGCGGGCTGCGCGCTCAAAAAGGCGTCGAAGCGACGGAAGGCGGCGTCCGGCTCGCGCTGGTCGGCGAGCGCCCGCAGGAGGTCGGGCAGAAGCTCCGTCAAAAGCTCGCGCGCGCGCGTGCTGCGGGTCGCCGCGATGTGGCCGTGATGCCAACCGCGCACCTTGGCACTCAGTGCCGATGCGTCGTTGAAGCCGAGCGCCTGTAGATGTCCGATCGTCGCCGGGTCGTCGTCGGTGCCGGTGAACACCAGTGCTGCCGCGTCGGACAGGTCCGGGCTCGTCTCGAAGAGGCTCGCATAGTGCCGCTCGACCGTCTCCAGGCGATCGACCAACGCCCGCTCGAAGCTCTCCGGGTCGGCATAGCCCATGAACGCGGTGAAGCGTGCGAAGGCCGTGTCACGCTCTGGCAGAACGTGCGTCTGCGCGTCGTCGACCATCTGCAGACGATGCTCGACGCGGCGCAGGAACCAGTAGGCCTCGATGAGCTGCCGTGCGACCTCTGCGCCGATCCAGCCCGCGGCGACCAGCGCCTCCAGCGCCTCAGTCGTGGCGCGTTCGCGCAAGGACGGCACCCGGCCACCGAGAATGAGTTGCTGCGTCTGGCAGAAGAACTCGATCTCGCGGATGCCACCGCGCCCGAGCTTGATGTTGTGGCCGCGGGTGCGGATGCGGCTGTGCCCGCGGAAGGCGTGGATCTGCCGCTTGATCGAATGGATGTCGTTGATGGCGGCGAAGTCCAACGACCGCCGCCAGATGAACGGTGCAATGCGCTCGAGAAACGCGTCGCCGGCCTCGAGATCACCTGCGACCGGTCGCGCTTTGATGTAGGCCGCCCGCTCCCAGTTCTGGCCGTGCCGTGCGAAGTAGGTCTCGGCGGCGTCGACCGTGAGCGCCAGCGGCTGGCCCGCCGGGAAGGGACGGAGCCGCAGATCCGTCCGAAAGACGTAACCGTCCTTGGACTGCTCGCCCAAACCTTGAGCCAGCGCCCGTGTGATCTTGGCGGCGAGCGCCGTCGGGCTCTCGCGACCGTGATAGGGCAGTCGCTCCGGGTCCAGGAACACGACGAGGTCGATGTCGCTCGAGTAGTTGAGCTCGAATGCACCGTATTTGCCCATGCCGAGAACAAACAGGCCATGCCCATGGTCATCGAGGACCGACGATGCCACTTCACCGCGCTCGACGGCGAACCGCAGCAGCATGGTCAGCAGTGCTTGCACCGCGCGATCGGCGAAGGCACTGAGCGCTCGGCAGAAATTGGGCGCATCGAGACTGCCGTCGAGGTCGCCTAGTGCCAAGGCCAAGGCGACACGGCGCTTGTGCCGTCGCAGCGCTGACAAGAGGCGGGCACGCTCGGTGACAGCATCCTGGCCGGTAGCGGCGATCTCGTCGGCAACCACCGCCGGAACCCCACGCTCCTGGCAGGCCCTCAGGATATCGGGTTCGCGCTGGACGAGCCCGGTGAGGTATGGGCTGTGGTTGAAGATGAGATCGACCAGATCGCCGGACTGCTGGAGAAGCTGCTCGCGATCGGCCCGCCCGGCGGCGTCGATGGCGGCCTGGACGAAACGCTCACGCTCGCGCGTTGCTCGGGCGAGATGAGGCGGCTGAGGCGGTGATGCGGACACGGGGCTCCAAGAACGGCGCGCGGGCTGAGGACCCGCAGAGAACGCAGCCCAGGCGGCGCGGTCAAGCTCGGCGCCGGCGCGGCTTGCTGCACCGCCTCCTGTCGCTGGCAGGCGCCTTGTTGACGCTGCTCACCGCTCTGGCGGTTCTCGCGTTGCTTCTGGGGCCTCCGCCGCGCGCCTGGACCGAAGCGCCGAGCGTCGGGCCGGGGGCTGCGGCGGGCCCCGCTACGGGGTGGCTGACCGTCGCGCGCACCCTCGCCAAACCCGAGTTCGGCTGGCTCCGATCGCTTATCACCTCGGCGTTCCCTGACGGCCTGAACCTGGAGAATACGACCCTTCGCCTCACAGGGTTGCCATCGGGCGAAGATCTCGTGCTCGTTCTGGACCAGCTCACCGTCGTGCCGTCAGCCGCGGGTGCGGACGCACGCGTCAGCGGACGGCTGGGCGACGGGACGGACCTGCGGGTCAATGGGGTCGTCACGTTGGCCAACGAGCGGCTCAGTGCCGCGCTGCGACTGGCGTCGGTGACCGGTCTCATGGACGTGCTCGAGGTCCCGGACGCCGACCTCGAAGGCGGGCCGGTCGACATCGAGCTCACGACCGATGTCGGTGGCGGCCCGATCGACCTGGTGGTGCAGAGCGCAGGGCCCCTTGCCGTCCGCGGGCCAGGCATGCCAGACGCCCTGCCCGTCGATGCGCTCGATGCGGCGCTCGCCTGGGAGCCCGGACAAGAGTTCGTCGACGTGAAGCGGGCGTCGCTGTCGTCACCGGCGCTCGACCTCGAAGGCGGAGGCCGCGTCGGCCGCGATTTGATATCGTTGGTGGTCATGTTCACCGATGTGGATGCGAGCTGGGCGCCGCGGCTCTGGCCTCCCGCCATCGCGAGCGGCGCCCACGATTGGGTCACGGAGAACATCCCTGCCGGAATCATCGAGCGCTTGGACCTCTCGGTCGACCTCGACGAGGCAGCGCTCGAGGGCGCCCTGCCGATCGATGCGATCCGCGGCGAGGCGCTCATCTCCGGTGCCGAGGTGCACTACCTACGACCGATGCCGCCCGTCACCGGTGCCTCGGCAACGGCGACCTTCGACGCCGACACGCTGGCCTTCGAGATCACGGGAGGGAACCTTCAAGGCGTCGAAGTCATCGGCGGCGACGTGCGCATCACGGAGATGGCGAGTGGCGCTACGGTCGAGGCGTTGAGCACCCGAATCGAGGCGCGCGGCGACGTGCCTACCATCCTCAACGTGGTCGATAGCGAACCGCTCACGCTGGCGAGCCGCTACGACCTGCCGAAAACGGGAAGCACCGGCAGCGGTCGCTTTACAATCGAGGTGGCCCTCCCCCTGCTTCGCGACGTGGCGCTCGAACAGGTCAGCCTACTGTTCCAGGGCGACTTCGAGAACGTGACACTACCGGGAGTAGCAGCAGGCCGCGATCTGGCGGATGCGCGCCTCACGCTCGAGGCGACGCCCGATCGCGTCTCAGCCGACGGCAATGGACTGATCGCGGACGTACCCTTGGCCTTCACCTTCCTGGTCGACGGCTCGAGTGACACGGAGACGATCGGCGTCAACGGCCGCGTCGACGCGACCGCGTTGGAGCGTTTGGGCCTGCCCGCCGGCCTACCGCTCAGCGGCACCATCGGCCTCGACGCCCAGCTCGAC
The DNA here is from genome assembly GCA_028279345.1 of Geminicoccaceae bacterium. Lineage (GTDB taxonomy): Bacteria > Pseudomonadota > Alphaproteobacteria > Geminicoccales > Geminicoccaceae > JAAAPF01. Next base: position 40,485 of record JANQNY010000059.1, read on the forward strand.
CTGGCCGGCAGGACGACGCGCACCGACCTCACGCTCGATCTGGCGGAGGCCGAGGTGAACATGCCCGTCTTTGCGGTGTGGAAGCCTCCGGGCATCGAGGGTCAGGCCACGGCACGGCTCACCGAAACGGACGAAGAGATCGATCTGGAACGCCTGGCCGTCACGTGGCCGGGGGTTGAGGTGGTGGCTAGAGGCAGCCTCGCCGCTGACGGAGCGGTCCGTGCGCTGGTCGTGGAGCCGCTGGTCGTCGCCGGCACACAGCTCTCCGTGACGATCGAGCGCGCCGGGCCCGGACTTGCCATCCTCGTGATCGGGCCCCGTCTCGACCTCGCCCCCTTGCACGCGCCACCGCGTGAGGCCGAAGAGGCGGAAGCTATCCTCGACACCGACGTCGAGCTGCGTCTGGCGATCGACGAAGTGTCGAGCGGCAGCTCCGCAGCGCTCTTGGACGCGAACGGTAGCGCCACGATCCAGGCCGGCCGTTTGCGGGCATTGAGCCTCGATGCTCGCACCGCAGAAGCGGCGCAAGGGCTCCGGGTACGCCTTTCGCCGGATGCCGTTGGCGGCCTCGACCTCGATCTCGCGAGCAACGATGCGGGCGGCGCGCTCCGTGCGTTGGGCCTCAGCGACGCGCTTCACGGTGGCGTCATGCAGGTGGATGCGGTGGTGGCTGGACCGGGGTCCGCGACGCCGACACAGGGCACCATCGCCGTGGAGAACGCGGCCGTCGTGGGCGCGCCGCCGCTCGTTCGTCGCCTAGCCGCCGCACCTGCGATCGAAGGGTTGGCAACCGACGCCATCCAGGTGGCCAGCTTTGCGAGCGGCTTCACCCTGGACGGCACGGAGCTACGTCTGAACGATGCCTCGATCCGCGCAGCCCAGCTGGCAGCGCGGGTCTCGGGGACGGTCGATCTTCGCACCAATCGGCTCGATCTCACCGGCAGCCTGGCGCCGCTCGCAACGATCAACCAGTTCATCGGCAACATCCCGGTGATCGGTGACCTGCTGCAGGGCCAGCGCGAGGCCGGTGCCTTCGCCATCGCGTTCTCGATCAAGGGCCCACGCGACGATCCGCAGGTCTCGGTCAACCCGCTGACCGTGGTCACACCAGGCGCGCTCCAAGACATGTTTGGTGGAAGCGGCATTGTCCCCGATAACCGTAGCCGCACCAACCTCCACGGCGACTGACCGCGCTCTCGCGCGTGCCAGGTTCAGCCGGGCCGAAGGAGGACGTGCCGCTTCTTGCCCGCCGAAAGCTTGACTGTTCCGTCGACCCGCAGATCGGCTTCGCCCACCTGTTGCAGCTCGTCACCGACATGCCCGTCGTTGAGCCGCGCACCGCCGCCGCGCACTAGGCGCCGGGCCTCGCCCTTGCTCGCCACCAAGCCCGCGGCGACGAAAAGATCGACGACCGTGACGCCCGCAGCGACGACCGCGCGATCGATCGTCACTTCCGGAAGGTTGGTGTCATCGCCCACCGCCTCGAAGACGCCCGCTGCCGCGTCCCTGGCATCGATGGCGGCGGCTTCGCCATGCGCAAGCCTAGTCGCTTCGGTCGCGAGCACCTTCTTCGCCTCGTTCAACTCCCCGCCGGCGAGCGCCTCCAGGCGCTCGATCTCCGAGCGCGGCAGCAGCGTGAACAATCGGAGGAAGCGGCCGACATCGGCGTCGTCCACGTTCCGCCAGAACTGCCAGTAGTCGAAGGGCGCCAGGCGGTCGGCATTGAGCCAGACGGCACCCTGCGCGGACTTTCCCATCTTCTCGCCCGACGCCTTGGTGATGAGCGGCGTCGTGAGGCCGAAAAGCTCCACCCCGCCGAAGCGACGATTGAGCTCGACGCCATTGACGATGTTACCCCACTGATCCGAGCCACCCATCTGCAGCCGGCACTCGTAGCGCCGGGCGAGCTCGGTGAAGTCGTAGGCCTGCATGATCATGTAGTTGAACTCGAGGAACGTCAGCGGCTGCTCGCGCTCCAGCCGCAACCGCACCGAATCGAAGGTCAGCATGCGGTTAACGGTGAAGTGCCGCCCTACCTCCCTGAGAAAAGGGACGTAGCTCAGCCGGTCGAGCCACTCGGCGTTGTCGACCAAGCGCGTGCGTCCGCCGTCGAGGTCCAAGAACGCCTGCAGCGAACGGCGGATACCCGCCTGGTTGACCGCCAGCGTCGCGTCGTCCTGGAGCTTCCTGACCTCGTCGCGGCCCGAGGGATCGCCGACCTTGGTCGTCCCGCCGCCGATGAGCGCGATGGGCCGGTGCCCGGCCTCCTCGAGGTGCCGCAGCAGCATGATCGAAACGAGATTGCCGATGTGCAGGCTGTCGGCGGTGCAGTCGAAGCCGACATAGCCACCGATGGCGCCACCCAGCAGCGCCTCGTCGAGCCCCGCAGCGTCGGTGATCTGATGGATGAAGCCACGCCATTCGAGCGTGCGTAGGAAGTCGGAACGGAAGCTGGTCATCGGTCGGTCCGGCGGCGCCTAGGCCGTTCGCGTTCAGGCGAGCTCGACGGTCGACATCTCGCGATCGATGTAGGCCTCGACCAGTTGTGCAAGCTCGTCGATCTTCTTGGAGAAGACGTGGTCGGCGTTCTCGATGACCGACACGTCGATGGTGATGGCGCGCTGATGCGCGAGCCGCTCGCACAGCTTCCGCACGGCCTCGGTCGGGGTCACGATGTCACGATCGCCCTGAATGACGAGACCCGATGAAGGGCACGGTGCCAGAAAGGAGAAGTCGTAGAGGCTCGCGGGCAAGGCTGCGCAGACAAAGCGATAGATCTCGGGCCGCCGCATCAGGAGCTGCATGGCGATCCAGGCGCCGAAGGAGAAGCCCGCGCACCAAACGATGCGGCTGTTCGGGTTGTGAAGCTGCATCCAGTCGAGGGCAGATGCGGCATCGCGCAGCTCACCCTGGCCATGATCGAACACACCTTGCGAGCGGCCGACGCCCCGGAAGTTGAAGCGCAGGACCGAGAAGCCGCGCCGCTGGAACGCCTGAAACATGGCGAGCGCGACGCGGTTGTTCATGGTACCGCCATGCAGCGGATGCGGGTGCAGAACGATCGCGAGCGGCGGCGTGGGGCCCTCACCGTGGGTGTAGCGTCCCTCGAGCCGGCCATCCGATCCGTTGAAGATTACCTCGGGCATGGCCGTCTCCGCTTCGACCCGTCGCACTGCCGGCACCGCACGCAATTGACCGCGCTGACGCGACGACGGTATGGCTGATGTTGAGGTGGTCGAGCGAGCGAACGGAAGGGCGTGAACACGCTACTTGTCGAGCTGCGGCTGTAATCCCACCTTGGGAGGCTGGATATAGCCTCGGGGGATGGCGATGTTCAAGAGACTGTGGGACGACGTTGCCGCGATCCGCGAACGCGACCCGGCGGCTGGGTCGAATTTGGAGGTGCTGCTGTGCTATCCTGGATTGCACGCAATCCTCTGGCATCGCCTGTCGCACGCGCTTTGGCGACGCGGCCTTAAGCTGCCGGCTCGGTTCCTTTCCAATGTCAATCGGACGCTGACCGGTATTGAGATCCACCCCGGCGCGCAGATCGGCGCGCGCGTTTTCATCGACCACGGCATGGCTGTGATGATCGGCGAAACGGCGGTCATCGGCGACAATGTCACGCTCTACCAGGGTGTCACGCTGGGTGGTGTCAGCCTCGATCCGGGCAAGCGGCACCCGACAATCGAGGACGATGTGGTGGTAGGAGCGGGCGCGGCCGTGCTGGGACCCTTCACGGTCGGACGTGGTGCGCGTGTGGGCGCCAACGCCGTAGTTCTTCGCGAGGTGGCGCCCGGCGATACGATGATCGGCATTCCTGCGCATTCTGCGGCAAACAAGCGCCGACGTCCCGATCAATGCTGCTTCCAGCCCTACGGCACCGAGCCGGGTGAAGCGGAAGACCCGACCATCCGCGCCGTCGACGAGCTCTGCAAGCACGTGGATATGCTGCACGCCCGCATCGAGACGCTGGAGGCCGAGCGGGTGCAGGAGCGCAAGCGCGAGCTGCTCGCGTCCTGAGCGGGTGATCGACCTCGACCACAACGCCGGCTCACCGCTGCGGCCCGAGGCGCGCCGCCCGATGCATGAGGCGCTCGACGCCGGCGGCAACCCCTCCGCCGTCCACGCTTCGGGCCGACGCGCCAAGCGCCACCTCGAGGACGCGCGGGAGATGGTCGCTGATGTCGCGGGAACCTGCCCCGACCGGGTCGTCTTCACCAGCGGCGGCACCGAAGCCAACGCACTGGCGCTGCATGGCCGGCGCGTGCTGGCATCCGCCGTCGAGCACCCCGCCGTCCTACGTCATCCGCATACGCTCGGGGAGCGCCTGCCGGTAGATGCTGCGGGATGCGTCCGCGTCGAGGCAGTGGCCAGAATGGTCGTTGCCACGGGTGCCGACACGGTCGCGGTCATGGCGGCCAACAACGAAACGGGTGTGATTCAGCCACTCGCCGCCGTTCGCGACGCGTTGCCGGAGGGGGTCAACTTGCACGTGGACGCCGTGCAAGTGCCGGGACGCCTTGACCTGGCACCCCTCGTTGCGCAGGCGGACAGCCTCGCGCTGTCGTCCCACAAGGTTGGCGGACCGGCCGGAGCCGGTGCCCTGATCCTCGCGCCCGGATTCGAACCCGTTTTGCTGATCGCCGGAGGCGGGCAGGAGCGAGGCCTGCGCGGTGGCACGGAGAACGTGCCGGCTGCGGCAGGGTTCGCTGCGGCGCTGACGGCTATCGACGCGAACGAGATCGCACGTGTTCGCGAGCTGCGTTCTAGGTTGGAAGCTGGCCTCAGGGCACTCGTCGCCAACCTCGTGGTGCTGGGCGACGGCGCTCCGCGGCTCATCAACACGTTGGCCGTCACGGCACCCGGGTGGCGCGCCGAGCGGCTGTTGATGGCGCTGGACCTGGCAGGCGTTGCCGTCAGCAGCGGCGCCGCGTGCTCGTCCGGCACGGTAAAGCGCAGCCATGTCCTTGAAGCGATGGGCGTGTGTGACGATTTGATAGATGGAATGCTCAGGTTTTCGCTTGGCTGGTCGACGATCGAGGCCGACATTGATGAGGCACTCGCCCGCATCGCACCGATACTCGGGCGACGCCGCGCAGCCTGAGCGGTAGCGAGGCCTCCTGACCGAGGCTCTGGAAACGGCAGGGAACATGGCGACAGCGATACGACCAGCGCCGATCAGCATCACCGAGGCCGCAGCAGCACGACTGCGCGAGCTCATCGCGACCAAGGGCGACACGGCAACCGGCATCCGCCTCGGGGTGAAGATGGCCGGCTGCTCTGGGCTTACCTACACCCTCAACTTCGCCGACGAGGCCAACGACCGCGACGAGGTCGTGGATTTGGGCGGCGCCAAGCTGTTCGTCGAGCCCGACGCGATGATGTTCCTCATCGGCACGGAGATGGACTTCGTACGCGATCGGCTGGGTGCATCGTTCAAGTTCCACAATCCCAACGAGAAGGGCCGGTGCGGCTGCGGCGAGAGCTTCACCGTCTAGTATGCCGCGCGTCATCGCCGTCATCGGCGAAGGCCACGAGCGCGAGCTCGAGGCGGCGGCTGGATCGACCATTCTGGACATTGCCCGGACAGCCGACCTGCCGCTCGAGGGCACCTGCGGGGGCCAGATGGCGTGCGCCACCTGCCATGTGGTGGTAGATGCGGCGTGGGCTAAGCGCCTGCCCCGCCCATCACCCGAGGAGAGCGAAATGATCGCTCTAGCCGTCCGCCCCCAACCGCGCTCAAGGCTCGGCTGCCAGGTTCGACTCGCCGACGAACTCGACGGGCTGCGCTTCGAGGTGGTGGGAGAATGACGGGCTTCGACGAGCTCCCCACAGGTGCTCGCGTCGTCGTCGCGATGTCGGGCGGCGTTGACAGCGCCGTCGCGGCGGCGCTCGCCAAGCGGCGTGGGCTCGACGTCGTCGGCATCACGCTGCAGCTCTACGACCACGGCGCCGCGGTCGGTCGCAAGGGCGCGTGCTGTGCCGGCCAGGACATCTACGACGCCCGCCGCGTCGCGGACCAGCTCCAAATCCCGCACTACGTCCTCGACTTCGAGGAGCGCTTCCGCAAGACCGTGATCAACGACTTCGCGGATAGCTACGCCCAGGGGCGCACGCCGATCCCCTGCGTGCGCTGCAACCAGCGTATCAAGTTCGGTGACCTGTTCGCGATCGCCGACGACCTGGGTGCGGCAGCTCTCGTGACCGGGCACTACGCGCGGCGGCTCCCCGGCCCCGAACTGCACCGTGCCGTCGATGCGAGCCGCGATCAGACCTATTTCCTCGCCCAGACCACCCCTGCCCAGCTCGAGCGACTGCGCTTTCCGTTGGGTGCGCTCCTGAAGCGCGAGGTCAGGCGGCTCGCCGACGAGCTGGGCCTCAAGGTCGCCGCAAAGCCGGAGAGCCGCGACATCTGCTTCGTGCCGAGCGGTCACTACAGCGAGGTGGTCAGGCGACTGAGGCCTGACGCAGCGGAGCCCGGACCGATCGTCGACGTGGACGGGCGCGAGGTTGGCACGCATGGGGGGCTCGCCAACTACACAGTTGGCCAAAGGCGCGGCCTGGGCGTCGCCACGGGCCAACCGCTCTACGTGCTCGGGCTGGAGCGCGAGCGGCGTGCGGTCGTCGTCGGCCCCAAGCGGGCGCTGGTCGTGCCGGCGTTTCGCGTCAACGAGGTGAACCAGCTCGTCGCACACGATGCGCTCGTGGGGCCGGTCGAGGTCAAGCACCGAGCGCATGAGGCGGCCGTGGCGGCGCGGCTCGAGCCGGACAGCGACGGCATCAGGGTCGTACTCGGCGAACCCGGTTTCGGCATCGCACCCGGTCAAGCCTGCGTTGTCTACAGTGGCAGCCGCGTTCTCGCTGGCGGCTTCATCGACCACGTCGAGACCGCGCGGCCGGTGGCGCAACCCGCCTCGGCTTGACACTGGCGGGTGTCGATCTTAGACCGCGGCGCACCGCGCGTGGCGGAGTAGCTCAGCGGTAGAGCAGAGGAATCATAATCCTTGGGTCGGGGGTTCAAATCCCTCCTCCGCTACCAACGCGAACCGCGGGGTTCAGCAATCGCCCCGGTCCGACAGCTAACGCCGCTGCGACTTCAGCGCGGCAGCCGACGGCTGACGTCAATGGTTCGACAGACCGCCGCAGTGAATCCTTGAAGAACGATGGCATGTTGAACTGCGCGACACGCAGGCGCGGTCGGCTTGGCGCGTTGTTGGAGACGACCTCGTTCGGTTGCCCGGGCCCGCCTGTGTCGCGTTGCGCGCCGTCGCGGCGGTGTTAGCCTGCGAACGAGCGGTTGCCGTTTCCGCCGCGCCGGAGTGTGCGATGGCGGACGTGCGGGCGCAATTTGCAACGACAGGACGGCATGCCCAGTCAGTCCGACGGAAACGGGCGCGGCAACGAACCGCGCCGCACCGCGCGCAACCGAACGGCGAAGCGAGGCTCCGCGCGCGGCCAATTGCCGTTGGCGCTGCAACGCTCGGCCGGCGCGCTCACCATCAGTCCCGTCGACTCGCTCGTTGAGCTCAAGCGGCTCGAGATGCCCTGGTGGGAACTTGTGCGCAGCGCGCCAAGGCCCAGCTACTACAACACCCCGGGGTTTCTCCTGCCGTGGGCCGAGTGGGTGGCTTCCGCCTGGACGCCGCACATGACTGCGGTCCACCGCGGGCGTGAGCTGATCGGTCTCGTGCCGCTCTTTCATCGTAGTTCGAGCGCGGCACTGTTCGGGTTGGGCGTGCTCGGCTTCCCCGTCCAGGGACCGACGCCTCCCTTCGAGATCGTCGCCGCACCCAATGAGCAGCAAGCGGTGGCCGACGCGCTGATGGGCTCGCTGCTTGCCGACCGGAGCTGGTCGGCGCTCTGGCTGCCTCACCTGGATCCGCGCGCGCCCACGAACCGGGCCTTCCTGCACATCGCCCGACGGCGCCTCCACGTCCTGCCACGGCGGACGACACGGCTGCTCGGCGTCGATACGGCGCGCGGCACCTTCGCTGCCTTCTCCACCGGACCGGAGCGCACGGCCACGAAAGCGAAGGAGCAGCATAGCGCAGCGCTCGACGCTGGTCGCACGTGGCGCGTCCGGGTGTACCCCCAGGATGCCGAGCTGCCGTTCGACGCAGCCCTCGACGGTGCCGCAGGCGTCGTCCGGCGGAGCACCACAAGGGCGGACGTTGTGGCAGCACGCCTCAAGGCCTTGCGGCTCTTGGCCCTGGCCGCCGACCAACATGGCGCCTTGCAGATCCACTTGCTGGAGCACGAGGGCAAGGTGGTGAGCCTGCTTGTCGCATTTCGCTTCCGCCGCCGGCTGCAGCTGTTCAGCCACGCCACCGCTCACCAACATAGCGAGGGGTCGCCGCACGTGCGGCTGCTCCTGGATGCCATCGAGCGGAGCTTCGTCGACGAAACACAGCTCGTCGAGTTCGGCGCAGCGTTCGACGACGTGCAGGCGCTAGCGAATTGGCGGCGCCCCGATATGGAGTTTCGCGCGGCGCGCTCGGGCTTCATGTCTCGCGCGCACGCAAGTGCTTACTTTCGTTTCCGCGACCCGCATCGCGATGACCCCGAAGTCTCCTCCAGCGCACGACGCTGACCGAAGCGTCGATAGCACGACAGGCGCAGGGTCGACCTCCCCCGCACGGCATGGACCGGCACCCGCGGGCCGTGCCAGCCAGCTTCGCCAACAGGCCACCGAAGCCCAGTTGCACGACGAGAAGACCCCGACGACAATTCGCGCGAAGCCCGATCGGCCACGCGGCCAAGCGTGCGATGCGGCGTTCAACCAAAGCCGGACTGCGCTACGCCTCGCGCGTGTGCCACTGTCACGAGTCGACAAGATCGCTTTGCTGGAAGCAATAGATGCAACGTAGATTCTCCTATGGAGCCTTTTTTCTATGTTCTTTTCTAATCACCAGTCCCATTCTATTTGTACCCTCGTTACATGCACAGGACGAATGGACTCCGGAATTAAGCATGGAGGTCAAACGCCTCTCTGATTTGGCGTTTTCGCCGGACAGCGAAGAATTGCTTTACGGTGTTAATACGATTGATCTCGCCGCCAACAGCTACTTAACCGAGTATGTCATTTCGGACCTGACTGGTGGCGACATTCGCACGTTACTGGAGGCCTCGCCGCACATCTCAAGCGCCCAATGGTCACCGGACGGCGAGATGGTCGCCTATCTATCCTCCGATTCCGGCGAAAATAATCTCTGGCTCGTCGACGCAAATGAAGGACGCACGAGCCAGCTTACAGACTTCCAGGAGGACATCTCGAGCTTTCGATGGGCACCCGATGCCAAGGCCATTGCCTTTGTGATGCCTGACCCTGAGTACACGAAACCCGTCGTCGAGGATCCGCAGGACTTCAATCGAAACCGGCTCTGGCTACTGCCTCTAGATGAGGCGCATCGAGGCGGCCACATCGTCAACCTCACTGCCGATCAAGAATTCTCGGTCAGCGACTGGGCTGGTCACTGGGCATATGGCTGGTCTCCGGACAGCGATCGGATCGTCTTTGCGCATCAGGATGGCCCCGGCCTCGATTCGTGGACCGCAGCCCAGCTTGCGACCGTCGACGTCAGCACAAAACAAGTAACACAGGTCGATGCGTGCAATACAAATTGGAAGTACTTTCCAAAATACTCGCCTGATGGTCAATGGTTAGCTTTCATCAATGCGCCCGGCACGTTCAAGTGGTCCTTCCTATGGGATATCAAAATCATTCCTGCCGCGGGAGGCGTGCCAATTCCGCTCGCCAGATCAAAAAATGAGCTGCCATTCCTTTGGCAATGGGCACCTGACTCCAAGAGTGTCTATTACATCGAGAACGATCGCTCCACGTACTCATTCTATCAAATGCCAATTGATGGCAGCGCTCCTCGGAAAATACTTGGTTCCCCTGAAGATTTAGAGATCCCCGGCCTAAACACCTATCTTGTTTCCTCGCTTATTGATGTCGCCCAAGATGGCAAAACACTTGCGTTTATCGGGCAAACATACAATAAGCCGCCCGAGGTCTACACGACCGACATCCACGATGTCGCTTTGTCAAGAATTAGTAACGTTAACGCTAGTGACATAGCCCTCCCTGTTGGGAGGACCGAATTGGTCCAATGGCATTCATTGGACAACACGGAAGTTCAAGGCTTACTTACCTATCCGGCGCGTTATGATGCGACACAGAAATACCCAATCATTGTACAGATTCATGGAGGCCCGAATGGCGTAGATTTCAATGAATATCTACCTTTAATTAAATACTTTCCAACAGCCGTTTATGCGGAGCAAAATTACTTCGTACTGAGAGTAAATTACAGAGGAACATTGGGTTATGGGAAGAAATTTCGTGAAGACTTAATTGGAAATTTTGGAATTTCTGACTATCAAGACATTGTATCGGGCGTCAATCATGTGATAAATTTAGAACTTGTCGATCCTGACCAACTCTTTGTGTTGGGTCAAAGCAATGGTGGTACCTTAACGGGCTGGATCGTCACTCAGACAGACATGTTCAAAGCGGCATGCTCGATTGCCGGTGAAACCGATTACATAAGTTTGGAAGGCACCAATGGTTATTTCCAGACAAGCTGGTATTTGGGTGGCAGCTTTGTTGACCACTTGGAGAAATTCATAGAACGTTCACCAATCTTCCATGTCAAGAATGTGCGTACGCCGATTTTGCTGCAGGGGGGGCTGCTGGACGACAATGTCCCCTTCACCCAAGTGCAGGAGTTTTATCGAGCCCTGAAGCGGGTCGGCGTTGACACCCGTTTGGCGGGATACCCAAACTCAACCCACGAGTACTACCCGCCCCAGCTCTACTTAAAGCTGCTGCAATCATGTCTGGAGTGGGTTGACGAGAAGTCAAACAACTAGGCGCTAAGTTGACCCGTTGGAACCTGCGCTGTTATAGCGTCGGTTCGGGACGGATCTTAGCTGTGGCTCCATTCGCCGCTTGCATGCCAGGCTCTCGCCATGGTTGTTGCACGCGCCAGGCAGCTATCCCTAGCCGCCACCGAGGCGGGAAACTCCCTGAGAGTCCCATGCTTCGGGGCTGCGTCATGGATTTGCCTCGTATCTGGCGCTCGGCTGTGAAGATCATGGCAGCGATGCGGCACCGGGAGGTGTCAGCTGCGCGGCGCTTGGTGCACGTCGCAGACAAGACGCGCGGATTCCCAGCGCAGCAGGCGGTGCTTGGTTGGCGGCGACCCCAAGGCCACTGTCACGGCCCTGCAGGAGCACCGACAGAGCGTGCGCTCTCCGCGTTCGGCTGCAACGTTTGGATCGCGACAACAACGCCTTGCCGACTGCTGACAGGCGATCACGGCGTGCACATAGATATCGATCCCGGCATATCATCGGCGACCTGTAGCCGCAGTCTTTAGAAGCATTGCGAGATATGAATTTGGCGATTTATTCTCGTTCTTGTCGCGCGGGGGGCAAAGCGACCGAGATCGAAGGCGGGCTACCCTCCGGCATCGCCCCACAAACTGCGACTACCGGCAGCTTGGACGGGCTGGATTGATGGAGGACGTATCTTGCAGACGGAACCGCAAGCCATCGAGCAAGGCCAGCCATCCGCTGCGCTGCCGCAGACCGACGAGGACGGTCTGTTCGAGATCCGCCTCGAATCTCTGGGCGGGTTCGGCGCGCACCTGGCTGGCAAGATGCTCGCCGAAGCGGCCGTACTGCGAATGGGCCTGAATGGCGCCCACTTTTCATCTTACGGTTCGGAGAAGAAGGGCTCGCCGATCAAGTCGTTCGTGCGCCTGGCCGCGGCGAGCGACAGGGTTAGAACGTCCGCACCCGTCGAGCGTCCGTTCGTTGTCGCCGTCTTCCTCGACAACCTCCTCAACGATCCGGCCATCCTGAGCGGGCTGCGCGCGGGTGGCATCTTGATCGTGAACACGACCAAGACGCCCGAGGAGGTCCGAGAAGCGCTCGGCTACCACCACGACACGCTCGCCTGCCTCGATGCCACGACCATCGCGCTCGAGGAGAAGACGCGGGTCAACACGGCCATGCAGGGCGCGCTTGCGGCCATGATACCCTTCTTGGACGTCGGTGCTGTCCGCGAAGTGCTGGCGACCACCTTCGAGCGCAAGCACGCCAGCATCATCGAATCGAACCTCCGCACCTATGATCGCGGTGCCAGCGAGATTAGGATCGACCGCCGTGACCCGGCCCCCGAAGGACGTGGTGTCGTGAGTGTGGAGCCCAAATGGGGCTACCTCAACGCGCCGATCGGCGGCGTGGTGGCGGATCCCGCGAACACCGTGACGAAGAACCTGTCCGGCTCGCGCACCGGCCGCATTCCAGTGTTCCACCAGGACAAGTGCATTCACTGTGGACTGTGCGACCTCGCGTGCCCCGACAACAACTTGTCGTGGGATATCGTCCATCGCGAAGACGAGACATGGCACACGCGCCTGCGCGGTATTGACTATCAGTACTGCAAGGGCTGCGGGGCTTGCGTCGACACTTGTCCGACGGGCGCGATCACGAGCGAGCGGGAGACGCCGGGCTTTGCGGACGCCAATACCGTTCCGCTCGACTGGTCCCCGAGGATCGTCGACGGCGCACGTCGTCACGAGCCGAGCTAGGTGTGCGAGAGCACACGCAGACCATAAGCTAGTCAAACCACGATAGGGGGTACGCCGTGGCCATTGCTGATCCAAGTTTGGTTCGAGGCCCTGTCGACGGCGAGCTGACGCAGAAGACAGCGTTCCTTAGCGGCAATGAGTGCGCTGCTCAGGCCGCCAAGGACGTGAACTTCCACGTCATGGGCTACTTCCCCATCACGCCTTCGACGGAGATCGCGCAGGTTCTCGACGAGAAGTTCGCGAACGGCGAGCACAGCATCACGATGATTCCCGCCGATGGCGAGCACGGTGCCGCCGGCATCTGCTATGGCGCCAGCATCGGCGGGGGGCGCGTGCTGAACGCCACCAGCGCCAACGGCCTGCTGTACGCCATCGAGCAGCTACCTGTGCAAGCCGGTACACGCTCGCCGATGGTGTTGAACTTGGTCACCCGAGCAGTGAGCGGGCCGCTCGACATCCTCTGCGACCATTCCGACCTCTATTACACGTTGAACACGGGCTGGATCGTCCTCATGGCTCGGGACCCGCAGGCGGTCTACGACATGAATCTGATCGCCGTGCGCATCGGTGAGCATCTGGACGTGCGGTTGCCGGTGATCGTGGCGTCGGACGGCTTCTTCACGAGCCACCAGAAGCGCCGCGTCGACGTGTTCACCGACTCGGAGGCGCTCCGCGAGAAGTTCCTGGTGCGCACGGAACCGCCCTACCACGCCCTCGATCCGCGCAACCCAATCACCTTCGGGCCGTACATGAACGACCCGGATATGATCAACAACAAGTACCAGCTCAACCGGGCGATGCAGGCGGCGCTGCGCGAACTGCCGAAGCTGTTTGAGGAGTACGCCGCGGTCTCCGGACGACAGTACTCGCTTGTCGAGACCTATCAGGCGGACGATGCAGAAGTCGTCGTCTTTCTGCTCAACTCGGCAGCCGAGACCGCCAAGGACGCGGTTGACCGCTTGCGCGCCAAAGGCCTCAAGGTTGGCGTAGTTTCACCGAGCGTCCTCAGGCCGTTTCCGCTCGAGCAAATCCGTGCGGCGCTCGGCAACGCCAAGGTCATCGTTATCGGTGACCGCGCCGACTCCTATGGCGCCAATGGCGGCAACATGACCCACGAGATCCGCTCGGCCCTGGCGGAGCTCGACAACAAGCCACTCTTCGTGAGCCGCATCTACGGTCTCGGTGGCAAGGCGTTCACCGTTCCCGACGCAGAGGCATTCTTCCAACTCGGCCTGGATGCGTTGGCGAGCGGCACGGTTGAGGTGCCCTTCGACTATCATGGCGTGACGCCCGGGGTGCCCCTGAAGAAGCCGCAGCGGGTCGTCCCGCCACTCACGAAGGAGGAGGTCAGCACCAACCTCGTCACCGTTGAGCGAGACGAGGAGACCGGCAAGCTGAACGTCGAGCTTCCGCCGTTTTGGGCGCTCGCCGCACGACCGAAGCGCATCGTGCCCGGCCATGGAGCTTGTCCGGGGTGCGGCATGTTCCCGGTGCTGGATCAGGTGTTCAAGTCACTCGAAGGCGACGTCGTGGTGCTGTTCCACACCGGCTGCGCCATGGTCGTCACCACGGGCTTCCCGTTCAGCGCGCACCGCGTCACCTACATCCACAACCTGTTCCAGAATGGGTCGGCTACGCTTTCCGGCTTGGTCGAGATGTATCACCAGCGCGTGGCGCGCGGCGAGCTGCCGGATTCGGACGACATCACGTTCGTCATGATCAGTGGCGATGGCGGCATGGACATCGGCATGGGTCCGGCGCTTGGCACCGCGCATCGCAACCACCGCATGATGATCATCGAGTACGACAACCAGGGCTACATGAATACCGGCAGCCAGATGTCGTACTCGACGCCACTCGGCCACAAGACCAGCACGAGCCACGTCGGCAAAGGCGAGGAAGGCAAGGCCACCCAGCACAAGGACACCGTGCAGCTCATGGCGGCGACCCACATACCTTACGTGTTCAGCGCCGTCGAAGGCTTCCCTGCGGACATGATGCGGAAGGTCGCCAAGGCGCAGTGGTACGCCAAGCACGAGGGCATGGTGTACGGCAAGATCCTCTCGTTCTGTCCGTTGAACTGGGGCACGCCCGACGACGACGGCGCCAACATACTGCACGCGACGGTCGATTCGTGCTTCTTCCCGCTCTACGAGGTGGAGCACGGGCACACCACCATCACGCACGACCCGGAGGAGCTTGGGACCCGCCAGCCGCTCGCGGCTTGGCTCGGCAAGATGAGCAAGACCAAGCACTTGATGGAGCCGGAGTACCGGCACTTGCTGGACGGCTTGCAGGCGGAGGTTGATAGGCGCTGGCGCCGCGTCAAGGCCATGCACGAGCATCCGGACCTTTGATTGAACGCGTGAGCGGGCCGAGAGAGGCAACATGTTCGAGATCCTCCACACACGACGGCTGACGCCCGTGACAACGCTGTTCGAGGTCGATGCGCCTCTCGTGGCTAAGGCGGCGCAGCCCGGTCAGTTCGTGATCCTGCGCGTGCACGGGCGCGGCGAGCGCATTCCCGTCACGATCACCGATTCGGACCCAGCGGCCGGTACGGTGACGGTCGTCATCCAGGAGGTCGGGGCGACCTCCAAGATGGCCAATGAGCTCAAGGACGGTGAGCATTTCCACGATCTGGCAGGTCCGCTTGGCGAGGCGGCCCCGCTGCGTGAGATGGGCCACGTCGTGTGCGTCGGCGGCGGTTTCGGCGCCGCCGCCATCCTGTCGATCCTGAAGGGCCTTAAGCCGAAGGCGACGCGCACCTCGGCCATCGTCGGAGCGCGCACGGCCGAGCTCGTCATCCTCGAGGACCGTCTGCGCGAGGCCGCCGACGATGTGCATATCTGCACGGACGACGGATCAGCCGGTTACAAGGGCTTCGTCACGGACAAGCTCGAGGAACTGATCACATCGGGCGAGCCCGTCGACGAGATCGTGGCCATCGGACCGATGGTGATGATGCGGGCAGTGGCCGCCACCACGGCTCCCCATGGCATCTCCACGCTGGTCTCGCTGGATCCCATCATGATCGATGGGACCGGTATGTGCGGGGCCTGTCGCGTGACGGTGGAGGGTGAGACCAAGTTTGCGTGCATCGACGGCCCGTTGTTCGATGCCACGAAGATCGACTTCGACGAGCTTGTGCGCCGCAACAAGACGTACCGGGCTGAGGAGGAGGCAGCGCTCCATCGCTACGAGGAGGCCCACTGTCATGCGGAGGCAGCCGCTGCGGCGGCTAGGCCCTGAGGATTCGTCGGACGTTATGTCGTTTTGCGCGCAGCCAACCGAGATGAAACGCTGAGAGGTACCGACCGTGCCGGTTATATCCCCTAGCAAGACTCCCATGCCGATCGCGGACGCCAAAGAGCGCTCGAAGACCTTTCGCGAGGTGAACTTCGGCTACGACCCGAAGAAGGCGGTGGAAGAAGCCGATCGCTGCCTGAGATGCCAGGAGCCGACGTGCCAGACCGGGTGTCCCGTCAACGTGCCCATCCGCGAGGTGATTCATCTTACCTCGCAGCGCCGGTTCGACGACGCACTGGCGCTGATCAAGCGCTTCAACAGCCTGCCGGGCGTGTGTGGCCGGGTGTGTCCTCAGGAGAACCAGTGTGAGGGCCGCTGTCACATCGGCGACCGTTTCGGTCCGGTGGGCATCGGTTACATCGAGCGCTTCCTGGCCGACTGGGAGCGCTTGCACGGATCCCAGCCCGTTGAAAAGGCAGAGCCCAAGGGCCAGAAAGTGGCCATCATCGGGTCCGGTCCGTCTGGCCTCACGGCAGCCGGCGACCTCAACCACATGGGCTACGACGTGACCGTCTTCGAAGCACTGCACGATGCGGGCGGCGTGTTGCGCTACGGCATCCCCGAGTTCCGGCTGCCGAAGGACGTGCTCGATGACGAGATCAACGCCCTGGTCCAGGCCGGTGTCGACATCCAGTGCAACGTGGTGATGGGCAAGACCATCACGCTCGACCAACTCATGGAAGACATGGGCTACGAGGCCGTGTTCATCGGCACGGGTGCCGGCCTGCCGCGTTTCATGAACCTGCCGGGTGAGAACCTCAACGGCATCTACTCGTCCAACGAGTTCCTGACGCGGATCAACTTAATGGGAGCATACCAATTCCCCGACTACGACACGCCGGTGAAGTCGGGCCGGCGCGTGGCGGTGATCGGCGCGGGCAACACGGCGATGGATGCGGCGCGCTGCGCCATGCGCGCTGGCTCCGAAGAGGTGACGGTCGTCTACCGTCGCTCGGAGGCCGAAATGACCGCCCGTGTCGAGGAATATGAGCACGCCATCGAGGAAGGCATCCAGTTCAAGTGGCTCAACAATCCGATCGAGTTTCTTGACGACGGCAAAGGTTGGGTGAGCGGCATGCGGTGCATCCGTATGGAGCTGGGCGAACCCGATGAAGATGGAAGGCGTCGGCCGGTGCCGGTTCCAGGATCGGAGTTCGTGCTGGATGTGAACAACGTGATCGTGTCGATCGGGACCAGCCCCAACCCGCTCCTGTCGCGCACCACGCCGGGCCTCGACACCACGTCGTGGGGCGGCCTCGTGGCGGAAGACGCCACAGGCCAAACCAGCCGCGAGGGCGTGTTCGCGGGCGGTGACATCGTCACCGGTTCGGCGACCGTGATTCTGGCGGCAGGTGCTGGCAAACGCGCCGCGTCAGCGATCCATAAGTATCTGTCGGAGAAGCGCGGCGAGCCTGCGACGGCGGCCTGATCCGAGGTCGGCGAGGTTAAGCCCATTTGGGTGGTGGAATCGGGGCCGTGCTGAGGCAAGCACGTGGCCTTCCGATCGTTCGCCGCCTCAACCTCGTGCCGTCGCTGCGGTCGTGGCGATGTGGGCATTGCATCAGCAACGCTGATCGTCGCCACCGGTAGACCGTCTGCCTCGAACTCCGTGCGTAGGCTTCGCCACGCCCGCGCCAGATGCGGCCTCGTCCACACGACGCCGGCACGCTCCAAGGATTGTCTGTCCGGCGTTGGCCCGACCCGATGGCAGCCTGACGCGAGCGGCGCTCAATGCTCAGGCTGCGCGCGAGTGGCTGGTCTTCGATCTGGACCTCGACAGGTCCGGACCACGCCGGCCCGGCTCATCTGCAAGGGAGAAAGTGGGGGGTGCCGCTTCAAGGCGAACCAAGTGGCGCCTGCACCAAGTGCAAATCTGTACGCTTGGAAGACCATCGGACGACGCCGCCAAGCGCTCCAACCAACGCCAATTCGCTGAGACAGTGATGCCACGGTGCCATCATGTTCCCGCGGATTGCCTCGCGGCAGACCTAACGCAATGAATCTACATGAAGAAATGGTGGGCGGTACTGGGATCGAACCAGTGGCCCCTACGGTGTGAACGTAGTGCTCTTCCGCTGAGCTAACCGCCCCCCGAGAGGCGGTCGGATACGGGGCTGGATCGGCGGTGTCAAGCGATCGGCCGTTGCCTCCGCGCGCCGCTTGCGCCAAGCACGCGCTCGATCGTGCAACCCTCGTGGAGTGCCCGTGTCCACGACCTTCACGCCTCTGATCCTCGCCGCCGGCAAGGGAAGCCGGATGCGCTCGGCCCGGCCCAAGGTGCTTCACCCGCTGGCGCACAAACCGCTCTTGGGCCACGTGCTCGACGCTGTCCGCGCCGCCGGCGCCGCCGACGCGGCACTGGTGCTGGCGCCCGGCATGACCGAGGTCGAGGCCTACGCGACGGCTCAGCCGCTCGCCGTCCGGGTGGCGCTGCAAAGCCCGGCTCTCGGCACGGGCCATGCGGTCGCCACCGCCCGTGCCTTGCTGCCTCAGGAAGGCACGGTGGTCGTCCTGTTTGCCGATACGCCGTTCCTCGAGGCCCAGACCATCGAGCGCCTCGTCGCCGCACGTGAGCGGAGCAACGCGGCGATCACGGTCCTCGGCATGGAGCTGGATGATGCGGGCGCCTATGGCCGCCTGATCGAGCGCGACGGCGGGCTCGCGGCCATCGTCGAGGTGGCCGATGCGGATGCGCAGACGCTTGCGGTCCGTCTCGCCAACAGCGGCGTGATGGCGTTCGATGCGGCGCGCCTGCCGGAACTGCTCGACGCGCTCGAGCCGCGCCGCGCCCGCGACGGCAACGAAGAGTTCTACCTGACCGACATGGTGGCGCTTGCCCGGTCGCGTGGCTGGGAGGTCGTGATCGAACGCTGCACGCCGACAGAAGGGCTAGGCATCAACGACCGCGTGCAGCTCGCGACCGCCGAAGCGATCCTGCAGACGCGCCTCCGGGAACGGGCGATGCGCGGCGGTGTCACGCTACTCGACCCAACGACCACGTACCTAGCGGCCGACACGGTCTTTGGCCGCGACGTCGTGATCGAGCCCAATGTCATCATCGGCCCGGGCGTGATGCTGGAGGACGAGGTACGCATCCGCGGTTTCTCGCATCTGACAACCGATCCGCCCAAGGACGCCAAACCCATCGTCGTGCGCCGCGGCGCGGTGGTCGGCCCCTTCGCGCGCATCCGCAGCGGCAGCGATGTCGGTGCGGAGGCGCATGTCGGGAATTTCGTCGAGCTCAAGAACGCGCGGCTCGACGCCACGGCCAAGGCAAACCATCTGTCCTATCTGGGTGATTGCAGCGTGGGCAGCGGGTCGAATGTCGGCGCCGGAACCATCACCTGCAACTATGACGGCTTCGCCAAGTGGCAGACGACCATCGGCCGCGACGTCTTCGTCGGCTCCAACAGCACGCTCGTCGCTCCGGTCAGCATCGGCGATGGCGCGCTTGTCGGCGCCGGGAGCTGGGTCGGCCGCGATGTTCCAGCCGAGGCAAGCCACATCGCTCGCGGTGTTGCGGAGCAGCGGGAGGAAGGAGCGACCCGCGTGCGACGTCATCTCAAGCGACGCGCGTCGAAGACGTCCTAGCGATCTGCGGCGTGCCGCAATCGGAGGTCACCGATGAACGAGCGCACGCTCGGTGTCTTGCGTCGCGCGTTCGCCAAGCAGGTCCTGGCGATCGCCGGTGTCGCCGCGGACACCCGTCTCGAGGCCGCGTTCGGCAGAGTACGGCGGGAGCGCTTCCTGGGCACCGATCCCTGGACCATCGTGCGGAATGACGGCGTGCTCGTTCGTGTTCCGGCGAACGACCCCGTCTACGCTTATCAGAATGCCCTCTTCGCGATCTCGCCCAGCCGGGGCGTCAACAACGGTGAGCCCTCTCTCCACGCTCGCCTGCTGCATGCGCTGGCACCGGAGCCGGGACAGACCATCGTGCACCTCGGTGCGGGGACTGGCTATTACAGCGCCATCCTCGCCGCACTGGTCGGCCGCAGCGGCCGCGTTACGGCGGTCGAGATCGATCCCTACCTGGCCGCCATGGCCAAGGCGAACCTGGCGGATGTCCGCAATGCGGAGGTGGTGGTCGGCGATGGCGCCTCCTGGCCGCGCACGGAGGTCGACCGCATCTACACCAACTATGGCGTATCGGCGCCCGCCGAACCCTGGATCACTGCCCTCGCCGCAGGCGGACGCCTCGTGCTGCCGCTGGGTGTACCCGCGGCACCGATAAGACCGGGGGGGCCAAGCTTCGCGCAGCAGGGCGGCGCATTCCTGATTGCGCGCCAGGACTCAAGCTTCACCGCCAAGTATCTGGGGGGCGCATTCTTCGTCCATGCGGAAGGGACGGACGCCGAGCGGGACCCGCAAGCGCTCGCCCGGCTGAGCGATGCGTTCCATTCGGGAAAGGCTGCGCTGGTGCGAAGCCTGGTCTGGAAAGGCACGATCGAGGCACGCCGATGCTGGTACTGGTCGCCCGAGTGGGCGCTGTCCTATGATCTGCCCTGACTTGAGCAACGCTGCGCTCTCGGTGCGCTCGCGCGCGTGCGGCCGTTGTCGGCGGGGCGCGGGCTCGCTACATAAGCGCGCTCCACGCCCGAACGGCCACGCACACTGGAGTTGAGAATGGATCGGCCCTTGATGCCCAAGGCCACCGCGGTCTGGCTCGTCGAGAATACCAGCCTAACCTTCGAGCAAATCGCGGAGTTCTGCGGCCTGCACATGTTGGAGGTGAAGGGCATCGCCGATGATGAGGTGGCGCAGGGCATCCGGGGCATGGACCCGGTCGGTGCCGGCATTCTCTCGCGCGACGAGCTCGCCCGCTGTCAGGCCGACCCGAGCCTCAGCTTGACGATGCTCAAGCCCAAGGCCGAGGTGAAACTGCCCAAGAAGCGCGAGGCCAAGTACACGCCACTGTCGAAGCGGCAGGACAAGCCCGACGCCATCGCCTGGCTCCTCCGCCACCATCCCGAGCTCACCGATCAGCAGATCACGAGGCTGCTCGGCACGACCAAGAACACGATCCAGTCGGTGCGTGAGCGGACGCATTGGAAGAGCCAGGAGATCCGGCCGCGCGATCCCGTGATTCTGGAGCTGTGCTCGCAGACCGATCTCGACGCCGCCATCGCGAAGGCGCAAGCGATGCGCAGTGATGCGCGTGCGATCGCCCCAGGCTCGGCAGTCGAGCACTGAGCCACCTGTCACGCGTCACATGACGCCGGAACCCCGACCTGCGGATCTGAGGCAGCTTGCCGCCGCGACGGCGGAGATCTATGAGCGCAACGCCAAGCGTTTCGACGTCGAGCGTCCGAAAGGGCTTCACGAGCGCGCCTGGCTGGATCGCTTGCTGGCTTTGGTGGAGCCGGCGGGGCGCA
The DNA here is from genome assembly GCA_028279345.1 of Geminicoccaceae bacterium. GTDB lineage: Bacteria > Pseudomonadota > Alphaproteobacteria > Geminicoccales > Geminicoccaceae > JAAAPF01. Next base: position 61,774 of record JANQNY010000059.1, read on the forward strand.
TTCTCGATGTCGGATGCGGCGCCGCCGAGCCCATCGGCACTTATCTGATCACCGCGGGCCATCGCGTCACTGGGACCGATATCTCCCACGCGATGCTGGCTCTCGCCCGGGCACGGGTGCCGTCAGGTGACTGGCGCCATGCCGACATGCGGACACTCGATCTCGGCGAGCAGTTCGCCGGCATTCTCGGTTGGAACAGCTTCTTCCATCTGACGCCGGACGAGCAGCGTTCGACACTGCCACGGCTCGCCGAGCATCTCCTGCCGGGTGGCGCGCTGATGCTAACGGTCGGACCCGCGGCCGGTGAGGTAGTCGGCCGTGTCGGCGACGATACCGTCTACCATGCGAGTCTGGCGCCCGAAGAGTATCGTTCGATCCTCGAACGCAACGATATCGGCGTCGTCGCATTTGTCGCCGAGGATCCCGAGTGCGATCGGCAAAGCGTGCTGCTCGCCAAGAAGGGCGACGGATGACCTCAAGGAACATGGCGACGACGCGCGCACAAGGCGAGCGATGAGGTGAGGATCTTCTCCTGCCCAAGCTGCGGCGGCGTCCTCTACTTCCACAATTTGCGCTGCACCTGCGGCACGGAGGTGGTGTGGTCGCCTGGGTCGGGTGGCTTCCTGCCGATGCTCCACGGCTGCACCAATCGTGAGCGGATTCGCTGCAATTGGGAGGCGACGGCTGAGGGCCGGTTCTGCCACGCCTGCGCGATGACCACGGTCGTTCCGGACCTCGCCGTGATGCGCAATCTCGGGCTCTGGGCAGAGGCGGAGGAGGCGAAGCGCTGGGTCTTGGCGACGCTAGCACGCTGGGGCTGGTTCGGCCCGGGCGATCTTGGACCCCGGCCCGTCTTTCATCTCTTGGCCGAAGAGACCCGCGCAGGCTTCGTGCCCGTGACCATGGGGCATGCGGCCGGTGTGGTGACCATCAACGTCAGCGAGAGCGACCACGCCGAGACGGCCCGCCGCCGGCAGGAGCTGGGTGAACCTTACCGGACGATGATGGGCCACTTCCGCCACGAACTCGCGCATGTCCTGTTCGACCGGCTCGCCTCGCGCGACGGATTTCTCGACGGCGCACGCGCGCTGTTCGGCGATGAGCGGCAAGACTACGCCGCAGCGCTTGCGACCCACTACGAATGGGGGGCGCCGCCGGACTGGGCGGTGCGACACGTGACGGCTTACGCGTCCGCGCACCCTTTCGAGGACTGGGCCGAGACGCTCGCCCACCTGCTCCACCTCACCGACCTCACGGACAGCGTCGCCGCCGCGGGCCTGAGCGGTACGAGCCTGCCCCCACCGGGTTATGACGCCTACGCCGAAACCGATGCGCGCCGGCTGATCGCCTATGCGGTCGACCTCGGCATCGCACTCAACCACGTGAACCGGACGATGGGGCTCTCGGACCTCTACCCATTCGTTCTAAGCCCGGCCTCGCGCGAAAAGCTCGCCTTCGTCCACCATTGGCTCAAGGGCGCGAGCGCCAACTGAGCCTCAGTGCGCCGCGTCCCAATTGGCACCGTGGCCGACCTCCACCTCGAGTGGAACCGAGAGCTCGGCTGCACCCGCCATCTCCTGCTTGAGAAGTGCCGTGGTCGCCTCGATCTCGGCTTCGGGCACCTCGAAGACCAGCTCGTCATGGACCTGCAGGAGCATCTTGGCCTCCGCACCCTCGCGGCGGAGGCGCCGGTCGACGCGGATCATCGCCCGCTTCATGATGTCGGCCGCCGAACCCTGGATCGGCGCGTTGATCGCCTGGCGCTCCGCATAGCCGCGGCGTGCGACCACCTTCGTATTGATCTCCGGAATGACGCAGCGCCGGCCAAATAGGGTCCGGACCGACCCCGATGCGCGCGCCTCGTCCTTGGTCCGGTCCATATAGGCCTTGATCCCCGGATAGCGCTCGAAATAGCGCTCGATGAAGGCGCGCGCGTCGCTTTGCGCGATGCCGAGCCGGGTCGCGAGCCCCCAAGCGCCGATGCCGTAGATGATGCCGTAGTTGATGGTCTTCGCACGCCGGCGCAGCTCACTCGACACCTCACCCACCGGTACATCGAACATCTCACTCGCCGTGACGTTGTGAATGTCGATGTCGTTGGCGAAGGCCTGCTTCAGAGGCTCGATTTCGGCGATGTGGGCGAGGATCCTGAGCTCCACTTGCGAATAGTCGGCCGAGACCAACGCGTGGCCGTCGGCGGCAACAAAGGCGGTCCTGATCTTGCGGCCTTCATCGGTGCGGATCGGAATGTTCTGCAGGTTCGGATCGGTGGAGCTGAGCCGACCGGTGGAGGTCGCAGCCATCATGTAGGAGGTATGAATGCGGCCGGTCGCCGGCTGGATGTCGTCGACCAGCGCCTCGGTGTAGGTGCGCGTGAGCTTCTGGAGCTGCCGCCAATCGAGGATCACCTGCGGCAGCTCATGCCCCTGAGCAGCGAGCTGCTCCAGCACCTCGGCGCCAGTGGCGTGGCTCCCCGTCTTGGTCTTGCGGCCACCTTCGAGGCCCAGCTCATCGAACAGGATTTCGCCGAGCTGCTTGGGCGAGCCGAGATTGAAGGGGCGGCCTGCCAACTTGGTCGCCTCGTCCTCGAGCTGCACCATCCGCTGGGTGAAGTCGGAGGTGAGGCGCTTCAGGATGTCCGCGTCGACCAGAACGCCCGTGCGCTCCATCTGAGCGACGATCGGCGCCAGTGGCCGCTCCATCGTCTCGTAGACCTGAACCATATGCTCGGCGACGAGCCGCGGCTTGAGCTTGCGCCAGAGCCGGAGCGTCACCTCGGCATCCTCGGCGGCGTAGGGTGCTGCCTTCTCCAGGGGCGCCTGGTCGAAGGTGATCTGAGCCTTGCCGGAGCCACACACCTGCTCGAAAGCGATCGTCTCGTGCTCCAGGTGACGGCGCGCCAGCTCGTCCATCCCGTGCCCGTGCGCGGCGCCGTCGAGCACGTAGGAGAGAAGCAGCGTGTCGTCGATTGCGCGCACCGGGACGTCGTAGCGCGCGAGAACGCTGAGGTCGTACTTGGCGTTGTGAAAGACCTTGAGCAGCGCCGTGTCCGCGAGCGGGCCACGCAAGGCCGCTAGCGCTTCTTCGAGGTCGAGCTGGCCGGCGACGAGCTGGCCGAACTCGTCCCGGTGGAGGAGCGGTACATAGGCCCCCTCACCTGCCCGGTACGAGAGCGACACACCGACGAGCTCGGCAGCCGCCACGTTGAGCGAGGTGGTCTCTGTGTCGATGGCGAGCACGCCCGCTCGCTCGGCCTCGGTGAGGAATGCCTCGAGCGCAGCGCGGTCGCTCAGCACCAGGCTCTCGATGTCGCCCGTCCGGGCCTCCGCAGCGGCCGCCGCAGTCTCGCCCATCGCTTGGTCGATGCGGTTCTGCAGCGACTTGAAATCGTTGGCGTTGAGGAACGCTTTGGCCTTTGGGGCATCGAAGTCCGGGCGCGCCACTCCTTCCAGCCCCAACTCCACCGGCACATGGTCTTCGAGCCCCACCAGCCGCCAGGACAGGCGCGCCTGCTCGGCGTGCTCGATCAACGACTGGCGGCGCTTCGGCTGCTTGACGGTCTCAGCCTCGGTGAGCAGGTTCTCCAGCGAGCCGAACTGCTCCAAGAGCTGCGCTGCCGTCTTGGCTCCGATGCCCGGTACGCCCGGCACGTTGTCGGAGCTGTCGCCAGCCAGCGCCAGCACGTCGCGCACCTGCGCGGGGCCCACATGGAAGCGCGCCCGTACGGCCTCGTCGTCGATGTCGCGGTTCTTCATCGGGTCCCACATGCCGACGCCGTCGGCGACGAGCTGCATGAGGTCCTTGTCGGAAGAGATGACCAGCACCGGCCGCCCGTCCGCCTTGGCGAGCCGCGCGTAGGTGGCGATGAGGTCGTCCGCCTCGTAGCCGAGGAGCTCCGCGCGCGGCAGGCCGAAGGCGTCGACCGCCTCCCGGACGATCGCCATCTGCGGCTTCAGCTCCTCGGGCGCCTCGTCGCGGTTCGCCTTGTACTGGTCGTACATCTCGTTCCGGAAGCTCTCGCCCGAGGCATCGAACACGACGAGGATGTCGTCGTCTGGGCGGTCCTGCATGAGCCGCCAGAGCATGTTGCAGAAGCCGTAGACGGCGTTGACCGGCGTGCCGTCCGGCCGCGTCATCGGCGGCAGGGCGAAGAAGGCCCGGAAGATGTACCCGGACCCGTCGACGAGGAGCAGGCGGCGCGCGGTGGAGGTCATGGGAGCGATGTAGCGCCTCGCGGCCACGCGGCCAAACGCAGAGGCACCCTCAGGCCGAGCTTTGGGTGCGATAGCCTGCGGGCCCTGCCGGGCTGGCGTCGGTTCGCAACCCGACGACAGTAGAGCTTTACGTTCTCAACTTGTACCGCTGCAATAGGAGATGCGTGCGTAGCTATGAGCTTAGCCGCGACGACCTGAAGACAACAAGCGGCTGGCACCCAGGATTGGGAGATGAGCAGCGATGGGCAGCGTGTTTCAGACGCTCGATGCCTACGACTACTTGACCTTCGCGGCACTGATCGCGCTGCTGATCGCCTTCTTCTCGTTGGCGATGTTCATTCTGGGCCTACCAGGGTCGATCGCACGGCGGCGAAACCACCCCCACGCCGAGGCCGTGAATCTCATGGGGTGGGTGGGCTTTCTGGCTGTCGTGCCTTGGGTCCACGCGCTCATCTGGGCTTATCATGACGGCGTGACCGTCGACATCCGTGAGCGCAAACAGATCGCCGGCGACACGCCGCCGCCTGCCGCGGCGGACGACGCCCAGCAGGTGCCCACCTCGCAGTCCTAAGCCGCCATGTTTCTCGCTGTCTCCATCACGCTATTCTATATTATCTTCGTTTGGCTTGTCTTTTTCAAGTTTAAATGGTTAAAATTCAACATTGGCTGGGGCATTGCTTCGTTCTGGATCGGCTTTCATTTGCTACTGGTGTTCGTCGTCGCGCTGCGCTTCTTTCAGCCCTACTCGGTCGACGTCAGGCTCATCCGCCACACCATCCAGCTCGTGCCGCGCCTGCCCGAGCCGACCTTGCTGACCGATGTGCTGGTCGAGGCCAACACGCAGGTCGCGAAAGGCCAGCCCCTCTTTCGCTTCGACGACCGCATCTATCGCTACCGCGTCGCGGAGGAGGAGGCAGCGCTCGCCTCAGCGGAGCAAAACGTCTTGATCCTCGAGGCCGACGTCGAAGCCGCCGAAGGCGCCTTGGATCAGGCGGTGGCCAACCTCGCCTTCGCCGAGCAGCAGGTGGCCCGCTACACCGACCTCGTCGGCGAAGGCGGCGCCCGTGGCGAGCAGCTTGCGCAGTGGCGGACCGAGGTCACGAGCGGCCTGGCGGTCTTGGAGCAAGCCCAGGCCAACCTCCGCAAGGCAGAACTCGCCTACACGTCCGAGATCGGCGGCGTGAACACCAAAGTCGCCGAGATCGAAGCCCGCCTCGCGCAAGCCGAATACTACCTCGCGCAGACCATCATGTACGCGCCCGAGGACGGATTCATCACCAACCTCCAAGCGCGCCCGGGCCTCGTCGTGGGCGACCGCCGGATCGGCGCGATCGCTAGCTGGATCGGCGACGCCGATCCGTACTTACTCGCGACGTTCCTGCAGCAGCGGCTGAACTTCATCGAGCCCGGCCAGCCCGTGGAGGTTGCGCTCGATCTCTATCCTGGCCGCATCTTCGAGGGCGAGGTGAGGGACATCTGGTGGGCGACGGGCCAGGGGCAGCTCAAGCCCTCCGGCGACATTCCCAACTTTCGCTTCGGCGACCCGTTCCGGCATTTCGCAGTGCAGATCACGGTTCACGAGGTCGAGAACCTGCGGCTGCCGATCGGCGCGCACGGTGCTGTCGCGATCTATACCGGCCAGGGTCAAGCCTTCGCGCCCATCCGCCGGATCGGCATCAGGCTCTACTCCTGGGCCAATTGGGTCTTTCCGTTGGACTTCTTGTAGGTGGTGTCGCGGACGCACACTGTTTTGGCCATCGTTGCAGGTGCGATAATCCTTCCCGCCTGCACCGTGGTCGGGCCAGACTTCATCCCGCCGGAGGCACCAGCGCTCGAAGCGTGGCAGATGGTAGCCGAAGCCGACACGGCCGGCGGTACGCGGCTCAGTCCTGCGGCTGCTCCCGATCACCAATGGTGGACCGTGTTCGACGATCCGGTGCTGGACCGCCTCGTCGCCACCGCGCGCACGCAGAACCTGACGTTGCAAACCGCGGGCATCCGCATCTACGAGGCCCGCGCGCAGCTGGGCATCGCCGTCGGCTCACAATATCCGCAGTCCCAGCAGGTGGGCGCTAGCTTCGAGCGGCAGCGCATCAGCGAAAGCCGGAGCGTCATCCAGGACATCGAGCGGGTGGTCGACATCGACCCCACCTTCGACGACTGGCGGCTGGGTTTCGACGCCGGCTGGGAGCTCGATCTCTGGGGCAAGTTCCGCCGCGGCATCCAATCCGCCGACGCCAACCTCATCGAGCAGATCGCCAACTATGATGACGTGCTCGTCACGCTGACCGGCGACGTCGCCACCACCTACACGACGATCCGCACCTTCGAGGAGCGCCTGGCCTTCGCCCGCGAGAACGTGGCGCTCCAGACCGAGGCGCTGGGCATCGCGCGGCTGCGCCTGCGCGACGGCGTCGCCACCGAGTTGGACGTTGAAGAGGCCACGGTGCTGCTCAACAACACGCGAGCGCTCGTGCCCGAGTTGGAGAACGGTCTCCGGCAATCGAAGAACGCGCTCGCCGTGCTCCTTGGCCTGACGCCACCCGCCGTCGAAGCGCTGCTGGATGGCCCGGGTGCCATCCCCAGCCCACCGACCGACGTGGCCCTCGGCGCGCCCGCTGACCTGTTGCGCCGCCGCCCCGACATCCGCGCCGCCGAGTTGCAGGCCGCCGCGCAGAGCGCCCAGATCGGCGTAGCGCAGGCGGACCTCTATCCGATGTTCACACTCAGCGGCGCGGTGGGCCTCCAGGCGAGCGACGCGGCGGACCTCTTCACCGGCCAGAGCTTCGTCAATGTGGTGAACCCCGGCTTCGCCTGGAACATCTTCAACTACGGGCGGATCAAAAACAACGTGCGGGTTCAGGACGCCCGCCTGCAGGAGCTGTTGACGAACTACCAGAACACCGTGCTGACGGCCTATCAGGAGGTGGAGGACGCGGCCGTGGGCTTCGTCCTCGCGCAGCGGCAGGCGGCGTTCCTCGCCGAGAGCGTCGCCGCCGGCGAGCGCGCCGCGCGCATCGCACTCCTCCAGTACAAGGACGGGACCGCCGACTACACGCGCGTGCTGAACACGCAATCGGCGCTCGCCCGCAGCCAGGACCGCCTCGTCGCTACGCAAGGCCAGGTCCTTGCCAACCTGATCGCGCTCTACAAGGCGCTCGGCGGCGGCTGGCAGACCCGCGTTCGCGAGGACTACATCCCGGATGCCACGCGTGACGCGATGGCCGATCGCACCGACTGGGGCGACATCCTCACGCCCGCGGCCTTGCCCGAGGACCAGTCCCCACCACCGCCCCCCGAACCCTTCGAGCAGCGACCTGACTGGTAGCGGCGCGGGTTGCGCTGGCCATCCCAAGCCACCCGCACACCCCGCCCAACCGCCCACGACGATACTGCCCTGGGTGGTCGGGCGGGGTGCGCGGGTGGCAAGGCGGCGAGGAGGTCAATTCCCGTAGACATATCCCGGCAGCCACAGCGCGATCTGCGGGAAGAGCATGATGATGGCGAGCGCCAGCGCCATGACGAACACGAAGGGGATGATCGACCAGTAGATGTCGCGGAGCTGGATCTCCGGCGGCGCCATGGCGCGCATGAGGAAGAGATTGTAGCCGAAGGGCGGCGTCATGTAGGCGATCTGCGTGGTGATCGTGTAGAGCACGCCGTACCAGATGAGATCGAAGCCGAGGGCACCGACGAGCGGCACGTAGAGGGGGGCGACGATCACCAACATCGCCGTGTCGTCGAGGAACGTGCCCATCAGGATGAAGCTGAGCTGCATGAGGATGAGGATCATCCAGGGGCTGAGGCCCAGCCGCTCGGTGAAGACGTCCTCGATCGCCCGTACCGCTCCCAGCCCGTCGAACACGGCGCCGAACGCTAGAGCGGCGAGGATGATCCACATGAACATGCAGGTGATGCCGAGCGTTTTGCGGATCGACGTCTCGAAGACGACCCAGGTCATCCTGCGCTTGAGGATGGCAGCGAGGAACGCCGCGAGCGCGCCGATGGCGGAGCTTTCGACCAAGGACGTCCAGCCGTTGACGAAGGGCACCATCATCGTGGCGAAGATGCCGAGCGGCAGGAGCCCGGCGCGAAGCAGCCTCAGCTTCTCGGCCCAGCCCACGTCACGCTCGGCCGCGGGCAAGGCCGGGCCCAGCTCGGGCTGGAGCCGGCAGCGGATGGCGATGTAGAGGATGAACATCCCCGCCATCATGAGGCCCGGGACGACGCCCGCGAGCCAGAGCTGGCCCACGGGCTGGCGCGCGATCATCGCGTAGAGGACGAGCACGACCGAGGGCGGCACGAGGATGCCCAAGGACGAGCCCGCCTGGATCACGCCCGTCACCATGCGCTTGTCGTAATTGCGCTTGAGGAGTTCCGGCAGCGCGATGGTGGCGCCGATCGCCATGCCGGCGACCGAGAGGCCATTCATCGCCGAGATCAGCACCATGAGGCCGATCGTGCCGATGGCGAGCCCGCCCTTGAGGCCGCCCATCCAGACGTGGAACATGCGGTAGAGGTCATCGGCGATGCGGCTCTCGGAGAGCACATAGCCCATGAAGATGAACATCGGCAGCGTCAGCAGCGGATACCACTTCATGAGCTTCATCGCGGCCGAGAAGCCCAGATCGTAGCCGCCGCGATCGCCCCAGAGCAGCATGGCGGTGACGACCGCGACGAAGCCGATGGCGCCGAACACCCGCTGGCCGGTGAACAGCATCACCATCATCGTCGAGAACATCAGGATGGCGATCGCCTCGTAGGACATCAGATGTGCTCACCCCGAAGGCGCAGGATGTCCTTCAGGAGTTCCGAGATCGCCTGCAGGAGCATCAAGAAGATGCCCACGCACATGATCACCTTGATCGGCCATAGATAGGGCCGCCAGGCGGTGGGGCTCCGCTCGCCGCCGTACTGGAAGGAGTAGATCGTGCTGTCGATGCCGCCCCAGAGCAGGACGGCCAAGTAGAAGATCAAGAAGAAGACGGTGAAGCTGTCGACCCAGGCCCTACGGCGCGGCGTCCACTCGCCGTAGAACAGGTCCATGCGCACATTAGCGCCGAGCTGGATCGAATAGGGCCCGCCCAGGATGTAGTAGGCGACCATCGCGAACTGGGCCATTTCGAGGGTCCAGAGCGACGGCAGGAAGAAGGTCTTGGAGATCGACGACCAGAGCAGAATGCCCATCATCACGAAGATGCCGAACATGACGACCCGGCCGATCAGCCGGTTCAAGCCGTCGACGCGGCGGATATAGGCCCTGGCAAACTGCAAGCGTGTCCCTCGTCCCCACCAAAGCGGGGCTCACGATGCCGGATTGTCCCGATGGGACGGGCGACCGCCCCCTACGGTCGGCGCGCGGGCCGCGCTCGGCAATCGGCTATGAGTCGGAGTGGGCGTGCCGGGCCCACTCCCACCAGCGGGGCGCGGGGTGGCTGGCGGTCTTCTCAAACGATGGCAAGCGAGACGCCGCTTGGAGGCGGATCGAGGGTCGGCGGCAGAACGGCGACGAGATCACGCGCTCGTCACCGCCGTCCCGAAGCGACCCGCTAGCGCAAGCTAAGCGAGGAGCAGGCCATCCGCGCTGTACTCCTCCGTCTGGAAGAAGGACGTCCCTAGGTCCCCAGTGTCCCGGAGGTCAACGGTGGTTCCATCGTACGTGATGATCCGCATGCCACCGATGGCCGACTCGTAGGTCATGCTCCAATCGTCGGCCTCGGTTACGCCAACGAGCATGAGGCTGTCGCCGAGTTCGAAATCGCGGACAGTGTCCGTACTGCCGTCTTGCTCGAAGATGAAGTCGTCGTCGCCACCCATCCCGTAAAGTTCGTCGTCGTGCTTACCACCCGTGATGATGTCGACGCCGTCGCCGCCCCGGATGTCGTCCCGGCCGTTGCCACCCTCCAGCACGTTGTAGATGCTATCATCAGCGACTCTAATGGTGTCAGCGCCTTTACCGCCATAGATCACGTTGGCGCCCGCACCACCGTCGAGGTAGTCGTCGCCGTCACCGCCATCGAGGATGTCGTCGCCGTCGCCACCGTCGATGACATTATCGTTCGCGTCGCCGGTGATCTCGTCATTGCCGTCGGTGCCGATGACATTCTCGATATTGTCGATGTAGGCGAAGCTGATCGACTGGTTGAAAGGGGCGAGTCCACGCGCTTGCTTAACCTCGGTCGCCCAGCCGTCCGCGAACCACGCTTCCGCGATGCTGTTGTCCGACAGATCCAGTTTGATCCACGCGAGTCCCGAGTCGCTGAAGTCGGCCGTATCGGTGCCGTCGCCGCCATCGGCGAAATCCGAGCCCCGGCCGAGGCGGATATGATCGTCTCCGTCGCCGCCCTTCACGCGATCGTCGCCCTTGCCACCATCGAGCAGGTCATCGCCGCCCCTGCCCGCGATGGTGTCGGCACCGTCGTTGCCAACGAGCAGGTTGTCGGCGGTGTTGCCGGTCAGCGTATCGTCGTAATCAGTCCCGAACACCGCCTCGACCGAGGAGATGACGGACCCGCTCGATTCCGAGGTGAAGGACTGGCCGCCGCTCGTCCCCAGCTCGACCGTGACGCCACCCGTATAGAGTTCGGACGTCGCACCGGTGATCATTCCCTCGAACGAAAGTGCGTCGAAGCCGTCGCCGCCATCAAAGACGATCGTGTGGCTCGCATGCCCAACCTTCAACGTATCGTTGCCGTCGAAGCCGGCCATGTAACGCGCGTCGGTGCTGCCCAACGACTCAGTGGTGATGTAGTCGTCAAACGCTGAACCAGCAACGAACCTCTCGGCGTCATTGATATTTACGTTGTAGCCGGCGACGTTGCCAAAGATATTCATGTGTTCGTTGTCTTCGAGAATGGCGTCGACGGTGGTGTAGGCCTCATTGAAGTTGGCTGAGGTGATCTCCGCGCTGCCCTGGAAAACCGTGGTCGTGCCGCCGCTGTCCTTGCTGAACTGCACGCGCGCGCTCCACAGCGAGCGCCAAAGACTCTGCGCAATCGTCTCAGTGTCGACGCCGCTGTGAATGCCGAGAACGCTGCGGTAGGTGCTCATGAAGTCGCTGTCGAAATGCAGCTCCAAGAACGCACCACCGGCGTCGAGCTCGAGCCGGAGCCAGTCATCCTCGCTTACATTGGCAACGACCTGATCGAAGCTGAGCACCGGCAAGATGACCTGATCGTAGCGCGGGTCGAAGTCCATCAGCTTGGCGAACGACGGCGCGTCGATGTCGTCCGGCACCTCTGCTTTCACGGTGTTGTCCGTCAGCCAATCGGCAATCAATGTTCCCAACTTCACTGCCTTGCCGACGATGGGCGCCAGGGTCGCTAGCTCCAGCCCCATCTCCCACGTCAGCTCAAAGGAGGAGCCGCCGCCCCCGGATCCAGAGCTCTCCGGCTTCTCAAGGCCGAACTGAACCCAAAGCGATAGGTCGGTCGGGTCCTGCTGATACCACTCCTGGGGCGTGCCGACGTCGCCCATATAGAGCGTGTTCCAGCCACCGCCGAAGTAGACGATGTCCTGATCGCCGGTGTTTATATCGCCGACATCGATGAAGTCGTCGCCAGCCGCTCCATAGACAATGTCATCGCCCTCGCCGGTCGACACGACGTGACCTTTCGACTTGGTCAAAGTTACCGTGTCATCACCCGAGCCGCCGATAAAATTCTCGAACGAGTCGTCCCAAGTGTATTTGTTGTAGTTGCTTATTTGCTGAGTGTCACCTGCGAAGGTAAATTCAATGTCACGGTTGAATCCGGAAAAGTCGACGGTGTCAAAACCAGCGCCGCCGTAAAGTTCAGTGTGATGATCGTAATCGCCACCGTATCTGAAAGCGACAATATAGTCGTCCCCTTTGCCACCGTGCAGTTCACCAATACCAATCAAGTAATCGTTGCCGCCCTCTCCGTAAAGTTTGCCCTTTCCCTTCAGATAATCGTCGCCGTCTCCGGCGAAAGCCTCGATCTTGTAGGCCCTTGTGCTGAAATCAATCGTGTCGTCGCCGTCATACGTGTAGACGCTGAGCTCCTTCGGCTGAGTGCTGCGGGTACGCTCAGCGTATGTTTCCTCACCATTGACATAGATCCAGAGATCATACACCCACGCTCGGCCGTTGAACCACTTGTCGCGTGGCCCTTCGATCGTGTCGTCGCCTGATGTGCCGTGCTGGTCGGAAGGATTCGATGCCATTTAGCAAGACCTCGCTCTCTAGAGGTGTTGCGGCCTCCAGCACGGCGTCAGAAAGGGCGGGCCCCGCTCGCGTGGGGGGGGGCGGCAGCGCGCGTCCGTCGGTCGCTTCCCTGCAGCGTGGCAGGTTGTGCTTGCGACCCCGTTAACGCGCGCGGCGACGTTGGCTCGAGCCCGTACGGTGCTGCCGCGTTCAACCGCCCGCGTCACTCACGGCGATGTGCAGCAGGAGCAGTAACGCCACCGATGCCATTGCTCTTGGCGGCATGTTCGCATGAAGCGTCGGAAGCTCCAGTCTCCGCTCGCCAGGTCTCAACGCTCCTGCTCGACGCAGATCAGCTCGCTGTCCGCGTCCGAGAGCCCGACATTGAGCAGGCCGCAGGTGTGCAGCTCGCCGGTCTTGGCGCGCTCGCCGCGGCGGAAGTGGCGGCAGGTGTGGCATTGGCCGAACAGGCGGCCGTCGTTGAGTGCGATGAGATGCGCGAGCAGGCGGGACAGCAGCTCGCGCGCCTTGCCGGTCTCGGCGCCCAGGGCCTGCTCGACGGCGTCGGCGACCTGCGCGATCGGATCGGCGTTGAGCTTGGCAGCACCGGCTTCGGTGAGCTCGAGCGTAACCGAGCGCTTGTCGAGCGGGCTCGGCAGCCGGCGGATGTAGCCCTTCCGCTCGAGTGCGATGAGCGTCTGTGAGGTCGTCCCGCGCGTCGTGCCGAGATAGCGCGTGAGCGCCATCGGGTTGCGCGAGAAGCGGTTGGCGCGCGCCAGGTAGCGCAGCGCCGACCACTGCGCCGGATAGAGATCGCCATCCTGCTCGTCACTGCGCACGAGCTGCCCGATGCGGTGCAGCAGATTGGCGACCCCCTCGCCATCGTCTGGCATTGTCGGCCCAGTCATGTTGTATCGACTCGCTTCATCTATTGACTCCCATGCCTCTCCTGGATATGTAGCGACTCGCTATCAAATACCCAAGGAGATATCGACTTGACCCGCACAGCTCTCGCCTTCGGCTCCGCCCTCACGACGCTGTCGCTGCTGGCGACGCCCGTCCCGGCGGATGAGATTGCGTCCACCCTGAGCGCACCGGAAACGCCCGCCTTCGACATCCAGGCGGCGTCGGTCGAGCGCGACGGCAACCACCTGATCTTCGGCATCGACGTCGCCGCGACCGCGGGCTCGGACACGCCCGAAGCGGTCGGCGAGCTCGCCGGCTCGACGGTCTACTCCTATGTGTGGCCGACCGGCCTCGACCCCTCCGCCGTGGGGTTCGGCGCGGGCACGGGCATCCTGGCCTTCGCCGTCACCTCGCACCCCGACTTCGACGACACGCCCTTGTTCGACGAGGACGGCGACGGCGACCCGGCGAATGACGGGCGCATCTGGCACAGCCACTGGGTCGTGCTGACCGCTGCCGACGAGTGCGGTCCCGCGAGGCTCAAGGTGCGCGACATCGCGAAGGGCGAGGTCGTGGACGTGCCGAAGACCTGGCCCAATCTGCCGATCTTGATGGACAGCCCAGGTTGGCACCCGCTGTTCACCGAGACGTCCGTCGAGGTCCGCGTGCCGTTCGAGCGCTCGGTGGAGCTTGCGGGCGTGTCGTTCGACGGCGTGACGGCGGCCCTGCGCGTGAACGCGAATGCGCACGTCCCGCTGCTCTGCGTGAGCGCCGTCTTCGATGTCGCGTCCGGCGATCTGAGCCTGCCCGGCCGGGTCGAGTGACGCCCGCGCCACCCGAATAGGAACGATGGAGGAGCAGATGACCGAACCCTGGCTTCCCACGTTAATCACGCCCGATCCGCAGTCGGGCTACGACCTGGCGATCAAGCTGGCGCGGATGGCCGTGAAGCTCACCCAGCCGTCGGCCGAGGTCCGCGAGAAGCTGCGGCCGACCTACGACCGGGATGCAGCGGCGCTCATCCAGGTCTCCGGCGTGGTCGCCACCTACTTCCAGACCGTGGCCGCCGCGAACGGCTATTGGCGGCAGGCAGCCGGGAGATCGACCGCCGAGGGCTGAACGGTCGCCGGCGTTCCCGCCGGATTGCCGGTTCCGCCGATGGGTCGCATGCTGACGTCGAGGGAGCGACCTGATGAAGATCTGCATGGTCGGCTACGGCATGATGGGCGCCTGGCACACGGAAGCCCTCGCGGGCACAGGCGCCGTGCCCTATGCCGTCGTCGGCAGGCGGCCGGAGGCGGCGCGGGACTTCGCCCAGCGCTATGGCTACGCCAGGGTGCACGGTTCGCTCGACGAAGCCCTCGCCGACCCGGCAGTCGACGCGGTGATCCTGGCGACGCCCAGCGAGCAGCACGAAGCGCAGGCGATCGCGTGCCTCGAGGCCAAAAAGCCGCTCTTGCTGGAGATTCCCATCGCTATGCGCCTCGAAGGTGCTGCGCTCGTGGTCGCGGCGGGCGAGGCGAGCGGCGTCGTCTGGGGGCTCTGCCATCCGATGCGCCACCGCCTGGAACGCGAGCGGCTGGTCGAGGATCTGCGCGCTGGCCGTGACCGCGTGCGCCACGTCGCCGGCCGCTTCTTTCTCCGGCGCCTCGTCAACGAAGGCGTCACGGGCTATCGGCGGAGCTGGACCGACAATCTGCTCTGGCACCATTTCTGCCACTTCGTCGACCTGGGGATGTGGCTCCTGGGCGATGTGCCGGTGCGCCGCGTGCAGAGCCACTATGGCGCCATCGACGACCGTACCGGCATACCGATGGATTGCACGCTGCTGGTCGAGACCGAGGCCGAGCAGAGCCTCATGGTGCACGGCTCCTACCTCGCCCATTTCCGGCTCTACGACACGCTGGTGGTCAGCGAGCGCGATACCTGGTTCGAGGACATCGCCGGCGCGACGCTCCGCACTTCGGTGGGCACGCGCGCGATCGAGAACGAGCAGACCAACTGCGCGCGCGTCACCCGGGACTTCGTCGAGGCGGTGCGTGAGGGAAGGGCGCCGCGGACGACCGGCGCCTCGGTCCTGCCGGCCATGCGGGTACTGCAAGACGTCCAGAACAAGTGGGACCGGCGGTTCGGCCCGATGGTGCTACCCGGCCGCCCGCTCGTCTGACGCCCCTCCCCAACCGGCATCGGCTTCCGTACATAGGTGGTGACGGTTCTTTCCCTCCAACCGGACCCTTGGCGATGGCGACCGTTTCGGCCGACACACCCGGGCTGCGCGCCCGTATCGTCCGCTTCGTCGAGCGCCCCGCGTTCGAGAAGTTCATCATCGCCGTCATCATCCTGAACGGCATCACGCTGGGGCTAGAGGCCGTGCCGCCGGCGATGCGTGCGTTCGGCCCCGTGCTTTTGACGATCGACAAGATCGCGCTCGGCATCTTCGTCATCGAGCTCGCGCTCAAGATCACCGGCTATGGCTGGGGCTTCTTCCGCCGCGCGTGGAACTGGTTCGACTTCATCATCGTCGGCGTGGCGCTGATCCCCGCGCAGAACGGGCTGTCGGTGCTGCGCGCCTTCCGCATCCTGCGCGTGCTGCGCCTGGTCTCCGTCCTGCCGTCGATGCGCCGGGTGGTGCAGGCGCTCTTGGCCGCGATCCCCGGCATGGGCTCTGTCTTGGCGCTGATGTCCCTGGTCTTCTACGTCTTCGCCGTGATGGCGACGAAGCTCTTTGGGCCCACCTTTCCCGAGTGGTTCGGCAGCCTGGGCGCGTCCCTCTACTCGCTTTTCCAGATCATGACGCTCGAGAGCTGGTCGATGGGCATCGTCCGGCCGGTGATGGAGGTGCACCCGCAGGCCTGGGCGTTCTTCGTGCCGTTCATCCTGCTCACCACCTTCGCCGTCCTGAACCTGTTTATCGCGATCATCGTCAACGCCATGCAGGAGAGCCACGAGGTCGACGAACAGAAACTCGACGTCGACCACAAGGAGGTGATGGTAGAGCTCAAGGCGCTCCGCGAGGAGGTGCGCGCGCTTAGGAATCAGCCGCCCAGATAGCGGAAGCGCAGGGTGATCTCCTGAGACGCCGTCACCTCTACGGCCATGTCCTCGAAGCCAGGGACCGAGACGAGCGGCGGATCGTTGCTGAGCGCCACACCCTCGCGCGGCAGCAGGCCGAGCACCTTGTCGAAGCGGCCATTCTCGTTCGCATCGTGGAAGGCGGTGACCGCATAGCGGCCGGGGGGCAAACCCTCGAAGCGCACCACGGTCCCATCGGGGTCGGCCGTGACGGTCTGCTTCTCGAGAACGCCATCCGCCAGCCGGGCGAAGTTGTCGGCGCTGTCGAACAGGCCGACCTGTACGGAACCGCCGCGCGGCTCGACGCCGTCGAGGCGGACGGTGAGATCGACCGCATGGGCGGCCGTGGCGGTTAGCGAAATCGCGAGAGCGAACGCGAGCGAGCGCATGGCTTCATGGTCCTGACTAAGTCGTTCGTACACTGTTGCACGCCTTCTACGATGCAGCCAGCAGCGAGGAGTGACGCCGATCACGCGCGTGTGATGGCCTTGCGATGCCGTTGCGCAATGGCAACAGGCTGCTGGCGGCGGCGGGCGCGACGCCGGAGCAGGAGGGATGTAAATGAGTGGCAAGGTCTGGCGCTACCGCGGCTACGCGGCCGCAATCGACTTCGACGACAGCGCGGATGCGTTCCACGGTCGCGTGCTGGGCATCGCCGACGTGATCGACTTCTACGGTCGCAGTGTCGAGGAGTTGAAAGCCGCCTTCCGCGAAAGCGTCGACGACTATCTGGCGATGTGCGCCGAGGACGGCGTGGAGCCCGAGAAGGCCTGGGCCGGCAAGTTCACCCTGCGCCCCTCAGACGAGGAGCGCCGGCGTTGGGAGATCGCCCGCGCTGCCGCCGGCTATCCGAGTCTCAACGCCTGGGCGCTCGCGGTGCTGGACAAGGCGGCGAGAGACAAGGCGCAAGAGGTGGTGGACCTGGGAGTTTGAAGGCGATCCTGAGATGAGAGGCTGCGCCTCCTACCGCTTCGCCGCAGGCATGATGGCTTGGAAAGCCTCGATCACTTCCTCGACGTTCACCCGGAACCACTCAAGCCCGCCGCCACTCAACCACTGACCTCGTAGTCGGAACCAGGCATGCAGGCCACGTTCCAGGGAGCCGGCATCCTCGGTACGGAAGACCAACAAGAGCTTGGGGCGATCCGGCGTCGATGTCGTGATCTGTGCAGCAATTCGCACGGCGGGGTCACCGGCCGCGCGGCCAATTTTCAATCGGTCCGGGGCACACGCGTAGCCGTATGCATAGACGCACTCGCTACCTATGCCGAAGACTTGCAGCCCCGACTGGTCAACAGTGGCCTCCGCCTCGGCAACCAGCGCGGCCTGATCCTCGTCATCTTCCGAGGGTTCCAGTGCGATGCGCTGGATCTCTTCAGCCACGGAAGCCGGGTAGTCCTGATCTTGGGTAACTTCTTCCTCTGTGAAACCGCTGGTGGGCGCGTCGCGAAGTACCTCAGCCATCCTTCGGACCGCAGTACTGCGAACCGGCTCATCGCCGCTTATGTTGAAATCTCGCAACGCTTTACTGAACTTGGCGCGCTGTCCGGCGAGCTTGTTCGCCATGACGGCCGGAAGACGCTCAATGCGCCAGGATCTGACTCAGGAACAGTTTGGTCCTGTCGTATTGCGGGTGGTTGAAGAAGGTTTCGGGGTCGGCCTGCTCGACGATCTCGCCCTGGTCCATGAAGATCACCCGGTCGGCCACCATGCGGGCGAAGCCCATCTCGTGGGTGACGACGAGCATGGTCATGCCCTCACGGGCGAGCTCGACCATGACGTCGAGCACCTCCTTGATCATCTCCGGGTCGAGCGCCGAGGTCGGCTCGTCGAACAGCATGATCTTCGGCCGCATGCAGAGAGCACGCGCGATCGCGACGCGTTGCTGCTGACCACCCGAGAGCTGGAGGGGATACTTCTGCGCCTGCTCGGGAATGCGCACGCGCTCGAGGAGGCCCATGGCGATGTCCTCGGCCTCGGCCTTGGGCAGCTTCTTCACCCAAATCGGCGCCAGCGTGCAGTTCTCCAAGACGGTCAGGTGCGGGAACAGGTTGAACTGCTGAAACACCATGCCGACCTCGGAGCGGATGGCGTCGATGTTGCGAACGTCGGCGTTCAGCTCGTTGCCGTCGACGACGATCTGGCCTTCCTGGTGCTGCTCCAGATGATTGATGCAGCGGATCAGCGTCGACTTGCCCGAGCCCGAGGGCCCGCAGATCACGATGCGCTCGCGTTGCCGGACGGTGAGGTCGATGTCCTTCAGGACGTGAAACTGGCCGAACCACTTGTTGACGCCCGCCATCTCGATGATGCGCTCCTGCGACGCCGCGGAAGCGACGTGGGCCGGCGCCTGGTCCAGGGTCTCGCCTTCCATCAAGCTCTCCTCAACGGCGGTGGCCGGTATCGAGCTTGCGCTCGAGGCTGATGCTGTATTGCGACATGGCGAAGCAGAAGACGAAGTAGAGCAGCGTCACAAAGAAGAAGGGCTCGATGAAGAGGCCCAGCCACCGCGTGTCCTCGCCCACCGCGCGCGCCATGTTCAAGAGATCGAAGAGGCCGATGATCGAGACCAGCGTCGTGTCCTTGAAGAGGCCGATGAACTGGCCGACGATCGTGGGGATCATGATCTTGAGCGCCTGCGGCATGATGATCAGCGCGGTCGACCGCCAATAGCCGAGCCCCATCGCTGCCGCCGCCTCGTACTGGCCGCGCGGGATCGCCTGCAGGCCGCCCCGGACGATCTCCGCCATGTAGGCGGACGCGAACAGGCAGACCGCGACGATCGCCCGAACCAAGAGGTCAACCTCGACGCCCACCGGTAGGAACAGCGGCAGCATCGTCGTGAACATGAAGAGGATCGTGATCAGCGGCACCGAGCGGAACAGCTCGATGAAGACCGTACAGAAAACGCTGATCACCGGCAGATCGCAGCGTCGGCCGAGTGCCAGAAGCACGCCCGCAGGCAGCGAGAAGGTGATGCCGATGCCCGAGATCACCAGCGTGAGAAAGAGCCCGCCCCAGTCGTTGGTAGGCGTCTCGGGTAGTCGCCAGAGCCAGACGACCGCATAGGCCACGACCAACGCCGCGAGGGCGGACCACAAGAGCACGCGGCGTTGGTGCGCCGGGTCGGCATCGGCGGCACCGACGCGCGCGAGCAGGGTCTCCGCCAGCGTGCGGCCGGTCCGCCGCTCGACGACGCTCGTTGCGAGCACCCAGACGAAGGTGAGAAGCGAAAACGCGATCAGCAGAGACCAAATCAGCCCCTTCTCACCGCCCAGGAAGAAATAGCTCGCGAGAAACGGGTAGACGAGGACAGCGCTGAGGCCGATCGCCACCTTGGACCGGACGCGCTCCAACCAGAGCGGCACCACCCAGGCGACGAGCACCAGGAAGCCGAGATTGATCCGCCAGACCTCGTCTTTGGGGTAGAGGCCGTAGATGAGATTCCAGAACCAGGCGGCGACGCCGGGCCAGCAGGCGCCGGAGCGCCCCACCATGTCGAGGCACTCGCGACGGCTGTCCGCTTCCCAGACGGCGTTGAACACGGCCCAGTCGAGCACCGCCGAGACCACCACATAGGCGGCGTAGGCGCCCAAGACGGTCAAGAGCACATTGGCCGGCGACGAGAACAGGTTGTGCCGCACCCAGCCGATGACGCCGAGCGTGCCCGCCGGCGCCGGTCGGGCTGGCTTCGGGCGGAAGACGAGTTCCGGCTCACTCATCTCAGCGCTCCTTCAGCATCACGCGGCGGTTGTACTGGTTCATGATCAGCGACACGGTGAGGCTTGCGGCGCAGTAGAACGCCATGGTCATGGCCACGATCGGGATCGCCTGCCCAGACTGGTTGAGGCTCGTGTTCATCCAGACACTGACGAGGTCCGGAAAGCCGATGGCGATGGCGAGCGAGCTGTTCTTCGTGACGTTGAGGTACTGGCTGATCGTCGGCGGGATGATTACCCGAAGCGCCTGAGGCAGGATGATGAGCCGCATCGTCCAGGACGGCTTGAGGTTCAAGCTCGCGGCAGCCTCGTGCTGCCCCTTGGAGACCGACTGGATTCCCGAGCGGACGTTCTCCGCGATGAAGCACGAGGTGTAGACCGAGAGCGCCACGACGAGCGCACAGAAGCTCGGCGGCACGCTGAGGCCACCTTGATAGTTGAAGCCACGAAGCTCCGGCATCTCCCAAGCCAACGGTGCGCCCAGCACCCAGAAGACCGCGAGCGGCACAAAAACGATGGCTGCGAAACCGACGGGCAAGGCTGGGAAGATCTGTCCGGTCGCGTCCTGTCGGCGATGTGCCCAACGCTTCAGGCCAACGGCAAAGGCCACCGCCAGCACAAAGGCAGCGATGACGAACTCGAAGCCCGGACCGGGCAGCGGCGCCGGCATGTAGAAGCCACGGTTGTTGAGCGCGAAGACGTCGAGCCAGCTCAAACTGTCACGCGGCCGCGGCAGGAGATTGAAGACGCCGAAGAACCAGGCGATGATCTGCAACAGGAGCGGCGTGTTGCGCAGGATTTCGATGTAGGTGCGCGACAACGTGCGGATGAGCCAGTTGTCCGAGAGCCGGGCGAGACCGATGATCAGGCCCAACACCGTCGCCAGGATGATCGAGATGATCGCGACCAAGAGCGTGTTGGCGATGCCCACCAGGAACACGCGGGAGTAGGTGTCGCCCTCTTGGTAGGGTATCAGCGTGAAGCTGATGCCGAACCCCGCTGACGCGTCGAGGAAACCGAAGCCTACCGACATGCCACGCGCGTCGAGATTGGCGACGGTGTTGTGGACCAGGTACCAGCCGAGCAGCACGATCGCCGCCGCGGTCAGCACCTGATAGAGGATGGCGCGGACGTGGGCGTTGTTGAGCCAGCCGATCAGTCCGCCCGCACGGCGGCTGCTTCGGGGCAGAGCCAGCATCGCCTACCTCCGGCGCAGAGGGTCACGCCCCCCGGTCGATGCGCGCGGCACCGATCGGGGGAACGCGATTGTCGAAGCCGTCAGAAGCAGCCGCTCACCGGAACGGCGGCGCGTAAAGAATGCCGCCCTCGGTCCACTGCGCGTTGAGCGTCCCGTCGCGGGCGATGCCGATCGCTGTATCCGCGCCGACATTGCGCTCGTAGATCTCGCCGTAGTTGCCGACGTTCTTGAGGACCGACACCATGAAGTCCGGGTCCAGGCCAAGCCCTTCGCCAATGTTACCCTCGACACCTAGGATGCGTTTGACCGTCGGGTTGTCGGAATTCATCATCTCGTCGACATTCTCCGAGGTGATCCCGAGTTCATCGGCCTCGATCATGCCGTTGAGCGTCCAACGGACGATGTCGCCCCAGTTCTGGTCGCCCTGCCGGACGACAGGGCCCAGGGGCTCCTTCGAGATCGTCTCCGGCAAGATCACGTGCGCCGAGGGATCCGGAAATGCCGAGCGACGAGCGGCGAGGCCCGACTTGTCGTTGGTATAGGCGTCACAGCCACCACCCAAATACTGCTCGACGATGACGTTGACGTTCTCGTTGGTGACGGGCTCGAACTCCATCCCGTTGGCGCGGAAGAAGTCGGCGAGGTTCAGTTCGGTGGTGGTGCCGGTGAGCACGCAGACCGTGGCACCGTCGAGTTCCATCACCGACGTGATGCCGCTGTCGACAGGCACGAGGAAACCCTGGCCGTCGTAGAAGTTGACGCCGGTGAACTCCAAGCCGAGCTGCGTGTCGCGCACCGCCGTCCAGGTGGTCGTGCGGCTCAGCATGTCGCTCTCGCCGTTGGCGAGCGACGTGAAGCGCACGGCAGACGTCACCGACTGATACTCGATCTGGTCGGGGTCACCGAAGATGGCGGCGGACACGGCTCGGCAGATGTCAACGTCGATGCCCGACCAGGTGCCGTCGTCGGACAGGCCGTAGAACCCCGGCGTCGGCAACCCGACCTGGCAGTTCAGATGGCCGCGCTCCTTGACCTGCGCCAAGGTCTCCTGCGCGGTGGCAGCGCCCGCGAAGCCCAGCGAGGCCACTGCGGCAGCGGCCGTGAACAGAAGCGTATGTGGTCGCATGAATGCGTTCTCCCTCTCGAACGACGTTGGCCGGTCGTCCCGACCCGTCGCGACTTCTGGACAAGGGGTGAGCAAAGCACATGCCAGCCATGCCAGCAACGCATCGATGCTCGCGTAGCGGGCGAGCTGCGCGCTCGGCGTTGCAGCAGCCGCCGCTATAACGAGCAGAGCTGTGGCTACTTTGACCGATTTCTGGGCAGATAGCAGCGCCTCGGCGTCAGGCTGACCCAGCGGCCAGCGTCATTCCGCCGCCGCCTCCGTGACGCCCGCCATCAACAGCCCCAGGCGCCGCTCGTCCGCTTCCGCAGCGGGCATCTCACCGGAGATGCGACCGGCGCACATCACAAGGATGCGGTCCGCGAGCGCCATGATCTCGTCGAGCTCGACGGAAACGATCAGCACCGCCTTGCCGGCGTCGCGCATGGCTACGATCTGCTTGTGGATGAACTCGATGGCACCGATGTCGACGCCCCGTGTCGGCTGGCCGACGAGGATCAGCTCGGGCCCATGCTCAAGCTCGCGCGCCACGACCTGCTTCTGCTGGTTGCCGCCGGAGAACGAAACGGCCTGCAGCTCCGGGTCTGACGGCCGCACGTCGTACCCGCGCATCCAACGCCGGCAGACTTCCAGGATCGCGCCGCGGTCGAGGAAGGCGCCATGGCCGTAGGCCGCGTTCGCTTGATGGCCGAGAATGGCATTCTCCCAAGCCGGAAAGCTGCGAACGAGCCCCATACGCAAGCGATCCTCCGGCACGTGCCCGAGCGCCTGCGGGCGGTGCGATGAGGCAACGAGCTGGCCGTCGATGCGGATCGTGCCGCTGCGCACCGGTCGGAGGCCGGCGATGGCCTCCAGAAGCTCCGTCTGGCCGTTTCCGGTGACGCCGGCGATGCCGACGATCTCGCCCGCGCGGACCTGCAGGCTAACCTGATGCACGCGCTCCGTGCCCTGACGGTCGACGATCGATACGTCGTCGACGTCGAGCACCACCTGGCTGGGTGTCGCCACCCCCTTCTCGACGCGCAGGAGAACCTTGCGGCCGACCATCAGCTCAGCCAGCTCGGTCGTCGACGTGGCGCGCGTCGCGCGGTGCGCCACCATCGCCCCCTGCCGCATGACGGAGACGTTGTCGGTCGCCGCCATGATCTCCTTGAGCTTGTGGGTGATGAGGATGATCGTGCGACCCTGCGCCTTCAGATCCGCGAGGATGCGGAACAGGTCTTCGGCCTCCTGGGGCGTCAGAACCCCCGTCGGCTCGTCGAGGATCAGGACGTCGCAACCGCGAAAAAGCGCTTTCAGGATCTCGACCCGCTGCTGCAGGCCGACCGGAAGATCGGCCACCACCGCATCGAGATCGATGTCCAGCCGGTAGTCGCGCTCCAACCGTTCGAGCTCGGCGCGCGCGCGCTCCTTGCCGCCGGCGAGCCTGAAGCCGCCTTCGGCGCCGAGCAGCAGGTTCTCGAGGACGGTGAACGGCTCCACGAGCATGAAATGCTGGTGCACCATGCCGATCCCGGCGGCGATCGCATCCTCCGGGCGGCGGATGGTGACTTGCAGACCATGCACGCTGATCTCGCCCGCATCGGCCCGGTAGTAGCCGTAGAGGATGTTCATCAGGGTCGACTTGCCGGCGCCGTTCTCACCGACAATGCCGTGAATGGTCCCGGCAGCGACCTCGAGGTCGATAGCGCGATTGGCGTGGACGGCACCGAACCGCTTGTCGATGCCGCTCAGAAGGATCGCCGGCGGCGCGGCCCCTTCCTCCAGCTCGAAGGGTGGATCTGTGGCCATCTAGCTGGAACCAGCCACGCCACCGGCCTGCCACCCACGAGCGCACAATCGCACTGAGCGGACGCGCTTGCGCGTGGGCGGCGCCGGCCGCACGTGAACGCGAACGGCGCTAGTTCTGCGTCGAGTAGTAATCCTCGACGATGAGATCACCGGCGATGATCTCGGCCTTGGCCGCCTCGATCTGCTCGACCATCTCGTCCGTCATCAGCGCTTCATTGTGCTCGTCGACGGCGTAGCCAACGCCGTCGTCGGCAAGGCCAAGGCTCGACAATCCGCCCTCCAGCTCGCCGTTCTTGGCGTCCATGAAGGCGTCGTAGACGGCGACATCGACCCGCTTGAGCATCGAGGTCAGCACGTGCCCGGGGTGGAGGTGGTTCTGGTTGCTGTCGACGCCGATCCCCAGCATGTCGTTGTCAGCAGCCGCCTGCAGCACGCCCAAGCCGGTGCCACCCGCCGCGTGGTAGACCACGTCGGCGCCCCGGTCGAATTGGCTCTGGGCAAGCTCGGCGCCCTTGGTGGGGTCGTTCCAGGCGGCGGGCGTGTCGCCGGTCATGTTGGCGAGGATCTCGATCTCCGGGTCCACGTAGTGCACGCCCTGCTCGTAGCCGTGGAGGAAATTGCGGATGAGCGGGATGTCCATGCCGCCGACAAAGCCGACGGTGCCGGTCTCGGATGCCATCGCCGCGGCCATGCCGACGAGGAAGCTCGCCTCGTGCTCCTTGAACACCACCGAGCGAACGTTCGGTTGCTCGACCACACTGTCGATCACGACGAAACGCACGTCCGGATGCTCGGGCGCGATCTCTTCCATGGCGCTGGTGAAGGCGAAGCCGACGCCCACGACGACGTCCGCGTCGCCGCGGGTAGCCATCCGCGTCAAGGCCTGCTCGCGCTGCGCCTCATTGGTGATCTCGAACTCGAGATAGTCGATGCCGGTTTCTTCTCTGAAGCGCTCGGCGCCCGTGTAGGCCGCTTCGTTGAACGACTTGTCGAACTTGCCGCCCATGTCGAAGATGATCGCCGGCGTAAAGTCCTGCGCCTGGGCGACGCCCGCGCCCAGCGTCAACGCCAGCGCCCACAATGAAACCCGCATCTCTCGGTTCCTTCGCCTAATCCGCTCCACCACTCCCTCTAAGCAGAACGCGGGCGGCTGGGAAGCCGGGAGCGCACGCCGGCTCTGCCGGCAAGGTCCGCCGCGAGAGCCAGGGCTCGGCGGTCCAGGAAGCTGCGCACGGGCGCTGCCATCTCGCCTTGCGGCCGAGCGACGCAACGGACACGCGGCCGGACGCGGTTCCACGCCAGGGTCCTGCTCCCGTCACACCCGAGAGGAGACGCGCTTTGGTAGGCGCCGGACCGGTCCTCCCCGAGGCGCCAAACGAAGGTGCTCAGCCCTCGCGGCGCGGCAGGTCGTCGGCGGGCTCCACCCACGGAACGCGCTCTTCCCAATGCACGTGACCCTCGGGCGCAAGGCCCGTCTGGTCGTCGAGCAGGCTCGCATAGAAGTGGAGTTCGCCCACATGG
This sequence comes from Geminicoccaceae bacterium, assembly GCA_028279345.1. Classification (GTDB taxonomy): domain Bacteria; phylum Pseudomonadota; class Alphaproteobacteria; order Geminicoccales; family Geminicoccaceae; genus JAAAPF01. Next base: position 87,482 of record JANQNY010000059.1, read on the forward strand.
CGATCAGAGCCATAAGCCACTGGCGCGCCGCAGGTCGGGCAGAAATAGCGCCTTACGCCGGGGCTCGATTGGAAGAGCCGTGGCTCGGCGCCGGTCCATCGCCAACGGCCGTCGGCGACACCGACGAACGTGGTAAAGGGCGATGACGTCTGCCGGCGACAACTTTCGCAGTGACAGTGCACGCACCAATTCCGGGGCTCGTCGTAGGCGAAACACACCGCGCCGCAGAGGCACCTTCCCGTCTTGGTCATCTTCCGCTCCTCAGGTCGGCGGCGCGATGCCGCTACAGCCGACGCGGCGCACCGATGCAAGGGCGGCCGACGAGGTCAAGAGATCGTGCGCGAAGGTCCGCCGACCATGCCCAGCGCGGCACCTGCTGAGCCCGTCATCCCGCCGGGTCGGGGAACGCGAACCTGCCGTCGACGATGTCGCGCAGAAAGCCGCAGCCGTCCACCAACGCGTGATAGTGTCGGTGAGCCTGCACAGCGAAGGCGAGCGGGTTCAGGTAGTAATATGTTGAGGAGAAGTCGTCCGTCGTCAGCGTCGAGCGCAAGTTCATGCGTTGGGACAGCACGTGGCGCGTGGTGGGTGACAGCGAGGCGAGTTGGACCACGCCGGCGATATACTCGTGCTCGAGCAAGCCCAAAGGCACCGGGGACATGCGCTGGGCGATCAGGCGATGCGCCGTCTCGTGGGCGATGAGGCTCGCGTAGAGTTCACCGAATGCCAGTCCGCGAAAGCGCGGCTGGCGGTGGAATGCCCGGCGCGAGGCTGCCTTGTCAGCGATGAGGATGAGCGCCCGTGGAGCATCATAGAGCGCGAAGGCCGGCGCGCCCAGCACGGGCTGCAGTTCGGGTTCGATCCGTACCTCGACGTCCGGCGCGTTCTCGAGACCACAACGGCGAAAGAAGGTGACCGCAACCTCGGCACCACGGCAGATCGCCGCGTGACTACCCTGCCCCTCGATGCGCACGACCACACCCGAAGCCGGGCAGTCGCCGCTAGCAGCCTTGGCGACCTGTGCGGTAACCGCGAGAGCAAGAGCGAGCGCAACACGCCGCAAGATGACGACGAATTCGAGGCCCATGCGAAGCGCTCCTGAGCAATGCGCGCACAGTAAGGGCGAATTCCGAGCGAATCATCGGCACCGCAGATCAACCACTAGGATCGCATATTGTGCCGAATCGCGAAGTGATCTTCGACACGGCGAGCAGCCAGCCGTCGCATGGGCCCGGCAATACGGGCCTTGACCTAGCCGCCGATTACTCTTCGAGTGGACGAAAATCCCAGAACCGGAGGTTCGGCGCGCTGGTGTTGTGCTGCGACGGCCGCAGCCGGACGAAGGCGACCTCGCTTACCGTTTCGTCAGGCGCCTCCATGACCGTTCGCTGAGCGCCCACGCCCTCGACGTCCAACCACCGGACGAACGCCGTGTCGGCCATGGTCGAGGTCACGAACATCGACCGCACCGCCGCAACCTCGCGTTCCTCCTCGCCCAGCTCGAGCCGTACATCGAGGGTGATCACCTCCTGGTCGACATTCGCAACCGCCAGCGTACCGGTGCTGCCGCCAACGAAGCGGAGGTCGAAGCGACCAGCCTCGGGCACGAAGGTCACGTGCTCGATATCCACGAACGGCCGCTGATCTTCGGTGATCGGACCGACGATGAAGGAGCTGCCATAGGCGGTCTCCTCCCGTATGAAATCTGGCGGTGGCAGCGGCTTCGGACGCCAATAGCCATCGGGTGGGTAGAGCACGAGCACCTCGATCGGCACGTCGCCGGGACGCTGCCTATAGAGCCGGAAATAGTGCAGCTCCTCGAAGATCTCGCCGTCGACCTCCACCGGCACGTTCGGTGGGCGCCAGAACTGCGGCTCGCGCACGCCCTCCAGCATCCACGTCTCGTCCTCATAGAGCGGAAACACACCAGGCTCGGCCGGGTAAACCGGATCGCTCGCGTCGAAGCCCTCGCAGCCGTCCCAGACGGGAGCCGTCTGATCGACGGTGATCTCATCCACGTACTCTGGATGGCTCGCCTCAATCGTGAAAGCGACCTGACCGCTGGCCATCAGCCGGAAATCGACATTGTCGACCTCCGCACACGCGGTCTCGACGCTACGATTGCTCAAGGTCGGCTCGAGCGCCGCAACGTTGGTCACGGCGCCAGCGGTCGCAGTGGCGGCAAGCAGCAGGCGGAAGAGCATCGGCATTCACAACAAAGCAGCACACCATATCCAGCAGACGTGCCACATCTGCGCGTAATCCGGCAACCGGCCATGAAGGAATGGCAACGCCGCTCGAGCTGACGCGCATGGCGGCAGCGGTCAGTCGACCGATTCACTCGATGGCTGCCGCCCGCCGCAACCGATCGTTCAGCGCTTCGCCCAGGCTCTCGTCAGGGATCGGCGCCACGGCGATCGCTGTGACGTCTGCGCGGTCGAGCGCGCGCAACATGGCGAAGAGGTTGTGCGCCGCCTCGCCGAGATCGCCAGACGCGCTGAGGTTCAAGAGCGGACCTTGCGCGTCGGGCTCGGGCCCGAACGCCAGGTACGCCTCGCCCGCAACCGGTGCCTTCGCATCAAGGCGCACCGGCCGGGTCGGCGCGTAGTGGCTGGCCAACTGGCCCGGCGCCATGATCTTGCCGGGCGCGCCCGCCCCCAACGGGCCAACGATCGCTTCGACCTGCGCACGCGTGACACCGCCCGGGCGCAGCAGCCGCGGCGCCGCGTCGGACAGATCGATCACCGTGCTCTCGACGCCGACCGCGCAAGCCCCTGCGTCGAGGGTCAGGTCCACGGCCTCACCCAGCTCCGCGGCGACGTGGGCGGCGGTCGTCGGGCTGACGCACCCGGACCGGTTGGCGCTGGGGGCTGCGATCGGGAGGAGCGTGGCGTCCAATAGGGCCTGCGCGGTCGGCGCCGCGGGTGCACGCACCGCGATGGTGCCGAGCCCGGCGGTCACGAGCGGGCTGATGGGGCTTCCGGAAGCTTGCGGCAGGACCAGCGTGAGGGGCCCAGGCCAGAACGCCTCCGCAAGCGCGTCCGCGCGCTCGTTCCAGCGTGCCAGCGGGCGCGCGCCTGCGGCGTCGGCGACGTGAACGATCAAGGGGTTGTGCGCGGGTCGGCCCTTGGCGGCGAAGAGCCGCGCAACCGCCGCATCGTTGGTGGCAACCGCACCCAGCCCGTAGACCGTTTCCGTCGGAAACGCGACGAGGCCGCCCGCGCGAAGGATGCGGGCAGCCTCCTCGACCGTCTCGGGCGTGGCCCTGACGAGCGGGCTCAAGCCTGCCGGCTGACCACCCTGGTGAGGCCCAGAACAATGGCCACGGCAAGGCCGGCCTTGACAAGATCGCCCAGGATGAACGGCGCAGCGCCCAAGGCGATCACTTCCTGCCAGCCGGTGAAGACCGAGAGCCAGGCGAGGCCCGGCGCATAGTTGAGGCCAATGGCGACGACCGCCGCACCCAGCAGCGGCAGCACGTGGCGTGTGCGCTCGGCGACCCAGCCGAGGAAAGCCGCAGCCAAGAGCCAGCCGAGCATGTAGCCGCCGGTCGGGCCCATCATGTAGGCGATGCCGATGCCGCGTTCGGGCGTGCCCGAGAAGACCGGGAGGCCCATGGCACCCTGCGCCAGGTAGAGGACAATCGTGGCGATGGCGAGCTTGCGGCCGAGGCCCATCGCGAGGAGCAGCACGACGCCCGTCTGCAGCGTCATCGGGACCGGCCAGAACGGCACGTGGACCTTAGCCGATGCCCAGAGGAGCAGCGAGCCGGTGAGAACGAGCGCCAGCTGCGTGAGGAGTGAGCTCTCCGCGACGCGATTGGCGAGCGTGGGCGTAGGATGAGTCATGGATCATGCGCTCCCAAGATATGCAGACGGCTTTAGGCGTGCTGCAGCATAGGCGACGCGCAACTGACCGCAACGCTTCGCATGGCGTCCTTAGGTGGGCCGCCGCGCGGCGCTCGCGACGCATGAAACGGCCTCAGCGCAGCGCCCGGCTACCGATGTCACTCCGATAGATGCGGCTGGGCCAGGTGATACGTTCGACCGCTCCGTAGGCGCGAGTGTGCGCGGCTCGTAGATCGACCCCGCGCCCGGCCACGCACAGCACGCGACCGCCGCTCGCCGCGATCCGCTCGCCGTCGGCCTGGGTTCCGGCGTGGAAGACCAAGACGTCATCCGCATCGGCGAAGGCAACGAGGCCCTCGATGGCGTCGCCGGTCCGGGGTTGTTCAGGGTAGCCGGCGTTCGCGAGAACAACCCCAAGGCAGGCTTCGGGGTACCAGCGCAGATCCATGCGCGCGAGCACGCCGTCGACGGCGCCCAGCAAGAGCTGGCCGAGATCTGTCATCAGGCGCGGCAGCACGACTTGCGCCTCCGGATCACCGAACCGCACATTGTACTCGATCAGCTTCGGCCCGGCGTCGGTCAGCATCAGCCCGCAATAGAGAAAGCCCTGGAACGGCGTACCCTCGGCCGCCATGCCGGCGAGCGTCGGCCGCACGATCTCGTCCATCACCTGCGCCTTGAGCGCGTCGGTGAGTTGCGGCGCCGGGCTGTAGGCGCCCATGCCCCCGGTATTGGGGCCGTGATCGCCATCGAGGAGCCGTTTGTGGTCCTGCGCGGTGCCGATCTCAAGCGCGTGGGTGCCGTCCGAAAGCGCGAAGAGGCTCGCCTCCTCACCCTCCAGGAACTCCTCCACAACGAGCGTCTCACCGGCGGCGCCGAACGCCCCGGCGAAAGCACTGTCGATCGCCGCGTGCGCGTCCGCGTCGGTCATGGCCACAACGACCCCTTTGCCGGCGGCGAGCCCATCGGCCTTGATGACGATCGGCGCGCCCTTGGCATCGACGTACGCATGCGCCGGCGTCGCCTCGGCAAAGACGGCGAAGTCGGCGGTTGGGATGCCGTGGCGCGTGCAGAAAGCCTTGGCGAAGGCCTTGGACGTCTCGAGCCGTGCTGCGGCCTGCGTCGGCCCGAACGCCTTGATGCCGCGCGCGGCAAGCGCATCGACGAGTCCCAGCGCCAAGGGTGCTTCGGGTCCGACGACGACGAGGTCGATGGCGTTGGCGGCGCTCCAGGCGGCCAGGGCCTCGACATCGGCGGCTGGGATCGCGACGCAGGTGGCGTGCTGGGCGATACCCGGATTGCCGGGTGCCGCATAGAGCGCGTCGACCATTGGCGACGCGTCTAGGCTCCAGGCGAGCGCATGCTCCCGCCCGCCCGATCCGACCAACAGCACCCGCATCCTCGCCGCTCCCACCGCTCAGCCCGGCACCGGGCTTGCCTCGTTGCGCGTCTCGGCTTTAAGCCATGCGGTAGCGCAAGCGAAGGGGCCGACGATGGAAACCAAGGCGCGAATCGCCGTTCTGGGTGGCAGCGGCTACACCGGGGCCGAGACGCTGCGCCTGGCGCTCGGCCACCCCAATCTGGACGTCCGCCACATCACGGCCGATCGCCACGCCGGCAAGCGGATGGGCGATGTCTTTCCGCATTTGGGAGATGCCGGCCTTCCGGCCCTCATCAAGATCGGCGACGTGCCGTTCGACGACGTGGACGCGGTCTTCTGCTGCCTGCCGCACGCGACGACGCAGGAGGTCGTGAAGGCGCTGCCCGGGCATCTCAAGGTGATCGACCTCTCGGCCGACTTCCGGCTCAAGGACCCGGCGGTCTATGAACACGCCTATGGCCGCCCACATGGTGCCTTGGAACTGCAGGCCGAAGCTGTCTACGGCCTCACCGAGCATGCGCGCGATGCGCTCCGCCAGACGCGGCTCGTGGCTGTGCCGGGCTGCTATCCGACGGGTCCGCAGCTAGCCCTCAAGCCGCTGCTCGCCGCCCAGGCGATCGAGGACGACGGCATCATCATCGACGCGAAGTCGGGCGCGAGCGGTGCGGGGCGCTCGCTCAAAGAGCATCTGCTGCTCGCTGAGCTGCTGGAGGGCTTCCAGAGCTATGCGATCGGCACCCACCGCCACATTCCGGAGATCGAGCAGGGCCTCTCCGAGGCCGCAGGCGAACCGGTCCGGGTGAGCTTCACGCCGCATCTGGTGCCGATGAGCCGTGGCCTCTTGTCGACGATCTACGTTCGCGAGAAGCCCGGCTCCGACCGCGGCGACCTCGAGCAGATCCTCGGCGAGCACTATGCGGACGAGCCCTTCGTCCGGGTGCGCACCGATGGCGTGGCCGCGGGCACCCACGAGGTACGCGGCACCAACCGCTGCATCATCTCGGTCCACGCCGACCGCCGGCACGGCCACGCGATCATCGTCGCGGTCATCGACAACCTCATGAAGGGCGCTGCCGGCCAGGCCGTGCAGGACCTCAACGTCGTCTTGGGCTTCGACGAGACCGCGGGGCTCGGGGCGACGGCCCTCTTCCCGTGAGCGACCCCGCGGTCAGCCTTGCCGACATCCGCGCGGCGGCCGAGCGCATCGAGGGCCGCGTGATTCGGACGCCCTGTGTCGTCTCGCAAACGCTCTCGGGCATCCACGGCTGCACCATCGTCTGCAAGTTCGAAAACCTGCAGTACACCGCGTCCTTTAAGGACCGCGGTGCCTGCAACTGCATGTTGCAGCTCGACGCCGAACAGCGCGCCCGCGGGGTGGTCGCGGCGTCTGCCGGCAACCACGCGCAAGCCGTGGCGCACCACGCGCGCGAGCTGGGCATCGCCGCAACGATCGTAATGCCGCGCCAAACGCCATTCGTGAAGGTGGCGGGCACCGAGCGCCTGGGTGCCGCCATTCGTCTCGAAGGCAACAGCGTCGATGAGAGCATGGCCCACGCCCGCGCCCTGGCTGAATCGGACGGCCTGACGCTGGTCCATCCCTTCGACAACGCGCGTGTCATCGCCGGTCAGGGCACGATCGCGCTCGAGATGCTCGAGGACTTCCCTGACCTCGATGCCCTCGTCGTGCCGATCGGCGGCGGCGGCCTCATCGCCGGCATCGCAACCGCCGCCAAGGCACTGAAGCCGGACATTCGCGTGTTCGGCGTCGAGGCAGCGCTCTATCCCTCAGTGCAGCACCTCCGAGACGGCCTCGAACCACCTGTAGGCGGCCCGACGATCGCCGACGGCATCGCCGTGAAGCGGCCAGGTGCGCTGACGCTCCCCATCATCGACGCGCTGGTCGACGACCTGATCCTCGTCGAGGAGACCGCGATCGAGGCGGCGATCCTCCAGCTCCTCGAGATCGAGAAGAGCGTCGTCGAAGGGGCCGGCGCTGCCGGGCTCGCCGCCCTGACGACAGCCCCCGAGCGCTTCCGCGAGCAGCAGGTGGGGCTCGTGCTCTGCGGCGGCAACATCGATCCGCGGCTGCTCTCGGCCGTGATCCTCCGCGGCCTCGTGACCTCGGACCGGCTCGTGCGCCTGGTGCTTGCCGTGCCGGACGCGCCGGGCTCGCTCGCGCGGATCACCGCGGTCGTCGCCTCTTCGGGCGGCAACATCGTGGACGTGCGGCATCGCCGCGAGTTCTCGGGCCTGTCGGTCAAGCGCACCGAGATCGAGGTCACGGTCGAGACGCGCGACGCCCGCCATGCCGGCCAGCTCACCGACGCGCTCGAGGCACAGAAGATCGAGGTCAGACGCTTGGCGCGCGGCGAGTTCTAGCTGCCATGCCACCCCCGAAGACACCAGTGACTGCCGTCCTACGCATTGGTCAGGAGCGGCTCACGGCCGCCACCGTCGACCGGGATCTGCGTGTCCGGAGCCGGCGCGATGCGCCCATGGCGGCGCTACCCCAAGCGCCCTACCCAGCCCTCGACCATCACCACGCCTGGCGCTGGATGGTGGCCGTGCTGCAAGACTTCGCCGAGACCTTCCAGGTCGAAGCCGTCGTGCCGACCGCGTTCGGTGGAACCGCCGCGCTCGTAAATACGGCGGGGCTGGTGTTGCCGCTGATGCATCCGAAGGCTGAGCCGCCGGCAGAGGTCCGCGATGCCTTCGCGGCTGCAGCGCCGAGCGCCGAGCTGGTGGGCATGACCACGCCCGAGCGGGGAACGAGCCTCGCGCTCCAGCTCTTCTGGCAGCAAGCCGCCTTTCCCGACGCCTTCGCCCGGGCCGAGCGGCTCCTGTCGCACGCCGCCTATTGGGGCTATTGCCTCACCGGCGGCGGGCTCGCGACCGAAGGATCGAGCCTCGCCGACGGCGGCCAGCTCGTCGAGGTGCCGAGCTGCCGGCCCTCACGCTTCGCGCGCGAACAAGGCTTCGCCAAGCTCATGGCGGCCATCCGCGAGCCACATCGTCTGCTGGGCCGCCTGGCACCCGAGGTAGCGGGACGGGCCGACCTCCAACCAACCACACCGGTGCTGGTGGGCAGCAGCGATCACGCCGCAGCGCATGGCCTGCTATTGGCCGCGAGCCTCGATGCCGCTGCGCTGCTGCTGGCCGATGAGCGCCTGCTGCTCGTGCCTGGCACGGCCGCCGTCGACGGACCTTGGCGAACGGTGCTGAGCCTGGACCGCCGGCCGCTGCTGGAGGTCCGTGGCGTTGCCGATGCCGCGATGACCGCCCGGCTGCTGGCTGGCGTCGGCCATCGGGGGCCGGTGATCGTTGCTGGCGACTGGCACGATACGCCAGCCTTGGCGGCGGAGCTCGAGACCCGGAACCAGGCGACGTTCCAGCTCGAAGATGCGGCACTCTGGGCGCAGGGGGCAGCGTTCCTTGCCGCCCTCAACCGCCGGCCAATGGTGCCGCGCCTGCCATTGGTTCGCGTGAGTGTCGACGATTGTGCGCCGCGGGGGCTCGAGCCATGATGGCCGTCATGCGCGCCGCTGCCGACCTTCGCTTCTCGGAGCGTCATCTGCTCGGTATCGAGACCTTGAAGCCCTGGGCCATTCAAGAGTTGCTCGACCTCGCGGACGGCTATGTCGAGCTAAACCGTCAGCCGGAGAAGAAGCGGCCGCTACTGCGCGGGCTCACGCAGATCAACCTGTTCTTCGAGCCTTCCACACGCACCCAGACCAGCTTCGAGCTCGCCGGCAAGCGGCTCTCGGCTGACGTCGTCAACATGGCCGTCCGTACGTCGGCGATGCAGAAGGGCGAGACGCTGATCGACACGGCGGTGACGCTCAACGCCATGCACCCGGACGTGCTGGTCGTGCGGCACGAGCATTCGGGCGCCGTGGCGCTTCTCGCTCGCCATGTCGAATGCGCGGTCATCAACGCGGGCGACGGCCGGCATGAGCACCCCACGCAAGCGCTCGTCGACGCGCTCACGATCCGCCGTCGCACCGGGCGGCTCGAGGGCCTCGTCGTCGCCATCTGTGGCGACGTGATGCATTCGCGCGTCGCGCGGTCGAACATTCTGCTGCTGGCCGCGATGGGGGCTCGAGTGCGCCTGGTGGCACCGCCGACGCTGGTACCCACGGACGTGGCCCTCTACGGCGTCGAGGTCGCGCACGACATGGCAGATGGGCTCGACGGCGTCGACATCGTGATGGTCTTGCGGCTCCAGCTCGAGCGAATGGAAGGGAGCTTCCTGCCGAGCGTCCGCGAGTACTTCCATCGCTACGGCCTGACCCGCGAGAAGCTCGCCCGTGCGAAGCCCGACGCGCTCGTCATGCACCCTGGGCCGATGAACCGCGGCGTCGAGATCGACGGGACCCTCGCTGACGACATCGAGCGCAGCGCCATCCTGGACCAGGTCGAGCTCGGCGTCGCCGTGCGCATGGCGGTCCTCGAAGCGCTCACCCGCGAGCTGCGGGAGGCGGCATGAGCGCAAATGCCTTGGGTCGATCATTGCAGCTCTATTTCGTCGACGGCAAACCAGAAGGCATGCAGACTGCGGAGGTATTTAATTGGACCGGACATTTGTTGATGACGCCACGACTACAGATCGCGCAAGCACTAAGACGCAAAGAAGCACAATACACCGGAGTATATCTGCTGCTTGGCGACAAAGATGGCGTATCTTTTGCATATATAGGAGAGAGCGAAAATATTGGCGATCGGATCCGAAATCACGACCAGCGCAAAGATTGGTGGACAAAGGTTATTTTCATTACCACAACTGCCAACAATCTACATCGAGCGCATATCAAATATCTTGAATCTCGACTAATTGAACTGGCTCGGCAGATCGGCCGGGTTTCGTTGGAAAATGGAAACAATCCACAACGTTCTAGCTTATCTGAAGCTGATGAAGCCAATATGGAGTCCTTCTTGGACTACCTCCAGATGGTGTTGCCAGCACTGCGAGTTGACATTTTCATCGACGATTCGAAACCTGCAAGCTTGCAATCACCCGATGCCGAACGCGCCCAGGCACCGCGATTTGAGCTAGATAACCGAAAGCGAGGGCTCCACGCTACCGCTACACTCATTGACGGTGAGTTCATCGTCGACACCGGGTCTTCGGCAAGGTTGAATTGGGATGGCAAGGGTAGCGCTGACACCAGTTATGGGAGGCTCCACCAGGAATTGCGCCACACGGGCGTGCTCCGTGAAGACGGCGCCAATTGTGTCTTTACAAAAAACTACGCCTTCCGCAGCCCCAGCGCGGCAGCGGCGGTGGTGAATGGCCGGCCAACCAACGGCACGACTGCTTGGAAACGTGAGGGAAGCGGCGAGACATACAAGGCGTGGGAAGCGTCGATACTCGACGCACGACCGAACGAGCCTCACTCGTGAGTGGCTCCGCCACTGCGATCCTTAACGCACGGCTCCTCGATCCTGCGCGCCGTCTGGACGAGCCGGGCGGGCTTCTGATCCGGGACGGCGTGATCGCCGACGTGGGCCCGTCCGTCGGCGGGGCGGCGCTGCCCGAGGGAACCCAGATCATCGACGCCGCGGGCGCCTGCCTGGCACCGGGTTTGGTCGACATGCGCGTTCATTTCGGCGAGCCCGGCGAGGAGGAGAAGGAGACCTTCGACAGCGGCTCGGCAGCAGCACTCGCCGGCGGTGTGACCTCGTTGGCGCTCTTGCCGGACACGGATCCCGTGGTCGACGACCCGGCGATGGTCGAATATGTGGAGCGGCGAGCGCGCCGCGCGCGCGGCGTCAAGGTCTACGCGCTCGGCGCCTTCACCCGCGGGCTCGAGGGCCGGCAGATCGCCGAGCTGGGGCTATTGGCGGAGGCGGGTACGGTCGGCTTCACCGACGGGCCGAAGCCGGTGATGGATAGCCAGGTGATGCGCCGCGGGCTCGCCTATGCGGCGATGCTCGGCCAGCCGGTGATCCAGCGTCCGGAAGACCTGAGCCTCGCGCCGGACGGCGTCATGAACGAAGGCGCGATCGCGACCCGGCTCGGCCTCGCAGGCATCCCCAATGCTGCCGAGATCATCATGCTCGAGCGCGATCTGCGCCTCGTCGCGTTGACGGGCGCACGCTATCACGCCGCCCAGATCTCGACCGAGGAAGGCGTCGAGGCGATCCGCCGGGCCAAGGCCGCGGGCCTGCCGGTTACCGCCGACGTCAGCCCTCAACACCTGCTGCTCAACGAACTCGAGGTCGAGGGGTACCGCACCTTCGCCAAGATCCGCCCGCCGCTCCGGCGCGAACGGGACCGCCAGGCGCTGGTCGATGGGCTCGCCGATGGCACACTTGATGCGGTCGCGTCCGACCACCGGCCGCAGGACCAGGACGAGAAGCGGCTGCCCTTTGCGCAAGCCGCCTTCGGCGCCATCGGCGTCGAGACCATGCTGCCGGTGTGCCTGGCGCTCGTGCACGAAGGTACGCTCTCCTTGCTTGAGCTGATCGAGCGGCTGACGCTACGCCCCGCGCACATCCTTGGGCTCAACGCCGGACGGCTCGCGCCGGGCGCAGCAGCCGACCTCGTGCTGTTCGATCCGGATCGGCCCTGGAAGATCAAGGACAGCGCGCTCCGGAGCCTCGCCAAGAACACGCCCTTCGAGGGTCGTCTCGTCCAGGGCGGCGTGCGCATGACCATGGTCGACGGGCGCGTCGTCTTCCGTGAAGGGGACCCCGCGTGATCGATCCGCTCGGCGGTCCCGCCTACTGGTGGCCGCTCGTGGCGGCGGCGGTGGGCGGCTATCTCGTCGGCGCCATTCCCTTCGGCCCGCTCCTCGTCAAGCTCGCCGGCGCGGGCGACCTCGCCAAGATCGGCTCGGGCAGCACCGGCGCGACGAACGTGCTGCGCACCGGCCGCAAGGGTCTGGCGATCGCGGTCCTCGTGCTCGACGCGCTGAAAGGCGCGCTGCCCGTGCTGCTCGTCATGCACTGGTTCGGACCGGACATGGCCAAGATGACGGCACTCGGCGCCGTCGTCGGCCATTGCTGGTCGGTCTATATCGGCTTTCGTGGCGGCAAGGCGGTGGCGACCGCCGCGGGCGTGCTCTTCGCCCTCGCCTGGCCGGTCGCGCTCGCGGCGCTCGCGGCCTTCGCCATCGTCGTCTGGCTGTCGCGCTACGTATCCCTAGGCTCGCTCACCGCCGCCGCGACAGCACCAGCCGCGGCCTACGCATTCGCCTACCACCAGTATGTGGAGCTGTTCGCCCTCATCGCGCTCGTCGTCGTCGTCCGACACGCCGCCAACATCCGCCGGCTCCTGGCCGGGAGGGAAAACAGGCTGGGCGCCGCATCCCGACGATGACCGCGCCCGCGACCCTCACAGCGCTCCTCCGCCTCGCGCGCACGCGGGGGCTTGGACCCATCGAGATCAACCGGCTGATGGCCCGGCACAAAACGCCCGAAGCCGCGCTCGAAGCCGTCCTGGAGCTCGGCACCGGCACCGTCAGGCTGGCACCGCTCGACCAGATCGAAGCCGAGATCGAGCGCACGCTCGACGGGGGCGCAAGCTTTCTCTGCCGCACCGATCCGGACTTTCCGGCGCCGCTTGCCGCAGCGGAAGGCACGCCCTGGGTACTGACGATCAAGGGCGATCGAGCGCTCTTGCAGGCACGCTTCGTCGGCATTGTCGGCGCCCGAAATGCATCCGCCGGCGGGCGCAAGCTCGCCCGCGAGATCGCCGCAGAGCTGGCCGGCGCGGGCATGGGTGTCGCATCCGGCCTGGCGCGCGGCATCGACACGGCAGCCCACGAGGGAGCGCTGCTACGCGGCATCACCGTTGCGGTCATCGCCACCGGCATTGACGTCACCTACCCCACCGAGAACGCGGCGTTGATGGCAGCGATCGCCGAGAGCGGCGTGGTCCTGACCGAACGCCCCCTCGGTGCCGGGCCGCATGCCTCGCAGTTTCCGCGACGCAACCGGCTGATCTCCGGCCTTGCCGAAGCCGTGCTGGTGGTCGAAGCGGCGCAGCGCTCGGGCAGCTTAATCACCGCGCGCATGGCGCTCGAGCAGGGACGCGAGGTGCTGGCGATACCCGGGAGCCCCCTCGACGAGCGGCATCGCGGGTCAAACCGGCTTCTTAAAGAAGGCGCACATCTTATTGAAAATGCAGAAGATATTATGAACACGCTGAAGCCGTTCGAGGTTCGTCCGCGGAAGGCTCCCGCACCCGCGCGACCGCACCGGCCCCGCGCGGTCGCGGTGCATACACCATCGACACCAACAATCGCCTCTGGGTTGCAAGACAACATTAAACAGCAACTGGGGATTGATCCAATCGCGGTTGACGAACTCATTCGCCAATGCCATGCGTCGCCCGGCGAGGTGCAGAAGGTCCTGCTCGAATTGGAACTCGCGGGCGAGATCGAGCGTCATACCGGCAACCGAGTTTCCCTCGCGGTGGTCTGATACCACCTCCTCCGCCGCCACCTCCCACCACCCACGAGTCCTGCGCCACATGAACGTCGTCGTCGTCGAATCGCCGGCCAAGGCCAAGACGATCAATAAGTATCTCGGGGACGACTACGCGGTGCTGGCCTCCTATGGGCACGTCCGCGACCTCGAGGAGAAGGAAGGCGCGGTCGACCCGGACGACGACTTCCGCATGGCCTACGAGGTGATGGCCGACAAGAAGGCGCGCATCAACGACATCGCCAAGGCGCTCAAGGGCGCCGACCGCCTCTACCTCGCCACCGACCCCGACCGCGAGGGCGAGGCGATCTCCTGGCACTTGCTGGCGGCACTCGCGGACCGGAAAGCGCTGAAGCGCATCGAGGTCAAGCGCGTGGTCTTTCATGAGGTGACCAAGCGAGCGGTGCTCGATGCCATGGCGCACCCGCGCGACCTGCACGAGAACCTCATCGACGCCTATCAGGCGCGCCGCGCCCTCGACTACCTCGTCGGCTTCACCCTCTCGCCCGTGCTCTGGCGCAAGCTACCAGGCGCACGCTCGGCCGGTCGCGTGCAGTCCGTTGCACTGCGGCTTGTTTCCGACCGCGAGGACGAGATCGAGCGCTTCATAGCCCGCGAGTACTGGACTGTGGAGGCCGCCCTCCTGACCGCCGCCGATGCCGGCTTCCGGGCAAGACTCACCCACCTCGACGGACAGCGTCTCGATAAGTTCGCGCTCGCCAACGCCCAGGCCGCCCAAGCCGCGAAGGCTCGCGTGGAAGCGGCATCGCTCAGCGTCGCCGCCGTCGAGAAGAAGCAGACCAGCCGCAACCCCGCACCGCCCTTCTCGACCTCGACCCTGCAGCAGGAGGCGTCGCGCAAGCTCGGCTTCGGCGCCGACCGGACCATGCGGACCGCGCAAAAGCTCTTTGAGGGCGTTCAGCTTGACGGTGAGACCGTAGGCCTCATCACCTACATGCGCACCGACAGCGTGCAGCTCTCGTCGGCCGCGCTCGCCGCCGCCCGCGAAGTCATCGGCGCACACTACGGTGACCGCTACCTCCCCCCGCACCCACGCCAGTTCAAGACCAAGACCAAGAACGCCCAAGAGGCCCACGAGGCGATCCGCCCCACCGACCTGGCGCGCCGGCCGGAGGACGTCCGGCGCTTTCTCGATGCGGATCAGGCGAAACTCTACGAGCTCGTGTGGAAGCGGACGATCGCCAGTCAGATGGCCGCGGCACTGCTCGACCGCGTCGCCGTGACGCTCACGGGCGACGGCGTCGGCCTGCGCGCCACCGGGCAGACCATCGCCTTCGAAGGCTTCATCAAGGTCTATCGCGAGGGTATCGACGACGCGCCGACCGACAAAGCGGCCGACGACGACGACGACCGCCTGCTACCGCAGATGGCCGAAGGCGAACGCGTCCGCCAGGAGCGCGTGACCGCCGACCAGCACTTTACGGAACCGCCACCGCGCTACACCGAAGCGAGCCTCGTCAAGAAGATGGAGGAGCTCGGCATCGGCCGACCGTCGACCTATGCGAGCATCATCAAGGTCCTCCAGGATCGGAACTATGTGCGGCTCGAGCAGAAGCGCTTCGTCCCCGAGGACCGCGGCCGGGTCGTCAGCGCGTTCCTCACCAGGTTTTTCGAGCGTTATGTGGAGTACGGCTTCACCGCGGCGCTCGAGGACCAGCTCGACGCGATTGCCGCCGGCGAAGTCGACTGGAAGGAGGTCCTGCGCGAATTCTGGGAGCCGTTCCTCGCGCGTACCGAGGAGGTCTTGGGCAAACGCAATGCGGAGGTGATCGATGTACTCGACGAGGCGCTCGGTCCACACCTCTTCCCGCCACGCTCCGACGGTGTCGATCCGCGCCAGTGCCCCAGTTGCGAGAGCGGGAGGCTGAGCCTCAAATTCGGCAAGTTCGGCGGGTTCGTCGGCTGCTCGAACTATCCGGAGTGCCGCTTCACCCGCCAGCTCGGCGAACAGGCCACCGACGGCGGCGACGGCGCCGCCAAGGAGCGCCTGCTCGGCGTCGACCCGGAGCTGGAAGAGGAGGTGTGGCTCAAGAACGGGCGGTTCGGCCCCTATGTGCAACGCGGTAGCGGCGACGCGACCAAGCGCGTGAGCCTGCCGCCGGCGCTCGCGCCCGCGGACGTCGAACTGGGCACCGCGCTCAGCCTCTTGGCGCTGCCGCGCGAGGTCGGCGTCGATCCCGACGGCGAGGCCGTCAATGCCGGCATCAACCGCTACGGGCCCTACATCCAACGCGGCCGCGCCTACGTTCGGCTCGAGCCCGACGACGACGTGCTCACCATCGGCATGAACCGCGCGCTCACGCTACTCGACGAGAAGGGTGGCAAGGCACAGCGCCGTGCGGCACCCGCCGTCGCCGGCCGCACGCTCGGCGAGCATCCCGACGACAAGAAGCCGGTGCAGCTGCTCGACGGCCGCTTCGGCCCCTACGTCAAATGGAACAAGCTCAACGCGAGCCTTCCGAAAAGCGCGGATCCGGAGAGCTTCGACCTCGAAGCAGCGGTCGAGCTGCTCGCCAAGAAGGCCGCGCGCGCGTCGGGCAAGTCCACGAAACCCGGCAGGGGCGCCAAGCCCGCCAAGGCAGCTAGCAATGGTCGCGCCGCGGGCGGCCGCGGCCGTGCGTCGCGGGACGCATGAGGCACACGAGGCTCGATCGCGAGGCCGTCCTCAAGCACATCGCCGACAACCCGGGCGTCACGAGCAAGCGCGATCTCGCCCGCGCGCTCGGCGTCCAGGGCGCCCAGCGCCTCGAGCTCAAGACCATTCTCAAGGAGCTTCAGCACGAGGGGCTCATCGAGCAGGGGCGCGGGCGCCGACTGCGACCCGAAGGGATTCTGCCACCCGTCGGTCGGAG
>JANQNY010000002.1 GCA_028279345.1 Geminicoccaceae bacterium
GGCTTCTGACCTCCCGTGGAACGCGGCGACGGATGGGCCCCAAGTCGTCGGGTGAGCGGCGCCCTACCGCGTCGCGCAGCTCCAGGAGCGGGCTCAGGCCCAGGTTGATTCCGAACCAGACGATCGCACCGGCCGCGCAGATCACGATCGCCATCAAGACCGCGGCCTGGGTTACGAGCTGAAGACTGAGCGCCTCGCGTTGCGTGACCGTCTGCCAGACCTGCACCGTCACCCACCCGCTGAACTGCGGGTCCGCGATGAACTCGCGAAGCGCCAGCACGCGCACCGGCTCCCCCAAATAGACGGCATCGAAGAACTGCGGCACGCCGCCCTGAATAGTGGTGTCCGGCGGCAAGGCTGGGGCATCGGAATAGCCGGTTACGAAGCCGCCGGCCGGTCCGGTCACGCGATAGTAGATCGGATCACCCAGCGTGGTGGTCAGCGTGTCGAGCAGGTCTTCAGCCAGGATATCGCCGGTGCTCAACACGACGTCGCGCGCGATCGTCAGGCTGACGGCCAGCAGCGTGTTGTCGTAGAGCGCCTGGGACGTCCGCTCGGCCAGCACGTAGCGGGCAATCGCGGCGAACAGCGCCACGACCATGAGCGGTACGACGATCATCACGAACAGGCGCCCGCGCAATGAGCCCCTCAGCATCAGGCCGGGTCCCGCGTGTCCAGCATGTAGCCCAGCCCGCGCGCAGTGCTGATGACGACGCCGGTCAGCTTGAGCTTGCGGCGAAGGCGCGAGACCAGCAACTCGACGGCGTTGAGATCGACGGGCGTACCGATGCCGTAGAGCGCATCACCGATCTCGTCCTTCGAGACGATGCGGCCGCGATGGTCGAGCAAGTGCTCGAACAGCGCGAGCTCCCGTCTCGGCAGATCGATGGCGCCTTCGGGACCATGCAGGCGCCGGGCACTGCGGCTGTAGGTTGCCCGTCCGATCACCTCCTCGGTCGGCTTCAGCTCGGGGCGCCTTCGGGCGAGCGCGCGCACCCGAGCGCAGAGCTCACTCATCTCGAAGGGTTTGACGAGATAGTCGTCGGCACCGGCGTCGAGCCCCGTCACCCTGTCCCTCGTGTCGCCACGCGCCGTCAGCACGAGAATCGGCGTTGGGTCCTTGCGACGACGCAGCTCCGCAATGAGATCGAAGCCGGACATCCCCGGAAGGTTGATGTCGATGATCGCCACATCCGCGCCCTCGGTCGCGAGGAACGCGTCGGCCTCGCGTCCGTCAGCTAGCCAGTCGAGCGCATAGCCGAGGTCGCGAAACGCCGAACCCACGGCGCTCGCGAGCATTTCATTGTCTTCGACCAGCACCACCCGCATTGCTGTCCACCGGACAGGTTTCCGACAGTTTGGATCGGTATCCTGCTGCCATCAAGCGAGTCCGGTGGAGAACAATACCAGACCGCACGATTGGGGAGGGCCGGATGACGGGTACATGCCGATGCCGTTCCTCCATTTGTGGAGTGCAGCGATGGAGAACGACATGACCCGCCCGTTTCAAATCAACCGCCGGCTAACGCTGGCGTTCGCCGCCGGTATTGCTGTCCTTGGTCTCGGCGGCGGAGCGCATGCCGACGATGCGTCCTTCGACGGCGACACCATCGAATGGATCATTCCGTTCTCGCCCGGCGGCGGCTCGGACACTTGGGCGCGGTTCAACGCGCCATTCCTCTCGAAGTATCTAGCGGGCAACCCAACGGTCGTGGTGATCAACGAGCCAGGCGGCGGATCAACCAAGGGCACCAACCTGTTCGCGGCGCGTGCCGAACCCGATGGCCAGACGATTCTCGGCACCTCGGGGTCCACCCAATTCCCCTACCTCCTCGGCGATCCACGTGTTCGCTACGACTACAAGGACTGGCGCGTGGTGCTCGCGGCCCCGACAGGCGGCGTCGTCTACGCCTCGCCCTCGCTCGGTATCACCTCGGCAGACGAGCTCGAGAAGCTGCAGGGCCAGGAACTCGTCTACGCCAATCAAGGCGCCACTTCGCTGGACCTTGTGCCGCTGCTCGCTTTCCGCCTCATGGACCTCGACGTCCAGCATGTGTTCGGCTTCAAGGGTCGCGGCGATGGACGGCTCGCCTTCGAGCGTGGCGAGGCCAACATCGACTATCAGACCTCCTCAGCTTACCTGAAGAATGTGCAGCCTTTGGTTGAGGCAGGCCAGGCCGTGCCGCTTTTCTCGTGGGGCTCCTTCGACGCTGACGGCAACCTAACGCGCGATCCGACGTTCCCCGACCTGCCGCACTTCGCCGAGGCGTATGAGATGCTGACCGGCGAGGCACCGTCGGGTCCCGAGTTCGACGCTTGGGTCGCCTTCTTCACCGCCGGGTTCCCAGCGCAAAAAATGATCTTCTTGCCGAACGGAACCTCTGACGAGATCGTGGCCGCGTACCAGGACGCCGCCACGCAGATGTTCGCCGATCCCGAGTATCAGGAGGCCAAGCTGCCCGTCCTCGGGACCTACGAGCAGGTCACCGGCGACGCGGCAACGGTGCTGTACGAGAAGGCGACGACGATCTCGCCTGAGCTCCGCCAGCAGGTCGTCGACATGCTCGAGGCCGAGTACGGCGTCAAGCTCGGCAACTGACGGCACTCCCGCATTTGACACGCTGGGCGGCGACGCGATGCGCCGCCCAGCGTCCCAAAAGCTCGCCCGCTCAACGAGGCAGCCGCCATGCTCGAGGCCTTTGCCGCCGCATTCGCCGATCTCCTGACGCTGCAGCATATCGGGTACATGCTTGTCGGGGTGGTCATCGGGCTCTCGATCGGCGTGTTCCCGGGCCTCGGCGGTATCGCAGGCCTTTCGCTGCTGATCCCCTTCATTTACGGCATGGATTCGGTGTCGGCCCTGGCGATGCTCATCGGCCTCGTCGCGGTCATCCCGACCTCGGACACCTTCTCGTCGGTGCTGATGGGCATACCGGGCTCGAGTGCGAGCCAGGCCACGGTGCTCGATGGCTTTCCCATGGCGAAGCGCGGTGAGGCCGCCCGTGCGCTCTCCGCCGCGTTCGTCTCGTCGCTGTTTGGCGGGCTCGTGGGCGCCATCGTGCTCACGGGCTTCGTGCTCATCGCCCGACCGTTGATCCTCGCCTTCGGCTCGGCCGAACTGTTCATGCTGTCCGTGTTCGGCCTCTCGATGGTGGGCGTACTCGCCGGCCGCAGTCTCGCCAAAGGCCTTGCCGCGTGCGGTATCGGCCTAGTGCTAGGCTCGATCGGCGGAGCGCCCGCCACCGGCGAGTTTCGCATGGTCTTCGACGTCGACTATCTCTACGACGGCATCCCGCTCGTGGTCGTCGGCCTCGGCCTTTTCGCCTTTCCCGAGATCGCGGATCTGCTCCGCCGCAACCAGTCGATCGCCGGCGGTTCGACGTTGGGAGCCGGCTGGTTTCGGGGCGTCGCCGACTGGTTCCGGAACATCTTCCTCAGCCTGCGTTGCTCCGGCGTCGGGTGCATCATTGGCGCCATACCGGGCCTCGGAGGGTCGGTCGTGGACTGGATCGCGTACGGCCACGCCGTGCAGACGAGTCGCGACGTGTCGCAGTTCGGCAAGGGCAACCCGCGCGGGATCATCGCGCCCGAGAGCGCCAACAACGCCAAAGAGGGCGGCGGCCTGCTGCCGACGTTGCTGTTTGGCATCCCAGGCTCTGGCTCTATGGCCGTGTTCCTTGGCGGCATGGTGCTCATCGGCATCGAGCCCGGCCCGTCGATGGTCACCAGCGAACTCAGCGTCACCTATTCGATCATCTGGTCGCTGGCGATGGCGAACGTGCTCGGCGCCGGGCTCTGCCTGATCCTAGCTCAGCCGATCGCGCGGCTCACCACGATCCCGTTCCCGCTGCTCGCGCCGTTCATGATCACCGTCATCTGCTTCGCGGCGTTCCAGGCGACGCGCGACCTCTCCGATCTGCTCGCGCTGCTGGCTATCGGCGTGCTCGGTATCCTCATGAAGCGCTTCGGCTGGCCCCGGCCGGCGCTCCTGATCGGGTTCGTTCTGGCACCGCAGGCCGAGACCTACCTGTACCAGGCGGTGCAGTTCTACGGTTGGGCGTTCCTGCTGCGCCCGGGTGTCCTCATCATCGCCGCCATCACGGCCGTCTCGATTTGGTTCGGCATCCGCAACCGCGTCGACGACACGGGCTCGGCACCTGCTGGAGCCGCTGAGCCCGTGACGGCCGCGTCGGCGCCCCCGCCGCTGGCCGATCGCGGCCCGCAGATCGCCTTCGTCGTGCTCGTGCTCGCGATCTTCGCCATCGCCATCTGGGACGGCTCCCAGCATAGCTTCCTCGGTGCCGTGTTCCCGATCGGCACGGCTTCGGTCGCAGCGTTTTTTGCGCTCATGCTCTTGTTCGTGCTGATCCTCGGCAGCGTGACGAACCCGGCAGTCTTCGATCACGAGAGGACGGGCGATCATGTCGGCGACCCGGCCGTCCGCTCGCCTTGGGCCGGCGCTGCGTGGATCGCCGGGCTCGTGGTGCTGTCCGCGCTGATCGGCTTCTTCCTGGCGATGATCGCCTTCTTCGTGATCTTCCTTCGCGTGCGGGCCAATGCCGGCTGGACGAGGACGTTGCTCCTGACGGCAGTGGCGACCTTGTTCATCGGCTTTCTGGCTGGCGCCCTCAACCTCAACTTCCCCTCGGGATGGCTCCAAGAGGTTGTCGACCTGCCTTGGCCACTGCGGTGAGCCGATCGCTCCGCCTGCTGCTGCTGCCCGGCGATGGCATCGGGCCGGAGATCTCCGCCGCTACGGAGGCGGTGGTAGGCGCCGCGGCGCGGCGTCACGACTTAGAGCTGGACATCACCCGCGCGGACATCGGCTTCGCGGCGCTCGAGGCACATGGCTCAACGATCCCCGCCGACGTCGTGGCTGAGGCAAAGAAGGCCCATGGCGTCATCCTCGGACCGGTCTCCCACAACGCCTATCCGCCCGCGGCGGATGGCGGCCTGAACCCCTCCGGCACACTGCGTCGCGAACTCGACCTCTACGCCAACATCCGCCCGGCGCGCAGCATCCCAGGCGTGCCCCAGCCGATCGGCAAACCGATCGACCTCGTGGTCGTCCGGGAGAATCTCGAGGGCTTCTACGCGGACCGCAACATGGCCCAGGGGCCGGGCGAGTTCATGCCAGAGCCAGGCATCGCGATTGCCTTGCGCAAGATCACGGTTAGGGCGTCGCGGCGTATCGCCGAACGCGCCTTCGCCATCGCCCACGAACGGCCCGCGCGGCGCCTCGCGGCGGTGCACAAGGCGAACGTACTCCGGGTGTCGGACGGGTTGTTCCTCGACGAGGTGCGCAAGGTCGCCGCGTGCTGCCCGCAGATCGCCTACGAGGAGGTGATCGTCGACGCGGCGATGGCGCTGGTGGTGCGCAACCCCGCTCGGTTCGATGTCCTGCTTTCCACCAACATGTTCGGCGACATCCTCTCCGATCTCACCTCGGAACTCGCCGGGAGCCTCGGGCTCGGTGCCTCCCTCAATGTCGGCGACGAGCACGCGATGGCGCAGGCCCAGCACGGTTCCGCACCCGACATCGCCGGCACCGATGCGGCCAACCCGACCTCGCTGATCGGCTCCACAGCGATGCTGCTTCGCCATCTTGGCGAAGAGCCGGCGGCCCAGGCGATCGAACGAGCTTGCGAACGCGCGATCGCAGTGCCCGAGACGCGAACCCGTGACCTCGGTGGGACGCTCGGCACGCGGGCCTTTACAGCCGCCGTGATCGACCACCTCGGAGGACCTTGACGATGCAGCAGGTGGCCTTGCCCTTCCTGTTCATGCGCGGCGGGACCTCCCGCGGCCCCTATTTCGATCGCGCCAGCCTACCGGCGGACCACGATCAGCTGTCGAAGGTCCTCGTGGCTGCGGTCGGCGCCGGCCATCCCTTGAACATCGATGGAATCGGCGGTGGCGCGACTGTCACCACGAAGGTGGCGATGCTCTCCAGATCCGAAGACCCGGCCGCCGACGTCGACTACTTCTTCGCGCAGGTCGCGGTGGAAGACGCGCTGGTCGACTACAAGCCGACCTGCGGCAACATCCTGTCCGGCGTCGGCCCAGCGGCACTGGAGATGGGGCTCGTTTCGTTCGGCGGTGACGAAACTCGCGTGCGCATCCGGGCCGTCAATACGGGCGCGCTGATCGAAGCCGTGATCCAGACCCCCGGCGGCACTGTCCGCTACGATGGCGATGCGGCGATCGACGGCGTGCCTGGGACGGCCGCGCCGATCCTCCTGAGCTTCATGGGCGTGGTCGGGTCGAGCACCGGCAAGCTGCTACCCACCGGCAACCTGCGCGATGAGATCGACGGCATCCAGGTTACGTGCATGGACGTCGCCATGCCCGTGTGCGTCGCGCGGGCCGAGGATTTCGGTCTCACCGGCTACGAGAGCCGCGACGAGCTCGATGCGAACCGGGCCTTCTTCGGGCGGATGGAACCGATCCGGATCGAGGCAGGGCGGCGGATGGGCATGGGGGACGTAAGCACCTCGGTAACGCCCAAGTTCGCGGTGGTTGCACCGGCACGTTCCGGCGGGTCCTTCGCTGCACGCTACTTCATGCCGTGGCAATGCCACCCGACGATGGCGGTGACGGGCGCGCAGTGCCTCGCCGCCTGTGCCCTTATGCCCGGCTCCATAGCCGATGGCCTGATGGCGGCGCCGATGGCACCAGCCCGCATCGTGATCGAGCACCCGTCGGGCAAAATCGACGTTCTTGTCGACTACGCGCAGTCGGCAGGAGGTGTCGACATCAAGTCGGCAGGTCTGATGCGGACGGCGCGCCTGCTTGCCCGCGGTGAGGTGTTCGTTCCGGGCAAGCTCTAGTCGCTGCCCGCCGCCCGCGCTGCGGCGAGCGCACGGCCGATCTCGGCGCGCCGATCGAGCAGGTGATTGAACTGGGCGTCGCAACCCGCGATGGGCGTCGGATAGCTCCGGATCTCTGCCTCGATCCGCGCAGCCTCTGCCCGCAGCGCTTCGACTGCCGCAGCAGTCAGGGCTCGATCACCCGTATGGGCCTTCCTCGCTTCCATGCTTCGATTGCCTCCACCGTTTCCGAATAGAATAGCTCGTAGGTCTGACGACTGATGTAACCGATGTGCGGTGTCAGGATCAGGCGGCCGTCGTCGATCAACGATCGATCGCGGAGCGGATCGTCGGGACGCAAGGGCTCCTCGTCGAAGACGTCTAGTGCCGCCGCACCGAGCCGTCCGCCACGCAGTGCATCCAGCACGGCCGTCGTGTTGACGATCGGGCCGCGCGATGTGTTCACCAAGACGGTATCTGGCTTCATGCACGCGAGCTGCGGCGTGTCGATCAGACCGCACGTCCGCGCCGACAGCACCAGATGCACGGAGACGACGTCTGCGGCCCTGAGCAGGTCATCCAAGCTCGCGGCCCCTCGGACGCCGGCGTCGGCGCAACGCGCGGCCATCAAGTTCCGGCTCCACGCGACGATCTCCATGCCGAACGGCTTGGCCAGCGCAGCAACCCGCTCGCCGACCTTGCCGAGGCCCAGGAGACCCAGCGTGAGGCCATCGAGGTCCCGGCCGAGCCCGCGCTGCCAACCGCCGTCGCGCACGGAGAGGGCTTCGCCGACCAGCCCTCGCGTCGCCGCGAGGATGAGCGTCATCGCGTGTTGCGCGGTCGCCGGCTTGCGGCTGCGCGTGCCGCAGACCGTGACCCCGTTCGCGGCCGCTGCGGCTACATCGATCGCGAGGTTGCGCGGCCCGGTCGTCACGATCAGCCGGAGCCGGGGCAAGGCACCGATGAGTGCCGCCGTGAACGGTGTGCGCTCGCGCATCAAGCAGACAACATCGAATGGCGCGAGGATCTCTGGCAGCTCGATCGCCGGCAGCGGCCGGTCGAACACGCAGACCTCGCTGCCAAGGCGCGCCCAGTCGCCCAGGTCGAGGGCGACGTGCTGATAGTCGTCGAGGACTGCTATCCGCATGATGGCGCGGCCCGTTCCGCCTCGATGCGCAGCCGGGTCTTGTAGGCGTTCACGATGTGCAGCCGCGCGGCCGCCTCGGCGCCCTCTTCGTCCCGGCCCTCGATGGCCCCGACGATCCGGTCGTGCTCGTCCACGGACTCGGCGCCCCGCCCCGGACTGCCTAGAGTTGTTCCCGAGACCAACACGAGCGAGCGACGCATCGTTTCGAGCATCTGATGAAGATAGCGGTTGTGCGAGGCCTGGTGGAGCTGTCGGTGGAACACCCGGTTGCTTAGCGAGAGCGCCCTGGGATCGTCGACGATGGTACGGTCGCCTTCGACCCGCTCGCGAAGCAACTCGATCTCAGCGGGTGCAGCGCGACGCGCAGCGAGTCGAGCTGCGAACCCCTCGAGGATCTCGCGCAGGTCGTAGAGCTCGCCGAGCTGGTCGTGGTCGAGGACGGCGACAACGAGGCCGCGGCGCTGGTCGCGCGCAGCCAGGCCTTGCGATTCGAGGCGCCCGAGGGCTTCGCGGATAGGCGTGCGACTGACGCGAAAGCGCTGCGCAAGCTCGGTCTCGACTAGTCGCGCGCCCGGCGGGAGCTCGCCGCGATCGATCGCGTCGAGCAGAGCGCCGTGGAGGTCCATGTCCTCACGCCGCATCGCGCTCCCCCTTCAGCAGCCGGAAGACGATGGGGGCACCAGTGATCACGACAATGAGCCGCGTGAGATGGATTGATACGACATATGCGATGTCCGTGCCGGCGACGATGGCGAGAACGACCATCTCGGCCTGGCCGCCCGGAGCGAAGGCTAGCAGGGCATCTTGCAGACGCGCCGTCCCAGTGAGTGCGACGGCTTCGGCGAACGCCACCGACAGGCACGCCAGCATCAAGCAGTAGCCAAGCGCCTCGAGAATGACCCGACGCAGCTCCGTCGCAGTGACGCCGACGTAGTAGATCCCGACCGACGTGCCGATGAAGAACTGGGCTAAGACAATCGCCTCGGCCGGCGGGCGGTGGTGGATCAGGTCGGTCAGGCTCGCCAACGCGGTGACGGCCATGGGGCCGAGGATCGCCGCGCCGAACAGGCCGATCCGCAGGCCCCCACGCCAGCCGATGATGGCGCAACCGACCATGATCGCGAGTTCCAAGGGCGGAATTGCCGACGCGGGTTCGCCCGGCGCGTTGTCGAGGCTCAGGCCCCAAAGGCCCTTGAGGATGAATGGCATGAGCGAGACGATCACCAGGACACGCGTGGCGTGGACCAGAGAGAGCGTGCGCGGGTTGGCGCCGGCCTCTTCGCCGAAGGCGATCATGTCCTGAAGACCGCCCGGCATGGCGGCGTAGTAGGCGGTCTTCTGGTCGAACCCGCAGACACGGCGGAAGTAGGGATAACCGATCAGGCCGATGATGGCGACGAACAGCGGAACGAGCGCGACGCTGACGGCAAAGTCGCCCAGCCGGCCCACGAGTTGCGGCGTGACCGACGCGCCGACGGCGACGCCGAGGATCGTCCGCATCGCCGGTGCCAGCGGACCGAAACCTCTGAGGCGCACGCCCGCAAGGGCCGCCGTGAGGCAGCCGAACATGGGCCCCAGGAGAAAGGGCAGCGGCAGCCCCAGCGCAAGGAAAAGGGCGGCACCGATAGCGGAGATGGCGAAGGTGGGCGCTGTGGCCTTCAAGAAACCCATTGCTTTCGCTCTCGGTATACCGTTGTATACAGATGACGCCAACGCAAAAAATACGGCGATGCTCAACCCTCAACAGCGTTACGACTTGCTGATTGCCGGCGGTGGGAACGCGGCGTTGTGTGCCGCAATCACAGCCGCCGAGGCAGGTGCCTCGGTGCTTGTGCTGGAGACCGCGCCCAAGCCCTATCGCGGCGGCAACAGTCGACACACGCGCAATTTCCGCTGCATGCACAGCGGACCACAGGGCGTGCTGACCGACGCCTACAGTGAGGACGAGTACTTCGACGACTTGCTCAAAGTGACCAAGGGCAAGACCGACGAGGCACTCGCCCGGATGACGATCCATGCGTCCGAGGCCTGCTATGGCTGGATGGAAGCGCGCGGCGTCCGCTTCCAGCCGTCGCTCTCTGGCACGCTGTCGTTGAGCCGGACCAACGCCTTCTTCCTCGGTGGCGGCAAGGCCTTGATGAATGCCTACTACCGCACGGCTGAAGCGCTCGGCGTCGAGATCGCCTACGAGGCAAAGGTCACCCACCTCGAGCACGACGGTCAGCACATCGCACGCGTCGAGGCCGAGATCGACGGCGAACGTGCCGCGTTTGCGCCGCGCGCCGTCGTCGTCGCCTCCGGCGGATTTCAGGCGGACCTCGACTGGCTGGCCGAAGCCTGGGGCCCGGCGGCGCGCAACTTCCTGATCCGCGGCACGCCCTACAACCGGGGCGTCGTATTGCGCGACCTCCTCAACCAGGGCGTTCAGACTGTCGGCGACCCCACCCAATGCCACGCGGTCGCCATCGATGGGCGGGCGCCGAAGTTCGACGGCGGGATCGTCACCCGACTTGACTGCGTGCCGTTCTCGATCGTCGTCAACAAGCACGGCGAGCGCTTCTACGACGAGGGCGAGGATGTCTGGCCCAAGCGCTATGCCATCTGGGGGCGTCTGATCGCCAACCAGCCCGATCAGGTGGGCTACGCGATCATCGACAGGACGAGCCTCCGGCTCTTCATGCCGTCGGTCTTCCCGCCCGTCGAAGCCGACACCATCGAAGGCCTGGGTCAGCAACTCAGTCTGCCGAACGTCAAGCTGCGCGAGACCGTCGACGCCTTCAACGCCGCCTGCGGGCCCGGCGACTTCCATCCGACCGAGCTTGACGGGCTCTCGACCACCGGCCTGGAGCCGCCCAAGACCAACTGGGCGCGACCGATCGTCGAGCCACCGTTCTACGGCTACGAGCTGCGTCCCGGCGTCACCTTCACCTATCTGGGGCTCAAGGTGGATGCGCGCGCCCAGGTTCAAGGGCCGCAACGGCCGGTCGAGAACCTCTGGGCAGCAGGCGAGATCATGGCCGGCTCGATCCTCGGTCAGGGCTACCTCGCCGGGTTCGGCATGACCATCGGGACCGTGTTCGGCCGCATCGCAGGAGAGGAGGCAGCGCACTATGCTTGCTGAGATGACCGCCGAGGCCAGGCGTCAGGTCGAGATCTGCAACGCCTGCCGGTACTGCGAAGGCTATTGCTCGGTGTTCCCGGCGATCCACCGCCAACGCGTCTTCAGCGACGCCGAGATCACCCAGTTGGCCAATCTCTGCCACAACTGCCGCGGCTGCTACTACGCCTGCCAATACACCGAACCGCACCAGTTCGCACTCAACGTGCCGCAGGCGCTTGCCGACGTGCGCCAGGCGAGCTGGCGGGACTGTGCCTGGCCCCGCGCCTTTGCCGACGCCTTCGAGCGCTCGGGCGTGGTCATCGCCGTCGTGCTGACGCTGGCGATCACCCTCCTGTTCGCGCTGGTGCAGGCGCTCCAGCCGGCGAGCGGTGAGGGCTTTTACACCTACATGTCGCATGGGGTG
Organism: Geminicoccaceae bacterium; assembly: GCA_028279345.1. Classification (GTDB taxonomy): domain Bacteria; phylum Pseudomonadota; class Alphaproteobacteria; order Geminicoccales; family Geminicoccaceae; genus JAAAPF01. Next base: position 11,481 of record JANQNY010000002.1, read on the forward strand.
ATGGTGACGCTCTTCGCGCCGGCGTTCCTGGCGCCGCTCTTTGCGATCGCGATGGGCTTGCGCACCTACTGGCGCGCGGTTGGGGGCGGGTCGCTGACGATCGGCGACCTCTGGTCCGCCTGTCGCGCCGCCGGGACGATGACCAACCTCTCAGGCGGCCATGGCGATGGCTGCAATTTCGAGGACGAGGATCGCTACTCCAATAGCCGCCGCTGGTTCCACCAGGCGACGCTCTACGGCTTTCTGTTGTGCTTCGCCTCCACCTCGGCGGGCACCGTGCTGCACTACGGCTTCGGCCAGGAGGCGCCCTATGGGCTCTTCAGCCTGCCCAAGCTGTTTGGCGTGCCGGGCGGGCTCTTGCTTTGTGCAGGCACGGCCGGGCTTGCCTGGCTCAAGCTCAAGGCCGACCGGGCGCTCGGCGCCCAACGCGCATGGAACGGCGAGATGGCCTTCGTGCTCCTGCTCTTCTTCGTCGGTGCTTCGGGTCTAGTGCTCTACGCAGCCACCGGAACAAGCGCCGTCCCCGCGCTGCTGGCACTCCACCTCGGCGCCGTCCTCGCCTTTTTCCTCCTCACGCCCTACTCAAAAATGGCCCACGGCTTCTACCGCCTAGCCGCACTCGCCAAAGACGCCGCCGAGGCACGGCACCGGGCCGGCTAGCCCGCACTCCTCATCGGGACGTGGTCAAGTTGGGCTCGTGGCTAGTTTCGCCACGAGCTCCGAGGTAGGCATGAGGGTGTCATGCGCGGTCGACGCTGGGGTCGCTGGTCGGGTCGTTTTGGTGCAAAGCCGCGGGCGTTGGGGGTGTAGGCGGCCGCTTCGATGCTCAGGTGCAGAGGCCGGTGCGGGTGAGGCGAAAGCCATGCGACCTTGATACGGTTCTCGGTCGCGTTGCGGGCGCAGAGACGTCCTGGTAGCGCGTGCGGGCATCGACTTCGGCGGCCTTTAGCGAGTTGACGACGAAGCCGGGATCGGAGCCGTCGTCGCCGCGACCGCGCATCCACTCCGCCTTCGTGACAAGGCGACAACGCGTCGACGCCTGGACCTGCTGTCCCCCGTCGTCCAGCGCGAGTCTGCGAACCGCCGCGCGGCGCTTGCGTTGGGCCTCGTCCTCGGCCCATGCCGAGTAGCTGGCGATGTGCGTGACGAGCCAGTGGTTGCGTGCGAAGCTGAAGACGCCGTCCCCGCTGCGCTGCTCGCGTCCGCTTATCAACGTCCCGCCGTCGAACCTGGCGACCACTGTACGGCCTTCGACCCATGCAAACGCCGTCGGCTTCGCGCTACACTCTGTCGGAATCGACGAGCCCTCGTGCTGCGGGCAAGGCTTTGTCACAGAAAATCGTCCCACGCTCGGGACCCTGGTGCACTCCGCTTTGGTGAAGGACGCGGGCTGGAGGAGCCATGTCCATGCGAAGCGCAAAAGACAACGCGATCAGCCTCTATCTCGAAGGGATAGAGAATGGTAACGTCCGAGAAGCGGTCGCGACCTACACTGGCGACCGATACATCCAGCATTCAACAGGTGTTGCTGATGGCCAGGAAGGTTTCATTGCCTTCTTTGAACCGTTCCTTGAGCGCAATCCTGCGCGTAACTTCAAGGTGGTTCGTGCCCTGCAGGACGGGCCTCATGCCTTTCTACAAGTCTATCAAAACGTCAACAATGGCGAAGCAGAGTGGATTACGACAGATTTCTTAGACAGCGACGAGTATGGAAAAATCGTCGAACACTGGGACGTGATCGCTGCTGTGCGACCGCCCAATCCTTCCGGCCGCACTCAGCTTGATGGCACGACCAAAGTTGTGGATCTGGAGGAGACAGCAGCCAACAAAGCCATCGTGATAGATTTCATTCAGACCTGTCTAATCGGACGTGACGTGGCGCGGATGGGGGCATTCATCGATGCCGACAACTATCTTCAGCACAGCCCTAACTTGGGCGACGGGCTCGACGCCTTTCGCGCGCTTTACGCCGCAGAGCATTGCCCGCTCAGCTATCAGGAGTGCTTTCTGGCTGTGGCAGAGGGCAATTTCGTCGCCACGCTTAACCGCGCCCGCTGCGGCGGCCAGGACCTATGCCAGGTGAATCTCTTTCGACTGCAAAGAGGCAAGATCGTTGAGCATTGGGACAACTCCGAACCCGTGCCGCCAAGGCGGGAATGGGTGAATTCAGGCAAGTTCTGAAAGCTCGCCTGCCTCGCTTGTTCCGTAGGGCGACACGACGGCACGGCGGAGTTCGCTGCAGAGCGGAAAGCACCTTTCTTGATTCCGCTCGTGAGCGTCCGGCGCGTAACGAGAATTGGCTAGGTATCTGCGCGTGCGATCTGAACTGGTGCCAGTTACACACTTGAGATTGGAAGGCGCTCATTCGTCGACTGACAGCGGTTCCCTAGCCGTCGCGGCTTGACGGACCAAGAATGGCCAAGCTGCGTTGCTCGCGCAGCTACACGAGCACGACGACGGCTGCATTGGGCTAGCACTGGCGAGAGCTGGAGATCAGAGGGATCGCGTGCAGTCCCCTAAACGGGCAACGGGCGACGGGCAACGACCCGCGTGCGCCAGCAGCGCGACTACTCGGACAAGGCCGCTGAGGCGCTTGATACGCAAGCGACATCCTCCGGCTAGGCGAGCCACCTCCGATAGTCGCTAACCAGGAGGTGCAAGGGCGGTTCGTCTTCCTCGATTGTGGAGAAACGCGTGATGGGATCGCGGAAGATATTGTCGGTCTCGTCGTCGTTGACGGTCGAGACCTCGCCAACCAGAACGTCGCCGCCTTCCGCCCAGAAGGCGTGCCAGTCGCCAGGCATCAATGTCACGCTGTGGCCGGGCGCAAGCCGCAACGTCTCGCCGGGTGCGAACGCGTAGGCGACACCGTCGCGTTGCACCACGCCACCACGATCCTCGGCGAAGCCCCCGGAATCGTCGGAGCCGTAGAGTTCGACGATGAGATCAGCGCCGCCACGATTGATGATGTCTTCTGCCTTCACAACATGCTTGTGCATCGGCGACAGTTGATCGCGGCGCGAGATCAACAGCTTTTCAGCGTAGCACATGCCTATACTGCGCTCGAGATCGGCTAGTCGACCGTTGCGAAGCGTGAACAGGAACAGACCCACGCGACTGAACTCTCCAGCTCCGTAGTCGGTGATGTCCCAGCCGCAGCGCGCCTGGATGAGATGAGCCGCTTCGGCCCTACGGTCGGCGAAGACCGTCGGTGTCCAGTAAGCGAAGGGCGGCAACGTAAAGCCGTACCGGCGGATGAGGCCGTCGGCCTCGGCAATGATCTGGTTGATACGCGAGCGTTTCATTGCGCCCCCTGCGACGAGGCTAGAAACTCCATGGCGATCGCAGCGGTCCAGGTGAAACGTCCGCCACCGCAGGGCTCGCCGGTTTGCGGATCGTAGTACTCGGCGAAACCGCTTTCTTCGATGAGCCGCAAGCTGTCGGCGACGATGCGCTCGGCAACCGTCTTTTGCCGGGCGGTCGATAGCCCATCGGCGATCATGTAGTTGACAATCAGCCATGTCGGGCCACGCCAGTAGCGGCGTCCGTCGTAGCGATGGTCGGTCGGGTCGTGGCTGGGCACGAGAAAGGACGCTACGTTGGCCAGCTCCTGGATGCGGGCGGCGATATCGGCGGCGCGCTGGGCTGGGATCGGCGCAAAGGCACTGAGCAGGCCGCCGACAGAGTGACTATCGATGCGTTCGCCAATGGACCGATCGAAACAAAGATACTGACGGCACTCGTCGCTCCAGAGTCCCTCCAAGGCCTCGACACCGGTTGTCGCGCGCGCCCGCGCACTGGTCGCGATCGTCGGCTCGCCCAGTTCGTCCGCGAGGTCGGCGAGGTCGGCGCACGAGCGGAAGAGAATTGCGTTGAAGCCTGGATCGACGACCTTGAACGGCGACGCGTGGTGCAAGGTCTCGTTCTTCCACCCCAAGCCTCGGAACAGCTGCACGAGTGCGATGTAGCGCTCGTATTGAGCTTGGGTCGGGCGATGATCGGGGTCGGCGTGCAGCAGATCCCGGCGGGTGAACGGCATGACGCCATCGGTCGGAACGCGCTCGAGCGCTGCGTCCCAGTCAATCGCGTTGTCTCGTCCCGATTCCCAAGGATGCAGGATCGCGACCAGTCCCGACCCTTGCGGGTCGCGGCAGCGGAAAAACCACTCATGCCACGCGTGAATCCGGGGCAGCAACGCGCGCGCTCGTTCTTCTGCCAAGGACCGGTCCTTGGCGCGTTCAAAGAGCCGTCGGACCGCGAACCCGGCGACAGGCGGCTGCGTGATGCCTGAGGTCGGCGTCGGGCGGTTGGTTCGCCACACCTCCGGTCCTGGAAAGTAACCGTCGTCCTGCTTGTGGAAGACGATATGGGGCACCATGCCGTCTTCCCATTGATTGGCGAACAGGGTGTCGATCTCGGTCCAAGCGCGGGCCTCGTCGAAATGCGCTTGGCCCAAAGCCGTGAGGCAGCTGTCCCAGTTCCACTGGAACGGATAGAGGCCATGCGTCGGCACCGTATAGTTGCCGATGTCATTGGCTCTGATAACGGCGACGCAGTCGTCGAAACCGATCGTGGGCATAGCGTGCGTCATCCGATCACTTAGGCGACAGCGCGGGAGGTCTGGGGGTCGAACCACCGGATTCGGCCCGCCTGTGGTGCAAGCGTGATCGCTTCGCCGGCACGGATGCTCATGTCGCTGTCGAGGACGGCACGAAACATGGCGCCCTCGATATCGCAGGTTACGAGCAGATGCGGCCCCAGCGGCTCGACCACCTTGGCCGTCGCTTGAATCCCGGTCGCGGACGGGTGCATGTCTTCCGGCCTGATGGCGAAGACGAGCTCATCGCCGCCGGCGTTGGGACCGTCGACACTGTGGCCGGCCACGCGCCATTTTCCCTCGCCTTCGTTCTGGGCCGGCAAGAAGTTCATCGGCGGATTGCCGATGAAGCTGGCAACGAATCGTTCTGCCGGATTACGATAGACCTCGACCGGTGTTGCAGCCTGAACGATGAGACCGCCGTTCATGACGGAGATCCGATCGGCCAGGCTCATCGCCTCGACCTGGTCGTGCGTGACATAGATCGCCGTCGTCTTGCTCTCGGCCAGGACGCCCTTGAGCTCGGCACGCATCTCGAGGCGCAACAACGCATCCAGATTGGAGAGAGGCTCGTCCATGAGGATGACGTCCGGCTCCATCGCCAGTGCGCGCGCGACGGCAACACGCTGGCGCTGCCCACCGGACAGCTCACCCGAGTAGCGCTGGAGTAGTTGATCAATATGCATAAGCGAAGCGGTTCGCTCGACGCGTCGCGCGACTTCCTCGTTCGGCAACTTGTGCATCCGCAGCCCGAAACCGATGTTGTCGAAGACGGTCAGGTGCGGAAAGACTGCGTAGTTCTGAAACACCATGGCGATGCCACGATCGCGGGGCGGCAGGTGGTCGACTCGCCGGTCGCCGATCCAGACCTCTCCCTCGGTCGGCGCGTCCAGCCCTGCGACGATGCGCAGGAGCGTTGTCTTCCCGCAGCCCGATGCGCCAAGCAGGACCATGAACTCCTGATCTGCAATGGTCAGGTCGATGGATCGAAGCGCCTGATAGGAGCCGAAGCGCTTCGCGACGTTCTTGATCTTGATTTCGGCCATATCGAAGTCTCCCTCTGGATCGCACGCGACTAGCGGTTCGCGATCCCCCACATAGCAAACAGGTACTTGCGGACGGCGAAGATGAAGATGAGTGCCGGGACCACGAGGATGAAGCCGCCAGCAAACTTCAAGTAGAGCGGCGATTCCGCGAGGCTTTGCAGCAGAAAGGCGGTTAGTGTTCGATTCTCAATAGTGAGAACTGCCGCAGCGAACACTTCGTTCCATGAGATGACGAAGGCGAAGATTGCGGACGCCGTGATCCCCGGCAGAATCAGCGGCAGCACGACTTTGGTAAACGCGGTCAGCCGGGTGCAGCCAAGCGTCCACGCCGCTTCTTCAAGCTCGGTGGGGATGCCGGAGAACAACGAAAAGGTGATCAGCACGGCGAACGGTACGGCAAGCGTCGTATGCACGAGCGCCAGACCGAATACCGTGTCGTCGAGCCCCACGTTGATGAACATGACGGCGATCGGCAGCGCCAGTAGCGGCAGTGGGAATGCCCTTGTGAGCAGGACCAGCAGTCGAAACAGCTCCTTGCCAGCGAAATCGAAGCGCGACAGCGCATAGCCGGCAGGCGCACCGATCAAGATCGACAAGATCATCGTGAGGGTGGCGACCAAAACAGAGTTCTTGAGCGCCGCCAACATGCCCTGGAAGTTCATGAAGAACTCCAGGCTGCCCAGATTGAACGCTGGGATAAACGACTTCGGAAAGCTGGTGACTGCTTCAGGCGACGATAGCGTATTCACCAAGAGGAAGTAGAGCGGGACGATCACCCACGCGCAAAGCAGGACGACCGAGGCGACGTAGAGGACGCGGCCACTTCGAACCGCGTCGGTACGCGGCGTGTCCGCGACGACGGCGCTCATATGCGGGCTCCCTTCGGAATGCGCAGCACGCGCAGGATCACCAAGGTCGACGCGATCGACAGGGCGAGAATGATCAAGGCCATGGCGGCCGCTGCGCCACTGTTCAGCAGGTCGAACTGGTAGGCGTAGGTTTCACCCATCAGTACCGGGAACAACGTCCCGCCGAGGGCGGCAACCACCGCGAAGACCTCGAAGGCGAGGATGACGCGGAGGATCAGGGCGGTCTGAAGGGAGGGGCGCAGCAAGGGCAGCGTGATGCGCCTGAAGCGTTGCCACGGAGAGGCGCCGAACACCTCGGCCGCTTCGTAGTACTCCTTGGGAATGAGCCCGATCCCGGCGACCAGAATGACGAGCATGATCGCCGTCGCGCGCCAGATTTCGGCCAGTGCGATGGCCAGGAACACGATCGCCGGGTTCTGGTAGGAGAGAAAGTTGATCGGTGTTTCGATGGCACCGACGCCGTAGAGCATCGAGTTGAGGAAACCCGACTGCTCGAAGATAGCGAGCCAGATGATGCCGGCCGCGAGATCGGAAATCCCAAGCGGGATCGTCCATATATAGAGGATGAGATCGCGGCCCTTCTCCATCCTGCTGACCATTGTCGCCATCAGCAGCGACAGGGCGAGTTGGACCGGCACGACAATGGCTGCGAGCAGCAGCGTGTTCGAGAGCGAGATTGGAAACTTCCAGTAGCCGATCACCTCGCGGAAGTTGTCGAGGGTGAATCCGCCACCCGTCGTAAACGCCTGCTGCGAGACGAGCACGAACGGGTAGAGAAAGAAGACGCAGAGAAACAACGTGACGGGCAGAATCAGGAGATAGGGCAGCATCCGCGCGTGCATGGCACCGCTCCCTCAGGATGCGAGCAGGGGGCGGACCCGTGCCCGGGTCCGGATTCGAGTCGCAGGATCGGTTGACGCGGCTAAGTCACTCGACGGGACAAGGACCGTCCGACGGGGCGTCCGGCGCCCAGCATGAGGCGCCCGACTCGTTCATGATCGCTTCCAGCCGTCGCTTCTGGTCGTCGAGCACCCGCCGGATGTCCTGGCGGGCCAGGACGATCCGCTCAAAGGTGTCGACGAAGACCCGATTGAAATCCCCACCGGCATCGCCGAGGCCAGCCGGCAGAAGGCCTGGATTGGCGTCGGGGGCGGCACTCATCTTGGCAATCGCGCCGCCCGCTGCCTGGACGGAAGGCGGGAGATCGGCAGGTAGCTCCACGTCGACCACGGGAAAGAAATTCGTCGCACGCAGCGTCGCGATCTGCGTTTCGGGCTCCATCAAGTAGGTCACGAGAGCCTTGGCAGCGTCGACTTCGGGCGCAGTGCTTGGAATGGCCACTCCGGCCAAGACCGGCATGAACCCGCGTCCCGCCGGGCCGGCGGGAGCTGGGAAGGCGATGAAGTCGTCCGGTCGTTCGTTGAACGCCTGTGCCAATCGCGACGTGTGATCGAACGCGATCCACACGTCTTCGGAGAGAAGTTGCTCCTGCAGGAACGAGAAGTTGGTCGAGGCCGGGTTGGTGTGTTCCCAGAGTTCGCGGAACTTCTCCCATGCTGTCACGGCCTCATCCGAAGCGAAGGTGCGCACCACGCCGTCGGTGTAGGACGGATAGAGATAGCCCTGGAAGAACCGGTGCTTGAGCCCCTTCGGCCCCGCCGGGAAGCCGAACTTGGGCTGACCCGTGGCTTCGTGCACGTTCGCCGCCCAGGCGATGAGTTCGTCGTAGCTCAGCGCATCGATATCTGCGCCTTCCGGCAGGTACTCCAGCGCCTCCTTGTTGGCGGCCATCACGTAGCTCGCCTGCATCCAGGGGATGTACTGGACGTGGTCCGTCCCGAGTTTCGAAAGGTCATTGAAGGTGCCGCTGGCCGCCCCGACTCCTAGGTCATCAAGATCGGTGAGGTCGTTCGGGTCCAAGGCAGCGAGTTCGCCGTGCAACCCACCTAGTACACCGATGGTGCCCGAACCCGCCTCGAGTTCGGCCAGCAAGCGCGTCAGCCACGGTCCATTCTCGTTTGGCTGGTAATCCACTTCGCCCTCGTGGCGATCGAGGACCACCTCCCGCATCGCCTGGCGCTCCTCGGCCGGGCGAGCCTGCGTCGACCAGAAGAGAACGTCCGCGGAGGCGCTGGTCGCTGTCGCTCCGAGAGCGATCGCGGCGACGGTCAGTCGGCATGTCAGCGTCATGTTCGCCTTCCCCTGTCGGTAGCCCGCCATTTGGATCAGCGGCGCCTATTTCGTTTCCCCGGGAAGCGGCCGCCGTGACATGCACGCTCACCCAGCTACGTCTCTCAAATTGGTATAACGATGTATCAGATGTCAACGTCGAATTTAGGCGTGGATGATCAACTTTTGACGATTCAGCGGCGCTGCAGGATTGCGTTCCTGGCTGAGATGAGGACACTCTGGTACAACGTTATCTCTCGCACCACCGGAGTGCGCATGGCCGAAAGACCGAAGCTAGAGACGGTTGCAAGCGTGGCTGGCGTGTCGGTTGCCACGGCCAGTCAGGTCATGCGCGGCGCCGGGCGAATATCGGCGAAGACCCGGGAGCGAGTGCTCGCGGCGGCGCGACAGCTCAAGTACCTGCCCGACGGGCGAGCAGCCGCGATGCGATCTGGCGTGAACCGCGATATCGGGTTCGCCATCCACGAGATCGCCAACCCTTTCAACGCCGAGGTCATCAGTGGCGTGAGTGACCTCTTGGAAACCGAAGGCTATCTCGTGGCGGTGCTGGACAGCCGCGACAATCCAGAACGACAGCGCAAGCAGCTGGAAGCCTTTATCCGGTCGTCGCGCGGAGGTCTCCTCTGGGTGCCTGCGGCGCACACGCCCAGCGAGACGCTGGAGTTGCTGAAAGCACATCAAATGCCCACGGTCACGTTCCTGCGCCATCTGCAGCGCGCCCAGTTCGACCATGTTGGCATCGAGGATGCCGAGGCCACGGCTCGGGCGACGCACTATCTCGCGGACCTCGGACACCGCACCATCGCCTATCTGGGCGGCAACGCCACGTTCGGCGTGCGGCTTGAGCGGATTGCCGGCTATCGCCGTGCCCTCGCCGAGCGCAGCGACGTCGAACCTCTGATCTGGGAATCCCCCGACAACAAACGTGCTGGACTAGATGCGATGCTCGCGCTGCATCGCGCCCATCCCGACATTACCGCCGTAGTTTGCAACGGCGACATGGTGGCGATCGGAGCGTCGCTGGGCCTCCAAAAGATCGGGCTGCAGCCCGGCCGCGACGTCTCGCTCATCGGCTTTGACGACATCCCGGATGCGGGCATCGCGATCCCACCCTTGAGCACCATGGCCGTTGACCCCTACCAGCTTGGTCGCCGCCTCGCGCGGACGCTGGTTGACCGCATCACTGAGCCGGATTCGCCAACGGCGACGGTCCGCGTCACCGCCGAACTAATCATTCGCGAAACAACGGCCCCGCCGGTTCAGTTCCAACTCAACTGAGAACGGCCGCGCTGCTGGCCTACGTTCTTTTCTGAGGCACGTCTTGCACAGACTCGCCGGGGCGTGGCGCGATCTCGTTGGTGCCGATCGGACGCCAAGACTGGCAGCCAACAATCGCGAGGCCTCCAGCTGAATTCCGCAATGCAACGCTCCCCGGTCTGAAAGCCGCGTGCCGCGCTGCATCCTCAAGGATAACACAGCTGATATCGGATACCCGGATGAACTCCGACAGTCCCTGCGAAGAGGATCCATATCAGCGATACTTAGAAGCCTGAGAAATGGCCCGATCGGCGCATGTCCGCTCGTGGCGCATCCCTGCCGAGAGCGCGGACGGTGGAGACGACCGCGGCGTCTCAGAAAGCGGACGCATTGGCTCGGTGCGCGAATGTCCGAGACCCGTCCATTTCGCCCACGCGCCTCGCAAGCGAGGCCGGCCGATCCTACTTTGGGCTCTCCCCGGCCTCTTGCGGTCCAAGCGTTCAGACACTGGACCGACCGTTGGTCTCCCGACAGCGGACACACCGCGCCCAAGTGCCAAAGGCGAGGTCCGGCCCAATAGGGACTCTCAGTCCGATTATGGAGCGGCCGCTTCGAACGGCGAGCGGGCCTTTGCCGTGCTCCGCCGAGACGCGCTGTCGTTCTGCGCCGCACGTGGTCTGTCCATGAAGGTGCTACTCATTCACAGTGCCCCTCGAGTTCTGCAGGCACGAGCCGCACACCTAAGGGCGCTACCGCGCCGTCGAGCAAGTTGCGGACGAGAAGACCCGCACCGGCGCCCGTTAGTTCAAAGTCGTGCGAGGCTCATGTACAACCGGTGCTGTCGCAGGTCACTGAGACCGGCTGGGTGTAGGTCCCGAAGTATGAATGCACGTTGGGCGGCGGGGCGCAGGCGAACTGACAGTCGATCTTGTCCTTCTGCACGACAAAACCCCACTGGTCGTCGCCGCCGTCGGCCGTGGTCGTAACCTCCAGCTGGCTGCCTGCCGGCACGGTCGCGATGAATGACGGGTTGAGGTTGTAGGTCGACTTCGCCACGTCGGACGCGCCGCTGTAGTCGGGATAGTCTTTGTAGCTCCCGCAGCCGACGAGCGTGGCCTCCCAATCGAGCCAGTTGTCGGTGGTGCTGACGTAGACGTTGATGGTGACGTCGGGCGTGCCGTAGCTCTGGGAGTACGACGCGTTGGCGCTCGGCCCGCTGGTGTCGATGCCGACTCCGACGGTGAATGTCGTCGACGTGCTGCCAACGGTCGTGTCCGGCATGTACCCGTTTGGATAAAACGCGCCGTTCGTCACCGTCGCAGCGGCGTGTTGATTGGCGATCCACCAGCCGCATTTGCCGCTGGTATCACCGAAATCATTGCCGGTCATCTCATACTCGGAGATGGATACCAACGTCCCGAAGTCCAGCCGGTAATAGTCGGTATCCTGGTCCTCTGCGTCGTCGAGGAAGTAGACGCTAAGGAGGAAGCTGTACGTCCCCGCGTGCTCGTTCGACGTTCCCTCGAAGGTAGCCAACACCTCCCCAGACCACTCGAAGTTGTGGACCGCGTCCCAGGGATCGTCGGAACTGCTGGACGTCAGCTCGACGCTTGCCGACAACGCATCGCTTCCCGCCGGCGCGGCGGCCACCGTGTTCCTCTCGTACCAGTTCCACGCAAAACGAAACGCCTGCTGCAGCGCATCCGCGTCCTGCGGCGCGGCGATCGTCAACTCGTTCAGGTGTCCGTTGCGGCTCCGCTGCAGCAGCACCCACAGGCCCTCACCGCCCGTCGTCGTGCCGGCGGCGTGGAGGTCTAGCGTAATCAGGTCGAGCGCATGCTTCAGGTCCCGCCCGGTACCCTCGGCGCCGATGATCGTCGTGCCGGCCTCGAAGCCCTTGAGCAGCGCCTGCTTCGCGTCCGGGCTCAGGTCGCTGACCAGTGCGACGCTGTCGAAGATCACGAACCGCAGATCGCCCGGCGCGTCGTCGGCGATCACCTGGGAGAATGGCACGTCGACACCCGACGGCGCACTGTGGTCGTAGGACGTCACCCGGTCACCCTCGCTCACGAGGTCGAACGCGACCCGCGGCGTCTCGTCAGCTGAGGGCTCCACCGAGCTCCCGTCGGCTCTCAGGCTCGGACCGGCGCGCTCACCGGTATCCGGGTCGATGAAGAGTCTGCGTTTCGGTTGGTCGTCGCTGGTCGTCTGAGCGGCCGGAGACCCCGCCACCCCGAGCGCACACAGCACAGCGCCCACGATCGTCAGGGCCCGCGGACGCGGGCCACTTGTGCACTGCATAAGGCTGCCCTCCCTGTGGACAACGGCGCACTTGCGGTTGAGTTTCATCCAACACCAGGGACATTGCAACGCCATCGTGCTGGCGCACCAAGCCCGGGGCCTGACCGGCAAGCAGGTGAGTGCTTGGCCACGCTCCCCGGCAGCTTGTCGATGCCGCCGTGTCGACCGTAGTCGGCCAACAAGCGAAATCCGGCCTCGTCGCCTTCGAGTCTGCAGCCTGAGCTTCGCCGCTGCTGGACGGGCAAGGAGCCGGTCTTGGCAAGCGGTTGGCGGGGGTGCGACCGCGCGGCTGGCGGCCCCGGATGCTGCAAGAGCGACTCTGGTCGAGTGCGTCGACCTGCGATCGTGGGTGTAAAGATGTCAGATGGACGCACGGCGAGATTGCATAGGCGTTGTCCACTGCTGCGCGGTCAAGCCGGTCGCGACCGTAGGAGCGATGATGACGAGCGATCGGATTTGGGACGACCCTGCGCCGGATGGGAGGCGGCCGGACGCCACTCACGACGGCGATCAGCCGCCCCGAACGACGATGACCCGAACCGAGCGATCCTTCCGCCCGCCGTCTGCACCAGCGTCCGCGCGTCGTGGACGCGTGATCTCCTCCGCTTCTCCAGAGCGGTGACCCGCCATGTGCCGCAAGCGCCTACTGATGCTCACGCTGTCCCTGGCTCTCGCTGGCGGTGTCGCGGCTGCGAACACCAGTTGTGACGCCAACAGCGACAGTTGCGAGGGTAGCCACAGCAGCCTGTTCGCCATCGCCCACGACCACAACGACTACGCCAAGACCATTCTCTATCGCGTGACGCTGCCGGAGAAGGCAACCGGGAGCCAATGGGGGGATGGGACGAACGGGTTCTTCTACCGCGTGTCGGTCGACGGCGGGAACAGCTGGCAACGCTGGGTGCCGTTCAACGGCGTTGGAGTCGCGAGCGACGGCGCGCCGACCCTCCGCCCGTTCTCGTTCATCGTCAAGGCGTCCACCTCCACGACGCAGCTCAGCGTGGAGGCGTGCACTAGCAACTACCAAAGCGACAACAGCGGCAACCCCGTCTGCACCAAGGCGCTTTGGACCGACACCTACACGACCCTGCCAAGCCCAGCGGTGGGCTTGTCCGGTCTGCCGACCGGGTTTTCGCTGGAACTGCTGACCGCGTCGGCGACCGTGTACAATAACGGCGTCTACGGGACGCGCATCCTGGTCGAGCCCCAGGTCGACGACGCGCCCGCGAGCCTGACGCAGGCGCAGATCGCGTGGCTCTACGACCACCTCGTCTTCCTCGATCCCGGAAAGAACATCTACACCAACGACGTCTTCGACGATGGCTCGACAACCCATCCGAGCTTCGCAGCACTCACTATCGACGAGGCGGCCTTTCCGACCACGCCCGACAGTGGCGCGTACGTCGCGAAGTTCGGCAGGGTCGAGCAACCCGTTCAACCAATCGACCCGACCCAGAGCCCGAACCGCCAATTCTGGGTCTACAGCACAAACAAGAGTAATGTCGGGAGTGGTCAGCCGATCCAGATTGGGCTCGGCTGGCTGTACGACGCGTCGGCCGATTGTCTGGGCGCGCTCTCGGGCGACACCAACAGCAAGGACAGCGCGTGCGGCGGCCTTGCTCCCGCGGGCGCGACGCCAACGGCCACCGCGGACACGCTGAGCGTGACGGTCATCGATGGCAGTGGCCTAGAGACACAGGCGCAGGTCACTTACCAGGCAGGCAAGCGGAGCCAGCGCACGGTGACGCTAGCGGTTCAGGACAGCGACGGCCTCTGCACCTCGGCGGTGAACCCACTCGCCGTCTACGCGAGCAGCGCGATCAACCTGCCGAACTACGTCATCAGCGACAGCCTCGCGAGCGGCACCTGGCAGACGACGTTCGCGGACGCGCTCTACTATGTGCTGCCCACCGGCTTCGGCAACTGTGCCAGCGATGCGGAACCCTTCTGCGAGCGCACCTCGGGCTACGCGGCCTACGTCCCGCACTACCGAGACGGCAACGGCCAAGGCGGCAGCCGCAACGGTGGCGGCACCGACCAGCCGTTAGTTGGCAGCTTCATCCTCGCCGATCAGTACCGCCTGCCCGCGCTTGCCGACCTCGAGACCAACCGGCTCGTCTGGTTCGACAATTGCGGCTACGGGCACAAATTCAGTGACAGCGAGCTGAGCGCCCGCCTGACATTGCCGAAGCCACCCTTCAACCGCGACACCTACGCCGTCGAGTTCATCAACGCCGCGGACGAAGCACTCGTCCTCACCAAGGACTGCTGCGCCAGCTACTATCAAAAGAACGTCGACAGCTGCAGTCAGGACTCCAAAGGCAATCTGGTTGACTGCGAGTACGATCCGCCGGAGCAGATCGGCGCGGGCTTTGGTCTGTTTCTCGGCCACGGAGAGACGCAGAACTACGAGACGATCTTCGGCGATGAGGCCTTTACCGCCTATGGGGCTGCCGGCGGCAACGAGCTGTTCCGCTTCACCTCAGGCGCGCAGGGGTCGACCGTCATGCGGGCTTGTCCGGACACGGACGCCACCCTCGACTTTGACGATGCCCAGCAGCCGAGCCAACTGCGGCTCTACACAGGCAGCGGAGGGTCCATCACCTGCACGGGACAAGGCGCCTGCCCCGCCGACATGCAGCAGGGCACGTTGGTCCTGGACGGCAAGACTTACGCCTCCTGCACCACAACCCAAACGGCGTTCGGGCTCCACCTGGATCTCTGGCGCCAGCAACCGGCCGTGTCCGACGCCGGTGCGGTACTCCTGGCGGCCTGGGGCGGCAAGGGCAAGAAGGGCCACGACGGTAGTGGCTACAATGCTGGCTATTGCTGTAAGGGCGGCGCCGGCGGCGACAATGGCTTGGCGCAGACGGTTCTGAAATCGAGCAATGTGCCCGATGCGCTCTACTTCTACGTCGGCACGCAACCCAGCGACAACGGCGGCGGCGGCTCATCCACCATCGTTGCAGAGATTGCGCTGTCGACGAAACCGCAGAGCACTTGGTCCAACGCGTCCACCATCGATGATGGCGGCCTCCACCTGCTCGCTGGCGGCGGCGGCGGCGGCGGTCACGGCACCAACGAAAACGACGACCCGTTCGAGCCGGCGCACGTCGGCGGGCACGGCGGTTACGGGGGCGTGGCGACGGCCAACGCCTCGAGTCTGCCCGGCGTTCCGGTCAGCGGCGGTGGCCACAGCGGTTACAATCACGGCTCGACGGACACGGGTGGCCACGGTGGGGCCGACGGCAAGGGGGGCGCCGGCCACGTCCCCGGCAATGACGGCATCGGCGGTTTCGGTGCGATCGACACGCCTTGGCGTCATGGCGGCCCGCTGGTTCCGCTCGACGATTGGACCGCCGGCAACGGTGGCAACTATCAGCAGACCCACGGGGGCGGCAATGGCGGCGGCGGCTTTGGCGGCGGCGCCAATGGGGGTACCGGCGACCAGTGGGGTCATGGTGGCGGTGGCGGCGGAAGTTGGGCCGCGGGCAACACGGCCCATCTGAGTGCCGTTCTCCCCTCAGCAACCTCTTCACCGGGCGCCCACCACGGCGCGGTGATGCTTGCCTACCAGGCGCCGTGCGCAAGTCCGCTCTGCCTCGTGAAAGGCGAGCTGATGTCGGTCGGCAAGACGCAAGGCTCGGCGTGCTTGCAAGCGGCGGACGCCGGCAGGCTGCTCGAGAACGCCAACAGCCATTTCCGCTTCAACACCGATGGCAATCTCGTCTTCTACGCAAGTGACGGGACCAAGCTGTGGCAGTCGGGCACGGGAGGCAAAGGTGTTGAGGTCTGCTTTCCGGACAGCACCGGTGACCTAGTGATCAACGACGCAGACAATAAGGCCGTTTGGTCGAGCGAGACGAACGACGAGGGCGGTTATCTGGTGTTGAACAACTGTACCGTCGCCATTCTCGATAGCGACGGCACCGCCGTGTGGTCGCAAGACCACAATAGCGACTGCGACTGAGGCGCGCGAGGAGGAGCCAGCCATGCAGGCTTACGGCAAGACGGCCGGCCTCATCTGTCTCGCGGCCGCCCTGCTGCTGCCGGTCGGCGCCGCTGCCCAGCAGTCGGGCTCCAATGCCAGCAACTACGGCAGCGGCGCGCAGCTCTCGGTCAATCCTCGCACCGGTGCCCTGACGCTGTCAGCGGCCTTGTTCAAGATCCCGGGCATCGTTTCCGGCATGGACGCGACACTCGCACTCACCTTCCGCAGCGACGACGCCCAGACCGACGTTGAGAACCGCACCAGCTATTTCGGCTTGCCCTATGGCTGGTCGCTGGGTCTCTCGTTTCTCTACAATGACGGCGAGCAGATCGAGCTCAACCTCGATGGCCAGCAGAGCTACGTCCTCGACGACGAGTGGACGTCGAGCTTCACGCCTGTGGGCGCCAGCGAAGCGCTCGCCGCCAAGACCGGGCTCAAGCAATACAACCTCATGGATGCGAACCTGCGACTCGCCGACGGTACGCAGACCATCAACGGTGCCACCGTCGGTTATGTCTTCGCGACGCTCGACGGCCAGGCACAGTATTTCAGTGAGAACGGGCTGCTGCTGCGCCGAGCAGATCGCTTCGGCAATCAACTGGACTACACGTACAGCGACATGAGCGGCGACGCGACCGGGGTCACGCTCACCGGCATCACGGATAGCTGGGGCAACGACATCACGATTGCCCCTTGCAGCGGCGACCAGTGCCACACGACCGAATACACGGAGATCGTCGTCAGCCTACCTGACGGCCGCGCCGTAAGCTGGATCAGTGAGGACGAGTACACCGTTTCGTACCTCATCGATGCGCAGGGCAAGGTGACCCATATCGGCTGGATCGACAGCCCGGCGGCGCACGGTGAGAAGCTGATCTCCAGCATGACCACCCCGTCCGGTGGCATGACCAGCGTGGTCTGGGACAGGCTCGCCGTCTGCACCGAGCC
Source organism: Geminicoccaceae bacterium (assembly GCA_028279345.1). GTDB lineage: Bacteria > Pseudomonadota > Alphaproteobacteria > Geminicoccales > Geminicoccaceae > JAAAPF01. Next base: position 28,680 of record JANQNY010000002.1, read on the forward strand.
GGCCAGTACGAACTCCTGCGTAGACGATGGGAACACCACGACCTGGCCGGTCGTGACGACGCTCTACGAGTGCCCGAACAATGCGAGCGGCAAGCCCTGTCCGGAAGGCTCCACCGACGACTTCCAGACCACGAGTTACGCCTATACGACCGCAAATGGCGAATACAACTACACGGGTTATCCGCTCTACTCGCCATACGCGCCGAAAGACCCGAGCGCCGACGCGCTGATGTCCTCCAACAACACCGCATATGTCTACACCACCGTGACCGGGACCCAGACGTACGGCGGCACCCTCATCAACCAGGTGGAGAGCGACTACAACTTCGTGCACGTGCTGCAGGAGCGCCGGATCTTCGTCCGTGCCGAGCAGCCCAATGGCGATCAGGGCATGTCGCTGTCGAAGGTCACCAGCTACTGCTATTCACTGCCATCGGCCGGTAACAGCGCGAGCGCCTGCGCCATGGACGCCGCCGACTACCAGCTGCTGCCGGCCAACTACCAGTCACCGACGCGGATCGGGAGCTGCCAGTTCAACGTCGGCCGCGACGCCGATCCGAGCCAAGGCCGGCGTTCGCTGCTCACGACGGCCTATGACGGCTTCGGCCACGCCATCAACAAGCAGAAGTACCACGGCACGACCAGCGACGGCATCAGCAGTTGCAGCGATCGCTCGACGCGCCTCAGCGCTAGCGGGCTGCAACTCGTCACCGACGCGTACATGGCGTTCGACACGCCCGGCAAGCTGGACAGTGACAAGTACCTCAGCCTCGGACCGGGCAGCGGCGACTTCGGCCTCCCGACCGCCCAGCAATCGTTCATCTACCTGGATACTGACGAGCATGGTGCCGAGGTGCACGGCGCGCTGGGCGCCACCACCGGCCCCGTGATGGTGAAGCTGCGGTGCAACGACCTCACCACCGACAGCACCAACATCCACGTCAGCACCGATGGCCTGATGGCCACGACCGTCGCCAAGCCGGCCACCGCGGGGCTCGTTCCGGCCTGCGGCGAGAGCAAGCCCTGGACCGCCACCATCGCGCCGCCCAAGACCTCGACCCTGAGCTATGACAGCCAAGGCCGGGCGACGAGCCACGCCAGCGCCTGGACGAGTGGCTATACCGCTCCCGACGGCGTCGCGGCGACCGGGCGAACCACCAGCTACACGCTGACCGAGGTGAAGACCGGCGAAGAAGCGTGCGGCAGCGCGACCGCCAAGACCATCCTCGAGGTAACCGCCACGGCGCTTGCCGACCCGACGGCGCCGGCCACAACCTCCGGCAACGTTGCGCAGACGCATCGGACCTGCACGCTCAACGGCTTCCATCTGTCCTCGACGCAGCCCTACGACCCGACGGCCGCCTCGAACGTGCCGACGACCTACTACACGCACTTTGTGGACGGGCTCACCAAGAGCACGCTGCACCCCAACGGCACCGGCGTCACCGTCGACTATTATTACGACTGTGCGATGGCGCAGGACGGGCAGACCAGTACTTGTCCGAGCTTCTCGACGGCGAAGAGCGACTGTCCCTACACGGCTGCCGCCGGCCGCAACTGCGTCGTGCAAACGCTGCACGCTGGCCAAGGCAACACCAGCTATGTCGACGGCGTCGCCTCCGTCATCGTAAAGGATGGCCTGGGGCGCGCGGTCGCGCATTTGGACAACACCGGTGGGGCCGCTGCGGGCCAGGGCTTCACCGAGCAGCAGACCCGCCGCACCGCCACGTTCGACAGCGTCGGGCTCACTGCGGCACGCACCAGCGAGGTCGGCGTCGCGAGCCCTCTCGTCTACACGACCACCGTCGAGCAATACGGCCCCAAGCTCCGCCCGAGCCTCGTCTGCGGGCCGCGCGGTACCGCCCATCAGTTCGTCCATGACGACGTCCAGCAGCAGACCAAGACCATCATCAACGGCGCCGACAAGGAAACCTACACGCTCAACGACAGCCGCAAGATGACGCGCTTGGTGAGCTGCGAGCTCACAGAGAACACCACAAGCTCGGGCAGCAGCGCATGCCCGACGGTGGCCGCGAGCACGGCCAGTACCACCTGCAGCGGTGACGGCTATTACAGCTACACGCTCTACGATGGCGGGGGTTTGCCGCATTCGGTACAGGCGAGCGCAGGCGACCAGAGCGACGCGCTCGCGTCCATCCAGTCAGTCACCGGTCAGACCACGACGATGGATGGCGACACAGCGGTCTCGGCCTTTTCTGCGGACCTTCTGCAATACGGCTACACCTTCACCAGCACCGCCAACGCGAATGGCGGTGCCGTTACGGCGACCACCAGCTTCCAGCGCAATCTGATCGGCCGCAAGCGCCAGCAGCAACTCACCGTCACCGCCAACGCCGCGACGACGGACGTCGTATCCGATCTCTTTGCCTACAACGCGCTCGCCGACCAGCAGAGCGAGACTAACCGGATGAGCACAAACGAGGTCACGCTCGACAAGCTCTTCACCTACACGCCACCAGGCAAGCTCGAGACCTTCACCAGCTATGCAGGTGTCACCTTCCACAACTATTACGACGACATGCAACAGCTGGTCCGGCACTGCTATCCTGGCGATGAGAGCGGATCGCAGGGCGAGAACTTCACCGTCGACGCGATCACGGGCGAGGCCCTCAAGATCGCGCGTTTCACCAATCCCGATCCGTGCAGTGCCGATACCAGCAAGGACACCGAAGGCATCTGGCAAACCTACGCCTACACCCGCTTCGGCAGCCTCAAGTCCATCACTTACTCCGATGGCACCAAGCTGGAATGGGCGTTCGACGCGTACCAGCGCCCGAGCTGTTTCGCCGACGCAATAGCCACGAAGGCCGGCAGCTCGTGCCCGGCCTCACCGACCGCGGCTGACTTCAGCCCGTCGGCAAGCAGCATGCTCACCGCCCACCAATACTATCCGGACAGCGACACCTACCGACGTGGCAAGCTGCAGCAGAGCTGTCGCGGTGTGCCCGACGGCAATGGCGGGCACGTGATGAAGTGTCTGGAGTTCGACTACTACTCGCCAACGACGGCGGGCGGCATGTGTAAGGACGGCGATATCGCCACCGATGGAAGCTGCCCGAAGGGCGAGGCCAGCGTCACCGGCGCCTTCGCCGGCGCGCTCCTGAGTGAGGCGTATTACACCGGCGGCCCGTCCGACAACGGCGGCACCCTCGTCTATCAGACGACCCACAGCTACGAGGCCCACCGGCGACCGGCCGCGATCGTGACCAAGGACGCGGCGAGCAAGATCGTGCTGGCATCCACCTATGCCTATGACCAGTACGACAACGTGACGATGGAGACGAGCCGCTCCGACCTCGATACCGCCGCCACCAGCAACTACCAGGTCATCTACGGCTATGACGGTCTGTTGCGGCTCATCAGCGCTGAGCGCGAAGGCCTCGACGGCAAAGCGATCAGGTCGACGACCTACGAGTATGACGCCTCTTCGAACCTGACGAAGAAGGTGGAGGTTACGCCGGACGAGGACGGCTGATTAGCGCCGGGACGGGGGACGGACCGATGCCGAACCGCCTGCTCGCCGCCACGGTGGCCCTGGCGCTGTTACCGGTCCCGGTCGCTGCCGGGACGACGACGACGACCTACAGCTACAACGCCGACGGCGCGCTGACGGCGATGAC
>JANQNY010000023.1 GCA_028279345.1 Geminicoccaceae bacterium
TCGAACCTCCGACACCGGCGGTGTAAACGCCGTGCTCTTCCGCTGAGCTACGCCCGCACGATCGTATCCCTACTGTGCCGCCGGCATCCACTCAAGCTCAGGCGCCTTGGCTGCTGAGCTTGACAGCCTCTGGCGTGCTCCCTACACCACGCGAACCTCTTTTCAGGGGGTGTAGCTCAGTCGGTTAGAGCGCTGGCCTGTCACGCCAGAGGCCGCGGGTTCGAGTCCCGTCACTCCCGCCATTCGCCACCATCCGCAGCGCGACGTTCACGGGCCACGGCTACGTGGTGTGAAGCTCGGTAGCGTCGCGCGCGAGGGCGCCATACCGCGCCGCGTGCCATCGGTGCCGCGCACCGTTCCGCCACCGCTCCGGTTGGGCACCACAGTGCCGTCCGCTTCGCCCGCGGTGTCGCGCGCAATGCCCCGGAAGCTGCTACGACCACGGTCTTGAAAGCCCTCGAGCGTGCCGTCGTCGCCGCGCAACGGCGCACGGTCCGGCACGTCGTTCGTCGGAGACACCTGCTCTTGGGTCGCGGCAGGTCCCGCGACCACCAAAAGAAGTATCGCCAATACCACGCCAACGGTCGTTCGCACCACCCTCTCGCCCACGTTGCAGGCTGCTCAAAGCGCAGGTTAGAGGTGGTTCTTTCGGACCGTGCGACCAAGCACCCGGTTCCAATTTGCATCGACGTTGACGACATTTTGAGGCAACGAGAGGGCGCTGGAAGAGATGCGACCGCTCGGTGCGGGAGACACGATGCTCGTCGACTACCTGCCGATCTTGATCTTTCTGGCGCTCGCCATCGGGCTGGCGTCCGTCATCATGCTCAGCACGCTCATCGTGGCGCGGCAGAACCCGGATGCGGACAAGCTCTCGGCCTATGAGTGCGGATTCGAGGCCTTCGAAGACACGCGCAGCAAATTCGACGTCCGCTTCTATCTCGTCGCTATCTTGTTCATCATCTTCGATCTGGAGGTCGCGTTCCTGTTCCCCTGGGCTGTGTCGTTGGGTGAAATCGGCATGGCCGGCTTCTGGTCGATGATGCTCTTCTTGGGCGTGCTCACGGTCGGCTTCGTCTACGAGTGGAAAAAGGGAGCCTTGGAATGGGAATGAGCCTGCAGCGGGGGCAAGCTGCCGGCGCGACGGCACCGACGAACCTGTTCGAAGACGTCGATGCGGGCCTCAAGGACAAGGGGTTCTTCGTCACGACGATGAACGACCTGATCGGTTGGGCGCGCGCCTCGTCGATGTGGCCGATGACCTTCGGCCTCGCCTGCTGTGCCATGGAGATGATGCACGCGGCGGCCAGCCGCTATGACCTTGACCGGTTCGGTCTCGTCTTCCGACCGAGCCCACGCCAGTCGGACGTGATGATCGTCGCCGGCACGCTCTGCAACAAAATGGCGCCTGCCATGCGGCGGGTCTACGATCAGATGGCAGAGCCCCGCTACGTCATCTCGATGGGCAGCTGCGCCAATGGCGGCGGCTACTACCACTATTCCTACTCGGTCGTCCGTGGTTGCGACCGCATCGTGCCGGTCGATCTCTACGTGCCGGGCTGTCCGCCGACCGCCGAGGCGCTCGTCTACGGCATCCTGCAATTGCAGAAGAAGATTCGCGCCACCGCGACCATCGACCGCTGAGGAGTTCCAATGTCCTGGCAACCCGACGTCGCTACGCTCGGCGATCTCGCCGATACGATCGCGGCGGCGTTCCCGGACGATGTCATCACGACACAGCTCTCCCGCGGAGAACTGACGGTCGAGATCCAGCCCGGCGCCGTGCGGCGGGTCCTAACCTGGCTGCGCGACGAACCGGCCGCGCATTTCGAGGAGTTGGTTGACGTCTGCGGCGTCGACTATCCGGCGCGGTTGCCCCGCTTCGACGTGGTCTATCATCTGTTGAGTCTCGCCCACAATCAGCGCTGCCGGGTGAAGCTGGCAACCGACGAGGACACACCCGTGCCGTCGGTGATCAGCGTCTACGCCAGTGCCGGCTGGTTCGAGCGCGAGACTTGGGACATGTACGGCGTGCTGTTCGCCGATCACGACGATCTGCGCCGGCTCCTCACCGACTATGGCTTCGAGGGCCATCCGCTGCGCAAGGACTTTCCGCTCACCGGCTTTGTCGAGATGCGCTACGACGAGGCCGAGAAGCGGGTCGTCTACGAGCCGGTGCAGCTGCGCCAGGACTGGCGGAGTTTCGACTTCCTGAGCCCGTGGGAAGGCGGCACGCCCGAGGTGCTGCCGGGCGACGAGAAGGCGACCGACGCCGCCGAGACGAAGGGCTGAGAGGACGCGCGATGCCGACCGACGTGGAGATGCGCAGCTTCACGATGAACTTCGGGCCGCAGCACCCGGCGGCCCACGGCGTCTTGCGGCTGGTACTCGAGCTCGACGGTGAGGTGGTCGAGCGCGCCGACCCGCATATCGGGCTCCTGCACCGCGGCACCGAGAAGCTCATCGAATACCGGCCCTACATCCAGTCGATTCCGTATTTCGATCGGCTCGACTACACCTCGATGCTCTGCCAGGAGCACAGCTACGTCCTCGCGATGGAGAAGCTCTTAGGCGTCGAGGTGCCCGAGCGGGCGCTCTGGATCCGGACGCTGATGGACGAGGTGACCCGCATCGGCAATCACCTCTTGAATGTCTGCTCGATGGCACTCGACTGCGGGGCGATGACCCCGCTGCTTTGGGGCTTCGAACACCGCGAGAAGACGATGGAGTGGTACGAGCGGGTGTCGGGCGCCCGCATGCACGCCAACTATTATCGTCCGGGTGGCGTCAATCGCGACATGCCGGAAGGCCTCGCCGAGGACATGATGGCGTGGACCGACGACTTCTTGAAGTTCGTCGACGACATGGAATCGCTGCTAACCGACAATCGGATCTTCCGCCAGCGGACGGTCGACATCGGCGTCGTAAACAAGGACGACGCGTTGCGTTGGGGGTTCACGGGACCGATGCTGCGGGCGTCGGGCGTGCCCTGGGACCTCAGGAAGGCGCAGCCCTACGCCATGTACGACCAAGTCGCGTTCGACGTGCCGGTGGGCACCAACGGCGACTGCTTCGATCGCTATCTCGTGCGCGTCGAGGAATTCCGCCAGTCAATCTACATCATCCGGCAGTGTCTGGAGAAGATGCAGCCCGGCCCTGTCCGCACTGACGACAAGAAGATCACGCCGCCACCACGCGCCGAGATGAAGCGCTCGATGGAAGCACTCATTCATCACTTCAAGCTCTACACCGAAGGCGTGCACGTGCCCGAAGGCGAGGTCTACGCCGCGGTCGAGAGCGGCAAGGGTGAGTTCGGCGTTTACCTGGTCTCCGACGGTACCAACCGGCCCTATCGCTGCAAGATCCGCTCGCCGGGCTATGTGCATCTACAGGCGCTCGACTTCATGTCCAGGAAGCACCAGCTAGCGGATGTGGTGGCGATCATCGGCGCTACCGACATCGTCTTCGGCGAGGTGGACCGATGACCATCAGCCCCGACGTCGAAACCTTCGCCTTCACGCCCGACAACGAGGCGGAAGCGCGCGCCCACATCGCCAAGTACCCGGCAGGCCGCCAGGCCAGTGCCGTGCTCCCGCTCCTGGACTTGGCCCAGGCGCAGCACGGCGGCTGGCTGCCGCGTGCGGCGCTCGATTATGTGGCGGCGTTTCTCGAGATGCCGCAAATCCGCGTCTACGAGGTCGCGACCTTCTACGACATGTTCAACACGGAGCCGACGGCGCCCTGCCAGGTGCGAATCTGCACGACGACGCCGTGCTGGCTCTGTGGGTCCGAGGCGATCGTCGCCGCGGTCGAAAGCGCGCTGGGCTGCAAGGTTGGCGAGAACACGGCGGACGGCCGGTTCTATCTGCGCGAGTTCGAGTGTCTCGGTGCCTGCGCCAACGCGCCGATGATGTGGATCGATGACGACTTCTATGAGGATCTCACACCCGAGACGGCGACCGCGGTTGTCGAGGCGCTGAAGCGGGGCGAACAGCCCAAACCCGGACCGCAGAACGGCCGCAACGGCGCTATGCCGATCGGCGGCAAGACCTCGCTCCTGGAGTTCTGACGTGTTGCACGATCGCGACCGGATCTTCACCGACATCTATGGCGAGCGGGGCAGCGGCTTGGTGGAAGCCCAGGCGCGTGGCGACTATGACGGCTTCAAGGACTTAATCCTCCGCGGTCGTGAGGCGATCGTCGAGGAGGTGAAGCGGTCCGATCTCCGGGGTCGCGGCGGCGCCGGCTTTCCCACCGGTCTCAAATGGTCGTTCATGCCCAAGCAGACCGACGGCGGCCCCATCTATCTGGTTGTCAACGCCGACGAGAGCGAGCCCGGTACCTGCAAGGACCGGGAGATCATGCGGCACGAGCCGCATAAGCTCATTGAAGGCTGCGTGCTGGCGGGCGTCGGCATGGGTTGCACGGCCGGCTACATCTACATCCGCGGCGAGTTCATTCGCGAGGCCGAGGCGCTGCAGCGGGCCCTCGACGAAGCCTACGACGCGGGTTTCCTCGGTAAGGACATTGCAGGCTCGGGCTTCGACTTCGAGCTCTACCTCCATCGCGGCGCCGGCGCCTACATCTGCGGCGAGGAGACCGGGCTGATCGAGAGCCTCGAGGGCAAGAAGGGCCAGCCGCGGCTGAAACCGCCCTTCCCCGCGATGGTCGGTCTCTATGGACGCCCAAGCACGGTCAACAACGTCGAGACCATCGCCGTGGTGCCGACCATCCTCCGCCGTGGTGCCGACTGGTTCGCCGACCTTGGTCGGGAGAAGAACACCGGCACGAAGCTCTTTTGCATTTCCGGACACGTCAACCAGCCGTGCACCGTCGAGGAGGAGATGGGCATCCCGCTCAAGGAGCTTCTAGAGAAGCACTGCGGTGGTGTGCGGGGTGGTTGGAACAACCTGAAGGCGGTGATTCCGGGTGGCTCGTCCGTCCCGCTTATTCCGCGGTCCATTTGCGACGACGTGCTGATGGACTTCGACTCGCTCAAGAACGTGCAGTCGGGCTTGGGCACCGCGGCGGTGACGGTAATGGATGAGAGCACCGACGTGATCAAGGCGATCTGCCGGCTCTCCAAGTTCTACATGCACGAAAGCTGCGGACAGTGTACGCCTTGTCGTGAGGGTACGGGCTGGCTCTGGCGGGTGATGACGCGACTGGTCGAAGGTCGGGCGCGCTCCGAGGAGATCGACATGCTCTACGACGTCACCAAGGAGATCGAGGGTCACACGATCTGCGCGCTGGGCGACGCCGCCGCGTGGCCGGTGCAGGGCCTCATCCGGCACTTCCGGCCCGAGATCGAAGCCCGCATTCGCGCGCAGCAGGACGAGGCGCAGCTGGCAGCGGCGGGCTAAGCGCCGCACAGGCTGAGGAGGCTTCATGCCGAAGCTCACCATCGACGACATCGAGGTCGAGGTCCCGGCGGGTGCCACGGTGCTCCAAGCCTGTGAGGCTGCCGGACGCGAGATACCGGTCTTCTGCTACCACCCGCGCCTCAACATCGCCGGCAACTGCCGGATGTGCCTGGTCGACATCGAGAAGTCCCCAAAGCCGGTAGCAAGCTGCGCCATGCCGGCCGCGGAAGGGATGGCGGTGCGCACCCGCGGTGAGCACGTCGAGCGCGCACAGCGCGGCGTGCTCGAGCTCTTGTTGATCAACCATCCGCTCGACTGTCCGATCTGCGATCAGGGTGGTGAATGCGACCTGCAGGACCTCACCCTGTTCTACGGCCCCGACAGCTCGCGCTTCGCCGAGAACAAGCGGCCCGTCACCGACAAGTACATGGGGCCCTTGATCTCCACGCACATGACGCGCTGCATTCACTGCACGCGCTGCATCCGCTTCGCCAACGAGGTTGCCGGCGTCGAGGAGCTGGGCGCGACGGGACGCGGCGAGCACATGGAGATCACCACCTGGGTCGAGCGGGCGGTGACTTCTGAGCTCTCCGGCAACATGATCGATCTCTGCCCCGTCGGCGCGCTGAACTCGAAGCCCTACGAGTACACCGCGCGCACCTGGGAGCTTCGCCACTACGAGAGCGTCGACGTGATGGACGCGGTGGGCTCCAACATCCGCGTCGACGTGCGCGGCAACGAGGTCATGCGCATCCTGCCGCGGCTGCATGAGGACGTGAATGAGGAGTGGATCTCCGACAAGACTCGCTTCGTTTATGACGGCCTGACGCGTCGCCGGCTCGACCGACCCTGGGTCAAGCGCGACGGCAAGCTCGAGGTGGCATCCTGGAGCGACGCGCTTGCCGCTGTCGCGTCTCGGCTCGATGGCACCGCCGGTGATCGCGTGGCCGCGGTGGCAGGCGATCAGGCCTGCCTCGAGAGCATGGCGGCGCTCAAAGACCTCATGGCGGCGCTAGGCTCGCCCCATATTGACTGTCGCCAGGACGGGGCGAAGCTCGAGCGGCCGCGGGCGGGCTGGCTCTTCAATACGACGATTGCGGGCATCGAGCGGGCCGATGCGCTCCTGCTGATCGGCGCCTTTCCGCGCCACGAGGCGGCGCTGGTCAACGCGCGCATCAGGAAGCGCCATCGCATGGGTGGCTTCGCCGTGGGACGCATCGGCTGTCCGGGCGAGCTGACCTACCCGACGACCGATCTCGGCGCCGGGCCGCAGACACTCACCGACTTGCTGGCCGGCGGGCACAGCTTCGCTGAGCTTCTCGACCGCGCCGAGCGGCCGATGCTGATCGTCGGCTCTGGCGCCGTCGCAAGGCCCGACGGTGCGCAGGTGCTGGCCCAGGCGCGGACGGTTGCCGAGCGCTTCGGCATGATCAAGGACGGCTGGAACGGGTTCAACGTGCTGCACAAGGCGGCCTCGCGTGTCGGCGGGCTCGAGCTGGGCCTCGTGCCGGCGCCGGGTGGTCGCGACGTTCGGGGCATGCTCGATGGCGTCGAAGACGGCAGCATCGAGGTGGTGTTCCTGTTGGGCGCCGACGAGCTCGACCCCCGGGCGCTGGAGCGCGCCTTCGTCGTCTACATCGGCAGTCACGGCGATGCCGGTGCCAGGGCTGCTGACGTCATCCTGCCGGGCTCTGCCTATACCGAGCGGCACGGCACGTGGGTCAACCTCGAAGGCCGGCCGCAGGCCGGCCTGCGCGCGACCTTCCCGCCCGGCGAGGCGAAGGAGGATTGGCGCATTGTCCGGGCGCTGTCGGAAGCGCTCGGTCGAAAGCTCCCCTATGACACGCTGGAGCAGCTCCGTCGCCGCATCGCCGACGAGGTGCCGCACCTCGCGCGTCTCGACCGCATTGAGCCGGCCGACTGGCAGCCCTTTGGTGCGCCGGGAGATACGGGAAGCGAGCCCTTCACCTCGCCGGTGGATGACTTCTACCGTACGTGCCCGATCAGCCGTGCGTCGGAGGTGATGGCCGCGTGCGTCGAAGAGATCGTCGGCGAGCGCATCGGAGCGACCGGCACCGATGGTTGATCAGGTCCTAACCATCGCGATCATCGTCGGCCAGTGCCTCCTGATCGTCGTGCCACTGCTCTTGGGCGTCGCCTACACGACCTGGGCCGAGCGCAAGGTGATCGGCTCGATGCAGCTTCGCCAGGGCCCGATGACCGTGGGGCCGTGGGGGCTTCTGCAGCCGATTGCCGATGGCGCCAAGCTCTTCTTGAAAGAGACGGTCGTCCCGTCCGGCGCCAACAAGGTCGTCTTCCTCGTAGCACCAATGCTGACGTTCATCCTGTCGCTGATCGCTTGGGCGGTGATCCCCTTCGGCGACGGGTTGGTGATCTCCAACATCAACGTCGGTATCCTCTACCTCTTCGCCATCAGTTCGCTAGGCGTCTACGGCATCATCATGGCCGGCTGGGCGTCGAACTCGCGCTACGCCTTTCTGGGCGCGCTCCGCTCCTCGGCGCAGATGGTCTCCTACGAGATCGCGATCGGCCTGATCATCATCTGCGTCCTCATCTCGGCGGGCTCGTTGAACCTGTCGGAGATCGTCAGGGCGCAGTCGGGCGACGGCTTTTGGTACATCTTCCCGCACTTCCCGATGTTCGTGCTGTTCGTCGCCTCGATCCTCGCCGAGACCAACCGCCACCCGTTCGACTTGCCCGAGGACGAGGCGTCGTTGGTAACGGGCTACAATGTCGAATACAGCTCGATGGCGTTCGCCCTCTTCTTCCTCGGCGAATACGCCAACATGATCTTGATGAGCGCGATCTGCGCCATCCTCTTCCTCGGTGGCTGGCTGCCGCCGTTCGAGATGGCGCCGTTCACCTGGATCCCGGGGCCGATCTGGTTCATCCTCAAGATCTGCTTCGTGCTGTTCATCTTCTTCTGGGCGCGGGCGACCCTGCCGCGCTATCGATACGACCAGTTGATGCGCCTCGGCTGGAAAGTGTTCCTGCCGCTGTCGCTGCTCTGGGTGGTGCTGACTGCCGGCTTCATGCTTGCGTTCGACCTGTTGCCGGCCTGAGACGACGAAAGAACGCGCAGTTTGACGAGGTGAGGACATGGCGACCGCGCTCGATCGCGCTGCCAAGACTTTCCTGCTGCAAGAGCTGGTGAGCGGCTTCTGGCTCACCTTCCGCTACATGTTCAGGAAAAAGTACACCTTGAACTATCCCTATGAGAAAGGTCCCCTCAGCCCGCGCTTTCGGGGGGAACACGCGCTCAGGCGCTATCCGAATGGGGAAGAACGGTGCATCGCTTGCAAGCTCTGCGAGGCGATCTGCCCAGCGCAGGCGATCACGATCGAGGGCGAGCCGCGCCCGGACGGCTCACGCCGCACGACGCGCTACGACATCGACATGACCAAGTGCATCTATTGCGGCTATTGCGAAGAGGCCTGCCCTGTCGACGCCATCGTCGAGGGGCCGAACTACGCCTTCTCGTCGTTCACGCGCGAGGAGCTCTTCTACGACAAGGAGAAGCTCTTGGCGAACGGCGAGCGCTGGGAGCGCGAGATCGCCGCCAACTTGGCGGCGGATGCGCCCTACCGCTGACCTTGGTTGCCCAGCACCGGCTTCACCTCCTTCGGGCGTCACGAGCGCGCCACGGACCTGACGATCGATGACCGCACCGCTTTTCGTCTTCTATGTCCTCGCCGGCATCTGCGTCGCGTCGGCGGTGACGGTCATCTCGGCACGCAACCCGGTGCACTCGGTCCTGTTCCTGATCCTCGCGTTCTTCAACGCGGCGGGCATGTTCGTACTCGCCGGCGCCGAGTTCCTGGCGATGGTGCTCGTCGTCGTCTATGTCGGCGCGGTCGCTGTCTTGTTCATGTTCGTCGTGATGATGCTCGACATCGACATCGTCGCCGTGCGCCAGGGCTTTCTCCGCTATCTCCCGGTGGGCGCGCTCATCGGCTTGGTGCTGCTGGTGGAGCTGGTGCTCGTCTTCGGCACGCTTGGGGTCGGCGAGGTGCCGTTCCCCGCCGCCGAGCCGACGCCTGCCGGCGTGAGCAATACCGAGGCGTTGGGTGCGGTGCTCTATACCGACTACTTCTTCGCCTTCCAGCTCGCCGGTATCATCCTCCTGGTCGCGATCATCGGCGCGATCTCGTTGACACTCCGCGACCGTGGACCGCTGAAGCGGCAGGACATCGGCAAGCAGGTGCACCGCGAGCGTAGTGCGTCGGTGCGGCTGGCGCGCGTCGAGAGCGGCAAGGGGCTCGGCTGATGCCCGTGCCTCTCGAGCACTTTCTCGTCGTCGCCGCGATCCTCTTTACCATTGGGATCTTCGGTATCTTCCTCAACCGGAAGAACATCATCGTCATCTTGATGTCGATCGAGCTCATCTTGCTCGCGGTGAACATCAACCTGGTGGCCTTCTCGGCGCATCTGGGTGACCTGGTGGGCCAGCTCTTTGCGATGTTCATCCTCACGGTGGCCGCCGCCGAGGCGGCGATCGGCCTCGCCATCGTGGTGGTCGTGTTCCGCGCCCGCGGCTCGATCGCCGTCGAGGACATCAATCTGATGAAGGGTTGAGCGGGGTGATGTACGTCCTCATCGTCTTCCTCCCGCTGCTCGGCGCGATCATCGCGGGGTTTTTCGGCCGCGTGATCGGTGATCGTGGTGCCCAGGTCGTCACCTGCGCGCTCTTGGTTACCGCTGCGGTGCTGTCCGGTCTCGCCCTCTTTACCGTGCCGTTTGGCGAGCCCTTCAAGGTGCCGCTCGCGACATGGATGGTCTCCGGCTCGTTCGCGGTCGACTGGGCGCTCCGCATCGATGCGCTCACTGCCGTCATGCTGGTCGTCGTCACCTGGGTATCTGCGGCGGTCCACATCTACTCGGTCGGCTATATGAGCCACGACGAGACCGTTCCGCGGTTCATGGCGTATTTGTCGCTCTTCACCTTCGCGATGCTGATGTTGGTGACCGCCGACAACTTCGTGCAGCTGTTCTTCGGCTGGGAAGGTGTTGGTCTCGCGTCCTATCTGCTGATCGGCTACTGGTACACCAGGCCGTCGGCCAACAACGCCGCGATGAAGGCCTTCATCGTCAACCGCGTCGGCGACTTTGGGCTCATGCTCGGCGTCGCAGCGGTTTTCCTGGTGTTCGACAGCGTCGACTTCGACACCGTGTTCAGTGCCGCGCCCGACTATGCGGGGACGACGATCAGCCTCTTTGGCGCGCAGCTGTCGACGCTCGACTTCATCGCCTTCTTGATGTTCGTCGGCGCGATGGGCAAGTCGGCGCAGCTCTTCCTGCACACTTGGCTGCCCGACGCCATGGAAGGGCCGACGCCCGTCTCGGCCCTCATCCATGCGGCGACGATGGTCACGGCCGGCGTCTTCCTCGTCGCACGCTTGTCGCCGATCTTCGAGTACGCGCCCTTGGCGCTGATGTTCGTCACGTTCATCGGCGCGTCGACGGCGTTCTTCGCCGCCACGATCGGGCTCACCCAGTTCGACATCAAGCGGGTGATCGCCTACTCGACCTGCTCACAGTTGGGCTACATGTTCTTCGCTTGCGGCGTCGGTGCCTATGCCGCCGCGATCTTTCATCTCTTCACCCATGCCTTCTTCAAAGCGCTCCTGTTCCTGGGCGCCGGATCGGTGATCCACGGACTGTCGGACGAGCAGGACATGCGGCGCATGGGCGGGCTCTGGCGGCACCTGAAGTTCACCTATGCGGTCATGTGGATCGGCTCGTTGGCGTTGATGGGCGTGCCGTTCTTCGCGGGCTTCTACTCGAAGGACCTCATCCTGGAGGCCGCCTGGGCGAGCCACTTCCCACTCGCCGGCTACGCTTTCTGGCTCGGCCTGATCGCGGCCGTGCTCACGGCCTTCTACTCGGGTCGCCTCCTGTTCATGACCTTCCACGGTGCGCCGCGGGCGAGTGAGGAGGCGATGCACCACGTCCACGAAAGCCCGCTCGTGATGACGATACCCCTGGGCTTCCTGGCGCTAGGCGCCATGTTCGCTGGCTATTTGGGCCTGCCGATGGTGACGGGCGACCACGCGTTCTGGGCCGGTGCCATCTACGTCAAGGACATCCACCACAACGCCATCGAGGCGGCGCACCACGTGCCGCTCTACGTCAAGCTGATGCCGGTGGTCGCCGGCGCGATCGGCCTCGTACTCGCCTGGCTGATGTACGTCGCCTTCCCGGCGCTGCCGGATCGCGTCGCCCACGTGTTCCGCCCAATCTACCTCCTGTTCTACAACAAGTGGTACTTCGACGAGATCTACGACGTGCTGTTCGTGCGGCCGACGCGCCAGCTCGGTCTGTTCCTCTGGCGGCAGATCGATGCGTCGGTGATCGACGACTATGGGCCTAACGGAGTAGCCGCCTCGGCGCTCGCCGGCACCAAGCGCATCGTGCGTCTGCAGTCGGGCTACATTTACCACTATGCCTTCGTCATGCTGATCGGCGTCGCCGGTCTGGTGACGTGGTATCTTCTCGTCGTGCAGGACTGAGGCGATGAGTGACTGGCCCTTGCTCTCCCTCGTCATCTTCCTGCCGCTCGTCGGCGTGGCGTTCATCCTGGCGATCCGGGGCGACGACGAGGCTCTCGTCGCCCAGAACGCCAAGGCGGTGGCGCTCTGGACCGCGTCGATCACGTTCCTTCTGAGCCTCCTGATCTGGGCCCAGTTCGATCCGGCCCAAGGCGGCTTCCAACTGGTCGAACGCGCACCCTGGCTGACCGGCCTCGGTGTCGACTACCATGTCGGTGTCGACGGCATCTCGCTCTGGTTCATCCTGCTCAGCACGCTGTTGACCGTCGTCGTCATCCTCGGCTCGTGGCATTCGGTGCAGTCACGCGTCAAAGAGTACATGATCGCTTTTTTGGTCCTGGACACTTTGATGATCGGCGTGTTTTGCGCGCTCGACGTCGTGCTGTTTTATTTGTTCTTCGAGGGTATCCTGATCCCGATGTTCTTAATCATCGGCATTTGGGGAGGCCCCAATCGGATCTATGCCGCTTTTAAGTTCTTTTTGTACACGTTGGCCGGTTCGGTGCTGTTCCTCGTCGCCATCATCTACATGTACGTCGTTGCCGGCACGACCGACCTGCCCACATTGATGCGGACGACCTTCGACGAGACGGCGCAGTTCTGGCTCTTCTGGGCGCTGTTCGCGTCCTTCGCCATCAAGGTGCCGATGTGGCCGTTCCACACCTGGCTGCCGGATGCGCATGTCGAGGCGCCGACAGCGGGTTCGGTGCTGCTCGCGGGCGTGCTCTTGAAGCTCGGCGGCTACGGCTTTTTGCGCTTCTCGCTCCCGATGCTGCCCGACGCCGCGGTCGAAGCGGCACCCGTGATCTTCGCCCTTTCGGTCGTCGCGATCGTCTACACTTCGCTGGTCGCCCTCATGCAGGACGACATGAAGAAGCTCATCGCCTACTCCTCCGTCGCGCATATGGGCATCGTCACGATCGGGCTCTTCACCTTCAACATGCAGGGCCTCCAGGGTGGCATCATCCAGATGCTGAGCCACGGCATCGTCTCTGGCGCGCTGTTCATGTGCGTCGGCGTCATCTACGATCGGATCCACAGCCGCGAGATCAAACGCTATGGCGGGCTCGCCGAGCGCATGCCGGCCTACGCGTTCATCTTCATGCTGTTCACGATGGCCTCGGTTGGCCTCCCGGGCACGAGCGGTTTCGTCGGTGAGCTCTTGGTCATCGTCGGTGCCTTCCAGGAGCACCAGTGGGTCGCGTTCTTCGCGGCCACGGGCCTGATCCTGGGTGCCTGCTACATGCTCTGGCTGTATCGGCGGGTGATCTTCGGCGGGCTGGTCCGCGAGGACCTGCTCACAATCAAGGACATGCGTACCAACGAGGTGGTCGCCTTCGCGCCGCTCGTCATCCTGACGATTGTGATGGGCGTCTACCCGCAGTTCTTCCTCGAGCCGATGGCGGCGAGCGTCGACGACCTGTTACGCC
This sequence comes from Geminicoccaceae bacterium, assembly GCA_028279345.1. Taxonomy (GTDB): domain Bacteria; phylum Pseudomonadota; class Alphaproteobacteria; order Geminicoccales; family Geminicoccaceae; genus JAAAPF01. The sequence continues at coordinate 13,363 of JANQNY010000023.1, forward strand.
ACCTCGATGCCACCACCACCCTTGCCGCCGACGGACCGTAACCAGCGCCGCACAGATCGAAGCCCATGTCGCTCAGCTACGTATTCACGACCCTGCCTGAACTGGCCCTGCTCGTCGCCGGGCTGCTGCTGGTGCTGCTGGGTGCGTTCCGGGACGGGCCGCGTGGCGCCGGCTTGGTTACGGCCGGCGCGTTGGCGGCGATGGTGCTCGCGCTCGTGCTGGTCGTTCTAGGCGACGGTACGACGGCGAGCGCGTTTGGCGACAACTTCGTCGTCGACGGTTTCGCGTCGTTCCTGAAGGTGGTCGTGTTCCTCGGCGCGATCGGCACGCTGTTGATCGCCCAGCCCTATCTGCGGCGCAGCGCGGTCGAGCGCTTCGAGTACGCCGTCCTCGTCGTCTTCTCGACGGCCGGCATGGCGCTCTTGCTCTCGGCGAACAGCTTCCTGGCGCTCTACCTGGCACTCGAGCTCACCAGCCTGCCCCTCTACGTGCTCGCGGCCTTCCAACGCGACACGCTCAAGTCCACCGAAGCTGGCCTCAAGTACTTCGTCCTCGGCGCGCTTGCCTCCGGCATGCTGCTCTACGGCATCTCGCTGGTGTACGGCTTCACCGGCACCATCGCCTTCGATCGCCTCGCCGAGCTCTATCTCGACGGTGAGACGCGCTTGCCTTTGGGTGCCCTCGTCGGCCTGGTCTTCATCGCCGCGGGCCTCGCCTTCAAGCTCGGGGCAGTGCCGTTCCACATGTGGACACCCGACGTCTACGAAGGTGCGCCGACCCCGGTCACGGCGTTCTTCGCTGCGGCGCCCAAGATCGCCGCGATGGGCCTCACCATCCGGGTGTTCATCGAGCCGTTCGGCGCTTACATCGCGGACTGGCAGCAGATCGTCATCGCGGTGGCCATCGGTTCGATGGTCCTCGGTGCTTTTGCCGCGATTGGGCAGCGCAACATCAAGCGGCTCATGGCCTATTCCGGCATCGGTCATGTTGGCTACGCGCTCGTAGGTCTTGCCGCCGGGACCGAGCAGGGCGTGCAGAGCGTGTTGATCTACATGACGCTCTATCTGTTCATGACGGTCGGCACCTTCGCCGTGGTGATCGCGCTCAGGCGGCGGGGGCAGAATCTGGAGGAGATCGACGACTTCGCGGGGCTCGGACGGCAGCGACCGATGCTCGCGCTCGCCACCGCGATCTTTATGTTCTCACTCGCGGGCATTCCCCCGCTGGCGGGCTTCTTCGGCAAGCTCTACGTGTTTCTCGCGGCCATCGAGGCAGGGCTCGTCTGGCTGGCCGTGCTAGGCGTGCTGACCAGCGTGGTCGGGGCCTACTACTACCTGCGGATCGTCAAGCTGATGTATTTCGACGCGGCACCCGAGCCGCTCGATCGTGGCCTCGATCCGGAATTGCGCACCGTCATCACCGTGAGCGCGCTGGTGACGGCGCTTTTCGTCGTCATGCCGAGTCCGTTGGCGACGAGCGCCGCAACGGCGGCGGCGGCGCTGCTGCAGTGACGCAGGCGGCGCTTGGTAACGGGCACCTTGGCTGACTCTTGGCCGGCACAGCTCGCCGGTTACGCGGTCGAGCACCATGCGTCCGTCACCTCGACGCAGGCGTTGGCGCGTGTCCGTGCGGCGGCGGGTGCCCATCGGCTGGTCGTCGTGGCGGACGAGCAGCGAGGCGGCCTAGGTCGCCGCGGCCGGCATTGGGCGTCCCCCGAGGGCAATCTCTATGCATCGATCGTCCGGCGCCGCGGCTTCGATGCACGTGCGGCGCCGCTCTTCTCGCTGGTTGCCGCCGTGGTCGTCGCCGAGGCACTGGCGGAGCCGACCGTGACACTCAAGTGGCCCAACGACATCCTGCTCGGCGGGCGCAAGGTCGTGGGGCTCCTGCTCGACGTCGAGGGCGATGCGCTGATCGTGGGGCTGGGGGTGAACGTCACCATGTCGCCCGTCCCGGAGGGTACGTCGCTCGCTGCCGTCGGGCGCGACGTCGACCCGCGGGCGCTTCTGGAGGAGATCCTGCTCGGGCTTGACGTCGGGGCGCGCGACCTGGAAGACGGCAGCTTCGCGGGTTGGCGGGCACGCTGGCTCGCTCGTGCGGCTTGGCTAGACGAAACGGTGCGCGTGGAACTGGGCGATCGAGCGCTCGTCGGCCGCAACCGCGGCATCGACGAAGCTGGCGCGCTGCTCGTGGCGACCGGCGAGGGGCTCGTGACCGTGCTGGCGGGCGACGTCGAACGCGTGCGCCCGGAGGACCAGGGCTGATGCTGCTAGCCGTCGACGTCGGCAACACCAATACTGTCTTCGCGCTCTATGTGGACCGACGAGCGATCGTGAGCTGGCGGCTGGCGACCGTGCGGCAGCGCACGTCCGACGAGTACGCGCTGGCTCTCGTTCAGCTCATCGAGATGGCCGGGTTGGACTACCGCAAGATCGACGAGGCGATCGTCGCCTCGGTCGTGCCGGAGGCCAACATTGCGCTGCGCTGGATGTGCCGGGACCGGCTCAACTGCCCGGTGTCGTTCGTCGGCGAGGACATCCAGGTTCCGCTCGAGGTGGCGTTGGCCAATCCGAGCGAGGTCGGTGCGGACCGCTTGGTCAACGCCTTTGCCGCTCACCACCAATATGGTGGCGATCTGATCGTTCTCGACTTCGGCACGGCGACGACGTTCGACATCGTCGACGCCGCAGGGACCTATCAGGGGGGTGTGATCGCTCCCGGCATCAACCTGTCCCTCGAGGCACTACATGCGGCAGCGGCTAAGCTGCCGCGGGTCGGTGTGCAGAAGCCGCAGCGGGTGATCGGCGACGGTACCGTCGCGGCCATGCAGTCCGGCGTCTTCTGGGGGTATGTCGGCCTCGTGGAAGGTCTGGTCGCCCGCATCCGTGGCGAGTTCGCGAAGCCGATGCAAACCATCGCCACCGGTGGCTTGGCCCCGCTCTTCGCCGGCGCCACGGAGGCAATCGAGAAGGTGGATCGCAGCCTGACCATGACCGGCCTCGTCCACCTGTACACGCTGAGCAAGACCGGCGAGGAGGCCCGGTCATGACCGACCAGCCGCTCTACTTTGCGCCTCTGGGTGGCGCCGGCGAGATCGGCATGAACGTGAGCCTCTACGGTGCTGCAGGCCGCTGGATGATGGTCGACCTCGGCATCACGTTCGCCGATGAGCGTCTGCCGGGTGTCGAGATCATTCTCCCCGACATCAGCTTCGCCATCGACGAGAAGCAGCGTCTCGACGGGCTCGTCCTCACCCACGCGCACGAGGATCATCTGGGCGCGGTTCCCTATCTCTGGCCGCAGCTCGCCTGCCCGATCTGGTGCGTGCCCTTCACGGCGGCCGTGCTCAAGCGCAAGCTCGACGAGAGCGGAGTGCGCGAGCGCGTGCCGCTCAACGTCGTCGAGCCTGGTGAACGTTTCGACGTGGGGCCTTTCACCTGCCGCTTCATCCACATGACGCACTCGATCCCCGAGGCGGCCATGCTGGTCATCGACACGCCCCATGGGCGCGTCTTGCACACCGGCGACTGGAAGCTCGACCCGGCGCCGCAGGTGGGCGAAGCCTCGCAGATCGAAGCGCTTCAGGAGTTGGGGCGCGAAGGCGTCGTGGCGATGATTGCCGACAGCACCAACATCATGACCCCCGGCACGTCGGGCTCGGAGGCGGAAGTCTTCGAGAGCCTGACGGGCCTGATCGCACGCCAGCCCAACCGGGTCGTGCTCACGACCTTCGCCTCCAACGTGGCGCGGCTGTCGACGGCCATGCGGGCGGGTGCCGCCGCCGGTCGCCAGGTCGCGCTGATCGGGCGGTCGATGCACCGCATGGTCGCTGCCGCGCGCGATTGTGGCTACCTCAAGGACATGCCTCGACTGCTCGACGAGCGCGCGATCGCGGACCTTCCGCGCAACAAGGTCATGCTGTTGTGCACCGGCAGCCAAGCCGAGCCGCGGGCCGCGACGGCGCGCATCGCCGCTGGCACGCACCCGCGCATCACGCTCGACCCAGGCGACACGATGATCTTCTCATCGAAGATCATTCCGGGCAACGAGCGCATCATCTACGACCTACACAACAACCTGGTCGGCGCCGGTGTTGACGTCATCACCGAGGACGATCACTTCGTCCACGTCTCGGGTCACCCATCGCGCGACGAGGTCGCGCAGCTCTATCGCTGGGTGAAGCCCAAGATTGCGGTGCCGGTCCATGGCGAGCTACGCCATCTGCGAGAGCATGTGAGCTTCGCCAAGGCGCACGGCGCCGAGCACGCGCTCCTGGTGACCGACGGCGACCTCGTCCAGCTGGCGCCGGCGCCGCCGGCGATCGTGGGTGAGGTGCCGATCGGTCGCCACGCCTATGACGACGGCTCGATGGTCGCGGTGGAAGCCGATCGGTTCCGGCTCAGGCGCCGGCTCGGCAACAACGGCACCGTGTTCGTTAGCGTCGTTCTCGACCACTTCGGCTCCGTTCTGGCACCGCCCCAGCTCGCCTCGGTCGGCACCATCGAGCTGGACGACGACCCGCACGCCCAGCAGCGGCTGATCGACGGCCTCGTCGAGGAGATCGAAAGGCTCACCGATCGCGACGCCGAAGACGATGCGCGCATCGAGGAGCGGCTCAGGAGTGCCGTGCGGCGGCTCTTGGGCCTTTCGCGCGAGCGCCGGCCCGTCATCCAGATCCAGATCACGCGGCTCTCGCCGGAGATGCTCGCGCAACTCGAGGATGTGTCTACCTGAACCGCGCAGCGCGCGGCTTTAGAGGAGGGAAGCCCATGATCGGTCGTCTCAATCACGTAGCTATCGCGGTGCCGGATCTGGAAGCGGCGTCGGCCCAGTACCGCAACGTGCTGGGCGCTAACGTGAAGGCACCCCAAGACGAGCCTGCCCATGGCGTCACGGTCGTCTTCATCGAGTTGCCCAACACCAAGATCGAGCTGCTTTACCCGCTCGGCGAGAACTCCCCGATCCAAGCGTTCTTGGACAAGAACCCGACCGGCGGCATCCACCATGTCTGCTACGAGGTGGACGACATCATCGCGGCTCGTGACCGCCTGAAGGCCGAAGGTGCGCGCGTGCTCGGCGACGGTGAACCCAAGAACGGCGCGCACAACAAGCCGGTGCTGTTCCTGCATCCGAAAGACTTCTGCGGGACGCTGGTCGAACTCGAGCAGGCATGACGCTGTTCGGCGGCGTCGTCGTCTTCACGATGGCGTGGTGGGTGCTGTTCTTCATGGCTCTGCCGTTCGGTGCTCACGCACCGGAGCAGCCGGACAAGGGCCACGCGGCGGGCGCGCCCGAGCGGCCTCGGCTGGTCTTGAAGGCGGTCGTCACGACGGTGCTGGCTGCGCTGGTGACCGCCGGCTTCGGCTACGCGCTGGAGACGGGTCTGATCGATCTGCGGCCGCAGGCGCCGTTGCTGGAAGCTGGCTGACGTCGACGAAATCGCTTGTCTGTATGTGTTGGCGATCGTACCGTGATGCTAGGTGCCGCCTCGGGGTGGCATCGACAATGAGGCTATTCCCATTGGCCGGGCCGGTGACGATCCGGCCTATTTTCTTGCGCATCGTGCGGCCGTTGCGTTCAGGGGTGCGGCTGCCTACAGTCCGGCCGCTTCGTCGCGGCAATGCCAACGGGCCACCATGCGCCTCTCCCGCTACTTCCTACCTCTCTTGAAGGAAAGCCCGGCCGACGCGCAGATCGTCTCGCACCAGCTGATGCTGCGCGCGGGCATGATCCGCCAGTCGAGTGCCGGCATCTACTCCTGGCTGCCGCTCGGCTTCGCCGTGCTCAAGCGGGTCGAGCAGATCGTCCGCGAGGAGATGGACGCTGCCGGCTGCCAGGAGATCTTGATGCCTGGTGTGCAGCCGGCTGAGCTGTGGCAGGAGAGCGGCCGCTATGAGGCCTATGGTCGCGAGATGCTGCGCTTCGACGATCGCCATGAGCGGCCGATGCTCTTGGGTCCGACGCACGAGGAGCTCATCACCGACATCTTCCGTCGCTGCATCCGCTCCTATCGGGACCTCCCGCAGAACCTCTACCAGATCCAGTGGAAGTTCCGCGACGAGATCCGTCCGCGCTTCGGCGTCATGCGCGGCCGTGAGTTCCTTATGAAGGACAACTACTCCTTCGACCTCGATCTCAAGGGCGCCAAGCGCTCCTACGACAACATGTTCAGGGCATATCTCAAGACCTTCAAGCGCATGGGGCTCACAGCCATCCCGATGCGCGCCGACAGCGGTGCCATCGGCGGCGACATGAGCCACGAGTTTCAGATTCTGGCGTCCACGGGCGAGAGCGAGGTGTTCTTCGATGCGGCATTCGAGGAGATCGACCTCACGGCCGACGACCTCGACATCGAGGAGCTGAAGGCGCTCTACGCCGCGACCGACGATGAGCACGACGCCAAGGCCGTGCCGGTGGCGGCCGAACGCCTGCGGCATGGTCGCGGCATCGAGGTCGGGCACATCTTCTATTTCGGCACCAAGTACTCGAAGGCCATGGGTGCCACGGTGGCGGGCCCGGACGGCGACGACGTGCCGGTGGAGATGGGCAGCTACGGCATCGGCGTCTCGCGCCTCGTCGGCGCGCTCATCGAGGCCAACCATGACGAGAAGGGGATCATCTGGCCCGAGCCCGTAGCGCCCTTCACTCTAGGTTTGATCAATCTGCGCGCCAGTGATCAGCCATGTACCGATCTCACGGGCGATCTTTACGCCCGATTGGAGAATGCGGGCGTGACCGTGCTCTACGACGACCGCGACGAGAGCCCGGGCGTCAAGTTTGCGACGATGGAGCTGATCGGGCTACCGTTCCAGGTCATCGTCGGCCCACGGGGCCTCAAGGCCGGGGTCGTCGAGGTCAAGGATCGCCGCACGGGCGCGACGGAAGAGCTGTCGCCCGAGGCCGCCCTCAACCGGTTCGCCCACTGACGTGTTCGGCACTGCGGAACGCTGGATCGCCCAGCGCTATCTGAGGCCGAGCCGCGAGCACGGCTTCGTCTCGGTCATCACCGTCTTCGCGCTCGCCGGGATTGCTCTGGGTGTCGGCACGCTGATCGTGGTGCTCGCCGTCATGAACGGCTTTCGCGCCGAGCTGCTCGACCGCATCCTTGGCCTCAACGGGCATCTGACCGTGCATGCCGGACCGCAAGGCGTGCCTGACTACGACCGCTTCACCGCAGAGCTCGAGGGCGTCGACGGCGTACGCACGGTGACACCGTTCGTCGACGGTCAGGCCATGGTCGCTGCGAACAACGTCGCCGGCGGCGCGGTCGTGCGCGGCATGCGTGAAGCAGACCTGCGCGAGCGCGCGCTCTCGGGCGAACAACTTCTGCAGGGCGACCTCGAGGGCTTCGAAGAGGGCCAGGGGCTCGCCATCGGCGTCCAGATGGCGCGCCGCATGGGACTCTCTGTCGGTGATCAGCTGACGCTCATCTCACCCGACGGTCCGGCGACGCCCTTCGGCACCATGCCGCGCATGGTGAGCTATCACGTCGCCGCGATCTTCGAGGTCGGCATGTACGAGTTCGACAACGCGGTCGTCTTCATGCCGCTCCCCGCCGCGCAGGTCTATTTCGACCTCGACGGCCGCATCAACGCGGTCGACGCTTTCGTCGACGATCCGGAGCGGGTCGGCGTGGTCCAAGGGGCTTTCCAAGAGGCCGTTGGCCCACGCGGCTGGGTGACGAGCTGGCAGCAGGCCAATTCGGAGTTCTTCAACGCGCTGCAGGTCGAGCGCAACGTCATGTTCCTCATCTTGACGCTGATCATCCTGGTGGCCGCGTTCAACATCATCACTGGGCTGACGATGCTGGTCCGTTCCAAAGGACGGGACATCGCGATCCTCAGGACCATGGGGGCGACGCGCGGCGCGATCATGCGCGTGTTCTTCCTCGCCGGCATGACGATCGGCACGCTTGGCACGTTTGTCGGCTTCATGCTGGGGCTCGCCTTCGCGCTCAACATCGACACGATCCGCAGGGGGCTTGAGCGCCTCACGGGTGCCGAGCTGTGGTCGGCGGAGATCCGCTTCCTGTCGCAGCTTCCTGCCAGGGTCGAGGTGACCGACGTCACGAGCGTCGTCGCCATGGCGTTGGGGCTTGCCTTCCTCGCGACGCTCGTGCCGGCGTGGCGGGCTGCCCAGCTCGATCCCGTCGAAGCGCTCCGGCGCGAGTAGCGGCTCTCGTGACCTCCTACGCGCTCGAGCTCGGCGGCATCCGCCGCAGCTTCGCTCAGGCGGGGCAGCGGATCGAAGTGCTGCGCGGCATCGACCTCCAGGTGGAGGCTGGTGCCGCCATCGGGCTGATCGGTGTCTCGGGCGCCGGCAAGTCGACCCTCCTGCACATCGCGGGTCTGCTGGAGAAGCCCAATGCCGGGGACGTGCGCATCGCCGGCGAGGCCGCACCTGTGCGGCGCGATCGGGCGCGCACACGCCTCCGGCGCGAGGCTATCGGCTTCGTCTACCAATTCCATCATCTGCTCTCCGAGTTCACCGCGCTCGAGAACGTCATGCTGCCGCTCCTCATCGCCGGCAGGCCCCGACGCGAAGCGCTCGACCGCGCGGGCGAGCTGCTTGCGCAGGTGGGCCTGGAGGAACGGGTGAGCCATCATCCCGCAAAGCTCTCGGGCGGAGAACAGCAACGCGTCGCGGTTGCCCGGGCGCTCGCCAACCAGCCGCGTCTGGTGCTGGCGGACGAGCCCACGGGCAATCTTGACGAAGAAACGGCCGAGCGGGTCTTTGACGCGTTCGTCGCCGCGCTCCGGGCGCGTAGCGCCAGTGCGGTCATCGCGACCCACGACCGGCGCCTCGCTCGGCGCCTCGATCGGGTCTATGCCCTCGAGCATGGCGTTTTGACGCCGGTCGCGAGCGAGGAGGTGAGCGCGTGACGACGGATCGGTTCGTTCATCTTCGGGTGCGGAGCTCGTGGTCGCTGTTGCAGAGCACGGTCCGGACCGACCCACTCGTTGCCGCCTGCCGCCTCGCCGGCATGCCGGCGGTGGCGGTCACCGACGAGGCGGCGTTGTTCGGCGCCTATGACTTCGGCGCCAAGGCGGCAGCCCGGGGTATCCAGCCGATCGTCGGCTGCCTCCTGCCCGTCGAGATCGCGCGAAGCCTGCGCGACGAGCCACTGGTGGGCTTGGTCACGCTGCTCTGCCAGAATGATGCCGGCTACGCGTCGCTGCTCAAGCTGCTGTCGTCAGCCTACCTCAAGCCTGGCGCGCGCGAGGTTTGGGTCGATGCCGCCACCCTGACGACGCATCACGAGGGCCTGTTGCTGCTCACCGGCGGACCCGAGGGGGCGTTGGGTAAGCTCTTGACGACGGGCCGCGTCGACGAGGCCGAGGTGGCGCTCGACCGCCTGCGCGAGGCTTTCGACGACCGTTGCTATGTCGAGCTGATCCGAGCCTCGGGCGAGGCGGAGGCGCGCACCGAGGAGTGGTTCATCGAGCGCGCCTACGCCAAGGGCCTGCCGCTCGTCGCCACCAACGACGTGCGCTTCATCGGCGGGGAGGATGCGCCGGCGCAGGACGTGCTCGGTTGCGTCGCCAATGGTCGCCGCCTGGTGGAGGATGATCGCCCGCGGACGAGCGCCGAACTCCGGCTCAAGACCGCCGCCGAGATGACGAGCCTCTTCGAGGACCTGCCCGAGGCCGTTGCCAACACGCTAGTCGTGGCGCGGCGCTGTGCCTTCCGCATCGATGGCAGGAAGCCCATTCTGCCGGCCTATGGTGCAGAGGCAGGGCGCGACGAGCCGAGCGAGCTGCGCCACCAGGCACGTGAGGGGCTCGAGCGGCGTCTCGAGCGGTATGTCGTCCCGCACGTAGCGTCGGATGAGGAGCTGGAGCCGACCCTGGAACGCTACCGTCGGCGGCTGGAGTTCGAGCTCGACGTCATCGTGCAGATGCAGTTTCCGGGCTATTTCCTGATCGTCTCGGATTTCATTCGCTGGGCCAAGGGCGAGGGCATTCCGGTGGGGCCCGGGCGCGGCTCAGGCGCCGGCTCGGTCGTGGCATGGTCGTTGGAGATCACCGATCTCGACCCGCTACGCTTCGGGCTCCTGTTCGAGCGATTCTTGAACCCGGAGCGCGTGTCGATGCCGGACTTCGACATCGACTTCTGCCAGGACCGACGCGACGAGGTGATCGACTATGTGCGGCGCAAATATGGACACGACCGCGTCGCGCACATCATCACGTTCGGCCGCCTGCAGGCCCGCGCGGTCGTGCGCGACGTCGGCCGGGTAATGGGTCTGCCCTACGGCCAGGTCGATCGCATCTCCAAGCTCATTCCCCACAATCCGGCCAACCCGCCGACCATCGAGCAAGCGCTCGAGATCGAGCCGCGGCTGGACGAGGAACGTCGTGGCGACGATCAGGTCGGCGCGCTCATCGACACGGCGAGGCAGCTCGAGGGCCTGCCGCGGCACGCCTCCACCCACGCGGCCGGTGTCGTCATCGGTGACCGGCCACTCGACGAGCTGGTGCCGCTCTATCGCGATCCGCGCTCGCCGATGCCCGTGACTCAGTTCGACATGAAGGCGGTCGAGAAGGTGGGCCTCGTCAAGTTCGACTTCCTCGGGCTCACCACCTTGACACTGCTGACGACGGCCGAGGCGCTGGTCAGGGACGCGCTGGGCACGCCGCTCGATCTGGCGACCCTGCCGCTCGACGACCCGGAGCCCTACGCGCTGATGAGCCGGGCTGAGACGAACGGCGTCTTCCAGCTTGAATCCGGCGGCATGAAGGCGGCGCTTCGGGAGCTCAAGCCCGACTGCTTCGAAGACATCGTCGCCATGGTGTCGCTCTACCGGCCGGGGCCGATGGACAACATCCCGCGCTATATTGCGGTCAAGCACCGGCGCGAGGACCCGGCCTACCTGCACCCCCTGCTCGAGCCGATCCTGAAGGAGACCAACGGCGTCATCATCTACCAGGAGCAGGTGATGCAGCTCGCGCGCGACCTCGCCGGCTACTCGCTCGGCTCCGCCGACATTCTGCGCCGCGCCATGGGCAAGAAGGACCGGGACGAGATGGCCCGCCAGCGCGAGACGTTCGTTCAAGGCGCGGTCGACCGCGGCATCGAGCCCGGCTTGGCCACCACCATCTTCGAGCAGGTGGCGAAGTTTGCCTCCTACGGCTTCAACAAGAGCCACGCGGCGGCTTACGCACTGCTCGCCTACCAGACCGCCTATGTGAAGGCGAAGTACCCCGTCGCGTTCTTCGCCGCGGCGATGACGATGGACCGCGGTAACCACGCGCGGCTCGCCAACGCCCGCGAGGAGATGCTCAAAATGGGCATCAGCCTGCTGCCGCCCGACGTGAACCGCGCGGGCGTGCTCTTCACCATCGAGAAGCGCCCGGATGGCGAGCAGCTCGGTGCCATCCGCTTCGCGCTCGCGGCGATCAAGGGCGTCGGCGAGCAGGCGATGGCGGCGCTCGTTGCCGATCGTGAGGCCAACGGCCCGTTTCGTGACCTTCCCCACCTTGCGGCGCGCCTCGGACCGCGCGTCCTCAACCGGCGTCTGCTCGAAGCGCTCATCCGGGCCGGTGCACTCGACGCGTTCGGGCCGTCGCGGCGCGCACATCTCGAGACCGTCGATGCGGCGCTCCGCTACGGCCAGGCGATGCTCGAAGCCCGCGAGGGCAGTCAGTCGGGCCTGTTCGACGGCCTCGGTGCCGACGTTGCCATGCCCAAGCCGGCCGTGCCCGACCTGCCGGAGGCGCCCGCGCTCGACGTGCTGGCGCAGGAGCATGAGGCATTGGGCTTCTTCCTCTCGGCGCATCCCCTGGATGGCTACCGGGCGGCGCTCGCCCGCGTGGGTGTTGCCCCGATCGCCGAGCTGACGACGCAGGTTGCTGCGGCCGAGGGACCGGGGCTCCTGCAGATCGCTGCGATTGCCGTTGCGCGTCAGGAGCGGACTGGCGCGCGCGGACGTTTCGCGTTCGTCACGCTGTCCGATCCCAGCGGTCAGGTGGAGGTTGCTGTTTACGCTGAGCTTCTGCGCGAGAGCCGCGATCTGCTCGACCGCACGGAGCCCTTGCTCGTGCAGGTCGACGGTCGGCTCGACGGGGATGATCTACGGCTCGTCGCGCGCGCCATCGAGCCGCTCGACATGGCGCTCGAAGGCTTGCGCGACACCATCGAGATCGAGCTCGCCGAAGGTGCTGCCGTCGATCGCCTGCTACCTTTCTTCACCGACGATGCGCCGGCGGCGGCGCGCGTTCGCATCGCCGTTCCGGGTCGGGCCGCCGCCGAGCGCGTGGTCATCCAGCTACCGGACACGGCGCTCCTGGCCCTCGCCCGCCGTCCCGATGTGCGGGCGATGCCCGGCGTCTTGGAGATCCGCGACGTTTGATATGCGGGGTCGAGACGTACGCGGCTGCACGCGTCAGGGTTGATCACTCGCCTTGCTGATGCGTGGTGGTGCTCAGGCTGCGGTTTTCCGTCCCAGCCGCCGCGCACGCTTGCCTTGGGCCGGTATCGACCCTATACCGCGCCCATCTCGCACGCGGGGTGACGATCGCTGATCGTGTCCGGTGCTCTCGAGCTTCTCGGGGGCCGATCCCGCGGAGGCTCAACCGGACTTGGACGATGTCATGACCTTTCCGACGTTCACGATGCGTCAGCTCTTGGAGGCTGGCGTCCACTTCGGGCACGTCACGCGGCGGTGGAACCCCCGCATGGCGCCCTACATCTTCGGTGCGCGCAACGGCGTGCACGTCATCGACCTGACGCAGACCGTGCCGATGCTGCACCGTGCGCTCATGGCGACGCGTGAGACGGTGGCCAACAACGGTCGCGTGCTGTTCGTCGGCACCAAGCGCCAGGCGCAGGAGCCGGTTGCCGCGGCCGCCGCGCGGTGTGGCCAGTACTACGTCAATCACCGTTGGCTCGGGGGCATGCTCACGAACTGGCGCACGATTTCGCACTCGATCAAGAAGCTACGTGAGATCGATTCGCGCATTGGCGACGACAATCAGGGCGGCCTCACCAAGAAGGAGCTGCTGCAGATGGAGCGCGAGCGCGACAAGCTCGAGCGCGCGCTCGGCGGTATCAAGGACATGGGCGGGCTGCCCGACCTCATCTTCGTCATCGATACCAACAAGGAGCAGCTGGCGATTGCTGAGGCGAACAAGCTCAACATCCCCGTCGTCGCCGTCGTCGATACGAATTCCAGCCCCGAAGGCGTGACCTATGCCGTACCGGGGAACGACGATGCCAGCCGGGCGATCAACCTCTACTGCGACCTGATGGTTGCCGCCGTGCTCGACGGCATCCGGGCCGAGATGCACGCCTCGGGCGTCGACATGGGTGCGCTGGTCGAGCAGCCGGACGAGAGCGACGAGGTCGAGCCTCTGGATGCTGGTGCAGAGAGCCCGGCACCTGCAGATGGTGGCGTTGATGCGGCTACCACGCCCGCAGAGGCGCCTTCGGCCGAGGCGCCGACCGAGACCGAGCCCGCTACTCCGGCGGCGCCTTGAGCCGACGATGTCCGTGGACCCCAGGACCTGGAGAGGATGATGGCAGAGATTACCGCGGGCCTGGTCAAGCAGCTCCGCGACAAGACGGGCGCCGGTATGATGGACTGCAAGCGCGCGCTCGCCGAGAGCGAGGGCGACCTCGAGACGGCTTCCGACTGGTTGCGCAAGAAGGGTCTTGCGGCAGCCGCCAAGAAGGCCGGGCGGACCACCGCCGAGGGGCTCGTCGGGATGACGGTGGGCGATGGCAAGGGCGCGCTCGTCGAGATCAACAGCGAGACCGACTTCGTCGCGCGCAACGAGACCTTCCAGGCGATGGTGACCGAGATCGCGTCGCGCGCGGCCGAGGCCGACGGTGATCTCGACGCGTTGAACGCCTTGGTCTTGAAGAGTGGTCGCACCGTCGCCGACGAGATCACCAACGCGATCGGGGTGATCGGTGAGAACATCACGCTCCGGCGCACGGCCACGCTGACGGTCGAAGACGGCGTCGTCGGAGGCTATGTGCACGCGCAGTCGGCACCGGGGCTAGGCAAGATCGGCGTGCTGGTGGGGCTGTCCTCGAACGCGGCCGACAAGGCGCGGCTCGCCGACGTGGCGCGGCAGATCGCCATGCACGTTGCTGCGGCCAGCCCGCAATCGGTCGCCGTCGACGATCTCGACCCCGAGCTGGTGGAACGCGAGCGCCGCATCCTCGCCGAGCAGGCGCTGGCGAGCGGCAAGCCCGAGAGCATCGTCGAGAAGATGGTCGAGGGCCGGATTCGCAAGTTCTACGAGGAGGTCGTGCTCCACGAGCAGGTCTACGTCGTCGACACCGACAAGAAGGTGAAGGACGTGGTGGCCGAACTCGGGGAGGCGGTGGGTGCGCCGACCACCGTTACGGGCTTCGTGAAGTTCGTGCTCGGCGAGGGCGTCGAGAAGGAGACCAGTGATCTCGCCGCCGAGGTTGCCCAGCTTGCCGGAGGTTGATCGTCCGGCGTAGACACGTGCGCAGCGATTGCACGGGGCCTCGTCCTCGTCGGCGTCGCGCCGTCAACCCTCCTCAGCCGAGGCTCCGATGACCCACTCCGGATCGACCCTCTATCATCGCGTTCTGCTGAAGATGTCGGGCGAGGCGCTGATGGGGGATCGCGGCTTTGGCCACGACCCGGCGGTGCTGCGCCGGCTCGCCGACGAGGTGCACGGCGTGCACGCGTTGGGCGTCCATCAGTGTCTGGTCATCGGCGGCGGCAACATGTTGCGTGGCTCGGCGGCTGCGGCGACCGGGATCGAGCGCGTGACCGCCGACAACATGGGCATGTTGGCGACGGTCATCAACGCGCTTGCCGTGCAGAGCGTGATCGAGAGCGGGGGTCTACCGACGCGCGTGATGTCGGCGATCCCGATGACGTCGGTCTGCGAGCCCTACATCCGGCGGCGCGCGATCCGCCACATGGAGAAGGGGCGGGTGGTGATCCTGGCCGGCGGCACCGGCAACCCGTTCTTCACGACCGACACGGCGGCAGCGCTCCGCGCCTCGGAACTGGCCTGCGACGTGATCCTCAAGGGCACCCAGGTCGACGGCGTCTATTCGGCGGACCCCAAGCGCCACCCCGACGCCCACCGCTACGATCGGTTGAGCTATTTGCAGGTGCTCGCCGATGACCTCAAGGTGATGGATGCCTCGGCGATCTCGCTGGCGCGCGAAAGCCGTATTCCGATCATTGTCTTCTCGCTACATACCGAAGGCGCCTACGGCCAGGTGATGCAGGGGCATGGCCCCTACACGATCATCACCGAGAAGCAGGACGAAGCCGCATGAGCGAAGCCTCGACCGAACCGGATCTCGATGACATCGAACGTCGCATGGATGGGGCCGTCGTCGCCTTCCGTCACGAACTCAACTCGCTTCGAACGGGCCGAGCGTCGGCTAGCATCCTGGAGCCGGTCACGGTGACCGCCTACGGCGCGGAGATGCCGCTCAACCAGGTGGGCACCATCAACGTTCCGGAGGCGCGCATGATCACCATTGCGATCTGGGACAAGGGCAATGTCGCGGCCGTCGACAAGGCGATCCGTAATGCCGGGCTCGGCCTCAATCCCGTCGTGGACGGCACGCTGGTGCGCATTCCGATCCCCGAGCTCACAGAGGAGCGTCGCAAGGAGCTGGTCAAGGTCGCACACCACTATGCGGAACAAGCGCGGGTCGCGGTGCGTAATGTTCGTCGTGGCGGGATGGATGACCTCAAGCGTCTCGAGCGTGACGGGCACTTGTCGCAGGACGACCACAAGCTGTTCGCCGACGAGATCCAGGAGCTGACCGACCGCCACATCCAGCAGATCAGCGATGTGTTGGCGGCGAAAGAGAAGGACATCTTGACAGTCTGAGCGATGAACGGTCAGCCGGCGTCCATCATCAGCCCCACCGGTGACGGTCATGCGTTGCCCGTGCACGTGGCGATCATCATGGATGGCAACCGCCGCTGGGCGCGCGCGCGGGGCCGTCCGCCGATCTTCGGCCACCAACAGGGCGCAAACGCGGTTCGCGCGGTGTTGGAGACGGCACGCGACCTCGGCATCCGCTATGTGACGCTGTTCGCCTTCTCGGCGGAGAACTGGCACCGGCCAGCCAGTGAGATCGACGACCTGATGAACCTCTTGCGGTTCTACCTGCGCCGCGAGATCGGCACGCTGGCGAACAACAACGCCCAGCTACGGTTCCTCGGCGACCTGAGCGTGCTCGATGCCGAGATACGCAGCCTGATCAATCAGGCGCTCGCGGTGACCCGGGGCAATACCGGCACGTTGGTGACGCTCGCGCTCAACTACGGCAGCCGCCAAGCGATCGCCGACGCCGCCAGCAAGCTTGCCGCGGCGGCGGCACGCGGCGAGATCGCGCCCGAGACGATCACGCCCGAGCGGTTCGGTCGGGCCCTCAATGGCGATGTGCCCGACCCGGATCTCCTGATCCGCACCAGTGGTGAGCAGCGGCTGTCGAACTTCCTGCTGTGGGAGCTCGCGTACACGGAGCTGGTCTTCAGCCCTGTGCCGTGGCCCGACTTCGATCAGGAGCGATTCCGCGAGGCCCTCGTCGAATTCGCCCGACGCGAGCGACGCTACGGGGCGTCGGGTGGCTGAGACCAGCAGGCGCGAGCTGACCGAACGCATCGTCTCGGGTTTGCTTCTCGCGGCCATCGTCACGGCCGACGCGGTCGCCGGCGGCTGGAGCTTCTCGATCCTTGTCGCGGTCTGCGCGGTGCTCATGGCGATCGAGTGGGCCCGCCTCGCGGCCCGCCGTCACGGCCGCGGCGATCTCGCCGTGGCAATCGCGGTGCCGACGGCGGTCGTTGCCATCGCCGGTATCCTCGCGGGCAAGCTCGTCGGTGCTTGGGCTGCGCTCGCGGTGGTCACCTCCGCGGCGCTCGTGTCGGGCGTTTTCGGGCGGCTCGTCGGCTGGCCGGGGGCTTGGCTGAGCGTCGGCGTGCTGTATGTGGGAATGGGGCCGGCGCTTCTCGTTTGGATGCGCAACGCCCACGAGAACGGGCTCGTCTTCGTGCTGTTTCTCTTCGCTTGCGTCTGGGCTGCGGATACCGCGGCCTTCTTTGCCGGTCGGACGATCGGCGGGCCGCGCTTGGCGCCGCAGTGCAGTCCGAACAAGACCTGGGCGGGCTTCGTCGGCGGTGTGCTCGGTGCCGGCTTGGTCGGCCTGGTGATGGCCGTGGTGTTCGAGCTGCCCTTCTTGGTGGGGGCCGCCGTGCTCGGTGCGGTTCTGGGCGTCGTCGCGCAGCTCGGCGATCTGTTCGAGAGCTGGATCAAGCGTCGCGCCGGCGCCAAGGACAGTGGCACCCTCATCCCTGGACATGGCGGCGTGCTCGATCGCCTCGACGGCCTGCTCTTCGCAACACCCGCCCTCGCCCTCTTTGCGCATCTGCATCCATGACCAGCATCAGCATCCTGGGCGCTACTGGCTCGATCGGGCGCAGCACGTTGGACCTGGTCAGGCGCTTTCCGGGCCGGTTCCGGGTCGAGGTTCTCACCGCGCATCGCTCGGCCGACGAGTTGGCGGACGCGGTGCTCGCCACCAACGCCAAGGTGGCGGCGATCGCCGATGCCCGGGCCGCGCCGCGGCTCGCCGAACGCTTGGCCGGTCGGTCGATCGAAGTCTTGGTGGGCGCGGACGGCGTGCTCGAGGCAGCGAAGCGGGATGCCGACTGGACGATGGCTGCGATCGTCGGTGCAGCCGGGCTCGCACCCACGCTCGCGGCGGCTGAGCGTGGCGGTGTGCTGGCACTCGCCAACAAAGAGGCGTTGGTGTGCTCGGGTCCCCATTTGCTTGACGCCGCGGCGCGCGCCGGGACGCGGCTCCTGCCCGTCGACAGCGAGCACAACGCGGTGTTTCAAGCACTTGCCGAGCGGCCTGTCGCGACGCTCCGGCGTCTCGTCCTGACGGCCTCTGGGGGACCGTTCCGCAATGCGAGCCTCGAAGAGATGGCGAGGGCGACACCCGAGGAGGCGGTCGCGCATCCGCGCTGGTCGATGGGCGCCAAGATCTCCATCGACAGCGCGACCATGATGAACAAGGGTCTCGAGCTGATCGAGGCGCACCTGCTGTTCGGTGTGCCCGAGACCAAGCTCGCCACGCTGGTCCATCCCCAGTCGCTCGTCCACGGCATCGTCGAGTTCGAGGACGGCTCGCAGATCGCGACGTTGGGGCCGACCGACATGCGGGTGCCGATCGCGCATACGCTCGCTTGGCCCGACCGGCTGCCGCTCGACGAGCAACGGCTCGATCTCACCACGTGCGGCACGCTGAATTTCGAGCCGCCCGACGAGCGGCGCTTTCCGGCGCTCCGTGTCGCCCGCGACGCCTTGCGCACCGGCGGTAGCGCCCCCACCATTCTAAATGCTGCCAATGAGGTCGCCGTCGCGTCCTTTCTCGAAAGGCGCACGGGCTTCCTCGATATCATCAGCGTGGTCGAGGCGACGCTCGAGAGCCTGGTCGCTGACGCACCCGGGACGCTCGAGGAGGTGGTCGCCATCGACTGCGCGGCCCGACACAAGGCCACCGCGCTGTGCGCGGCCCTATCCGACCGCTGACCCTGAGGGATCCGCATGGAGTTCATCACCGGCCACCCGTTCACGGTCCTGGCCTTCCTCATCGTCCTGTCGATCGTCGTGTTCGTGCACGAGTACGGTCACTATTGGGTGGCGAGGCGCAACGGCGTCCGCGTCGATGCGTTCTCCGTTGGTTTCGGCCCAGAACTCTTGGGTTGGACGGATCGAGCAGGCACTCGCTGGAAGCTCGCGGCAGTACCACTGGGCGGCTACGTCAAGATGCACGGCGATGCCGACGCCGCTAGTGCCACGGCCGATGCGCGGACCGCGCAGGACCCGGACAGCTTTCCAGCCAAGTCCGTCTGGCGGCGCATGGCGGTGGTGGCGGCCGGGCCGGGCGCCAACTTCGCGTTCGCCATCCTCGTACTGGCAGCGCTGTTGGCCATTGCCGGGCGTCCGCTCTTGTTGCCCGTGGTCGGCGACGTGCGTGAGGGTAGTCCCGCAGCGGCGGCGGGGCTGGCGGTCGGCGATGAGGTGCTCGCCATCGATGGCACGCCGGTGGAGGACTTTGCTGGTCTGCAAGCGGTTGTGGGAACGACCGCCGGCCGCACGCTGGAGTTCACGATCGAACGCGAGGGCGCCGTGTTCGACGTCGCCATCACCCCTGAGCTCGAGCGGATCGGCGAGGGTCCGGACGCGATCGAACGTCCGCTGATCGGCATTGTCGCGGCGCAGCCGGTCTTTGAGCGCGTCAATCCGCTCTTGGCGCCGGTCGAGGCTACCACCCAGGTGGCCAGGATGACCGTACAGATTGTGCAAGCCGTCGGTCAGATCGTAACGGGCCAGCGCAGCATGGACGAGTTGGGCGGACCCTTGCGCATCGCGCAAATCTCCGGCGACGCGGCGCGGGCGGGCTTCGCGGAATTCGTTTGGTTGCTCGTCGTCATCTCCGTCAATCTAGGATTGATCAACCTCTTCCCGATCCCGATGCTCGACGGTGGCCATCTCGTGATGTACGGCATCGAGGCGGTGCGAGGCCGTCCGATCGGCGAACGGGTTCAAGAGATGGCGTTCCGGGTCGGATTGGCCTTGGTCTTAGCGCTCATGGTGGTGGTCACCTGGAACGATATCATGAGCTTGTTGCCGGGCGGCTGACGCGAGGCCCCGGCCGTGGACGGGGAGAGGCGTAGATGTGGTGGCGGCGGTGGCTGGCCGGTTTGCTGATCGCTCTTGCCGGGGCTCTGGGTGCACCGGCAGCCGCGCAGACGGGCGGCACCATCTCGGAGATCCGCGTCGAGGGCAATCAGCGGATCGAGGATGTCGCCGTTCGCAGCTATCTCGACGTCGCCGTCGGTGATCCGTTCGACCCGGTAGCCCTCGACGAGTCGCTCAAGGCGCTGTTTGCCACCGGGCTCTTCGAGGATGTCTCGCTGGACCGCGAAGGCACGGTGCTGGTCGTGCGCCTGCGCGAGAACCCGATCATCAACCGCATCGCCTTCGAGGGCAATCGCCGCATCGACGACGAGCTGCTCGAGAGCGAGATCGACCTGCGCCCGCGCGTTGTCTACACGCCGGCCAGAGTGCAGACGGCGGTCACCCGCATCTTGGAGATCTATCGGCGGAGCGGCCGGTATGGCGCGGTCGTCGAGCCCAAGATCATTGAACTCGACCAGAACCGGGTCGACCTCGTCTTCGAGGTCGAGGAGGGCCCACGCACGGTCGTCAAGGGCATCTCCTTCGTCGGCAACGAGGCCTTCAGCGACAGCCGGCTGCGCACCGAGCTCGAGACAGTCGAGAGCCGATTCTGGCGCATCCTGACCGACAGCGATACTTACGACCCTGATCGACTAGCGTTCGACCAGGAGTTGCTGCGGCGGTTCTACTTCGAGCAGGGCTACGCGGACTTCGAGGTCAGCTCCGCGATTGCCGAGTTGACGCCGGAGGGCGACGGCTTCTTCATCACCTTCACCGTTGATGAGGGGCAGCGCTACCGGTTCGGTGACGTCGCCGTCGAAAGCCTGATCGACGACCTCGATCCTGCGGAACTGGAAGCGCTGGTCGAGACCAACCCCGGCGCCGTCTACAACGCGGCGCTGATCGAGGAGACCATCCAGGCGATGACCGAGCGGGTGGGCCAGTTGGGCTACGCGTTCGTCGAGATCAATCCGAACCTCCTGCGCAACCCGGCGGACGCAACCATCGGCATCATCTACGAAGTGGATGAAGGACCGCGCGTCTACGTCGAACGTATCGATATCGTCAACAACACCAGGACGCTCGATCGCGTGATTCGCCGCGAGTTGCTCATTGCCGAAGGCGATGCCTTCAATTCTGCGCTGCTTCGCGAATCCGAACGCCGTGTGCGCCAACTTGGATTCTTCGAGCGTGTCGAGACGCGCACGGCGCCGGGCGATGCGCCGGACCGGATCGTCGTCGAACTCGAGGTCGAGGAACGCGCCACCGGTGAGCTTTCGTTCGGCGCCGGCTTCTCGACCACCGACGGCCCCATCGCCGCCATCGACCTTTCGGAGCGCAACCTGCTCGGCACCGGCCGCGATGTTCGCGCCCGCGTCGCCCTCTCCGGACGTGTCCAGGAAATCGACGTCAGCTATACGGAGCCCTACTTCCTCGGCTACGCGATCGATGCCGGCTTCGACATCTTTGATATTCAAACCGACTTTCAGGACGAGTCCTCCTTCGACGAGGAGAACACCGGCTTCATCCTGCGTGCCAGCTATCCGTTGACGCGGGATCTTCGCCACACGGTCAGGTACCGGCTTCAGCAGGACGACATTACCGATGTTCCGTCCAGCGCATCGGTCTTCATCCAGGAGGAAGAAGGCGAGACCATCACCTCGGCGGTCGGCCAGACCTTCACGACCGATCGGCGCGACAACTTCCTTCTGCCGAACAGCGGCTATGTCGTGCGCCTCGACCAGGAGCTAGCCGGTCTCGGCGGCGATGTCGCCTTCTTGAGCCAAGAGCTGTCGAGCGCTTACTTCCAGCCGATCGTCGACGAAGCCGTCGTCCTGCAGCTGGGCCTCGACGCCGGTTATGTGTTCGGCATCGGCGGTGACGACGTCCAGCTGGCGGACCGCTTCTTCATCGGCGGCAACAGCTTCCGTGGCTTCCGCTTTGCCGGCATCGGTCCGCGTGACGACAGGACGGACGACGCGCTCGGCGGCAATCTCTACTATGTCGGGACCGCCGAACTGCGCTTTCCGCTCGGGCTCCCAGAGGAGTTGCAGCTGTTCGGCCGGAGCTTCGTCGACGCCGGCACGCTCACCGACATCGACGTCTCGGGCCCGACGCTTAGTGACTGCGGTTGCCTGCGCGTGTCGGCGGGCGTCGGGTTCTCCTGGCTGTCGCCCTTCGGTCCGTTGTCGCTGGACTTCGCGCAGGCCCTCGTCAAGGACGACCTGGACGACACCGAGATCATCAGCTTTTCCTTCGGCACCCGCTTTTGACATGGGCCAGCGCGCGCGCGTCGGTCGGCGGCTCGCCGCCCCCTTCGTCGTCACCCTTGGCCTCGTCTCTACGCTCGCGTCACCGCTCGTGGCGCAAAGCGCCGGCCCCGCGGCGCCGTTGGCACCAGCAGTCATCGCCGTAGTCGACTACCAGCGGCTGATGCGTGAGAGCGAGGCGGCGTTGAGCATCCGTGATCAGGTCGAGGCGCGGCGCGATCGCTACGAGGCGGAACTCGCCGACGAGCGCGCGCGCCTGGAGGCTGCCGACCGCGCCCTCAACGAGACGCGTCCGGATCTTGCCGTCGAGGCCTACCGCGAAAAGCGGCAGGCCTTTGAGGCCGATGTCGCTGAGGTCCAACGGCTGGTGCAGGAACGACGGCGCGAGCTCGACGAGGCTTCTGGCATGGCGTTCCAGCAGGTTCGCGACGCCGTGGTGGAGATCATCGCCGACCTGGGCGAAGGCTATCGCTTCAACATCGTCTTGTCGCGCTCGGACGTGCTGGTCTTCACGCCGGAGGTCGATCTGACGACCGTGGTGCTGGAGGCGCTGAACACGCGCCTCGCCGAGGTGACCATTCCCGAGTTTGAGGACTAGGCCCGTGGCCGATCCACGCTTCTTCGACCGCGCCGGCCCATTTCCGCTCGGTCGCGTGGCTTCCGCGGCCGGTGCCGTGCTGGCCGACGGCGCACCGACCGACCGATCCATCGGGGATGTCGCGGCGCTGGACCGTGCCGATGCGACGTGCCTCACCTACTTCGACAGCGCGCGGCTGAAGCCTGCGCTCGCACGCACGCAGGCCGGGGCCGTGGTGGTGCGCGACGTGCACCGCGCGCTCGTTCCGCCGGGGGCGGTGGCGGTGGTCGCGACCGAGCCCCTGCGGGCATTCGCCCTTGCCGCACGCTTGTTCTATCCGGAGGCGGGCCGCGGCGCGACGTCCATCGATCCCAACGCGCACGTGCACGTCGAGGCTCGTCTGGGCGATGGCGTCCAGATCGGTGCCGGTGTCGTGATCGAAGCCGGGGCGGAGATCGGTGATGGAACCGTCATCGCCGCCAACGCGGTTGTCGGCCGTCGCTGCATCGTCGGCGAGGACTGTGCGATCGGTGCCGGGGCATCGCTCGCCTACGCGCTGGTGGGCGCCCGGACGATCATCCACGCTGGTGCCCGCGTCGGCCAGGACGGCTTCGGTTTCGCGCTGGGCGTGGAGCACGGCAAGGTTCCGCAGCTCGGTCGTGTGCTGATCGGTGACGACGTGGAGATCGGCGCCAACAGCACCATCGATCGTGGCGCGCTGGGCGACACGGTGATCGGCAGCGGCACGAAGATCGACAACCTCGTGCAGATTGCTCACAACGTGGTGCTCGGTGAGCATTGCGTGGTCGTAGCCCAAAGCGGTATCTCCGGGAGCACCGAACTCGGCCAGCATGTTGTGGTCGCAGCCCAGTGCGGAATCATCGGACATTTGTTGATCGGCGCTGGGGCCCGGCTGGCGGCGCGAACGGCGGTGACCCATGATCTCGCTGGCAACGCCGACTATGGCGGCCTGCCAGCGGTGCCTGTGGGGGAGTGGCGGCGGCAGCTGGTGGGAATCCGGCGGCTCGGCAAGACGGCGAGGACAAAAGAATGAGCGAACCGGCGCGGGCCCTGAGCGAGCCCTCGGAGATCGACCTCGACGGGATCATGGCCCGGATTCCGCATCGCTATCCGTTCCTGCTCATCGACCGTCTGGTCGACGTGCGCTTGGGCGAAAGCGCCATCGGCATCAAGAACGTGACCGCCAACGAGCCCTACTTTCAGGGGCATTTCCCCGGCCGCCCGGTGATGCCTGGGGTGTTGATCATCGAGGCCATGGCGCAGACCGCCGGCGTCCACGTTGCGGCGACGCTGGGCCACGATTCCGCACCGAAGAACGTTTACTTCATGACCATCGAGAGCGCGCGCTTCCGTGCACCCGTGGTGCCCGGCGATCAGCTGCGGCTCGAGGTGCGCCACATACGTTCGCGGCTTTCGGTGTTCAAATACGACGGCCGCGCCATGGTCGATGATCGCCTCGTGGCCGAGGCGACCATCTCCGCGATGCTGATGAGCGACTAGTGCCCCGCGACATCCACCCGAGTGCGATCGTCGATCCGGAAGCGCGGCTGGGCGAAAATCTGCGCATCGGCCCCTTCTGCGTGGTCGGCCCGGAGGTGACGCTCGGCGAAGAGGTGGAGCTGATCAGCCACGTCACGATCGCGGGTAGGACCTCGGTAGGCGACGGCACGGTGGTGTATCCGTTCGCAGCGCTCGGTCACCCGCCGCAAGACCTCACCTATGCCGGCGAGCGTACCGAGCTGAGCATCGGCTCCGCCAATCGCATCCGCGAGCACGTGACCATGCACCCCGGCACGGCGCGCGGGCGCGGTCTGACCCAGGTGGGTGACCACAATCTGTTCATGGCCGCCACCCACGTGGCCCATGACTGTGAGGTTGGCGATCACGTGGTGATGGCCAACAACGCGACGCTCGGCGGTCACGTCACGGTCTGCGATCATGCCTATCTGGGCGGCCTCTGCGCCGTGCATCAGTTCGTGCGCATCGGCGAGACAGCCATGATCGGCGGGCTTACGGGCGTCGAGAACGACGTCATCCCCTATGGACTGGTGATCGGCGATCGCGCGGTCCTCGCCGGCCTCAACCTGGTCGGCCTGCGCCGCCGTGGCGTCGGCCCGGAAGAGCTGCGCACGCTCCGCAACGCGTACCGGCAACTCTTCACCGACGATCGCGGCGCCTTCGCCGACCGCCTGCTGGAGGTCGCCGAGGTCTATGGCGACCAGCCACGGGTCATGGAGATCGTCGCCTTCATCCGCGAGCGCGGCCAGCGCGAGATCTGTCAGCCGGCCGTGGCCGCGCGGCGGTAGCCCGCTTTGGCCCGGCTGGGCCTGCTCGCGGGTGGCGGCGCCTTGCCTCCGATGGTCGCGGCTGCCGCGCGTGCCGCAGGCCGGGAGCTCTTCATCGTCGGCTTCGAGGGGCAGACTCCGCCTGAATGGGTCGAAGCCTATCCCCATGCATGGGTGCGGCTCGGTGCCGTCACGCGCACGATCGAACTGCTGCACCGCGCCGGCTGCAACGAGGTCTGCCTGATCGGTCGCGTCGGCCGTCCGTCACTCGGCGCCTTTGTTCGCGATCGCCGGGCGCTCGGCATCCTCAGGCGCCTCGGTTCGCTCGACGCAGGTGACGATCGCCTGCTCAGGGCGGTTGTCGCCGAGCTCGAGGGCGAGGGGTTCACCGTCGTCGGTGCTGACACGCTCGCGGATGATCTCCTGGCGCCCGAGGGCTGCATCGGCGGCCAGGAGCCGGATGACGTGGCGCGCGCCGATGTTCGGCGTGGGATCGCGGTGCTGCGGGCCCTTGGCACCGTCGATGTGGGTCAGGCGGTGGTGGTGCAGTCGCAGCTCGTCTTGGGCGTTGAAGCCGTCGAGGGCACTGATGCGCTGCTCGAGCGCTGCGCCCGTCTCAAGCGCGACGGCCCCGGCGGCGTCCTCGTGAAAGGGCGGAAGCCTGGCCAGGAGCGTCGCGTCGATCTGCCGACGATCGGGCCGCGCACGGTCGAGGCCGCCGCTGCCGCCGGGCTCCGAGGCATCGCCATCGAGGCCCGCCACACGCTGATCGCCGAGATCGGCGAGGTCGAGCGGCTGGCCCTGCGCCTCGGCGTCTTCGTCCAGGGCGTCGAGGACTGGTCTTGAGCTTGCGGGTGTTCGTGATCGCGGGCGAAACGTCGGGCGACTTCCTGGCCGCCCGGCTGCTCGCGGCTTTGTCGGAGCGCCGCGGCCCGCTCGTGCTCGACGGGATCGGCGGCCCAGAGCTCACGCAGCTGGGCCTCGAGAGCCGCTTTCCGATGGAGGAGTTGGCGCTGGTCGGCGTCGCCGAGGTGTTGCCGCACCTCCCCCGCTTGATCGGCCGTGTCGGTGCCACGTGTCGCGCTATTCGAGAGACACGGCCGGACCTCGTCCTCAGTGTCGATGCGCCGGCGTTCAGCCTTCGTGTCCAGGCGCGCATCGGCGATGTCGGTGCTCCGCGCGTTCACTACGTGGCGCCGCAGGCCTGGGCTTGGCGCCCGGGCCGGGCCGCGCAACTTGCGCACATCGTCGACCGCGTGCTCTTCGTTCTGCCGTTCGAGGAGGCGTTCTTCGAGCGCTACGGCGTCCAGGGTGTCGAGGTGGGACATCCGCTGGTCGAGCGGGTGCCGGCATTGCCGGCCTACGCCGATCGTCGGCGTGGCGACGGCCCACCGCTTATTTGCCTCCTGCCCGGCAGCCGCCGGACGGAGCTGCGGCGCCATCTGCCGCTCCTGGAAGCCACGGTGGCGTTGCTCGGCGAGCGCTATGGTGGACTTCGCGCCGTGCTGCCGACCCTGCCGCACCTCGCGCCGGACGTGCGCGATGCGGTCGCGTCGTGGCCGGTGCCGGTGCGTGTCGTGGGCCCAGAGGAACGGTTCGCCGCTTATGCCGAGGCGGATTTGGCGCTGGCCGCGTCGGGTACCGTGGGGCTTGAACTCGCGCTCGCCCGTCTGCCGGCAGTGATCTTCTATCGGACGAGCCCGCTCACCGCCTTTCTGGCGCGCCGTCTCATTCGCGTCTCCCATGTGAGCCTGATCAACCTGATCGCGGGCCAGGGCGTCGTGCCGGAACTGCTTCAGGAACGCGCGTCGCCCGACGCCCTAGCCGGCGCGGGGGCGGCGCTGCTCGATGACCCGGGAGCTTGGCGGCAGCAGGTGGACGCGCTGGATGGCGTGGCCCGGGCGCTCGGCGCCGGCGACATACCGCCGAGCGAACGTGCGGCCGAGGCGGTGGACCGCCTGCTCGCCGAGCGGGAAGCGCCGACCAGCTAGCCGGCACACCCGGTTGCAGCGTCCTCACCGCCTGCTGATCGGGTGTGCGTTGTCAGCGGATCGGGGCCGGCTACCTTGTGCTCGCCGAGCCAGGAGAGTGATCGATGCATGTTGTGCGCAGACCGGGATGGGCGTTGCCGGAACGCCTCGCGACGCCGGAAAACCAGTTCTTCGATCGTCGCCGGGCGCTCGGCGTGCTCGGCGGTGCGGCAGCCGCCACGGCGTTGCCACTATCTGCCGGCCGTGCCGCGAGCGACCTGCTGGCCGAACTCTACCCGGTCCCCCGCAACGCCCGCTACACCTTCGAGCGGCCGCTCACGCCCGAGGACTTGGTGACCTCCTACAACAACTTCTACGAGTTCGGCTCCAGCAAGCGGATCGCGCGCGCGGCACAGGCGCTGAAGATCCAACCCTGGCAGGTGGTCATCAACGGCCGTGTCGAGCGCGAGCTGACCTTGGATGCGACCGACCTCATTCGGCAGATGCCGCTGGAGGAGCGGGTCTACAGGCTGCGCTGCGTCGAGGGCTGGTCGATGGTCGTGCCCTGGACCGGGTTCCCGATGGCGGATCTCGTGAAGTTGGCCGCGCCCACAAGCGGTGCGCGCTACGTCCGCATGGAGACCTTCGAGGACTCGAGCATGGCGCCCGGGCAGCGCCAGTTCTGGTACCCGTGGCCCTATGTCGAGGGACTGACGCTCGAAGAAGCAACCAACGAATTGGCTTTCATCGTCACCGGTGTCTACGGCAAGCCTCTGCCGCGTCAGAACGGTGCGCCGCTTCGCTCAGCAGTACCGTGGAAGTACGGTTTCAAGTCAATCAAGTCGATCGTGCGGTTCACGTTCACGGACACCCGGCCGGTCAGTTTCTGGGAGCGGCTTCAGGACGAGGAGTACGGCTTCTGGGCGAACGTCAACCCGGAGGTGCCGCATCCGCGCTGGAGCCAAGCCACAGAGCGGGTTGTCGGCAGCGACGAGCGTGTTCCCACACAGCTCTACAACGGCTACGGGGCCTACGTCGCGGCCCTGTACGACGGACTGCAAGGCGAGCGCTTGTTCATGTAAGCCCGAGAGAGCCGGTTTCGGCGGCAGCGCAGCGGGCGACGAGGCCTATGGCTTGTCTTGTTGCACCGCAGCATGTTCTTGACGATCCTTTGGCTTTTGTCGCTTGACTGTAATCACTTACAACTTTAGGACAGAAAAAAAGCCGGGTCACAGAGACCCGGCGAGCTTGATCAGGGAGGCTTGCACTGAGGTTGAAGAGGCCGACGGCCTCATCTGAACACGTATGCTGACATACGTTCTGCAGCTCCCTCAGCGCATCTGCAGTATCCGACACGTAGGGCAGCCTTCGGCAATGCGCCATAGCTTTTGGGCATGGCAGATGTGCGCCAGCGGGACCCGCTCACCAGGCGCTTTCGTTGCCAACCTTCTCGAGTAGGAAGTCGCGAAACACCGCCACACGCTTCGAGTTGCGCAGTTCCTCCGGGTAAACGAAGTAGGACGTGAAGGACGGTCCCTCGACGTGCGGCAGCACTCGCACCAGTTGGCGCCCGTGCGCCAGGTAGTCGGGTAGCGTCGCGATCCCCATGCCCGACTCGGCCGCCCGGAGCATGGCGATGACGTTGTTCACCATCAGCTTCGCTTGGCGCACCGGCTCCTGGTCACCCTGGCCGACATGCACCAGCCAGTTGAGGCTGGGCGCAGGCGGCGCGGTCTCGTTGCCGTAGACGATCAGGGCGTGCTCATCGAGCGCGTCGAGCGTTGCCGGCTCCCCGCGCGCTGAGATGTAGCTCTCCGCTGCGTAGAGATGGGTATGCCCGACCATGAGCTTCCGCCGCACGAGGTCCGGCTGGGTCGGTGCTTGCAGGCGAATGGCCACGTCGGCCTCGCGCATGGCGAGGTCCACCTCGCTGTCCTGGACGAGCAGCGTGAGCTTGATCTCGGGGTAACGATTGCAGAATTCGGCGAGATGCGGCGTCAGCCAGCCGACGCCGAACCCGATCGTCGTGTTGATGCGCAAATGGCCCGCCGGCTTGTCCTTGCTCTCGCTCAGATGCGCTTGGGCATCCCGCATCCGAGCCGCTACGGACCGCGCCGCTTCGTGCAGTATCTCGCCCTGCTCGGTGAGCACCAGCCCGCGGGCGTGGCGGTGGAAGAGCGCCGTGCCAAGGTCCTCTTCCAGCGCACCCATCTGTCGACTGATCGCCGACTGGCTCAGGTTCAGCCCTTCCGCAGCACGGGTGAAGCTGCCCGCCTCCGCGACGGCGTGGAACACGCGGATGCGATCCCAGTCGAGCATCAGTCGGCTCCTGCAGCGCTGTCGACCGCCGTCGAATGGGCGAGCGCGGCCAGGTACTTTTCCGCCTCCAGCGCTGCCATGCAGCCGCTACCCGCCGAGGTGACCGCCTGGCGGAAGATCTTGTCCTGGACGTCGCCCGCGGCAAAGAAGCCGGCGATCTCGGTGGCCGTGCTGTCGGATCGCGTGAGCACGTAGCCCTCCGCGTCCATGGCCACTTGTCCCTTCACCAGCGCCGTCGCCGGATCATGGCCGATGGCGACGAAGACGCCGTCGAGCGCTACCTCGCGTTCAGCGCCCGTCCGGACGTGACGCAGCCGCATGCCCGTCACGGTGGGCGGTGCATCTGCGCCAAGGATCTCGTCGACCACGTGATCCCAGACCACCTCGATCTTCGGGCTCTTGAACAGGCGCTTCTGCATGACCTGCTCGGCCCGGAGCGTGTCGCGGCGGTGGATCAACGTCACCTTCCGGCACATGTGGCTCAGATAGAGCGCCTCCTCGACGGCCGAATTGCCTCCACCGACGACCGCCACCTCCTTGTCGCGGAAGAAGAACCCGTCGCAGGTGGCGCAGGCCGACACGCCGAAGCCCATGAAGCGCTGCTCGCTCTCGAGGCCGAGCCAGCGAGCGTTGGCGCCCGTGGCGAGGATCACGGCATCCGCCGTCAGCGCTTCACCGCCGTCCAACTCGATCGCGAAGGGGCGCGTCTTGATGTCGAGGCGGGCGACTAGGTCAGGAACCAGCTCGGCGCCGCAATGTGCGGCTTGGGCCGCCATCTGCTCCATCAGCCAAGGACCCTGGATCGTCTCGGCGAAGCCCGGGTAGTTCTCGACGTCGGTCGTGATGGCGAGCTGGCCGCCCGGCTGCAGGCCCTGGAACAGAACGGGAGCCAAAGCGGCGCGCGCGGCGTAGATCGCCGCCGTGTAGCCGGCGGGCCCGGAGCCGATGATCGCCAAGCGCAGGTGGCGGGACCGCCCCATGACCGCCTCTCCCGAAAAGGTATGTTACAACTCTTTTAGCCTCCAACCGGTGCCGGCCGGAAGCATCTACGTCACAAGCCTGTCGCGTACGAGCCCGCCGATGCGTGCGGCTTCATCGAGCGGCGCCGGTGGTTGGGTCGCCGATTCCGTCCAGGGTTGGACATAGCCGCCGGCCGCGAGCGCGTCGGCGAAGCTCTGGAGTTTGGGCGGCGTGCCGGCCATCGGCCAGACGTGGACGGGCCGTCCCGCGGCGCAGGCCTCGCTGAGCATCGACGCGCTGTCGCTCGTGACGACGACGCGGTCGGCAGAACCCAGAAAGGCGCGAAATGGATTGGCCGCCTCAGAGCCGGCGTCGTAGACGGAATGTGGCACGGCGAGCGCTGCGCCGAGGCGCTCGGCGAAGCCTGCGGGGGTGCGCCGGCTTGTCGTCGCGAGGACGCTGCCGCCGAGCTGCTGCGCCAAACCATCGACAGCGGCCGCGAGCCGGTCGAGATCGGCGGCGCTGAAGGTCGCGCGTTTGGCGGGGCCGCCTACGAGGAGCGCGATCCGCGGACGCGGCAAGGCGCGGCACTCGTCCGGCAGCTCGTCCAGCGCCGCGTCGAGCGCGCGTCGGTCACTCGGGTGGAGCGCGCCGAGCGTCGTGATGATCCGCGAATCGCTGGCCGGCCGGTCGTGTGCTGGAACGATCGCGAGATCAATGCCGGAGAGCCGTGCCGGGCGCATCAGGTAGACGGTGAGGATCGCGTCGCCGGCGCGCCGCTTCAGCCAGCGCAGGACAGCGGCCGTCCGCCGTCCGCAACCGATCGCGACGCGCGGAACCGGCCCGGCGAGCACGCCGGTGGTGGCGGCATCGAGGTGGCCGATGGTGGCCGGAGCCAGGAGATCGGGCAGACGAAGTTCATGGCGATAGCCGAGCGCGATCTCCCGGCCACCGCCGAGCGCACGCAACAGGCCCTGGACCTGCCGCGCATGCCCGACCCGATCGTCCAAAAGCCCCCAGATCCGGTCCAGCGGCAAGCGGTCGAGCGTGGTCGTGTCGCTCAGTCGAAGCCGACCTTGAGAATCTCGAAATAGCGAACGCCGCCCGGGGTCGAGACCTCAACGCTGTCGCCCGCCTCCTTGCCGATCAACGCCTGCGCCACCGGCGACTGGATCGACAGAAGCCCTTCCTCGATCGCCGCCTCGTCGGGACCAACGAGGCGATAGCTCGTTTCCTCGTCGGTTTCCTCGTCGACGAGCTGCACGAGCGCGCCGAACATGATCCTGGAACCGTTCTGTTTGGCGATGTCGATCACGTCCGCGCGCGCAAGCTTGGCCTCCAGCTCCAGAATGCGGCCCTCGATGAAACTCTGGCGTTCGCGCGCCGCGTGGTACTCGGCGTTCTCCGATAAATCGCCATGCTCACGCGCCTCCGCGATCGCGCGGATCACCGCCGGACGCTCTTCGCTCTTGAGTCTCTTGAGTTCCGCCGTCAGACGGGCATGGCCGTCCGGAGTCATTGGCGTCTTTGTCGACATATCGAGAAGCCTCGGACGCAGAAAGCAGCGGCGCAGATAGGTCCGAGCGCCGCAACGGGGCCTTCAACTTAAGGAGGCCGCGTACGATTGCAACGGTCGCACGTCGAGCGGCCCTGTCCTCAGCGCCTGGATCGCCCGCACAGTCGCACGCGCCGCGGCGATCGTCGTGTAATAGGGAACACGCTCCATGAGCGCCGCACGGCGTAGGGAGAAGCTGTCGCGAATCGCCTGCTGCCCCTCGGTGGTGTTCAGCACGAGCGCGATCTTGCGGTCGGTCAAGAGATCGACGACGTGCGGCCGGCCTTCGTGCACCTTGTTGATGCGGCCCGCCTCGAGCCCCGCCTCCGCCAAGGCGCGCTGCGTGCCGCCGGTAGCGATGACCTCGAAGCCCAGCGCCAGCAGGTCGCGCACCGGCTCCAGGATCCCCGGCTTGTCGGCGTCCCGAACCGAGACGAAGACGGTCCCGCTCTCCGGCAGCATGGCGCCCGCTGCGATCTGCGACTTGGCAAACGCCCGGCCGAACCCGGTGTCCAAGCCCATCACCTCGCCGGTCGACTTCATCTCGGGACCGAGCAGCAGATCGACATCGGGGAACCGCGCGAAGGGGAACACCGCTTCCTTCACCGCGACGTGGCTGATCTGCGGCACCTCGGGCAAGAGGTCCGCGAGCGCTTCGCCGGCCATCACCCGCGCTGCGATCCTGGCGATGGGTCGGCAGACGGCCTTGGCGACGAACGGCACCGTCCGCGACGCCCGTGGATTGACCTCGAGCACGTGGATCTCGCCCTGCCTGATGGCGAGCTGCAGATTCATCAGGCCCCGCACATGGAGCGACCGGGCGAGTGCTTCGGCGTGCCGGCGGATGTCTTCGATGACGGCGCCGTCTAGCGAGTAGGGCGGTAGCGAGCAGGCGCTGTCGCCCGAGTGGATGCCCGCCTCCTCGATGTGCTCCATGATGCCAGCAATTAGCACCGACCGGTCGTCGGCGACGACGTCGACGTCGACCTCGATGGCGTTCTCCAGATAGCCGTCGAGCAGGATCGGCCCGGCGTTGGTGTCGTGGTCCAGGCTGTCCAGGAACGCCTTGATGTCGTCGGGACCGTGGACGATGCGCATGGCGCGCCCGCCGAGCACGTAGGACGGCCGCACGACCAGCGGGTAGCCCAAACGATCTGCCGCCTCGAGCACGTCGTCGTCGGGCTGGCAGATCGTGTTGGCGGGTTGCAGGAGCCCCAGCTCGTCCAGCAGCTCCTTGAACCGCTCGCGGTCCTCGGCGAGGTCGATGGCATCGGGTGGGGTCCCCAGGACCGGGATGCCTGCCGCCTCCAGCGCCGGCACGAGCTTAAGGGGCGTCTGGCCGCCGAGCTGGACGATGGTCCCCACCAGCTGGCCCATTTCCGCCTCGCGCCGGCAGATGGCGACGACGTCCTCGGCCGTGAGCGGCTCGAAGTAGAGGCGGTCGGCGGTATCGTAGTCGGTCGAGACGGTTTCGGGGTTGCAGTTGACCATGATCGTCTCGAAGCCTGCTTGGCGCAGGCCCTGCACGGCGTGCACGCAGCAATAGTCGAACTCGATGCCCTGGCCGATCCGGTTGGGCCCGCCGCCGATGATGACGATCTTGCGCGCCGCCGATGGCTCAGCCTCGCACTCCGCTCGGCCGTCCGGGCTCGGCGGCCGTTCGTAGGTGCTGTAGAGGTAGGGGGTCGGTGACGGGAACTCGGCGGCGCAGGTATCGATGCGCTTGTAGACCGGGCGCACGTCCAGCGCCTCCCGCGCGGCGCGCACGGCCGCCTCGTCCTGGTCGGTCAACTGGGCGAGCCGAGCGTCGCTGAAGCCCATCGCCTTGAGCGCTGTGAAGCCCGCTCGGCTCTCGGGTAGGCCCTCGGCCTCGACCGTCAGCTCGCTGTCGACGATGTCCTGGAGCTGGCGCAGAAACCACGGGTCGTAGGCGGTGGCTTCGTGGACCTGCTCGACGCTGAGGCCGAGCCGCAGGGCCTGCGCAGCCACGCGGATCCGAAACGGCGTCGGCCGGCTCAGCGCCGCGCGGATCGCCGCCTCCACATCGTCGCCCGGCACGCCTGAGATCGCCACCTCGTCGAGCCCGCTGAGCCCGGTCTCGAGCGAGCGCAGCGCCTTCTGGAAGCTCTCGGCAAACGTCCGGCCGATCGCCATGCTCTCGCCCACCGACTTCATCTGCGTGCCGAGCTCGCCGCGCGTCTCGGGGAACTTCTCGAAGGTGAAGCGGGGGATCTTGGTGACGACGTAGTCGATGGTCGGCTCGAAGCTCGCGGGCGTCACCTTGGTGATGTCGTTCTGCACCTCGTCCAGCGTGTAGCCGACGGCGAGCTTGGCCGCGACCTTGGCGATCGGGAAGCCCGTGGCCTTGGACGCCAGCGCGGAGGAGCGCGACACTCGCGGGTTCATCTCGACCACCACCATGCGCCCGGATTTGGGGTCGATGGCGAACTGGACGTTCGAGCCGCCGGTTGCGACGCCGATCTCGCGCAGAACGGCGATCGATGCGTTGCGCATCACCTGGTACTCGCGATCCGTGAGCGTGAGCGCCGGGGCCACGGTGATGCTGTCGCCCGTGTGCACACCCATCGGATCGACGTTCTCGATCGAGCAGACGATGATGCAGTTGTCCGCCTGATCGCGGACCACCTCCATCTCGAATTCCTTCCAGCCGAGCACCGATTGCTCGACCGCCACCTGATGGATCGGCGAGGCCTCCAGCCCGCCGCGAACGATGCGCTCGAACTCGGCGCGGTTGTAGGCGATGCCGCCGCCCGTGCCACCGAGGGTGAACGCCGGGCGGATGATCGCTGGCAGGCCGATCTCGTCGCGTACGGCGAGCGCGTCTTCGAGCGTCTCGACGACGAAGCTCCTCGGCATCTCGAGCCCGATACGCTCCATCGCCTGGCGGAAGAGTTCGCGATCCTCGGCCTTGTTGATCGCCTGGATGTCGGCGCCGATCAGCTCGACGTCGAAGCGCTCCAGCGTCCCGTCGTCGGCGAGCCAGCGTGCCGTGTTGAGCGCGGTCTGCCCGCCCATCGTCGGGAGGAGCGCATCGGGCCGCTCCTGCTCGATGATCTTGGCGACGATCGAAGGCGTGATCGGCTCGACGTACGTCGCGTCCGCCATCTCCGGGTCGGTCATGATCGTCGCCGGGTTCGAGTTGACGAGGACGACCCGATACCCCTCCTCGCGCAACGCCTTGATCGCCTGCGTGCCGGAATAGTCGAACTCGCAGGCCTGGCCGATGACGATCGG
This sequence comes from Geminicoccaceae bacterium, assembly GCA_028279345.1. Taxonomy (GTDB): domain Bacteria; phylum Pseudomonadota; class Alphaproteobacteria; order Geminicoccales; family Geminicoccaceae; genus JAAAPF01. Next base: position 48,278 of record JANQNY010000023.1, read on the forward strand.
CCCGGCACCGATCACCAGGATCGAGCGAAGGTCTGTCCGCTTCGGCACCTCAGACGCTCCACGGGCGCAACAGCGCCTCGAAGCGGTCAAAGAGGTAGGCACTGTCCTGCGGTCCGGGCGACGCTTCCGGGTGGTACTGGACGGAATAGACTGGTCGTCCCTGCACCTTCAGCCCCTCGACCGTGCCGTCGAAGAGCGAGCGATGGGTGACATCGACGCCCTCGGGCACGCTCTCGGCGGATACGGCGAAACCGTGGTTCTGCGAGGTGATCTCGACCCGCCCGCTGGTGAGGTCTTTGACCGGGTGGTTCGCGCCGTGGTGACCGAACGGCATCTTGACGGTCTTGGCCCCGAGGGCGAGGCCGAGGAGCTGGTGACCCAAGCAGATCCCGAAGAGCGGCTTGCCCGCTTCCAAGAGCTCCGCGACGACCGGCACGGCGTAAGCGCCCGTAGCTGCCGGATCCCCCGGTCCGTTGGAGAGGAAGATGCCATCCGGATCGAGCGCCATGATCTCGCCGCTCGTCGCCGTCGCCGGTACGACCGTCACCTGGAAGCCGCGTTCGGCAAGATGGCGGAGAATGTTGCGCTTGGCGCCGTAGTCGACGGCTACGACCCGCGGACCGTTGCCGGCGCCAAGCGAAAAGCCGTCGCCTAGACGCCAGAGCCCCGCATCCCATGCGTAGCGCTGCCGGCACGTGACGTGGGCCGCGAGATCGAGCCCTTCCATATCTGGCGCTTCGGCGACGGCCGCCGCGAGCTCACGGGCCGCCGCCTGGACGTCGACGACGCCGCCGACAATGCCGGCCGTCTGCGCACCTGCGTCACGTAGCCGCCGGGTCAAGGCGCGGGTGTCCACGCCGGTGATGCCGCTGAGCTGCCGCTCACCGAGCCAGCGATCGAGCGTGTCGAGTGCGCGGAAGTTGGACGGTACTGTCGGTTCCGCGCGCAGCACGAGGCCGCGGGCCCACGGCGTCGGTGCTTCGTCGTCCTCCTCGTTCGCGCCGACATTGCCGATGTGCGGAAAGGTGAAGGCAACGAGCTGACCGGCATAGGAGGGGTCCGACAACACCTCCTGATAGCCGGTCATCGCGGTGTTGAACACGAGCTCCCCGACCACGCTGCCGGGAAGACCGAGCGCGCGGCCGAAGAAAACGCTCCCATCCTTGAGGACGAGCGCGGCGTCGAAATCGGTCAGCGATGTCATACGATTGCCATCTGGCGGGTGCGCGAACCGCCGCGGAGAGGTACTGAGCCGTTGACACGGCGTCAAGCAACGACCAAATCCGCGTGCTGATGGAGGGTTCGCAAGGCTTGCACGCAAGGAGCCCGAAATGGCGGAAACGCTTCGTGATCGGCTGCAACAGCGGCTGCGCGAGGTCGGTGATCAGGACGACGGCTGTGCCGCCGCCACCCTACGACTGATCCTGACGGCGATCCGCGAACGTGATCGCAGCCTGCACGACGACGGCCGTTCGCCGCTTGACGACGATGCGATCCGCGCGTTGCTTGCGCAGATGGTCGCGCATCGCCGTGACGAGATCGGCCGCTGCGAACGCTTCGGTCAGCTCACCATGGCTGAACGCGAGGCGCGGGAGATCGCGGTTATCTCCGATTTTCTGCCGCAGCCCCTAGATTCTGAAGAGACCGCAGCAGTCGTCGACGCGGTGATTTCGGAGACCGCGGCGAACGACCTCCGGGACACCGGTCGGGTCGTCGCCAAGCTCAAGGAGCGCTACCCCGGGCGCCTCGATCTCAAGGAGGCCAAGCGGCTGATCTGCGAACGGCTGCACTGAGCGCGTGGTGGCCGACGATCTTTCGCAATTCAAGGCGCGCCTGCCCGTTGTGGAGATCGTCCAGCACTTTGTGCGGCTGACGCGCGCGGGGCCGCTCTGGAAGGGGCTGTGCCCGTTCCACCAGGAAAAAACCCCATCCTTCACGGTGACCGAGAGCCGCGGCAGCTTTCACTGTTTCGGCTGTGGCAAGCACGGGAACGCCCTCGATTTCCTCATCGAGATCGAGGGTCTGACCTTCGCCGATGCCGTGCGACGGGCGGCCGATCTCACGGGGATCGAGCCGCCGCGGCTGGGCCATGACGACGGGGAGGCCGAGCGCGGAAGTCTCGACGACCTGCGCGCCGTGCTAGAGACCGCGTGCGCGCTGTTCCGCGAGGCGCTGACGACGTCGTCGGGTGCGGCGGCCCACGCCTATATCCTCGAGCGCCGCCGGCTGCGGCCTGAAACTGTCGAGCGCTTCGAGCTGGGCTATGCGGACGCCGGTCGCAGCTCGCTCACCCGAGCGCTCCAGGCCCGGGGTGCATCGATCGAGACCCTCGCGGCGGCTGGCTTGACAGTGATGCCGGATGACGGCGGCGAGCCCTACGACCGCTTCCGCGATCGGCTGACGTTTCCGATCCGCGACGCGCGCGGCAAGCTCGCGGGTTTCGGCGGTCGCGCACTTCGGGAAGACGTCGGTGCGAAATACCTCAATAGCCCCGAGGGTCCGCTTTTCAAAAAGCGTGAGCTGCTTTACGGCGTGCATCTGCTCGACCGGCGTACGGGGCGCGGCAGTCTGCATCTCGTCGAGGGGTATATGGACGTGATCGCTCTTGCCGAGCACGGCATCGCTGCCGTGGCACCGCTCGGCACCGCCGTCACGGCCGAGCAGCTCGCCCAGGCGTGGCGGCTGGAGACGGCGCCGGTGGTGTGCCTCGATGGTGACGAGGCGGGCCAGCGGGCCGCCGGCCGCCTCGCCGAGTTGGCAGCACCCGTGCTGCGTCCGGGCTTGACGCTGCGGTTTGCGACCGTGCCGGCGGGAGACGACCCCGACAGCCTGGTACGCCGCGGCGGCCGCGAGGCGCTCCTGGAGACGACGGCGGCCGCTTTGCCGCTCGCCGACGTGCTCTGGCGGCATGTGGGCGAGACGGGAACGCCCGCCGGACCGGAGGCACGGGCGCTCGTGCGGCGGCGCCTGCGCGAGCTTGTCGCCAGCATCGCCGATGCCGATGTGCGACGCGAGTACGTGCGCGAGTTTCAGGAGCGGCTCGGCGATCGCGTGAGCGGTGATCTCGGCGTGCGCCGGCGCAGCGTGCTCGAGCAGCCGGGCCGAACGCTGATGGCGGGGCAGGCCGACGTCGAGCTCGGACGCGCCCGCGCCATCCTGGCACCCTTGCTTCTTGCGCCGGAACTCCTCGCTCGATTCGATGAGGCGGTGGGCGCCCTGCAGTTCGCCGATGCGAGGCTGGAACGGCTGAAAGAGTGCCTGCTCGACTTTGCTGCGAGCGAGCAGCCCCTGGAGGCTGATGCAATCAGGACACATATTCAACGCGTAGGTTTGGGAGAGCTGGCCGCCGAGGTTGTAAGAAACGTGCCTCGACCTACTTTTAGGGGCTCGCTAATCGACCATCAGGCTGAGTTGTATGGCGCGGCGCTCGAACGGGATCGGCATGGTCACAGCGGGCGTGCCGAGCAGGAGTTGTTTGCCGAGGCCTTGTTGGTTGGGGTGGAGAATGGCTCTGGTGAGATCTCGAGCCGCGCGGTGGGTGTTGATAGCCTGATCAACAACCGACGTCCGGGATCTGACGATCGTGTGTGAGCGGCGGCAACTTTTGGAATTTCAAGCAATATCGGCGGTTAACGGGCGCCGAAATCTGACCGACGCGAATGGCTTTTGCGGGAGTAGCGCATCGTGAAGCACGACATGGCTGGGAAAGCCGCTGGCAGGGGGAAGACCCAGGACGTGCTCGAGCCGGAGCCGATCAACAGCCTCGACGAGCTTCTCGAGCTCGCGCCAACGCTCAAGAAGCTCTTTGGCAATGCTGGCAAGCGGCTTTCCGTCAGTGTCGATCAGCTCAACGCTGCGTTGCCCGACAGTATACCCCCGGATCAGCTCGACGATCTCATCGGCCTGCTCGAGCAGAATGGCGTCACCGTTCTGCGCCAGGAGGAGGAGGGCGCTGACAAGGCCGACGAGGAGGACGATTCCGAGAGCAGCGGCGGGCTCGACGAGGCGGATCTCGGCCGGACGGATGATCCCGTGCGGATGTACCTGCGTGAGATGGGGACGATCGAGCTCTTATCGCGCGAGGGCGAGATCGAGATCGCCAAGCGGATCGAGTCCGGTCGCAATGCGGTCCTGGAGGCGCTCTGCGAGAGCCCGCTGACGATGCAGGCGGTCATCGGCTGGCGCGATCGCATTCTGTCCGGCGAGGCGCTCCTGCGGGAGATCATCGACCTCGATGCAACCTATGGCGGCGGGCCGAGCGACGATGCCGAGCCTCTGCCCGAGGGACAGGCGAGCGATCTGGCGGCTGTCGTCGACGGTGTGAAGGCCGAAGCGCACGATGCCGAGCAGCGCCTTGGCTCGGCGGCTGCTGCGGCCGCTGCGCCGACGCCGAGCGAAGAGAGCCCGGCGGCACCACCAGCGGACGGCGGTGATGGCGCCGAGGGTCCGGCTGCGGGGGAAGACGAGGACGGAGCGCGCGCGGAGGACGGTGCCGGCGAGGGCGAGGGCGAGGACGTCGACGAGGATACGTTGTCGCTGTCGGCGCTCGAGGAGAAGGTGCGCGACGGCGTCCTCGAGAATTTCGAATCGATTGCGCAAACTTATGGCTCGCTGCGCGAGCTACAGGTCAAGCGTTTGTCTGCGGTTGCCGCCAAGCAGCCGGTCGCGCAGGAACTCGATTCCGAGTACCACGCAACGCGTCAACGTGTCGTCGAGCTGATGCAGCAGGTCAGCTTGAACAATGTGCGCGTCGAAGCGCTGGTCGACCAGCTGCAGACGATGTCGAAGGAGCTGACCCGCCTCGAGGGCAAGCTCATGAAGCTCGCGGTTAGCTGCCGGGTGCCGCGCGAGAGTTTTCTCAAGCACTACAAGGGGCATGAACTCGACCCCGAGTGGACGCAACGCGTGCGACGTCTCAACGAGCGTGGTTGGGCGGAATTCGTCGATCAGCACGGGGCGGAGATCGACGACGTCCGCCAGCAGATCGCGGCCATCGCGGAGCAGACGGGCCTGCAGATCGGCGAGGTTCGCTCGATCGTCGCCCGTGTGCAGAAGGGCGAGCGCGAAGCTGGCCAAGCCAAGAAGGAAATGGTCGAAGCCAATCTGCGCCTCGTCATCTCCATCGCGAAGAAATACACCAACCGCGGCCTGCAGTTTCTGGATCTAATTCAGGAAGGCAATATCGGGCTGATGAAGGCGGTGGACAAGTTCGAG
>JANQNY010000048.1 GCA_028279345.1 Geminicoccaceae bacterium
GCGGTTCAGCCAGAGGCGCTCGAAATCGTCCTCACGCCCAGGCAACACGCGAAAACGATTCATGGCGATGAACATGCGACGGTCCCTCCGCTGGTCGGCAGTGAGTTGCCAGGCTAGAGCCAGCGTCGTTAGGCGCGCACCGCCTCGTGGCCGAGCTGCGGAATGCGGGAGCTATCGCCGCCACATATAGTCTCGAAGGTGTTGATCAGTGTCGGCTGGGCGAGCAGACGCTCAGCCTGCCGCAGCAGGAGCCGGCGGCGCGGGTCACCTCAGGATTGGTTTGCGCTTCGGCTCGAAGGTTCGCGAGGCGCTCACGCGTCAATACCAGGCGCGGTGCTTGCGCGTTGTCTGCCGGCATCGAGGGTGTCGCTAGAGCCAGCATGGCCATGCCAACGAACGTCGCCAGCGTACGAAGCCTCTGCGATAGGCTCACGCGACGACGACCCGGATCGGTGCCATGCGTGACTCCTTTTCGGCCATACTGCGGTAGGGCAACATGATGCTCCACCATCCCGAGAAGACGACCTGCCCTAAGGCCACGCGGACGCGTTGGCGTTGTCGGCGAACGCTTGGCGAAAGCTACGGAATTGCTTGGAACCCGACATCCATCGTCAGCTCCGCCCCGGAGTGTCGACCAACTGTAGATCAGCGACCCGATTGACAACCGATTGGCTTCGAAGCGTGACGCCTGACGTTGGATTTCATCACGATGACGGCCGATCTCATCGCCACGTTCTTTGCGTCCACGCAGACCCTGACCGGTGGGTAAGGGCAATACAGTAACGCGGCGCACACGACGCTCGCGCCCGTTGGAGACGCACAGTCACCACCTTGGTCCTCGCGCCAGACCTCAAAGGTTGCGCCTGCCGACCTCGTCGATCCAGTCGATCATCTCGTCGGCCGTCGAAAGGTCGGCGTAGCGACGGCAGATATCCCTCAGATTGTCCTTGTGGGGCTGTTCGTCGTGGTCGCCAACACAGTCCTCCGGGACGATCGTGCGAAAGCCCCATTGAAAACTGTCGATCGAAGAAGCGCGCACGCAGCCCGACGTGACGCAGCCTGTCACGATCACGGTGTCGACCCGCTCCTTGACGAAGAAGGGTACGACCGGCGTCTGGAAGAAGATCGAGGGACCGGTCTTGCACAGCGCCACGTCGTAGCGCTCGTCGTAGATCGCGGGCTCCAGCTCCGTCGACGGGTGGCCGTGGACGAACTGCTCCCGGACTGCGCCGACTTTCCAGTGCGGCATGTCCCGTTCGGACTTGTAGGCCGTGTAGCAGGTCGCGACGGGAATGTTGTTGCGCCGCGCCACTTCGAGCAGGCGCGCGGTGTGCTCGACCGCGCGCATCACGAGCGGCGCTCCGCCGAGCGGGTATTTGTCGTCGGTGAACGCCTTCTGGAAGTCGACCACCACGATGCCGGGTCGCTCGCCGCGGCCGACATCGATCGTACCGTAGCTTCGCTCGGTGTAATCGCGCTCCGTCTCGGCCATGATCGTCTCAGCTCCTCGGGTGGGCCCCTGTCAGCGGAGGGCGTTCTTATGAAACGCGCCAGCCTTCATGATGGCGAGAAGGTTGGTGTCTGGGCGAGTCAAGACGGTGATATCGTCGAGCGGATTGCCAGCCGACACCAGGAAGTCGGCGCGCGCGCCCGGGATGATTTCGCCGAATTCGCCGCTACGCCCGAAGGCGTCGGCTGCGTTGGTGGTCGCTGCGCGGATGAGGTCCGCGGCCGGAACGACGGCCTTGCGGATGTTGAATTCGTTGAGCTGGTGGCGGTGCATGGTGCCGAGAAGGTCGGAGCCATAGACCATCGGCACGCCCTCGCGGTAGGCGAGCTCGAGCGCGCGGGCGCCGGCATCGAGGACGTCATAGACCTTGCGCTGGAGATCGACGGGCATGCCGGCGTCGACGCCCTCGTCGGCGAGCGCGGCGTAGGTGGAAAGCGTCGGCACGAGATAGGCGCCGTGGGCGTGGAACAGGCGGCAGCTTTCCTCGTCCATAAGGTTGCCGTGTTCGATGGTGCGGACGCCGAGTTCGAGGGCCCGGTTGATCGCGCGTGCGGTGTAGGCGTGGGCCATCACGTAGAGATTCGCCGCGTCTGCCTCCTCGACGACGGCGGCGATCTCCTCACGCGCGAATTGGGTGGAGTCGATCCGGTCTGTCGGCGAAGCGACACCGCCCGAGGCCATGATCTTGATTTGGGTCGCGCCCTTGCGGATTTCCTCGCGCGCGGCACGCCGGACCTCGGGCACCCCGTCACAGACGAGGCCAAGGCCCGCACAGCAAAAGCAGAAGCCGAGTTCGTTCTCGCCCGGCGTTCTCATGTCGCCATGGCCGCCGGTCTGCGACAGGGCGTGGCCGCAAAAGAGGATTCTCGGCCCTGGGATCACCCCCTCCTCGACTGCACGTGCGAGGCCGAAATCGGCGCCCCCCGCATCCCGCACGGTCGTGAACCCACGCATCAGCATCGCCTTCAGGATCTGGCCGGCCCGGGCGGAGACGTAGAAGGGCGACATCCGCTTCAGCGCGGCGAAATCCGCGGTGACGGCAACCACATGGACATGGCCGTCGGTCAGCCCGGGCATAAGCACCCGCCCGCCGAGATCGACGACGGCGGCGTCCTCCGGCGCTGCGATCCGGCTCGCGGATACCTCGGCAATCCGGCCGTCTCGGACGAGGACATCGCCATCCGACAGGTCACCTGCTCGCGGGTTCAGGATCGAGGCGTTCTGGAACAGCGTCGTCGTCATGGGTTCTCCTCGGCGCCGGCGGGTCGAAGGCGACCGACCGGTAGCGACTAGCGTAGCATGAACGAGGGCAGGAACAGCGCGATCGCGGGCACGAACACGATGAGGGCAAGGGTGATAACGTCCATCGCCACGAACCAGCCGACGCCGCGGAAGACGTCCTGCAGCGAGACCGCGTTCCCAAGGGCGCCCTTGATCACATAGACGTTGAGCCCGATCGGTGGCGTGACGAGCCCGATCTCCAGAAGCTTTACGACGATGATCCCGAACCAGACGAGATCGAGCCCGGCTCCGTCGACGAGCGGCAGGATCAGCGGCAGCGTCAGGAGGAGGAGCCCGATCGAATCGATGAACATGCCGAGCACGATGAAGATCACCGCGACGGCGAGGATGATCCAGAACGGGTCGGTCGATACGCCAAGGATCACTTCGGCGAACTCCGCCGGCACGCGAGAGAGCGCCAGAAAGCGTGTGAAAAAGACCGAACCGATCAGGATGATGAAGATGCTGGTCGTCGAGACGGCCGTCTTCACCAGCGCCTCGCGGATTGCCTCCCACGTCAGTGTGCCGCGGGCGAGGGCGATGAGAGCGGCAACGGTGGCGCCGATCGCGCCGGCTTCGGTCGGGGAGAACAGACCTGCGAAGATGCCGCCGAGGACGGCGACGATGAGGACCGGCAGCGGCCACACATCCAGAAGAGCGGCGCGCTTTTCCGCCCAGTTGGAGCGGATCTCGACGGTGCCGGCGAGCGACGGGCTCACCTTCACCCGGATCATGATCATCGCCGCATAGATGAGGGCGGATATGAGGCCCGGAACGAAGCCCGCCATAAAGAGCTGGCCGACCGAGACCTGCGCATAAACGCCGTAAAGGACGAGGAGGACGGAGGGCGGGATCAGCGAGCCGAGCGTGCCGGAGGCGGCGATCGTGCCGGTCGCAAGCCCCTTGGCGTAGCCTGACTTCAGCATCTCCGGGACTGCGATCCGAGACAGTGCGGCGGCGGTTGCGACGGACGACCCGGAGGCGGCCGCAAACATCGCGCAGGCGCCGACGCTGGAGACCGCAAGACCGCCCGGAAGGCGCGCGAGAAACAGGCGGAGGGCGTGGAAGAGGCCCTCGGTGAGCTTCGTCGTGGTCGTGACGTACCCCATCAGGAGGAACATCGGCGCTGCCGTCAGCTCCCATTGCCCGACGAAATCGAACGGGGTCGCGGAGATCATCCCCCAGGCGACCCGCGGGCTCGTCATGATGGAAAGGCCGACGAGGGAGACGGCGCCGAGTGCGACACCGATCGGGACTCGGACGGCGATCAGGGCGAGCGCGACCGCGATGCCGGCGATCCCGATCTCGAGATTTCCCATCCGCTTAGTGCCCCGTGCTGCCTGCCTGTCGCATCAACCCGGTTCGCCGCGGGCGAGCGCCTGCACGAGATTGTTGAGGATCGCGAGGAAGGCGGCACCGAAACCGATCGGGAGTGCCCAGCGGCTCGGCCAGATGTAGAACAAGAAGTTCGACATGACGGTCTCTTGCCGCTCCGTCGACTCCCAGGCGTCGAGAAAGCTCTGCCAGCAAAGCGCGCCGAAGAAGCCGAGCCCCACAAGGCAGGCCAGGAAGTAGAAGGCGAGTTGGGCCCGCTTCGGCATCATCTGGACGAAAAGGTCGACGCGGATGTTCTCGCCTGTCCGCTCCACGAAGGCGAGCGGCAGGAAGACCGCAATGACCATGTGGTAGTAGGAAACCGTCTCAAGCGTGCCGATGACGGCCGAATCAAAGGGGCCACGGGCAATCACGTCGGCGGTGATGTGGACCATCATCGCGACGAGGAAGACGCAGCCGATCGAAAGGAGAAGCCGGTCGACGCCGCGCGACACCCGGTCGAGAAAGGCCATCGCGCCGCACCTCCACAGGTCGTCCGACTGCGCGGCGCACCCAATCGCCGCCGCCAGACCCCTTCAAAGGCTCGGGCCAGACAGCCTTCCGGCCACCCGGCCCGCCCGTCGTCAGTTCACGCCGTAGGTCGCTGGATCGACCTTGTCGAACACCTCCGCCTTGAGGAGTTCGGTGAGCGCGTCCTCGTCGGACGTGTCGACGCCGTCGAGAAGACCCGACCACTTGTCGTAGGTGGCGCGAAAACCGTCGATGACCTCCTGGCCGTTGTCGAGGCCGTATTTCTCCTCGGCCGCCTTGTAGACGTCCGCGAGAGACTTTTCGCGGAAGGCTTCTACCGAGGCCATCAGCTCCGCGGACGGCTCGTGGATGGTGTTGCCCTTCGCCTCAGCCTCGGAAAGGGCGTCGTTCGCGCGCTTGGTATAGTTGATCGCAAGCCGCGCGATGGCACGCGCCGTCACATCCATGATGATCCCGCGCTGCTCAGGCGTGAGCGAAGCCCAAAAACCGCTATTGTAGCCCCACTTCGGGCCCGAATAGTACATGCCGGTGGAGAGCACCGTGGTGTGCGGGGCGACCTCCCAGAGCGAACGATCGATCAGGTCCGACCCCGCATTGGTGGCGCAGTCGAGCGTGCCGCGATCGAGACCCGAATACATCTCGCTCGAGGGTACGTTGACCGGGATGGCGCCGACCTCCTCGACCCACTGCGAGACGGTCGAGCCAGCCGTCCGGAGGCGCATGCCCTTGATCTCCTCGAGGTTCGTCACCGGCTCGCGGCAAAACATCAGGTACGGCGGGGTCGCATAGCCGCCGAGATAGACGATGTCGTTGTCCTTCCACTCCTGCAACTGTGTGGGATCGGTCATCGAGAAATCGGTGATCGCCATCACCATCGTGAGGGCGTCGTCGTAGTTGAAACCGAGCTCCTGGACGGCCATTGCGACCGGCATCTCGGAGGGCGTGTAGACCGCCGGATGGCTGCCGACCTGGATGACGTTATCGCGGATCCCCTGGAGCGTTGCCCGCGGGGCGAGGAGCACGGTGCCGGTGTAGACTTCCGGCACAAGGTCGCCGCCAGAGGCCTCCTTCAGCATCTCGGCCCACTCGAGGTAGGTGTACTTCGAGAGCGGATGCTCGGCGTTGTAGAAGGAGTTCGCGATGAAGCCCGTCTCCGCCTGCGCGTCCGGGACCGCGAGCCCGGCGCCCAGTACGGCGGCAAGCAGCGGGAGGGTGATCTTCGCTCGGATCATGCAGCTGTCCTCCATGTTCTTCTTGACGGATCCTGAGTCCGGCAGGGCAACACTGCCGTGTGGCGGGGGGCCGGGGCGCCCGGGAGCGCGGCTGCGAACGATGCTGCGCCAGCTGTCGATCGCGACAGGCCGGATCGGGGAGAAATGATTCGATCGCAGGTACGGCCAACGACCCGGCAACTGTGTCGAGTTTGACCGTTCGCGTCCAGCCCCGAGGCAGCGCGCTATGTCCGGCAGAGCGCGGCCGAACATTCCGCGACGATCGCGCGTCAGCGCCATGGCGGCTGTAAGGCCAACGGGGCGTGACCTTCGCGGCCGGCTCGCAAAACCTTGCGCTTCGTATGGTCAACAGGCGCGCGCCAGAAGAACCAGCAGGGAAACGCCCGCTGTGGCGACGCCGCTCGACAACACGATTCAATCGCTTCGGCTCGCCGGCGAGACGCTCAAGAACCACATCGTGATGGCGCCGCCCACCCGCCAGTCCGGTCGAGCCTGTCGGCACCCCAATCGACGAGATGGCCGCCCACTATGCGCGGCGTGCCCCGCGGCAACGTTGACATGATCGTCGCCGAAGGCACGTTCCCGAATGCCGAGCTCGGCGCGGTCTGCTGTCTTGACCAGTTCGGTATCGCGGCGGCGCGGCATATCGCGGGCTGGCGTAAGGTGACTGAGGCGGTCCAGGCGCACAACGTTCCGATCACCCTTCAGCTGATGTACGGCGGGCGGGTATCGGACCGACGCTGCCTCAACGTCGGCGAGGCCAATCTCGCTCTCGGCCCGAAGGGTATCTCTCGATGGCGGCAGGTGCAGCGGTGCGCCGATGACGCCGCCTTGGCCATCGCGTGTGGCCAATTTGTTGAACTGCCCCCGTTTCGATCGGACATGCGGTACAGCCTGGGACGCCTGCATAAAAGCCTGGGCATACGCCTATGTCCGACGAATTCCAGCGCATCGATGTGATCCCCGGGAGGGAGCGTCGGCGCCGATGGAAGGTCAAAGAGACGCCGCGGGCGGGGCCGCCGGTATGGCTCCGGTCCATTGACGGGGCACGACTACACGGTTGGCACCGGTCCCGGCGCGAAGATCTGATCGGCGCCGAGGATCCTTGAGATGATCGGCTTACTCACCTTGTAGAGCCGAGCCGTCTGGACCGCGGTCCGGTGGCCCGACCGCACGTTCTCGACGATGTCGGCGCGCTGCAGGGCGGTGGGCTTCGGCGCTCCACGGGCCTTCGACAATTGCAATCGCCGTATAGCCTTGCCCTCTTGGTGGACCGAAGTCTTTGCGAACAGGTGCTCTGCCTCGCCTGCTCGGGGGAGGCCGCATCCGAATGGCTCCACGACCAGGGCGACGGCGCCTTCGAGTCCCAGCGCACCGTGAGCCGCCTCAGCGAGATGCAGTCGGCCGATTACCTTGATGGCGCGCGCCAACGCAGCCACGACGCCCACCCTCTTCGAGCCCTTCGCGCTGACAAGCGATCTCGGTGGCGCTGGCCGGGACCGCCCGGGCTGGGGCCGTCGTCAGATTTTGTAGCCGAGGGCGCGGGCCCCGTTGAGGAAGTTCTGGTACTGCGCCTTCTGCTTGTCGATACCGAGCTGTTGGACGATGCGCGCCCATTCTTCCGCCGCCTCGTCGAGCGCCTGCTGGCTGGTCAGCTCGCCGACAACTGCCTTCGAGATGTTGCGGCCCAGCGCGTCGGCGTATTCGGGCGTGCCTTCCCAGTAGAACTGCGGGTAGCCGACCTCGACATTGCGCAAGCCACCGTCGAGGTGATCACGCGCGCGCTCGAAGGTCTGAAAGATGCCAGCGTTGGTTGGCCAGAGGTCGTTGTCGGTACCGCGCTGCGGGTTCGCCTGGAGATACTTCTGCGCCGCTTCGTCGTTGTAGTGCGAGGCGCCGAAGGGGTCTGAGCCACAGTACTCGTCGGCAACGATCTCATCCGAGATCGCAGGGTGCGACATCCGATAGAGGAAGTGGAACGCAGCCTGCTTGACCTCGTCGGGCAGGTTCCGCGGGATCGCGCCGGTGCGGCACCAGAGCGAGATGGCCTTGTGGTTGATTGAACCGTCGGGCTGCTCCCAACCCGGCACGATCGCGGCGCCTTGGTTCTCCGCCAGCTCCACGCCTTGCTGCTGGACGGTGAACTCGGCGAGGTCGATCCACCAGATCGACATGACGTCGGCGCCGGACTGCCAGCGCTGGATGGTCTGGTCAATGTCCATCGACGCGCCGCCGGGCGGGCCGAACTCGATGATCGCCTTGTACATGTCGAGCGCCTCTACGGCGGCCGGCGTGTTGATCGTCGGGTTCATGTTCTCGTCGAAGTAGTTCACTCCATTCGATGCGGCGATGTCCATCCAGAAACCCCAGCCGAAGTTGGGTGGATTAACGACCATCGATGTGCCGTAGATGCCCTCGCTCGAAAGTTCTTCGGTGAAGAACTGCACGGCGTCCAGGAAGTGCGGCCAGGTGTTAGGGACCTCGAGCTCGCGCTGGAAGCGCTGTGAAAACTTACGCTGCAGCTCGGGATTGTCGAAGTGCTGCTTACGGTAGTGGAGGATATGGATATCACCGTCCAGCATGACGCCGAAGCGCTGGCCGTTCCACTTGGTATAGAACTCGCCATAAGCCGGCATCACCCAGTCGAGGTAGTCCGGCGCGTCGTCGTACTGCGCGAAATAGTCGTCGAGCGGCTCAAGCATGCCGGTTTCGGCGAACGCGCCGAAGAACAGGCTCGGGAACTGGACGAAGTCGAAGCGCGGCTGGCGCGACAAGAGCTGTGGCAGCACTTTCGCCACCGTGTCGCCGCCCGAATAGATCTCGCGCGAGGCGACCGAGACGCCGGCCGCCTTTTGGAAGTGTGGCGAGAGCCAGAGCGGCGCGTGCAGCCAATTGCCGTCCTGGAAGTAGGTCAGCTCCTGGTTGAACATCTTGTCGCCCGGCGCCCGGAACGGATCTAGCGACACTTCGGCGCGTGCGCGTCGGCCCAACGACAAGCCGCCGCCAGCCATGAGCGCCGCAGCGGTCGCCGAACCCTTCACCATACGCCGGCGCGTCAAGCCCCTGAAAATCCCCATCACTTCTCTCCCCGATCGGTTTCTTAGAGTTGGTCCCCGACATCTCAGCCGAGGAACTCGTCCGTCTCCGGATGGAACACCATGACGTTCCGGGTCCGGTAGTGAAGCTCCACACGGGCACCTTCGCCCGCGTCGACATTGGGTGGCACGATCGCTCGAAACAGGGCGCCGCCGTCGCGCAGCGTCAAGATCGTGTGCTCGCCCAGATACTCGTTGAAGTCCACGGTCGCGCCTACGACCGCCGTGTCGCCGTCCGTGTTCCACGTCAGGTTCTGAGGGCGAATGCCGAGGGTGACCCGATCGAGCTGGGCCGCCTCGATCGCGGCGGCGCGCTCGCCGTCGACGGCGAATCTGAGGTCGCTGCCCAGGACATGGAGCAGCGGCGCGCCGCCGTCGTGGACCACCGTCGCGTCGAGGAAATTGGTCGGCGGCTCGCCAATGAAGTCGGCGACGAAGCGGTTGGCCGGTCGATCGTAGAGCGCATCACGGTCGCCAAATTGCTGCAGCCGCGCGTTCGACATGACGGCCACACGGTCGGCAAGCGCTAGCGCTTCCATCTGATCGTGCGTCACGTAAACCATCGTGCGCTCAAGCTCCTGATGGATGCGTTTGAGTTCGAACAGCATCTGGAACTTGAGGTGCGCGTCGAGGTGGCTCAGCACCTCGTCGAGGATGAAGACGGCGGGCTCACGGATGAGCGCCCGGCCAAGCGACACGCGCTGCTGCTGGCCGCCGGAGAGTTCGCGCGGGCGGCGGCCCATGAGCTCGCCGATCTGAAGAAGGCCGGCGATCCGCTCGACGCGCCGTTGCCGCTCGCTTGCGTCCACGCCCTTCACCTCGAGCGGGAACGCGAGGTTCTGGGCGACGTTGAAGTTGGGGTACAGCGCGTAGCTTTCGAACGCCATGGCGACGTTGCGCTGCTCCGGCGCCCGTGCGTTCATCGGCTCGCCGTCGAAGGCTACAGTGCCGGACGTGATCTCCTCCAGACCCACGATCATCCGCAGCGTCGAGGTCTTGCCGCAGCCCGAAGGACCTAGGATCGCTGCGAACTCGCCATCTTCGATCTCTAGCGACAGGTCCTCGACGGCGTGCACCGCCGACGGTCCGTAACCGTAGATCTTGTTTACCCGATCGAGCGTCACCCGCGCCATCGCTCGCTCATAGCACCAGGTTCCGCCCATCGTCGGGCGCGAAGTAGAGCAGCTCGTCGCTAGCGATGTCGAGCGTGACTGGCGTACCGTGCTCAAACCGCGCCTCCGGCGGCGTGATGGCGGTGATCGGCAAGGAGCCCAGACGGCCGAGTAGGATGCCCTGAGCACCGAGCGCTTCATAGACATCGACCGTTGCCCGCAGCGGATGCCTGGGGTCGGCGCCATCTACACGCACGCTTTGCGGCCGCACGCCGAGCGTCGCCTGCCCGAGGCCGCTGGCTTCGAGCCTCACGCGATGGGCGTCGGCAACGGGCAAGCGGATCTCGGGCGCGCCCGATAGCCTCGCCAGCACGCGGTCGTCCTGCCGTTCGAGAGCGCAGGCATAGGTATTGATCGTCGGCTGGCCCAGATGCTGGGCGACGAAGAGGTTGCACGGACGCTCGAAGATGTCGCGCGGGCGGCCGATCTGCTCGAGGCGCCCGTGGCCGAGGACGCCGATTCGGTCGCCGAGCGACAGTGCTTCGGCGTAGTCGTGAGTGACGTAGAGCGTTGCGACCCGCCGCAACTCGTCGAGAGTGTGGAACTGGCGGCGAAGCTCGTGCCGGATCTTAGCGTCCAGGTGGCTGATCGGCTCGTCGAGCAGGAAGACCAGCGGTCGTGCCACGAGCGTGCGGGCTAGTGCGGTCCGCTGCTTCTGGCCGCCCGAGATCTCGTGCGGCTTGCGCTCGAGCAGATGCTCGATGCGCAGGAGCGTCGTCTTAGCTTCAATCGTCGCGCGCAGCTCGGCCGCCGGCATACCGCGGGCGCGCAACGGGCTTGCGATGTTCTCGAAAACGGTGAGGTGCGGGTAGAGTGCGTAGCTCTCGAAGGTCATCGCTGCTCCCCGCCGGTACGGGGGCACGCGTGTGACATCGCGTCCGCCGATCAGGACGCGGCCGCCATCCAGCCGTTCGAGACCGGCAACGCAA
Organism: Geminicoccaceae bacterium; assembly: GCA_028279345.1. Taxonomy (GTDB): domain Bacteria; phylum Pseudomonadota; class Alphaproteobacteria; order Geminicoccales; family Geminicoccaceae; genus JAAAPF01. The sequence goes on from JANQNY010000048.1 coordinate 11,086, forward strand.
CGGAGCAGCGTCGTCTTGCCGATGCCTGACGGGCCGACGATGACGAAGAACTCGCCCTCATCGACGGTCAGCGACAGCCGATCAAGGACTGGGTGCGCGTAGCCCTTGCAGACAGCGTCGAGCTCCAGCCGCGGCACCAGCTCAGCCCTTGACCACGCCGAGCGACAGCCCGCGCACCATGTAGCGCCGGAGCGCGATGAACAGGATCACCGGCGGCAGCATCGCCACCAACGAGAACGCCATGACGAAGTTCCACAAGGTCTGGCTGCCGGCGGCGAAGCTCGGGATATGCACCGGAAAGGTCTTGACCGTTGTACCGGTCAGAAGGTTGGCAAACAGGTACTCGTTCCAGGCGAAGATCCAGCAGAGCATCGCCACCGAGACCATGCCGGGGAACACCAGAGGCAGGGTTACCTTGAAGAAGGCACGCAACGGCGTGTAGCCGTCGAGGTAGGCGGCTTCCTCCAACTCGCGCGGCGTGTCGCGGAAAAATACCATCATCAGCCAGGTCGCGAGCGGCATGTTGAAGACAAGGTAGAGGATGATCAGCGACCAATAGCTGTCGGTGCCCCACGGTGTTGCATCGAACAGGAAGAACATGGGGATGAGGATCGCAACTGGCGGGAACATGCGGTTCGAGAGGATGAAGAAGGCGAGGTTCTCGCCGACGACGCCGGTGAGGTAGCGGGCCAGCGCATAGCCGGCGAGGGTACCGAGAAACAGCGACAGCGCCGTGTTGGCGGAGGCGACGATAACGCTGTCGATGAGCGACTTCAGGCTGCCGGGATCGGCGAAAATCCCCCGGAAGTTGTCGGGGCGGAACGTCTCCGGCCAGAAGGTCGGCACCATCCGGTTGATTTCCTCAACCGGCTTCAACGCTGTTATGATCATGAAGTAGAGCGGGAACAGGGTGAACAGCACCCAAATCCCGAAGCCGATGAGGATCAACCAGACGACGATACGCTTGGCGTTGGTGTCCATCGCGCGCCTTAGCTCGTCACGCCCTGATGCCGCATGACCCGCTTTAGATACTGCAAGAACAGCGTGATCAATACGGCAGCAAAGACGAAGATGATGATGGCGTAGGCTGCAGCCTCGCCGATCTGGAACTCGCGGATGCCTTTTTGGAAGGCGATGTAGACCGGTAGCTCACTCGACTGAGCAGGGCCGCCGGATGTCATGACATAGACCTTGTCGACGAACTTGTAGGCATCCATGAAGCGGAGAATGAAGGCGATCGCGATGATCTCGCGTAACATCGGTAGCGTCAGCCGGGTGAGCACCTGCCACGTGGAGGCGCCGTCGACCCGGGCCGCCTCGTAGATCGCGGGCGGCAGCGAAACGCGGCCGGAGTAGACAATCAACAGCGGCAGAGCCGTCCACTGCCACGTATCGGCGATGACGAGCGACACCAGCGACAGGTCGACCGAGAACCATTCGATCCGCTGATCCGCCCCCATCAGGCCGAGGTTGATCAGCAAGTGATTGATGGCGCCATTGTTGGCTTGCAGCAGAAACTTCCACAGGGTGCCGGCGATCGATGGCGGCATCATCATCGGTAGGACGAGCAGAATCAGCACGAGCGTCTGCAGCCAGCGGGGGCGCACTAGCTCGTAGATGATGAGGGCGAGCGCGGTGCCCAGCAGAACCTGCAGCGTGGCGCCGAAGGTGAGGTAGAAGGCGAGGTTCGAGACGCTGTCCTGAAAACGGTCGCTCGTCAGCACATAGCCGAAGTTGGCGAAGCCCACGGGCTGCCAATTGCCGCTGAAGAGGCTCATCATGTTGGTGTCGTGAAAGGCGTGATAGAACATCCACACCGTTGGATAGATCACGATCGCCAAAATCACCGCGAGCGGCAGGCCAACCAGCACGATCGGCACCCAGGCGCCGACGAGCCCGCCGCCCCGGCTGCGCTTCTGCTGAAACCAGTCGGGCAAAGGTCGCGCACTCGTGCCCCAGACGCGGGCGGCATCGCGCTCGCTGACGTCGGCTTCGTGGCGATCGACGAACGCGGCCTGCGATGTCGTGCTCACGCTCCGGCCCCGTGGCGCGCTTGCGCGCCCTGATGCTCCAAGACGCTCCTCCCTAAGGCGCACGTCGTGGTGCGCATCCGATCGTTCGAACAAGGGTGGTGGCGGCGGCAGGATTACGTGTCAAGCGAACCAAACATGCGACCACCTGACCGTTGCCGCACCGCCGCTGGGGTGTGGATCGGCATCCGAAATGGCCCCCCGATCGGCGTCGCAGCGTAACCCCGCTTGGACGGCCGTAAGCCCTTGATACAGCATTGTAGGCGGCCTGAACGTCCCGAACGACCTCGCGGCGGCGAGCGGGCTTCACCACTTTTCTCGCAGCGCGTCCTGCAGCATCGACTTGTCCAGCGTCAGATCGGCGACCAACCGCTTGAGCTGGCCGTTCTCCTCCTCGAGCTGCTTCAGGCGCCGGATCTCGGCCACGCCCATACCGGCGAAGACCTTCTTCCACCGGTAGAACGTGGGCTACGACACGCCCAGCTTGCGGCAGATCTCAGCCACAGCCGTGCCGGCCTCGGCCCGCCGCAGCGTAAAGGCGACTTGTTCGTCGCTGAACCGCTTCTTCGGCATCGGGTTCCTCCTTCTCAGAAATAGGCTCGGATTCTCGCACCTCCGTTGGACCCGTTCGACGGGTCAAGACCCGTGCCGTCGCCGCTGGGCGAGCGCGTGGCGGCGGCAATGAAGGCCATCGGCGGCCCATCGCCGATGGCGCTAGGGGGTCTCACATCGTTGTAGTCCTGGCGCCACGGTCGCTTCCTTACACACGCGTTGGCTGTGGTAGTTTGCTGAGGCGCATCGGCCGCAAACGGCACACTGGCTGCGGCAGACAACGCTGGTTGCGTGCCCCCGCAACCAACGCCTCGCACTGATCTGGATTGAACACCGACAAGTCGTCGGAAACCGGAACTTTGCCCCGATTAGCAGCGATCGGGCACCTCAAATAA
>JANQNY010000065.1 GCA_028279345.1 Geminicoccaceae bacterium
ATCACCCGCTGACGGCCGACCTCCTCGATGAGCCGCACTGGCACGGTGTTCCGCGAGCGGACGAACGCCTCGCTCAGGGTCATCTCACCCAGAAAGCGGTTGTCGTAGTTGGCGGGCTGATAGCCGCCGACGTTCACCGGCGCGTCGACGACCCGCATTTCGGGACGCCAGCCTGCCTGCAGCGCCGCCAGATAGACGATCGGCTTGAAGGCCGAGCCCGGCTGGCGCTTGGCGTCGACGGCGCGGTTGAAGGGCGCCTCCCGGTAGTCGTCGCCGCCGACCACCGCCGCCTGGCTGACGCCGCGCGCTACGCCCTCGGCCGCTAGCTTGGCACGGACGACCTCGCTGGCAGCACGCTGAAGATCACGATCGAGCGTCGTGCGCACGACCAGATTGCGCCCCTCCGCCTCCCAGTCCTCTGGAAAGGCGGCCATCGTCCAGTCGAGAAACCAGCCGACATCGCCAGCATCGGCGTAGGCCACGGGCATTGCCGGATCGCTTTCCGCCGCCGCCGCGTCGGCCGGCGAGAGCCGGTCGGCGTCGACCATGGCGTCCAAGACGATGCTGGCGCGCGCGTGCGACGCTCGGAGGTCTGCCGTCGGCGCAAGACGCGACGGTGCCTTCAACAGCCCGGCAATGAGTGCGCTCTCGGCAACGCCCAGATCGCGCGCCGCCTTGCCGAAATAGCGCTGCGCGGCCGCTTCCACGCCATAGGCGCCGGCACCCAGATAGACCCGATTGAGGTAGAGCGTCAGAATCTCGTCCTTGGTGAGCCGGGTCTCGAGCCAGATCGCGAGGATCATCTCGCGGATCTTCCGGTCCATCGACCGCTCATGGGTCAAGAACAGGTTCTTGGCGAGCTGCTGGGTCAGTGTGCTGCCGCCTTGGACGACCTCGCCCGCGCGGGCATTGGCGATCGCCGCGCGCGCCAGGCCCAAGGGATCGATGCCAGGGTGCAGGTAGAAGCGGCGATCCTCGGTGGCGATCACCGCATCGACGAGATGCGGCGAGACCTCGTCGAGCCCGGTCAGGCGCTCCTGATAGCCGCCGCGTCGCGCGAGCACGCTGTCGTCTGAGGCGAGGAACGTGATGCCGGGTGCAGGTGGCGCCTCGAACAGCGCGTCGGTGTCCGGGAGGTCGGGCGCGTAGACGTAGAACAGGACCACCCAGCCGACGACGGCGACGAACACCAACGTCGTCGTCGCGCGAAACGCGAAACCCAGCCAGCGACCGAAGTTTCGCGGCGATTTCGGCGCGCGCGAGGTCGATGCCGGCCCGCGACGGCGCGGCGCAGGCGTGACCGCACGTCGACGCTGCGCGACCATGGAAACAGCCCCCGGGTCAACTTCGAATTGAGGTTAAGTCATGCGGCCAACAAGCTGAACCGTCAATGAAACTTAGTCCACACGCATATCCCGATAGGCCGGAATTCCGAGCAGAGGTGTCGCTTCGACAACACCTCGGGCGATCGCGCGCGCGGTGACGTCGGCCGCGTGCGCGCCCAACCGCCCGAGCCCCGCCGCATCGACCGGTCCCGCCCGGCCGGTGGCGAGCACGATGACCGTGTCGCCGTCGAACGGCGTGTGGACGGGCCGTAGCGCACGCGCGAAGCCGTCATGCGCCATGATCGCCAAGCGCCGCGCCTGCATGCGATCGAGGGCGGCGTCGGTGGCGACCACAACGAGGGTCGTGTTCCCGCCCGGGAGCGCGTCGACGTCGTGGTCGAGGTCGAACGGACCTGAGGGAGGCGCCTGGCCACCGAACTCACCCGCCTGCTCGAGCGCCCAGGCCCAGAGCGTGGCCGTGCTCGGGATGACCGCGGAGCCAGCGGCGTTGACGGCAGCGAGCGCGCCGACCGTGGCGCCCGAGGCGGGATCGACGACCGAAGCCGTGCCGATGCCACCCTTGAGCCCTCCGCAGACGGCCCCTGTGCCGGCACCGACATTCCCCAGCGCGACGCCGGGGCCACGGGCGGCGTAGGCGTCGCGCCCGAGCGTCGCATAGGCTGCCGTCGGCCTGAACGCCGGCTCGAAACGCAGATCGAAGAGGATCAGCGCCGGCACGATCGGCACCCGCGCGGCACCGACCTCGAAGCCGCGGCCGTCGGCCACGAGCGCATCCATCACGCCGTCCGCGGCGGCAAGCCCGAAGGCCGAGCCGCCAGCCAGGACGACCGCGTCGATCCGCTCGACCAGGCAGCCCGGCTCCAGGAGGTCGAGCTCGCGCGTGCCGGGACCGCCGCCGCGCACATCGCCTGCGGCCATGACCGGCTCGTCTGCCACGACCACGGTGACGCCCGTGGGCCAACTCGGGTGTGTAGCGTGGCCCACCTGGAGCCCCGCCACGTCCGTCAGCGCGTTAGCGGGTCCGGGCCGGCTCAAGACGCGCCACCGAGCAGGTCGTGCGTCGCCAACGCCATGACCGCAGCAGCGTTCGCCAGGTCGCGAACCTCGACATATTCGTCCGGCTGATGCGCGAGGTGCAGGTGACCGGGCCCGTAGGCAACACAGTCGGTGACGCCGCCCAGGTGGTGCACGTGCTTCTGGTCGTAGGTGCCCGGCGAGGCGACGAACCGCGCCTCCTTGCCCTCGACCTCCAGGATGGCGCGGGCGAATGCTCGAGGCGTCGGCGCGGTCTCGACATTGGCGGTGGGGGGAACGTGCATCAGCTCGCGGAGCCGGTAGTCGAAGCCCTCGCGGTCCGCGCGGAGACGCTCGAGAAGGTTCTCGACCTCCTGTGCGACGGCCTCGCGGCTCTCCTCGGTCAGGTACCGCCGATCGACGGTCAACCGGCAGCGGTCGGGCACCAACGGCGTCGGCAGCCCGTCCAGACGTTCGGGCAGGCCGCCGTGGATGGCGGCGAGGTTGCACGTCGCGTGGCGTGCACCCTCGGGAATGACCGGCACGGCCGTACGCCGTGCCGCCAGGAGCGGCCACAGCTCGCGCTCGAACGCCTCGATGACCGCCGCCATGTGGCGCACGGCGCAGTCACCCTGAAAGGGCATGGAGCCGTGCGCGATGTGGCCGAGCGTCTCGATCTCGGCCCACCACACGCCCCGGTGCCCGAGGCAGACGAGATCGCGGTTGAAGGGCTCCGGAATGACGACATGGTCCACCCGATTGGGGTCGAACCAACCGCGCTCGGCGAGCCATGCAACACCGGCGTAGCCGCCCGATTCCTCGTCCGCGGTCGCCGAGACCTCGACCGCGCCGGTGCGCACGAGACCCTCGTCGAGGAGCGCCTCGACGGCCGCCACGCTCGACGCGAGGCCACCCTTCATGTCGCAGGTGCCGCGCCCGTAGATGCGCCCGTCCACCAGCTCGGCACCGTAGGGATCGAAGCTCCAGCGCTCGCCCGGCGCCACCACGTCGACATGGCTGTTGAAGTGCACGGTCGGTCCCGGGCGGCCACTCTCGAAACGCGCCACCATGTTCCAGCGCGGAAACACGTCGCTGTCGGCAAGCGCGCCCTCGGCCCGAAGATAGTGCACCTCGAAGCCGCGCTTGCGCAGCCGCTCGCCAACGAGCTCGCAAACCGGAAGGTAGTCGCGGCCCGGCGGGTTCTCGCTGGGGATTTGCACGAGCGCCCGGCACAGCGCCACGAGTTCGCCTGCTCGTGCCTCCACCCGCGCGCGGAGGCGTTCGCTCACGGCGCGTGGCTCACGCTCGTCGGCGGCCTGCGCTCGGTGAAGCCGGTTTCGCGCTCGAAGGCGCGCGCCATGCGCAGGAGCGTCGCCTCGTCGAAGGGGTGGCCCACGAGCTGGCCGGCGACGGGCATACCCGCGCCGTCAAACCCAGTCGGCATGGCGAGGCTCGGCACGCCCAGAACGTTGAAGGGGCGAAACCAGCGCGCGAACTGCCCGAGCAGCTTGCCGAAACCGGGGCTCGACGCGACATCGCTCTCCTCGATCGTCGGGGGTGTGGCGTCCAGCGCCGGCACGAGGAGCGTGTCGACCTCGGCGAACCCGGCTTCCTGCAGGTCTTCGAGCATGCGCGCCCGGAGCGCCAACGCCTGCAGGTAGTGGGTTGCAGGCACAAAGAGCCCGCTTCTCAGGCGCGCGAGTGTCTGCGGGCCGAACGCGTCGGGCCGCTCGCGGATGGCGTTCGCGTGGATCGCTGCGCCCTCGGCACCGATGATCGTGGTGGCGAGCTCATTGGCGTTCTCTAGCGCCGCTAAGGAGATGCGCCGCACGCCGCAGCCCAGCCGCTGGTAGGTCTGCACCGCCTGATCGAAGGCGGCTAGGGCCGCTTCGGAGAGCCCGTCGAGATCGCTGGCTTCGGGCACCCCCAAGACCATGCCGGCGACGCCGTCCTCGATGCGCGCGAGATAGTTGTCGACCGGCTCGTCGGCGCTCAGCGGATCGTTCGGGTCGTGGCCGGCGAGCGCCTGCAGGACCAGTGCTGCATCGCGCACGCTGCGGCAGAGCGGCCCCACGTGATCCAGTGAGGCCGCGAGCGGCATCGCACCGAACCGGCTGACCCGCCCGTAAGTGGGCTTGAGGCCGACAAGCCCGCAGCAGCTCGCGGGGATGCGGATCGACCCGCCCGTGTCCGAACCGAGCGCTGCACCGACGGCGCCGGCCGCGACCGAGACGGCCGACGCGCTCGACGAGCCGCCCGGAACTCGGTCCGGGTCCCAAGGGTTCTTGGGCGTGCCGGTTACGGCATTGTGACCCGTGACGCCGAGCGCCAACTCCACCATGTGCAGGCGCCCGACATCGACGGCGCCAGCCCCGTCCAGACGTTCGAGCGCCGTCGAGGTGACCGTCGGGCGGTGCTCGGCGAGGATCGCCGAACCGCAGGCACTGATCCGACCGGCACGGTAGAACATGTCCTTGTGCGCCATCGGAACGCCCAACAGCGGTCGTGGGTCCCCGGCATCGATCGCTTTCTGCGCAAGACGCGCCTGGGCCTGGGCGCGCTCGGGCTCGGCCTCAACAAGCACGTGCAACTGACCATGCAGCGTCTCGAGCGCGCTGATCGCCGCAATGGCCAGCTCCTCCGCACCCACCCTCCGAGCACGCAGCGCGGCGCCCATCGCCTCGATGGAGGCGTCGTCGCTCACCGCCGCGCCCTTTGCGCGAGCACGCGCCTGATGCGCCAGGGCTCGTCATCGACGCGCAGGCGCGCGGCCGCACGGTCCAGCGCGCGGACCTGCCGGTGCGCCGCGCCGGCGGCGGCCTCCAGCTCGCTTGGCAGACCACCCATGCCCTGCCATGTCTCCAGCCACGCAGGCACCTCGTCCGGGTCCGACATCAAACCTTCTCCTTGTCCTTCTGCGGGTACGCCCTGCCACCGCTCGCGGCAAGGCGTCGGGCTTGCCATCACCGGCGCGAGGCGCCACCTCTGCGGCGCAGGCGATCAAGAAACGAGAAGATGCCCCGTTCGATCGACGAGACCCAAGCCCTTCTCGCGCAAGGCAACTATGTCGCGGACCGACCGCTGGCAACGGCAGTGCATTTGGCACTGGCGCTCGAACGGCCGCTGTTTCTCGAGGGCGAGGCCGGCGTCGGCAAGACCGAGATCGCGAAGGTGCTGGCAGAGGTGATGGGACGCCGGCTCGTGCGGCTCCAGTGCTATGAGGGCCTGGACGTGGCGTCGGCCGTCTACGAGTGGAACTACGCCCGACAGATGCTCGAGATCCGCCTCGCCGAAGCTGCGGGCGACCGCGATCGCACGACGCTCGCCAAGGACATCTTCGCCGAGGAGTTTCTGATCCGCCGACCACTCCTCCAGGCGCTCGATAGCGCGGGGCGCCAGGCGCCAGTGCTGCTCATCGACGAGCTCGACCGGACCGACGAGCCGTTCGAGGCTTTCCTGCTGGAGGTGCTTTCGGACTTCCAGATCACTGTTCCGGAGCTGGGCACGTTCAAGGCCGAAAGCCCGCCGATCGTCATCATCACCTCCAATCGCACGCGCGAGATCCACGACGCGCTCAAGCGCCGCTGCTTCTACCACTGGGTCGACTACCCGACGGCCCCGCGCGAGCTCGAGATCGTCAAGGTGCGCCTGCCCGACGTGGCCGACGCGCTCTCCCGGCAGGTCGTGGCCTTCGTCAAGCGACTGCGCGGCGAGGACCTCTTCAAGCTGCCGGGTGTGGCCGAAACGCTGGACTGGGCGAAGGCGCTCCAGACCCTCGACTGCCTGGAACTCAGCCCCGAGGTCATCAACGACACGCTCGGCACGCTCCTCAAGTACCAAGACGACATCATGAAGATTCAAGGCTCGGAGGCCGCACGGCTTCTGCACGAAGTGCGCATGGAGCTGAGCGCCTGAGATGACCGAGGGCCTGCGCCCGATCGTCAGCGATGGCGGGCTTCTCGCGGTCAACGTCATGCACTTCGGCCGGGCGCTGCGTGCCGCCGGCCTGCCGGTCGGCACGGGCCAGGTGCTCGACGCGCTCAGGGCGCTCGAAGCGACCGGCTTCGGCTCGCGGGCGGATCTCTACTGGACCCTCTTCGCCGTCTTCGTCACCCGTGCGGACCAGCGCGAGCTGTTCGATCAGACCTTCCACATCTTCTGGCGCGACCCGCAGCTGCTGGAGCGGCTGATGCAGCTGCTCCTGCCGACCCTCGAAGCCGACCAGGCGCCTACGAGCCCCAAGGCCGACGTCAACAAGCGCGTCGCCGATGCCATGGCACCCGAGCGGCGACCCGGCACGGGCGACGGTGACAAAGAGGGCGAAACCGAAGTCGAGATCGACGCGGTGATGACCTACTCGGCGAACGACGTCCTGATGACCAAGGACTTCGAGGAGATGAGCGCGGAGGAGGTGCAGCGGGCCAGGCGGGCGATGGATCGGCTGGCGCTGCCGATCACGAAGGTGCTCACCCGTCGCTACGCGCCCGACGCGCACGGGCCCAGGGTCGATATGCGCCGCACGCTCAGGGGTTCCATGCGCGGCGGTGGTGCCATCATCGACCTCGAGCGCAGGCATCGTAGAACACGCCACCCGCCACTGGTCGTGCTGTGCGACATCTCAGGGTCCATGAGCCGCTATTCCCGGCTGCTGCTCCACTTCCTCCACGTGCTGACAAACGATCGGGACAGGGTCCACACGTTCCTCTTCGGCACGCATCTCACCAACGTCACCCGACAGCTCAGAAACCGCGACATCGACGTGGCACTCGACAAGGTTGGCGAGGCCTGCACCGACTGGTCCGGCGGCACCCGCATCGGCGCCTGCCTCGAGGTGTTCAACCGCGACTGGGGCCGTCGCGTGTTGACCCAGGGCGCCGTCGTGCTGCTGATCACCGATGGTCTCGACCGCGATGCGGCTGATGGGCTCGAGAAGCAGATGGACAGGCTGCAGCGGAGCTGCCGCGAGCTGATCTGGCTCAATCCGCTCCTACGCTATGGCGGCTATGCGCCCCTCGCCTCCGGGGCCAGAGCGATGGTCCGCCATGTCGACGCGCTCTACTCGGTCCACAACCTCGAAAGCCTGGAGCAGCTTGCCCACATCATGAGCGAGCCCCTGCCCGCCCGCGGCGCGATGCGTCGGTGGGTGGAGGCCAGTCAGCGGGAGATCGCGTGAGATGCAGGTCCAAGATGACGTCCTGACGACGGTCGCCGACTGGCGCCGGGCAGGAAAGGATGTTGCCGTCGCCACCGTGGTCGCCACCTGGGGCTCCTCGCCCCGACCCGTCGGCTCGATGCTCGGCGTCAGCGCCGATGGCCAGATGGTCGGCTCCGTTTCGGGCGGCTGCATCGAAGGTGCGGTGGTGACCGAAGCTCTGGACATCATGGCCGGCGAGCCGCCGAAGCTCTTGAGCTTCGGTGTCTCCAACGAGCAGGCCTGGGAGGTGGGGCTCGCCTGCGGCGGCACGGTGGAGGTTTGGGTCGAGGCGGTCGCATGACGCCAGCCGTCCTCGAGGCACTCGTCGACGCGTGCGCCCGAGCGCTCCCGACCGTGCTGGCGCGCCGTCTCGACGATAACCGTCACACCCTGCTGGTGGCGGGCGAGCGGGTCAGTGGCGAGACCTTGCCTGAGCCTGTGGCCGAGGCGGCGCGCACAGCACTCCGCGCGGACAAGGGCGCCAAGGTCGAGGCAGAGGGACACACCTGGTTCATCCAGGTCTTCAACCCGCCGCTCCGCCTCATGGTGGTGGGTGCCGTCCATATTGCACAGGCGCTGGTGCCCATGGCGACGATCGCCGGCTATGCGGTGACCGTCATCGACCCGCGCGGCGCCTTCGCCTCCGACGAGCGCTTTCCGGGCGTAACGCTGCGCCATGACTGGCCCGACGAGGCGCTTGCCGAGATTGGCCCCGACGCCCGCACCGCGGTCGTCACCTTGACCCACGACCCCAAGATCGACGACCCGGCGCTGGAAGGCGCCCTCAAGAGCGACGCGTTCTACATCGCTGCCTTGGGCTCCAAGCGTACGCACGCCGCGCGCGTCGAACGCCTCTCCGAACGGGGCTTCGATGCCCCCACGATCGCCCGCGTCCACGGTCCCGCGGGCCTGGCGCTGGGTGCCGTGAGCCCGGCGGAGATCGCCGTCTCGGTGTTGGGCGAGATGACCAAGGTGCTGCGGCAAGCATGAAGCTCGAGCAGATGCCCACCGCCGACGCACTCGGCGCGCGCCTGGTCCACAGCCTGCGTGCCGAGGGGCTGTCGCTGAAGAAGGGGCAGCTCCTAGGCGTCGAAGAGGTGCACGCCTTGCAGCGAGCCGGCATCGGCGCCGTCACCGCCTGCCGCCTCGAGCCGGGCGACATCGAGGAGAACGAGGCCGCAGCACGCCTGGCAGCACCGCTGACCGGAGCGGGCATCGAGGCCGGCAAGGCGTTCACGGGCCGCGTCAACCTGCATGCGCGGGCGGGCGGCGTGCTGCGGACCGATTCGGCCGTGATCGACGCGGTCAACCGGCTCGACGAGGCGCTCACGGTGGCGACGCTGGCCGACTGGGAGCCGGTGGTGCCGGGCCAGCTCCTTGCCACCATCAAGATCATCCCCTTCGCGGCGCCAGAAGAGGCACTCGGCGAGGCGGTGCGGCGCCTGGAGGCCGCCGACGAGCCTTTGCGGCTTCACCCCTATCGCGGGATCAGCGCGTTCCTCATCCAGACCACCCTGCCAACCGTGAAGACGAGCGTGCTCGACAAGACGGCGGCGATCACGCGCGAGCGGCTCGTGCAGGTGGGCGGGAGGCTCCTCGGCGAGCGGCGTTGCCCGCATACGGCCGACGCCGTCGCCGAGGCCGTCAGCGAGGCGCCGCCGGCGGACGTGCTGCTGGTCGCCGGCGCGTCGGCGATCACCGACCGGCGCGACGTGCTGCCCGCCGGCATCGAGCGGGCCGGCGGCCAGGTGCTGCACTTCGGCATGCCGGTCGATCCGGGCAATCTGCTGCTGCTCGCCGAGCGCGAGGGCGGCACCGTGCTGGGCCTTCCCGGCTGCGCGCGCTCGCCAAAGCTCAACGGCTTCGACTGGGTCTTGCAGCGGCTGGGCGCCGGCCTGGAGGTCGACCGCGCGCAGATCATGGCGATGGGCGTGGGCGGCCTCCTCGCTGAAATCCCGACGCGACCGCAGCCGCGGGAGGTCGCTCCGCCGCTGGGCGAGCCCAAAATCGCCGTCATGGTGCTCGCCGCCGGGCAGTCCCGGCGGATGGGTCGCACCAACAAGCTGACAGAGCTCTGGGGCTCGAAGCCGCTGATAGCCTATCCCGTGGACGCCGCCCTGGCCTCCCGTGCCGTGGACGTCGTCGTCGTGACGGGTAACGCGCCCGAGCGCGTCGAGGCGGCACTACGCGGCCGCGATGTCCGGTTCGCTCGCAATGCGGACTACGCCAGCGGCCTCGCCAGCTCGCTCAAGGCCGGCCTCGCGGCTTTGCAAGACGACATCGACGGCGCGCTCGTCTGCCTGGGCGACATGCCGCGCATCACGGCGCAGCACCTGAACCGGCTCATCGCGGCCTTCGATCCGGAGGGCCAGCACTCGATCGTCGTCCCCACCGTCGACGGCAAGCGCGGCAATCCGGTGCTGTGGGGTCGGCAGCATTTCGAGGCGATCGACGCCTTGGTGGGCGACGTGGGCGCACGGCACCTCATCGGTCAGCATGAGGACGAGCTTGTCGAGGTGACGATGGATGACGATGCCGCACTGACCGACATCGACACGCCCGCCGCACTCGCGGCGCTGCGGAATGAGGGGCGGTGAGCGCTGACCTCTATCACGAAGCACTCAGGCGCCTCGCCAAGGAGGGACCGGGCCGCGGGCGGCTCGCCCACGCCGACGCCACCGCGACCGTCCACAACCCCCTCTGCGGCGACCGCGTCACCATCGACCTCGCCCTCGACGGCGACCGGGTAGCCGCAGTCGGCCACGAGGTGCGCGGCTGCCTCCTCTGTGAGGCCGCCGCCGCGCTGGTCGCCGAGCACGCCCCGGGCCATCGGCGCGACGATTTTGGTGATCTGCCCAGCGCGTTGCGGGCCTACCTGAAGAGCGACGACCTGCCTGAACCGCTCAAGGGCCTGGCTCTCTTCGCTCCCGCCCGCGCCTTCCGCTCCCGCCACCGCTGCGTCACCCTACCGTTCGAGGCGATGGCCAAGGCGCTCGGCTGAGGCTTTCGGTGCCGAAGGTCACGGTTGCAGATCGACCGCCGCCCTTAGCGATCCGTCCATGTAGAACGGTGTGGACGAGTGATCGTGGACGATCTTCCATGCACCGTCGATCTTGCGAAAGCACATCGTCGTTCTGAACCAGATGTCTTCCTGCGCGCCATCCGCCTTGGTGCCTCGCATCCGGTTGAGCGCCGTAGACCAGGCGATGCCGTCGCCAACGATCAGATCCACGTCCTCCGCACCGATCAGGATCGGGCCGTGCCATGTCGCCAGCCAAGCGGCCGTTCCGGCGCGGTCGATCTTGTCCTTCAGGGGCGGCGCAAGTGCGTAGATCACGGCATCGGGAGCGTAGCATTCGACGATTGCGTCGGCGTCCCTGTCGTAATGCGCATCGCCCAAACGCTGGCAGAGCGCGATGATCTCCTGTTGCTCCTCCGTCATCTCGCGTTCCCTCAATTGTGTCCGTGGAACGCCGCCTCGAGGACGGCGACGTCGAGCTTCTTCATGGGATGCATGGCGTTCAACATGGCGCCGATCTTCGCCTTGTCCCCAGTATTCAGGAGTTCGGCGATCCGCCGAGGGGAGATCTGCCAGGCAACCCCCCAGCGGTCCTTGAGCCAGCCGCATTGCACCTCGCGGCCTCCGTTCGCGGTCAGGGCCTCCCACAGCCGATCGGTTTCCGCTTGATCCTCCGTGGTTACGGAGATCGAGATCATGTCGTTGTGCTCCTGGTGCGGACCGGCCTGAAGGATGGAAAACGGCGCGCCCGCGAGCGTGAATTGGATGATCTGGACGCCCCCTTCCTCGCCTGTGAGCATGTGCTCGAAGCGATGCTCGTCTTTGATGTGCGAGTTCGGGAGCAGCGACGTATAAAAGCGCGCCGCCTCTAGCCCACCCTCTTCAAACCATATGCAGGTGTTTACGTTCGAGAACTCCGTCACGGGCTCGTCCTTCCTGGTTGGGAATTGTCGAATAGCAACTCGATGTATCGTTTGAGGTGATCGACACTGGATCTGGCTAGCGCGGCGTCGCCGGTTGCTTTGGCCAGAATGAAGGCACCCTGAATGACGGCCTGTATGTGGCGAGCGAGGCTGGTTGCCGTCCAATCAGCCTCCATGCCGCGCGAGCTCATCGCGGCGGCGATGTCCGGCTCAAGCGTGGCCGCATGGCCGAGGATGCTGTCTGCACAGGCGTCGCGAATGTCGGGATGCGAGGCATAGGCCTCCTGCGTCATCGTCCCGACAAGGCAGGTGAACTCGGCGAGTTCGCCTTCGATGATCGACTTGCGGAAGTCGACATAGGCCAAAACCCGTTCAAGCGGATCGCTCGGCCGGTGGTAGGGCGCGCCCTCGAAGTAGCTCGTGGTGGTTTCCGCCCAGAACTTCGCCGCCGCGACGCCCAGCGCCTCCTTGGTCGGAAAGTGGTGGAAATAGGCGCCCTTGGTGACGCCCGCCGCTTGGCACAGATCGTCGACCGTGGTCGCGGTAAAGCCCTTCACCCGGATGATGTCCCTTGCGGCCTCCAGCAGGCGCGTTCGCGCGTCGCCGCGTTCGGGATCGATTTTGGTGGGTCTCGGCATAGGTGATACATACCTTACAGTTGGTATGTATAACAAGCGCCAATTGATGGCTCGCGGACGCCCCGGAACTCCGCTGTCGGTGGATGCGCGATCCGCTCAGCGTCAGCTTCGCCCGGCTAGCCCCCTTCGCCACAACCAGCGCTTTCCGCTCCCGCTACCGCTGCGTTACCCTGCTCCTCGAGGCGACGCTGGAGGCGCCAAGCTGAGAATTTCCGTTCGGCAAACGCCTACCGAATTACTTTCGCAAGCGCGGGTTTTCAAGAAATTGGCCTGATCTAACAGTATTAGATCCGTGTGATTGCCTGCATAGATGGAGTAAAGATGAAGTGAAAGCTACCAACATTAGCCGCTACCCGGTGCCTGACATCAACGAACTACCGGACGACATCAAGGAAAAGGTCCTAGCGGTCCAGGAGAAGGCAGGCTTCGTGCCCAACGTCTTCCTGGTCCTGGCCCATCGTCCCGACGAGCTTCGCGCATTCTTCGCCTATCACGACGCGTTGATGGAAAAGGAAAGCGGCCTGACCAAGGCCGAGAGGGA
The DNA here is from genome assembly GCA_028279345.1 of Geminicoccaceae bacterium. Taxonomy (GTDB): domain Bacteria; phylum Pseudomonadota; class Alphaproteobacteria; order Geminicoccales; family Geminicoccaceae; genus JAAAPF01. Next base: position 12,676 of record JANQNY010000065.1, read on the forward strand.
GATGATTGTCGTCGCCACGTCCAACGACAACGGCTGCCAGTACTGCGTGGTGGCCCACGGTGCCATCCTGCGCATCCGGGCCAAGAACGCCCTGATCGCCGACCAGGTCGCAGTGAACTACCGAAAAGCAGACATCACGCCGAAACAGAAGGCTATGCTAGACTTCGCCATGAAGGTGTCGAGCGACGCCAAATCAATCTGTAACGAGGATTTCGAAGCCTTACGTAGCCACGGCTTCACCGATGAAGACATCTGGGATATCGCCAGCATTACCGCCTTCTTCGGCCTCAGCAACCGCATGGCCAACTTCACGTCCATGCGGCCCAACGACGAGTTCTATGCCATGGGCCGCGGGCTCGGTTGAACCCAAGGCGGGGCGTCCGATCTCCGGTTTGAATGGAACACCGCAAAGGTCTCTTCCTGCGAGGTCTGAGCGGTTGCCCACGAGCGACGCTATGTCCGCCATCCATCCAATTCCGAAGCGCGGACTTGGCGCCGAGCCTGTCTGATCTGCGTGCTCACCCTGGGCTCCAATCGGGCGACACCGAGCGGCACCGAGAACGCCTCGCACCAGATGTGGACCTCGTTGAAGTCGGCAACATCGAGCGAGGCCGGGACCTCATAGGCCTGCCGTCCGGTGAGGGCTTCGAGCGGGCCGAGCTTGCTCGTGGCGAGATAGCCGTCGGCGCCAAAGCCCACGACCGGGTCGGGTGCGCCGTCGAGACTGAAGTCCGGGCCGAGCTCGACGGCATAGCTGCCGTCCGCGAGGCGAACGACGCTCACGCCGCCCGTGGTCGCATGATCGCTGGCGCCTTGGAACGTGCCCGTTGCGATCGTCTGGCCCTCGACCGGTGCGGCAGGCGGCGCGGTCTGGGGTGTCGACGAGGTGCACGCGGCGACGAACAGGACGAAGGCGAGCAACGCTGATCTGCGCATCGGTCATCTCCATGCGGTGGTCCGGCGAGAGCGCCGGATGGCACCTTCGATGCGGCAGGGTGGAAACGCGTCTCGCTCCCGCACGTGGCCGTGAGCCACCGTCAGCGGATTGCGACCAGCACGCGCGGTGCCTGCAACGCGGCGGCCGAGCGCCTACATGAGAGTTGCACGCAACGCGGAGCACCCCATGAAGAAGATCACCAAAACCGAGGACGAGTGGCGCGAGGCGCTGAGCCCGGAGGAGTACCAGGTCGCGCGCAAAGCCGGCACCGAGCGGGCGTTCACAGGTCGCTACTGGAATGAGAAGAGCCCGGGCACCTATCTCTGCGTCGGCTGCGGCCTGCCGCTCTTCCACTCGGAAACCAAGTACGACAGCGGCACGGGCTGGCCCTCGTTCTACCAGCCCGTCGACCCGAACCACGTCGCCGAGAAGCGCGACGTGAGCTATGGGATGGTGCGCACCGAAGCGGTCTGCGCGCGCTGCGGCAGCCATCTGGGCCACGTCTTCCCCGACGGTCCAAGGCCTACCGGGCAGCGCTATTGCATGAACTCGCTGAGCCTCAAGCTCGAGCCCGACGCGGAAAGCTGAGCGGACCGGCCATGCCTTGATCCGGCGCATGGAACCTGAGCGCATTCGTCTACAGATTAGCGAATGCATCGGGAGCTTGGACGATGGCCGACAAGCCGGAGGCGGCCGGCGCTTTGCCGCCCTTTGCCTCGACCGTGGAGGCGGTTGTTGCCGCGCTGGATACCTCAGCCGACGGTCTTTCCTCGGACGAGGCGGCGCGGCGGCTAGCTGAGCAAGGGCCGAACCGGCTCCCCGAGCCGCCGCGCGCGGGACCGCTCCGCCGCTTCCTTAGGCAGTTCCACAGCGTTCTGATCTATGCGCTGCTTGCGGCAGCGCTCATCGCGGCGCTGATCGGCCATGGCGTCGACGCCGGCGTCATCCTCGCGGTCGTGCTGGTGAACGCCGCGATCGGCTTCATCCAGGAGGGTCGCGCCGAGCGCGCGCTGGACGCGCTGGCCTCCATGCTGGAGCCCGAGGCCGCGGTGCTCCGCGGTGGGCGGCGGCAGACCGTGCCGGCGACGGACCTGGTCCGCGGCGACGTCGTGGTGTTGGAGGCGGGCGACCGCGTGCCTGCCGATCTGCGCTTGCTCCAGGCGCGTGAGCTGCGAGCGGACGAATCCATCCTCACCGGCGAATCGGTTCCGGTCGACAAGCACACCGAGCCGGTCGCTGAGGATGCTTCGCTCGGCGATCGGCGCTCGATGCTCTATTCCGGCACGCTCGTCGCGGCCGGCATTGGTCGGGGCGTCGTGACCGCAACCGGCGCCGGCACCGAGCTGGGTCGGATCAGCACGCTTCTGGGCGACGTGCGCACGCTGAAGACGCCGCTCGTCCGCCAGATGGACGTTTTCGCCCGGCGGCTCACGCTCTTCATCGGCTTGGTCGGCGCGGTCGTGTTCGCCGGCGCCTTCCTCGTCCGCGACTACCCGGTGGGCGAAGCCTTCATGGCGGTCGTCGGGCTCGCGGTCGCGGCGATCCCCGAGGGCTTGCCGGCGGTGATGACCATCACGCTGGCGATCGGCACGCAGCGGCTGGCACGGCGCAATGCCATCATCCGGCGCCTGCCGGCCGTCGAGACGCTGGGCTCGGTTTCGGTCATCTGCACCGACAAGACGGGCACGCTGACCCAGAACGCGATGACGGTCACGGCCATCGCGACACCCGCCGGTGACGTTGCCGTCACCGGCTCGGGCGACACCCCGCACGGTGGCTTCGAAGCGCGGCAAAAGGCCATCGACCCGTTGGCGGACCAGCTGCTCGCGGAGCTGCTCAAGGCTGCAGCGCTGTGCAACGACGCCGCCATCTCCCACGACGATGCCGGCTGGCACCAGGCAGGCGATCCGACCGAGGTCGCGTTGGTGATCGCTGCCGCCAAGGCCGGGTTGGATGTGAGCGCGCTCAGGCGGCAGTGGTCGCGGTCCGATGCGATCCCCTTCGCCAGCGAGCATCGCTACATGGCGAGCCTGCACCATGATCATGAGGGCCGCGGCCGGATCTACGTCAAGGGTGCGCCCGAGCGCGTGCTGCCGATGTGCGGGTTCGAGGCGACGCCGGAAGGTGCGCGTCCGCTGGACCTCGACGGGTGGGAGGCCCACGCGGCCGCGCTCGCTGGCGAGGGGAAACGGCTCATCGCCGTGGCTAGACGTGAGGTCCCAGGCGACCAGACGGTGCTCGAACGCGCCGATGTCGATGGTGATCTGGAGTTTCTGGGTCTCCTGGGCCTGATCGATCCGCCCCGCGAGGACGTGTTCGAGGCGCTCGCCGACTGCCGCGCGGCGGGCATCGACGTCAAGATGATCACCGGCGATCACGCGCTCACCGCGACGGCGATCGCCCAACTGCTCGAGCTGCCGCACGTCGACGCAACGGTCACCGGCGCGGAGCTCGATACGCTGGACGACGCCGGCTTCGACTCCCGTGCCCGCGATGCCAGCGTGTTCGCCCGCACGGCACCCGAGCACAAGCTGCGCCTGGTGACGGCCCTGCAGGCCAGCGGCCGCGTCGTCGCCATGACCGGCGACGGCGTCAATGATGCACCGGCGCTCAAGCGCGCCGATGTCGGCATCGCCATGGGCAACAAGGGTAGTGCCGCCGCACGCGAGGCCGCGGAGATGGTGCTCGCGGACGACCACTTCGCGACGATCGTGGCCGCCGTGCGGGAGGGGCGCACGGTCTACGACAATCTGAAGAAGGTCATTGCCTGGACGCTCCCTACCAACGGTGGCGAGGCCCTCGCCATCATTGCCGCGATCGCCTGGGGCCTCGCCATGCCGATCACGCCGGTGCAGATCCTCTGGGTGAACATGATCACGGCCGTAGGCCTCGGCCTCACACTCGCCTTCGAGCCGACCGAGCCCGGCACGATGCACAGGCCACCACGGTCCGCGAACGAGCCGTTCCTGGCACCGCTCCTGGTGTGGCGGGTGGCCTTCGTCTCGGTCCTCTTTGTCGCCGGTCTCTTCGTTCTCTTCAACCTGGCGCTGGCGCAAGGCCACCCGGTGGAGACCGCGCGGACGCTCGTCGTCAACGCATTGGTGGCAATGGAGATCGCCTATCTGCTGAGCGCCAGGCGCGCCCACGCAAGGGCCTTCTCACGCGCCGGCCTTATGGGCACACGCGCGATGTGGCTCGGCATCGCGCTTGTCGTGGCGGCGCAGGCGGGCTTCACCTACGCGCCCCCGCTCCAGGCGGTCTTCGCGACGACCGCGCTTGGCTGGCCGCATCTCGGGCTCGCGGTCGCCGCCGCCGCGTTCGTCTTCGTCGTGGTCGAGATCGAAAAGGCGATCGTCAATCGTGGGGGTCTCAGCGCGCCTCGTTGAGCGCCCAGTCATAGGCGAACGCATCGATCGAGCTGGCACCTGCCAGGCGCGCTTGCAGGTCCGGCGCCGCGTAGGTGCTCAGATGCGCCAAGATGGCCGCCTCGCTGCCACCGAAGTCGTCGCCGAACCAATTGTAGATGCTCGATACGGTGACATCCCCGCCGACGGTCGTGCTGACGCCGCGCGGATCGTTGACATAGGCGCGCGCCGCCCGATCGAGCTGCTGGTCGAGTTGGGCAGCGGTGAACGGCTCGGGTTGCAGATCGGGACAGCCGACTGCCGCACAGTTGACCGCGTAGTGGATCAGGGGCTCGTCGAACACGGGGCGGACGATGCCATGCTCGATGTCGTCGAGCGACAGGGGCCGCCCCTCGACCGTGATCCGGTCGCGCCGCCAGACCGCGTCGATGTCGCGGATCGTGGCGACCGGATAGGCATCGAGCACCGCCTGGACCGTGAGGGCGTTATAGAGATTGAGCCAGTAGGCGAGCTGCTCGTCCGGCGCGAGTGCAGTCACCTGCGTCGCGGCGAGCCTCGCGACATAGGCGTTGAGCGCCGCCCGGTCAGCATCGCTCACCGACGCGTAGCGGACGCGATTGACGCCCACATCGTCCACCTGGACGTACCGGTCCAGAAGAGCGCTCCAGGCCCCATGATCGACCACCGTGCTGGCGGCGGGGTCGCGTTTCTGCCAATGCTCATCGATCAGGCGAGCGTTCGGCGCAACCCAGCGCTCCAGCCAGTCGAAGCCGGTGGTGGCGAGGAAAACGAACGTGGCGAGCATCAGACGCCGCATGCGGTCTCTCCGCGGTGGTGGACGCCGGCTCAGGTGGCACTCGGTCGATGCCGGCGCCAGCGGCAAGCGCTCCGTCGCACGCGTTCTTGAAGCACTGCTAGTGCTGGTGCTGGCGGCAAGCTCACCCGGCGCAGCCGGTGCCACCGACTGGGGTGCTGTGGGACGGGTCAACGTCGCGGGCAAGAGCTTTTGCACCGGCACCCTGATCCGGCCGGATCGGGTCGTCACTGCCGCACACTGCCTGTTTCACCCGCGTACGGGCCGGCTGGCACCGCTCGACGACATCCACTTCGTCGCCGGCTGGGAGCGCGGCGCGTTCATCGCGCACGCGCAACCCTCAGCCGTCCACGTCGCCGTCGACTATGATTGGGCGCAGCGCCAAGCACTCGCCGGCCTCGAGCACGACGTGGCGATCCTCGAGTTCGAGCGGGAGGTGGTCGCGCCGACGCTGGCGGTCGTCCCCGCCGTCGCGCAGCCGGAGCGGCTCTCGCTGGTGCACTACAGCCGGCTTCGACCACACCTCGCCAATGTGGACGAGGGCTGCCTGCGTCTCAGAACTGTGGGGCGCCTCTGGCAGCTCAACTGTGCCGTCGAGCCGGGCGGCTCGGGCGCCCCGGTGCTGATCGGCGACGCCGGCAGCCCACGCATCGCCGCCATCGTCATCGGTCGGACGCGTCTGAACGGCGCATGGACGACGCTCGCCCTGCCGGTGCGGGCACCTCAGCTCCTGCCGTCGCCCTGAGCGCCGGATGGCGCACGGGTGAGCTGGGCAGGTCTCTGGATCGCGGCGACCATCGGCGCCGCCCTGGCGCAGACCTTGCGCAATGCGCTCCAGCGCAACCTCGTCGACAAGGTCGGGCTGATCGCCGCGACGCATGTCCGTTTCCTCTTCGGCCTGCCCTTCGGGCTTGCTTTTCTAGGCGTGGCGACGGCGTTCGCGGGCCATCGCCCACCGCTGCCGGACGGGGTCGCCTTCGGCTGGATCGCACTCGGTGCTGCCACGCAGATCGCAGCGACCGCGCTGATGCTGGCGGCCATGCAGCGCCGCTCCTTTGTCGTCACCACCGCCTACACCAAGACCGAGCCGGTACAAGTGCTGCTCGTGGCTTCGCTCATGCTCGGCGAGGTGCCGACGCCACTCCTCGCTGCTGCCGTGCTGATCGCGACCTGCGGCGTGCTCTTGCTCACCAGACCGGCGGGCGGCGAACACCAACCGGGCGCCGCCGCAGCAGCCGTGTTGGGCCTCGCCGCTGGCGGGCTCTTCGCGATCTCCGCCGTCGCCTATCGTGGCGGCATCCTGGCGCTCGGCGGCGAGGGCGACGGGCTCGCGGCCGTGACGGCCCTCGTCATCGCGCTCGCACTACAGGCCTTGGTCTTGGGCGCCTGGCTGCTCGCCAGGAACCGGCCGGCGCTCCGAGCTGTGCTCGTCGCGTGGCGCGAGTCGCTCGGCGCGGGATTCATGGGGGCGCTGGCCTCGCTTGGCTGGTTCATCGCCTTCGCACTCGCCGAGACCGCAGCGGTGCGCACGTTGGGCCTGGTCGAGCTGGTCTTCGCCCAGCTCCTGTCGCGGCGTCTCTTCAAGGAGCGGACCAGCCTGCGTGAGGTCGCGGGTCTGGCCCTGCTCGCGCTCGGGGTAGCTCTCGTGCTCAACGCGGGCAGCAGCTAGCGTGACCGAGCGGGTCAGGCGGGAGGCAACAGATGAGCGATGAGACCACCTACGAGGTGCTGGCGCTGCGCTACGGCACCATGACCGAGCGCACGCGGCGCGACAACTTCATCATGGCGGACGACCACGCGTCTGCCATGCCGCTCGACTACTTCGTCTGGCTGATCCGTGGCGGCGGGCGGACGATTCTGGTCGACACGGGCTTCGATCCCGCCGAGGCCAAGCGACGCGGGCGCCAGCTCGAACGGCTGCCGCGTGAGGCGCTGGAAGCCGTAGGCGCCAGCGCCGATGCCATCGACACGGTGATCATTACGCATCTGCACTGGGACCATGCGGGTACGCTCGAGCATTGGCCGAACGCGCGCTTTCATTTGCAAGAGGCCGAGATGGCCTACGCCACCGGCCGCTGCATGTGCGAGCCCGTCCTGCAACACCCGTTCACGGTCGACCATGTCTGCACGATGGTCCGTCACGTCTACTCAGGCCGCGTGCAGTTTCACCGAGGTGACGGCCGGATCGCGCCGGGGATCAGCGTCCACCATGTGGGCGGCCACTCGCAGGGCTTGATGTTCGTGCGGGTCAAGACCGCACGCGGCTGGGTCGTCCTCGCCTCCGACAGCTCGCACTTCTACGAGAACATGGAGCAGCGAAAGCCCTTCGTCCTCATCCACTCGCTCGAGGACATGTGCCGCGGCTGGGACCGGCTCTATGCCGAGGCGAGCTCCCCCAAGCACGTGATCCCCGGTCACGACCCCCTGGTGCTCAAGCGGTACCCGGCCTTCAGCGACGCCACCGCCGCCTTCGCCGTGCGGGTCGACACAGCGCCGTTGGTCTAGGACTCGCGCCCGCTAGCGACCGCTTCGAGGGACTTCATCATCCGGCGCACGGGGATCGCGTGGCCACAGCGGGTAGGAGCGGTCGTCGCCTCGATCACCTCGTAGCCGCAAGCACGGTAGAGCGGCTCACCGGCCAACGTTCCGACGAGCTCGGCGCGCCGGAAGCCCTCGGCCCGGGCGGCCGCCTCCGTGGTCGCGAGGATGAGCCGGCCAACGCCGCGACGAGCGTGATCGGGATCGGTGTACATCGCCCGGATGCGCGCCGCATCGGCTTCGGGGTCGAGAAGCCGCGCGTCACGACCGGCGGCAAGCGAACCCCCATAGAGCGTGGCACGCCGGCTCCAGCCGCCGCAGCCGATCGAGGCGCCGTGCTCCGTGACGACGTAATAGGTTCCGTCCTCGATGAGCTGCGCGTCGAGGCCCATGATGTCGAACGAGGCTTCGATCTCGCCTTCGCTCAAGAACCCACGCTGCAGATCGGTGATTGCACGGCGCATCAAGGCACCGAGCGCGCTCGCATCTGCCAGCGTTGCCAAGCGGATCTGCATGTTTCGGCGATCTTGCTAGGAGGACGCATGCCGTGGACGGACGTGCCCGATTGGCACAGCCAGACGTCGTCGCCCGTGATCGGCGTCACCCGGCGCTGGTCAACCGCCGTGTGGGGCCTTCTCGAACATGACGGCCTGAACGAGCCATTGCTCGCCGCCTTTGCGTAGAACGATGATCAAGCTGGCGGTGACATTGCGAATCTCGGCATCGAGCGTGATCGTGCTCAGGGTCACCGCGAGATCATCTCGACCGACGACCGCCCAATCGGTGAACGTGAAGGACGAGACCAGCCGGAAGTGGGACCTGGCTGCCTCCGCCACATTGGCACGCCCGACAACACGGCCCTGGCCAGGCATGACGAGCACACCATCCTGCGCCCAGAGGCCTTCCCATTGCTCGTAGTCCTTGTCGGCCAGGGCCGTCGCCCACTGCTGGATGGTGGACTTGATCTGACCGACCTCGGCCTGGGAAAGACCCTGCGCGCCCAGGACCGTCTCAGCAGCCTGCGCGACAGCCGTTCGCTCAAGTGTGGGCGTCACGGCCAACAAGACGATCGCCATCAGCGACGATACCCACATCGCGACCTCCCATCCGGCCTGCGCCCTCAAAGGGAAGCCGATAACGACCTCGAGGTCTTCTGACCAGAAAGCGCTAGCGCTGGTCTGCCTTGCGCTCGGTCGAGGATGTGCGGCGAACACCGCTACTGCGACCCGCCCCCGCCAGCGCCTCGAGCACCACCGCCAGCGGTGTCGGTGCCGGCGCCTCGGCATGGACCGCCGGCTGGTCGGTGTAGAGCGGGAGGGTGAGCGAGCGCGCGTGCAGGAGGAGCGGGCCATCGCGCGCGGCTCCCTCGGCGTAGAAGCCGTCACCCAGGATGGGCCAGCCCATGGCCGCGCAATGGATACGGAGCTGGTGCGTGCGGCCGGTTCGGGGCGTGAGCTCGAGCCAGGAGCGCTCGCCGTCGGTCGCCACCAGCCGCCAGCCGGTCACGGCTGTCCGGCCGGCGTCGTCCACCACCATCCGCCAGCCGCGGGGCTCACTGAGCTTGCGGATCGGCAAGGCGATGGTGCCCCTAGCCTCAGGCGGCACACCGGCAACGACGGCCCAGTAGGTCTTCCGAACCTGCCCGCCCTCGAACAGCCGGCCGAGACGCCTGAGCGCTCGCCGGTGTCGGGCAAGAGCGAGGCACCCCGAAGTGTCGCGGTCCAGTCGATGCGCGAGCTGCGGCGGGCCCGCATAGCCCATGGCGAGCGCCTGCAGGTAGCGCTCGAGATGTTCCGGGCTGGTCGGACCCGCGTGCACCGGCAAGCCAGCCGGTTTGTCGACCACGATGACCCAAGCGTCCTTGTAGAGAACCCGCGCGTGCAACTCGGCCTCGCTGAGGCGTGCCGCGGGCCGCCGATCCTCCGGCAGGTCGTCGAGTGCTACCTCGAGCACGCGGCGGCGGCCGCGCGGGCGCGCGTCGCGGCTCATCTTGCCAGCTCGGTTGGAGCGGTCGCGCGCAATGGCATGTGGTTTCCTGAGAGGTCGGCCCGGCGCCGCCTTTTCGACGGCTTGCCGGCGCTGGCTGCGCGGGTCAAGCAGCAGCCAAACAACCCAGCGTGGGGCCCCACGAATGAGGGCAGGGAAGACACCGAGCATCGCTGCGACAGTGCTGGCGATGGCGTTTCTCATCGCGCCTACCGCTGCCGAGACACTGTACACAATCGACGAGCGATGGCAGGTCGGCGCACTCGACCTCGATGCGGGCCTGCGACTGGAACCGGCAGCGGTTGCCGCAACGCCGATGGACGATGCCGCCTTCATGGCGGTCGTCTGCGCGCGGGATGGGCGACCGGCGCTCTACCTCTACTGGCCGGCGGCGGTGGAGTTCGACGGGATCACGACCGAAATCGCCATCCGCGTCGACGGCGGCGCGCCCTTCACGTTCGATGCCCGTGCCGTTGCCATGACGCTGGAGACCCCCTCTAGCCCGCCGAGTGGTCTCCTGAAAGCGCTCGCGGCGGGTGATGTCGCCGACGTCACGGCCGACCGTGTGCCGGTGATGCGCGTGGGCCTGCGCGGCTCCGCGGTAGCACTGGGCCGCGCGCTTCGCGCATGCAGCTGAGGCGCCGGCGGTTCGCTCATGCGTATTGCGCCTCGCCATTGCCAAAGGACCAGTTCTCCGGCTGCACCTCCACCAAGTTGATGAAGACGTCTTGGGGGCGCAGGCCCGGCCGCTCCGCCAGCAATTCCGTGACGCGCTTGTAGAAGCGCCGCTTGGTCGCCGTGTCGCGGGTGGCGCTGCAGGTGATCTGAATGATGACCAGCGCGTCGCTGCGCTCGATCCCCAGATAGGTGGCGCCGTAGGAGAGAGCATCGTCGCCGTGCTCATGCACCATGATGAAGCGGTCGTCCTCCGGCGTCTCGAACGCCTCCACCAACGCCCGATAAACGCCGTCGATCAGCGCACGCTTGTCCTCGGGCGTGCGGCCCTCCCGCAATGAGATTCGCGCCAGTGGCATGGCCAATCACTCCCTTGAGACCCATCCGCAAGCGACAAGATACGAGCGTGACCTAGATATTGAAAATTCATCATAGAGATTTCAGTAAGCATATTTCAGAATGAACGGATGGCAGCGTTGAAGATCGAGGACGTGCGAACCTTCCTATGCGTCGCCGAGGCGGGCGGCTTCACCTCGGCGGGCGTGCTCCTGGGCGCGACCCAATCCGCCGTGAGCGTGCGCATCCGCAAACTCGAGGACCAGCTCGGGCTCAAGCTCCTCGATCGCACGCCGCGCGACGTCCGCCTGACCGCGGACGGTGCGATGTTCGTCGACGAGGCGCGGCGGCTCGTGGACGTCCACGACGCCGTCGTGCGGCGGGCGCGGGCCGACATGGCGCCGCTCCGCCTGTCGCTCGGGATCAGCGATCATGCGGCCGGCGCACGCTTGCCCCGTGTCCTGGCAACCCTCTCGCGCGCCATGCCCGAGGTGCGCTTCCACGTCGAGGTCGGTGCGAGCGAAGACCTGCTGGCGAAGTTCGAGGACCGTGCATTCGATGCCGCCATTCTCCGCGGACCGCCCGAGCGCCTACGCGCGACCCTGCTCTTTGAGGAAAGCTCGGCCTGGTTCGCGGCATCGCACCTCCGGCTTCGGCGCTCAGACCCCCTCCCGCTGATCGCACGCTCGTACGGCTGCCGGCTGCGCGACGGCGCGATCGAAGCGCTCGATCATGCTGGCCGTCCCTGGACCGAGGTGCTCGTCGGCGGCAGCGTGGCGACGGTACGCGCCGCCGTCACCGCAGGCCTGGGCGTCGCGTGTCTCGGCCGGCAGAACGCACCCGATGAAAGTCGTGATGTGGGCGCAGAGCTGGGGCTACCATCGATGTCCCCAGCACCCGTGGCACTCGTTCATCGCTTGCCCAGCGCCCTCAGCCCTTCGATCGTCAACGCGATGGTCGACAGCTTCCGGGCGCGTCCCGGTCGGGGCGTCGCCTAAGCGCCGCCGGGTCAGCGCGGCATCGCCGCCTTCGGGATCAGCGCGCCCGGGTGCTGGATCACGGTACTCGCAACCAGCACAGCAAAGCGAGCCGCATCCTCCGGCGGGTCGCCCGCGAGCCGCTTCGCCAGGTAGGCGCCGTTGAAGCTGTCGCCGGCGGCCGTGGTGTCGACCACGCTGGCCACGGGCACCCCCGGCACGTCGATGCTGCGCGCGGCAACCGACAGCCGGGCACCCCGCGCACCGTCCTTCACCACGACCTCTCCCGGGCCGGCCGCAGAGATACGCCGCAAACAGGCTTCGACGTCCGCGTCGGCGTGCAATCGCCGCTCGTCGTCAAAGCCCGCGAGCGCGATGTCGGCGCAGGCCAAGGCCTCATTGGTCGCGGCGCGGGCGTCGTCCAGGCTGGGCCAGAGCGTCGGCCGCAAATTGCCGTCGAACGCGACCTTGAGGCCCGCTTCGCGATGGTCTTGCAAGGCGGCAAGCAAGCGCGCCCGTTGGGTCGCATCGAGCACCGCGAGCGTGATGCCCGACAGATAGACCATGTCGGCTTGGCCCAATCGCTCCAGCAGCGCGTCGCCCTCTGCCTCCGGCAGGAGCAGCTCGCGCACGGCCGCCTGCAAGCGCCAATAATAGAAGTGCCGCTCACCCGCAGCGTCGGTCTCGATCGCGTAGAAGCCAGGGAGGCGCCCTGCGAGCCGGCGGACGAGATCGGTCCGGACCCCCTCGTCGTCCCAACCGGCCAGCATCCTGTCGCTGAAGGGATCATCGCCGAGCGCCGTGCAGTAGAACACGTCGAGCGCCTCGTCGCCCGATCGTGCCGCGTAGATGGCCGTGTTGAGCGTGTCACCCCCGAACCCAAGCTTGGGCGCCGCCGACAACGCGCCGGCCAGCTCGAGCATGCATTCGCCGATTGAGATGAGCCGCGTCATCGGCACACTCGCAGTAGACCCATCGCCGACGCTATTCTGCCTCAGACTGCATGGATCGGTAAGATGACGCGCGACACGAATTGGAGCCGGCGCTTGGTTTGCCCGCGGCGCGCCACGACCGGCAGACCCACCAAGCTCGCGCTCGTTGCGGCGCTGCTCGCACTCGGCGGCTGCAGCACGGCCGCACCGAAGGTCTCAGCACCGCAGACCGCAATCCTGCCGGCGGACTATGCGATCTATCCGCCCGACCCCGGCGTTCCGGCACCCATCGGGGCCTTTCTAGGCGTTTGGGAGGGCCAATGGCCCAGCGGCAGAGGCGGCGACGTCGAGCACAAGCTGGTCGTCCACCACGTTACGGCAGCCGGCACCATGCGCGGCGTCTACGCCGCCGTCGCACAGGCGGGCGCTGCCGGCTCGGTGCCCGTCCCGGTCGGTGGCCGGATCGACGGACCCCGCCTGGTGCTGACCGACACGCCCAACCATGTCGATGCAGCCTACGAGCTCCAGCCGGACGGAACGTTGCGAGCAACCCTCGCCGGTGAAGCCGGCAGCGGAGTCCTGCGGCGGCGTCCGGACGTCTGAGCCCGCAGAAGCAGTCGTCGTAGGCCCGAGAGGCTTGCGACACGACGGGACGGCGCGATCAGCCGGCCGCTGGGAGTTCAGGGAACAGCCTAGACCGCGCACTAACTAAGCCACGGATGGTCAACGCGTCGGCGTCGTGCTGCTCCGCCGTGATCCCGTAGTGCGCGAAGGCGCGACGGTAGCGCGCGGTCTGATCGCGGCCGCCGACGAGCAGGACGAACTTGTCGGCATCGAGCCGATGCAAACAATCCTCGATCTCGAGGCCCGTCAACCAGCCCGAGAGCCGGCCACGCGCGACGGCCGGCTCCACGTGGCCTAGCACGTCGCTGGCACGGAGGCCGAAGGCGCGCGTGAGCAATCGTTCGGGCGCCGCCTTGGCGTCAAGGATGGCTGCGGCGAATGCGTCCAGATCGAAGCCGTCGCCGGTGAGCGTGTGCCGTAGCATCGTGTGCGAGGCGATGGCCGCAAAGACTTCCCCGGTCATCGCTGTGTGAAAGCGACGGAGTCGGCCTTGCTCCAGGCGCACCCATTTGGGATGGGTGCCCGGCATCACGACGAGCCCGGAAACGGGGCCGAGGCCGAGCAGCTTGGTCTCCTCGCCGCGCATCACGTCGGGCGGGTCGTCCTGGCTAACGCCCGGCAGGATCCGAACATCGAGGCCGCGGTCAGCAATCTCGACACGGACCGCCAGGTCGGCCAGCGCGTCCAGCGGACGCCCGACGGGCGCATAGGGTGCCTCCTGCCAGCCCTCACGTCCGCCCGCCATGCCGCACACGACCGCTGGCAGAGGTCTGGGACCGGACCAACCGGCAATCAGCTCCTGGAAGGCGCGAGCGAACGCGTCTCGATCACCACCCAGGCGCGCCATTCCATCGGCGCTCGTCCGCGCGTCGAGGACCTGGTCCGTAGCGCCCATCGCCCAGACGCGAACGTTGGTTGTTCCCCAATCGACCGCAAGCCATGCAAGCTCAGACACGATGGCTCCCTCAGCCACGCCAGCGTAGCAGCACGCGCTCAGCGCGGCCGATCAGCGCGTTGACGACCACACCCATCAGCGAGAGCAGCGTCACACCTGCGAACAGCCGCTCGAGGTCATAGAGGCTTCCCGCCTCCAGCACATAGGCGCCCACACCGTGCTCCGCTGCCAGCATCTCCGCCGCGACGAGGAGGATGATGGCGATCGCCGACGCGACGCGCAGCCCCGACAGAATAGCGGGCAGCGCCCCAGGCAGAATGATCTTCGTAACGATCGACCACCAGGCGAGATCGAAGCTCTGGCCCATGCGTATCAGCGCGCGGTCCACGGCATCCACGCCCCCATAGGTCGCGACCACCATCGGCGTGAACGTGCCGAAGGCGATCAAGGCATACTTGGACCCCTCGCCAATGCCGAACCAGATGACGAACAAGGGCAGTAGCGCGATCTTGGGAATGGGAAAGAGCGCCGCGACCAGAGGCACGAGCCCCGCACGCGCCAGCGAGAACAGACCGATCGCCAAGCCGACAGCGATGCCGGCAAGGGCCCCCAACGTCGCGCCGACGGCCAATCGCGCCAGCGATGGGACCAGGTGGTCGAGAAGACGCCCGCTGGTCCAGAGCTCCGCGAGCGTCTGAAGGACCGCCGACGGCGCCGGCATCGTCAGGGGCGAGATCACGCCCGCGCGTGCGCCCAGCTCCAAGAGCGCCAGGAGCAGCACGAACGCGAGCGGGCCGGCATAGCCGGTCGGCCGCGGCTTGAAGCCGCCGCCGCGAAACGGCACCGGACGAGCGCCGGCCGCACGATCCGGCGAGGCATCAGGCATCGAGCAGCTCGCGGTCGACGGCGCTCGCCTCGTCGCGGAGGAGCTGCCAGAGCTGACGCCGGTGCGCTTCGAGGACCGCATCGCCCGGCTGTCGCTCGGCGAGTGGCACCGCGATGTCGACGAGCGCGCGCACGCGACCCGGTCGCCCCGACAGGACCACGACCTGGTGCCCGAGGCGAACGGCTTCCTCCAGATTGTGGGTGACGTACACGGCGGTGAAGGGCGTGCGCAGCCAGAGGCTCACCAAATCGTCCAGCAAGAGCTCGCGCGTCTGGCTGTCGAGCGCCGAGAGCGGCTCGTCCATCAGCATGACCGCAGGCCGCACCGAGAGCGCCCGCGCGATCCCAACCCGCTGCTTCATGCCGCCCGAAAGCTGGCGGGGGAAGGCATCGGCGAAGTCCGTGAGCCTGGTCCGCGCGAGCACGTCAGCGATGATCCGCTCGCGCTCGCCGGCGCCGAGCCGGTGGTCCTCCAGCACCAGCGCAACGTTTCCAGCAACCGTGCGCCAGGGCAGCAGCGCGAAATCCTGAAAGATGAAGGTGAGCGGGTTGAGGCTCTCTGCGGGCGGCTCACCAACCTGGAGGACCCTGCCGCCGAGCGGCCGCTCGAGGCCACCCATCAAGCGGAGGAGCGTGGACTTGCCGCAACCGGACGGGCCGACGACGCAAACGATCCGGCCGTTCGGGACCGCGAGGGAGACGTCGTCCAGAACCCGCACGCTGCCATAGGCGTGGGACACGCGCTCCAGCCGCAGGTCCAAGGCGCGCGCCTCAGATCAGCTCGACATAGGAAGCATCCACCAGGGTCTCGACGGTGATGGCGGGATCGATCAGACCTTCGCTCTGAAACCAGGCGAGTTGGTCCTGCACCGAGCCCATGTTGAGCGCTGCACCCTGATTGATCCGCATCGCGCCGTTGCGGATCGAGGGCGCGGCGTCCTCGAAGGCGCGGTCGGTGTAGACATAGCCGTGGATCAGCCGCGTCATCGCTTCGGCCGCCTCCTCGCCCTCGGTCCGGTCCACCAGAGCCGCGTTGAAGTCGGCCGCGCCCCGCGCGAAGGCGCGGAGGAACGCCTCGGTCTGCGCGCGCTCGCCATCGGCGTGCTGCTTCGAGGTGAAGACCGTCGTCACCTGATAGTCCGGGAGGTAATCGGCCACCATGCCGATCGGCTGGACGGCGCCTGCGCCAGCTAGGGCCTTGCCGATGTGCGGCACGATCGCCCACGCATCGACCTGGCCGGACTTCAGCGCGCCGATGATCGCGCCCACCTTCTGCAGCGGTTTCAAGCTGAGCTGATCCGTGTAGATCCCTTCGGCAGCGGCGACCTTGGCGCCCATGTAGTGAAAGGACGAGCCCGCCTGAGTGATGCCGAAGCTTCGGCCGCCGAGCGCCGAAGGCGCCGTCAGTCCCGCGTCGAACGCATCGTTGGAGGCGAGGATCATCTGCCCGTCGATCCCGGGCTCCTCGCTCAGCGCACCGCCGATCACCCTGGCCGCGCCCTTGTCGGCAAGGTTGACGAGACCGCCTGTAATCGCCGTGACGGCGTAGTCGGCGTCGCCCGAAGCGACCGCGACGGCCATCGGCTGTGCGGCCTGGAAGAACGCGAACGAGACGTCGAGGCCCTCGTCGGTGAAGTAGCCGCGCTCGAAGGCGACAAAGCTCGGCGCGTGGCTCGTGAAGCGAAGCGCGCCGACCGTCAGCGGCGTCAGCGCACGTGCGGGCCGACCCAACGTAGCGAGACCGGCCGCCGCAACGCCGGACTGCACAAGAGAACGACGGTCGATCCGCATTGGCCGAGCCTCCCCATTGACGCCCCCAGCCTTTATCACCTTGTCGACAGCCCATGCAAAGTGGCGGCACGGCATCGGGCGGAGGTCACCGGCATTGCCTTGCCGTCGGGAGCTGGTCGTGTCGAAGAACGGAGCAGATCCGTCTGATCCCCGGCAGCGGCTGTTGAACGCCGGCTGGCGCGCGGCGCCATCGTCCGTACGGTTGTTGGACGTGCTCGAGTCCAGAGGCGGACGGGCGCGCTTTGTCGGCGGCTGCGTGCGCGATACGCTCGCCGGCCTCGAGCGGGAGGCCTGGGACGTCGACCTCTGCACGTCCGAGCCACCCGATCGCGTGCTGCAACTCCTGGAAGCCGCCTCGATCCGAGCGATCCCGACGGGCCTCAAGCACGGCACCGTGACGGCGGTCTTGGATGGTCAACCCTTCGAAATCACCACGCTTCGCCGCGACACGGCAACCGACGGCCGCCACGCCGTCGTCGCCTTCACCGACGACTTCCGCGAGGACGCGGCGCGGCGCGACTTCACCATCAATGCGATGAGTGTCGACCGAGACGGCCGCCTGTTCGACTATTTCGACGGTGCTGCCGACCTCACGAACGGGATCATTCGCTTTGTCGGTGAGCCGACGCGGCGGATCGAAGAAGACTATCTTCGGGTCCTTCGATTCTTCCGCTTCTACGCTCGGTTCGGCCGCAGGGCGCCCGACGGCTCGACCGCCCACGCATTGCGCGACACCTCGGCCGGACTGGATCGACTGTCCGGTGAGCGGGTTTGGCAGGAGACGCGAAAGCTGCTCGAAGCCCCTGATCCGCTTGCGGCATTGCACCTGATGACCGACCTCGGGACTCTGGCTTGGCTCATGGACGCCGCGCCCCAGCTCGATCTGTTCGAAGCGCTGGTGCGCATCGATCGAGCGCCCGAACCGATGACGCGCCTGGCAGCGTTGGCGCGCGAAAGCGGTGCGAACGCGGAGCGTCTCGCCGAGCGCCTTCGCCTCTCGAACGCGGAGGCTGCCCTACTCGCGCGGCTCGTCGCCGTCTCACCGATCGACCCGCTTCGCATCGATGCAGCAGAGCTCAGGCGGAGCCTGTTCGTCCACGGAGCCGAAGCCACGCTCGCGGCAGGCCTGTTCGGCGCCACGGACACGGGCACATCACCCGAAGCGGCGAGCGCCTGGCGCCGGCGCGTCGAGGCGACGCCCGTGCCCCTGCTGCCGGTGGCGGGCCGCGACGTCGTCGCGCACGGCGTGGCGCCGGGACCAGCGGTGGGCAAGGTCCTCGCGACGGTCGAGACCTGGTGGGTGGAGGACGGCTGCAGCGCCGATCGAGAGACGACGCTCAAGCGCCTTCAGGATGTCGCGGACGGAAGCTGAACGGGCTCCCCGTTGACGCCTCCAACACCGTCGAGCGCGCCCACGAGATCGTCGAAGCAGCGCGGGTCGGCGGTTTTGACGACATAGGCGTCGGCGCGGATACGCTCGGCTTCGGCGAGATCAATCCGATGCTCCGAACTCGTGAACACGACGATCCGCGCGGGGCGTGCGACGTTCTCCAGGCGGTGGACGTGGTCGATGAACTCGAAGCCATTCATCTCCGGCAGGCTGACATCGACGATCAAGGTGTCGAAACCCAGTCCATTCACCGCGCGCTGCAGCCGTTGCAGCGCGGCGGTTGGACTAGAGCTGAGCTCGAGTTCCACTTCCGGCCGCAGCCGCCGCAGCGCACGCCGCAGCGCCTCGCCGTCCAGCGCATCGTCTTCGAGATACAGCACACGCATCACTCGCCCCGCTTTCGTTCTGCGGAGGTGAATCTAGCAATATTTTCTTAGGTGTTAAAGGGTGGAGGAAAAGATGCCGGGCCGGTCGGGGACGGAGTGGCGCGCTAGATGGAGGGGGAGTAGAACGCACGCCGCTCAGATCGTCCCACGAACCGTTCGGGTCCTGCCCGATTGCCCGGCGAATTCGTCGTTCAGGGAGAGCATCATATTGCATCGCAGCAAAACAGGTACAAGTCTTGTTATATGACGATTGTGCAATGCACCCATGCTGCGGCGCATAGGACCGCACCGTCGACAGCCCGCGCCCGAGCCTACTCAGGCAGCCCTGCGGCGCCCGACCTGCCCACGCCACCGCGCCAGCAGCGTCGCCTCCTTCGCCTTGGCGTCGGCAAGATGGCGCTCTTTGACGTGGCCATAGCCGCGAATGTGCTCGGGTAGCCCGGCGAGCTCGACCGCGAGCGCATGGTTCTCATCGTCCAGGTCGGCCGTCAGCTCGTCCAGGAGGTCCTCGTAGTCCACGACGAGCTGCCGCTCCATCCGGCGCTCCGTCGTGCGGCCGAAGGGATCGAAGGCCGTGCCGCGAAGGAAGCGGAGCCTGGCCACGACCGCGAAGACCGGCCGCATCCAGGCGCCGAAGGGCCGCTTCTGGAGGTGGCCCGTGCGGGCGTCGCGCGGTGCTGTTAGCGGTGGTGCGAGGTGGAAGCGGAAGCCAATGGGACCGTCGAACTTCGCCTTCAGATCATCGAGGAAGGAGGTGTCCGACCAGAGCCGCGCTACCTCGTACTCGTCCTTGTACGCCATGAGCTTGAAGAGATAGCGCGCGGCGGCCTTGGAAAGCGTCTCACCACCGACGCGCGCCTCTTCGGCGTCGCGGACGCGGTCGATCCGGCGTCGGTAGCGCTCCGCATAGGCCTTGCTTTGATAGGCTTCCAAGAAGCGCGCTCTCCGGTCGACGAGGCTGGCGAGGTCGTCGGGAAGGTGCTCGGCCCGGGGTGCCACGTGCTTCGCGACTGCTGCGATGTCATGGGCTGCTCGCCGCCCCCACACAAACGCGCGCTTGTTGAGGTCGACCGCCACCCCATTCAGCTCGATGGCCCGCTCGATGGCGATCGTCGAGACCGGCAAGAGGCCGAGCTGTGCCGCATAGCCGAGGAGAAACCCGTTGGCGGCGATCGCGTCGCCCAGGAGCTGGGTGCCCAGCCGCGCGGCCCCGACGAAGCGCGCGCGGTTCGCACCGACGACACCGGCGATGGCGCGCTCCAGCGGATGGCTCGCCGTCGATGTGTCGGGATCGTGGACGAAGCCGGCGGTGATCGCCGCCTGACGATTGACCACGGCGGCACCGGCTGCCCGGTCCAGCCTCGCCAGTGCATCCTTCGACGCGGCGACGACGAGATCGCAGCCCAAGAGCAGCCTTGCCTTGCCGTCTCCGATCCGCGCCGCGTGGAGCGCCGACGGGTCGGCAGCGATACGGACGTGGCTCGTCACGGCGCCGTATTTCTGCGCCAGCCCGGTCTGGTTGAGCACCAGGGCGCCCTTGCCCTCGAGATGCGCGGCCATGCCCAAGAGCTCGGCGACGGTGACGACGCCCGTGCCCCCGACGCCCGTGATGAGGATGTCGAACGGCTTGTCGACCGCTGCGACTGCGGGCTCCGGGATCTGCGACCAGTCGGCGTCGCCGAGCCGCGCCGGCGGCTGCTTGAGCGCACCGCCGTGCACGGTGACGAAGCTCGGGCAGAACCCCTTGAGACAGCTTTGGTCCTTGTTGCAGCTCGACTGGTTGATGCGCCGCTTCCGGCCGAAATCGGTCTCCAGCGGCTCGACGGAGAGACAGTTCGACTGCACCGAGCAGTCGCCACAGCCCTCGCAGACCAACTCGTTGATGAAGACCCGCACCTCGGGGTCCGCCATGAGGCCACGCTTGCGGCGGCGCCGCTTCTCCGTGGCGCAGGTCTGGTCGTAGACAAGGGCGCTGACCCCAGGCGTGGCACGCAGGCGCCGCTGGATCTCGTCTAAGTCGTCCCGATGGTGCACCGACACGCCCGAGGCTAGACCGGTGCTGGTGCCATAGTTCGCCGGTTCATCAGAAACGACGGAGATGACCTCCACGCCCTCGGCCGCGAGCTGGCGGGTCACCTGCGCCACGGTCAGTTTGCCATCGACGGGCTGCCCGCCGGTCATCGCCACGGCGTCGTTGAACAGGATCTTGTAGGTCACGTTCACGCCGGCGGCGACGGCCTGCCGAACCGCCAGGATCCCGGAGTGGTAGTACGTGCCGTCGCCGATGTTGACGAAGACGTGCTCGTCCGTGACGAACGGTGCCTGACCGACCCACGTCACCCCCTCGCCGCCCATCTGGGTGAAGGTCTCGGTCCGGCGATCCATGCCTTGCGCGAGATAGTGGCAACCGATGCCGGCGAGCGCGCGGCTGCCGTCCGGGACGCGGGTCGAGGTGTTGTGCGGGCAACCCGAGCAGAAGTACGGCGTGCGGATGTTGGCCGGGACGTAGTCTTCGAGCTCGTGCTCGATGGCGCCGATCGCCTCCAGCCTGGACGTGAATGCGCTGCCCTCGACGCGGCCGCGCAGCCGACGTCCAAGCGCCTTGGCGACGAGCGTGGGGTTGAGCTCGCCGACGCTGGGCAAGAGCCAATCGCCGCTTTCATCGCGCTTGCCGACGATCCGCGGCCGCTCGGCGTCGGGTAGCGCATAAAGGAGCGCCTTGAGCTGCTCCTCGACGATGCCGCGCTTCTCCTCGATGACGATGACCTCCTCGAGACCGCGCGCGAAAGCGCGCACACCCTCCGGCTCCAGCGGCCAGGTCATCGCCACCTTGTAGATGCGGAGGCCCAGCGCCCGCGCCGCCCGCTCGTCGACACCGAGGTCGTCGAGCGCCTGCAAGAGGTCCAGGTACGCCTTGCCGGTAGCGACGATGCCGAGTCGTGCCGGATCGCTGTCGAGGGTCACGCGGTCGAGCCCATTCGCGCGATGGAAGGCGAGCGCCGCTGGCAGCTTGAAGCGGTGCAAGCGGCCCTCGTGCTGCGTCATCGCGTCGTCGGGCCAGCGGATGTTGAGCCCGCCCGGCGGTAGCTCGAAACCCACGGGCGGCTGCGGCTGAAGTGCGTCCGGGTCGTGCTCGATGGTTGCCGACGCATCGGCCGTGTCGGCAATGATCTTGAGCCCGACCCAAAGCCCGGAGAAGCGTGACAGCGCCCAGCCGTAGAGCCCGTAGTCGATGATCTCACCGATCCCTGCGGGGTTGAGGATCGGGATGCACGCCGCCATCAGCACCGGCTCGCTCTGATGCGGCAGCGTCGAGGATTTGCACGCGTGGTCGTCGCCGGCGAGCACCAGCACGCCGCCACGGGCCGCGGCGCCGGCCGCGTTGGCGTGCTTCATGGCGTCGGTCGCCCGATCGACGCCCGGACCCTTGCCGTACCAGATGGCGAAAACGCCGTCGCGGCGCGCCGAGTTGAAGAGACCTGTCTGCTGCGAGCCCCAGACCGCGGTTGCGGCCAGCTCCTCGTTCACGCCCGGCTGAAACACCACGTCGTGTCGCTCGAGGTGCGCTTGGGCTGCCCAGAGCGCCTTGTCGTAGCCACCGAGCGGCGAGCCGCGATAGCCCGAGATGAAGCCCGCGGTGTCGAGCCCTGCCGCACGATCGCGCTCCTTCTGCAGAAGCGGCAGCCGCACCAGGGCCTGCGTGCCCGAAAGATAGAGGCGGCCGCGCGGGACGGTGTACTTGTCCTCGAGCGAGACGGCCTTCAGCTCCATGCGGTCCTTCCCAGAGAGAACGAGGGCAGTGTCACCCCTCCCGTTAGGTTTGGGTGCGCTGCGGGACCACCCCTTAGGCTGCGGTCCGCGGTGCCGAGTGGTGCCCGAGCCGACGGATGGCCAAGGCATCGGCTGCACGGACGGGCGTCGTTCCGTCATGCCGTGCGCGTTGGAGGATGTCGCCGACGGTGCGGCCGATGCGATCGACCTGGCCCCAAACCGCCTGCTCGTCGCGGTCGCCCAGATACTCGTACGCTACGGCGATGACGCCGCCCGCGTTGAGCACGTAGTCCGGCACGTAAACGATGCCCCTGGCGGCGAGGGCATCACCGTCAGCCGCTGTCGCGAGCTGGTTGTTGGCCCCTCCGGCGATGATCCGAGCGCGCAACCGAGGGATTGACCCTGTGTTGAGCACGCCACCCAGGGCACATGGCGCAAGGACATCGACGTCGGCCTCGAGGATCGCGTCTACAGGCAGCACCTGCGCGTCAAAGCCGGCAGCCGCCTGCTCCGCCCTCTCGACGTCCAGATCCGCAACCACCAACTTGGCGCCCGCTTCGTGTAGATGTTCGGCGAGCTTCCAGCCCACCGCGCCGAGCCCCTGAACGCCGACCCGGAGCCCTTCGACGCTACTGCGCCCCAGCGTGACCCGAACGGCTGCTTCCAGACCGCGAAACACGCCCTGCGCGGTCTTTGGGGAGGGATCACCGCCGACCCCGCCGACGCCGACGCCCCCCACGTGCTGCGTGCGGCCGCGGAAGATACGTGTATCGGCCTCGGTGACGCCCAAATCCTGGGCAATGACATAGCGGCCTTCGAGTGCGTCCACCGCATCGGCCAGAGCCTCGAGCAGCGCTCTAGTCTTGTGCCTTTTCGGGTCACCCATGATCACCGACTTGCCGCCGCCGAAGGGCAGACCCGCGAGCGCGTTCTTGAAGGTCATGCCGCGCGATAGCCGAAGCGCATCCACGGTCGCGGCCATCGCGTTCGGATAGTGCCACATTCGGCAACCGCCCAACGCAGGGCCCAACGTCATATCGTGGATGGCGATGACCGCGCTCAGCCCGACCTCGGGCCGGTGGACATGAACCACGTCGCGGTGGTGGTCGAAAGCGTCAAGATCGAACATCGAGGGTCACCTCTTGCTCTGATCTCTACGATTATAGCGCAGGCGACGTGAAAGAGGCTTCTCGATTGGATGAACAATCGCCATGACGGAAGATGAATCGACCGCATAATCGCGAGGTGGTAGAAGATTCATCTTGTGCTTTGCAGCATTGATGGAACAGACTTTTGGGACGGACGCTCGACTCCATCGATCGGCGCATCCTGTGTGAGCTTCGCTACGAAGCGCGGCTGAAGAACACGGAGCTCGCCCAGCGTGTCGGCCTGTCGCCGACGCCCTGCTGGAATCGCGTGCGCGCATTGGAGCGCGATGGCGTGATCGAGCGCTACGTCACCGTGCTCCACGGCAAGGCATTGGGCCTTCCCGACACCGTGTTCGTCGAAGTGATGCTCGCCCAGCACGACGAGGGCACGCTGCAAGCGTTCGGCGCGGCGGTCGAGGCGCTGCCGGAGGTTATCGAGGCTTGGCTGGTCTCCGGCGAGTACGATTACATGATCAAGGTCGCCGTCGCCGGAGCTGAAGGCTACCAGCACTTCCTCCGCGAAAAGCTGTTCCACCTGCCGGGTATCCGTCATACGCGATCGAGCTTCGCGCTCGTCTGCCTCAAGCAGACCTACTCGGCCTCCCTGCCCGCTGCGGGCTGAGGACGCGGCCCCCGTCGCTCAGGCGACCGAGACCGGGGGCAGTACCGCTTTGATCACCCGTCGGAATCGCTCGGCGACCTTGGCGAAGCCTGCGCTCGTGCCATGGATCTCGTCGGCCCAGTCCGTGACGTCGGGCATCGCGTTGCGGCAATCGACCAGATGCACCCCGGAGTTGGCCGCCGCCAACGTCTCGAAGCGGCCATACAGCTGATCAAGCAACACCTTGATCACCCCGCGACGAAGCTGCGGCTCAAAGATCCGACGCGCATCCAAGGGCTGGCCCAACCACTCGTTCTTGGCGGCCCATTGCGGATTGCGCTGATCGTTCGCGCCCCACGGGTGCGGGAACACGTAGTCATAGGCGTGAATGAAGATCGGCAGTTGGACGAAATCGGCGTCGGCGCGGATCGTGGTGACTACCCTTTCGTACGCAGCGATGAGCCTGTTCAGCGTCTGGTCCACCGCCGGCTGGTTGATCAGCTGCGCCGGCTCGGTGATCCCGGCCTGGAAGTCGACCAGAAGATCCTGCAGCACCGGCTTCCCCGTTTCGGGATCCTCACCGATCACGTCGTTGCCGGCGGCCGAGAAGAGGAAGCCCTGCACTTCACCGCGGAAGCGCCCGAGCGCCTGCATGTACTCGGTTTTGCCGCGGCCGATGTCGTTCAGCACCATATTCTGCGCGGTATCGCCGGCCGCGCCCACGGACCAGATCAGGTAGTCGTTCTCGAGGTTGTCGATGACCTCACGGATGAACACCGGGAACTGGAACCAGCTGTCGCCTTCGGACACCAGGATCGGCAGCCGCTCGCCGGCCCTGCGTCGCGCGTGGAAGTCCTGCTTCCGCCGCCAGCGGGCGAGGCCATTGCCGATGGCCATGCCGCTCTCCGCCTCGACCTCGGCGTCCGTCATGTTGACCAAGTCGGGGTTGGGCCGGATACGTAAGTCGAAGCCGCCATCACCCTTTGCGACAATCGAGTATTCGGCAATCACCGCTTCATCGACAGACGTGTCGCGAAGCATCTCCAAATATCTACTGTAGCTGATTTTTTCAGGCATTGACATTTCCTCCCCCTAATCTGCATTAGGAATAGGGACGCCAGCAGCGATGGTCAATCTCAAATAGAGAATAGGGCGTCGACACCGGGTGGGCGCAGGTCGATGGCAAAGACGAACAAGATCTTCAAAGCGCTCAATGAGGCAGCGCTGGAGCGCTACAGCGTCGTCAGGAACGAGGTGGAAAAAGCGCAACGAGAGATCGCCTCCGGCGAATACGTTCCGGACGAAAAGGAGATCAGAGACTTCGCGGAACGAGAGCAGAAGCAGACAAAGATCGACGTCCAGACGCGTCGTCCGCGCACCAAGGCATTGGTCGGATTGGATGAACGGCAGATCGGCGAGACGCGCGACTATCTTTCGATCGAGTTCTTCGAAGCCGGGCTCCACGCCGCGCGTTCGGTAGGCCGCATCAGCCGCATGGGTGGTGCCATGACGGGCACAGGCGTCCTCGTCGGTCACGACGTGGTCTTGACCAACAACCACGTCCTCCAGTCGGCGGCGGAGGCCCGTGCCAGCGAGTTCGACTTGGATTTCGAAGAGAACCGGTTCGGCGCCGCCAAGCGCTCCCGGCACTTTGAACTAGACCCCGATCGGTTTTTCATGACGCACAAGGACTTGGATTTCTCCTTCGTTGCGGTACAGCCGCACAGCGACATCGACGCGCCGCTCGGCGAGTTCGGCTGGCATGCGCTGATCCGCGAGCAAGGCAAGATCCGCTTGGGTGACCCGGTCAACCTCATCCATCATCCGCTTGGCCAGACCAAGTCGGTGACCGTCCACAACAGCAATTTCCTTTACCTCGTTGAAACCAAGGACTTGAGCGACTTCTGCTGGTACTCGAGTGATACAGAGCCTGGGAGCTCCGGCGCACCGGTTTTCAACAATCGCTGGGAGATCGTCGCGCTGCACCACCGTTCGATCCCCAAACAACGCGACGACGGTCTTTTCGAAGCAGTCAGCGGCGAGCCGTTGACGGAAGACGATCTCCGAAGGCGCCCGGAACGCGCGGTCTGGATCGCCAATGAGGGTATCCGTGTGTCGCGCATCGTGCCGGCGCTGGAGGAGGCAGAGTTCAAGACGGCAAGCCAGCGCGCTCTCCGCGACGAGCTCGTCAAACTCTGGACCCGCGCCAACGCCGGTGAGGTCATCGGTCAGGAGTGGCACCGCGGCGTGCCGCCTCTGGAGACGTCGCCACCGGACCAAGCCGACCTCCTCCGCGTCCATCGCACGCGGCGGCAGCTGCGGATCGAGATCGATCTAGATTAGCCCCTCTGCAGCATGGCGATCCCGGTCGAAGGCAAGCCTCGCGACGCGGTATGTGCGCACCTTCCAGTTACCGCCCTAGCCTCGGGAAACCCCGTGGCGGGTCGGCTGCCATCGGCAAGGTGCAGCGTCGTTCGCCCGTCTCGGGTTAGCCATAGCTTCAGCGCTCGACGGCATCGCTCACTCTGGGCCCGTCGCCGGTGGTTGCAGCGCTCCAAGACGGTGCGGGCCGTCCCCGCGCAGCGGGGAGAGATAGCCGCACGGATGAAACTCGTCATAGTCGACGAAGAACAGCACGGTCGTCTCAATGGTGCAGGCTGCGCCGTCCGCGGTGCAGGCCGCCTCAGTCCGTCCGCGCACGCGCACGCTTGCCGCCAGACGTCCGTAGTCGACCCAAACCACGTGGTCGCGGCCGTCGTCGCCTCGATAAGCGCGACCGGCGATGGAGCGCGCCAATGTCGACGCGCTGGGGCCCGTGATGGAACGTTGCTCATAGAGCGCACGACCAGGGTTGGGCAGCGCCACGGATCCCAGCGCTTCGCGCGCCGTCGGAGGGTCAGGGTCTGGCCACCCGGGCGTGGGGGCGGCTGCTGGCTCGAGCACGGGGCTGAGGCCACCAGTCCCTTCGCAGACCGCGTCGACGCAGACGAGTTTCACGACGTGCGCGACCCGCCAGTCGCCGAGTTCGACAGCCACCGCGGACCAGTCGGCCTCGCCTGTTGATGGTAGCGAGTGCAGCATGTCCGCGGCTTCACAGCCGCGTACGGATGTGACAGCGCCCTCCACTGAATGAAGCCAAGAACTCAGCATGAGCACGATAAGCCCGCAAGCCGCGATTCGGCTTGTATGACGCGAATGATACGCCATCTGCCTCCCCTCCTTATTCGCCTACATCTTTTGCTAAGCCACCTACTTCTTTTCCAATGCTCAGAAAATGAGAAATCCAAATGGAAGACCCGGTGACGACTTCCCGAGACAGCCATTCTCAAAGTCGTAGCCACCTGGAAGAGCTCGTGAAGGCTCGTCGTGAGGCGCACGTGACATCGACGGCATTCTAGCGAAATGTCATCGAAATGTCATAAACAAAACCCAGCCGACGCTCACCGGTGCCGGCGTGGTGCGGTGGCACCCTGACATTGTCAGCGAACACCAGGGCGCTTAGGGCTCAAGCACCTGCGGCTCAGTGCGATCGCCGGCCCCATGAGCTACGTGTTTCGCTGAGACCCATGCGCCCGAGCTTGCTCTTTGCGCTCTCGACCCTCGTGGTTGCGGGCAGCGTCAGCGCCGCCGAGATGCAATTCGATGCTTGGCGTGGCGCTTGCGCGGAGACCTGCACCTTGGTGACACCGGTCGCGTTCGGGGCGCGGCTGCTGATCACGCCGGCCGACGACGGCGGCCTCGGCGTGCGGCTCCTCGACATTGCCCCGGAGGTGACGAGCCCGATTACATTGACGTTTCCCGGGATGCCGGTGGCGATCACGCTGGCGCCCCGGGACTGGCGCGCCGACGGCGCGACCTCGGTCTTGGTCCCCGGGCCGCACGAGCGCGCCGCCATTCTGGAGCTGCTCCCTGCCGTCGACGAGGTGAGCGTCGAATGGAGCGCAGAGGGCGGTCCGCGCGCGGCAGCACTGCCAACCGCTGGCGCCGGAGCTTCGCTCGACTGGCTGGTCGAGGTGACGGGCGCGCACGTGCGCATCGTCGACCAAGAAGCACCGCGGGTGACGTGGAGCGAAGATCCGAGCGCCTTTCTGGCGGCGATCGACGCATGCCGCCGCGATGCGACGACGCCGCTTCTAGCAGTCCTCCACGCGGGGCCTTGTCCGAAAGCCAGTATGTGGTGGTTGCCATCGACCAGCGCGGACGCGAGCGGCGCTGCTTCGCCCGAAAAGACGGCAGCGCGGTGACCGATTGGCGCGACGGCGCCGGCGAAGACGCGCGGCGACGCGGACCCCGCTTGACGTTGACGCCGGACGATGCCTGCTACGACCATGAAGTGCTGAGCGACGCGCAGGGACGCCCGATCGGCATCCTCTCCCACAACCGTTGCTGAACGCTTCACGACACAGTCACTGTTCACCCTTATGGCCAGTGACGTACTGGTTGCCATGCGTTAGCGTCCCGACCATCCCCGGAAGCGCGCAATCATCGAAGAGGAGGACGTCCTTGGACTCTCTGGCAGCACCCTACCCAACGACCAATCAGAAGCTGATCGACTGGGTCGAAGAGATGGTCGCCTTGTGCAAACCCGACAGGGTGCACTGGTGCAGCGGTTCGGATGAGGAGTGGAAACGCCTCACGGACCGGATGGTCGACGCTGGGACGTTCATTCGCCTCAACCCAGAGAAGCGGCCGAACAGCTTCCTCGTGCGGTCCGATCCCAACGACGTCGCGCGCGTCGAGGACAAGACGTTCATCTGCTCGACCAATAAGAAGGATGCCGGCCCGACCAACAACTGGGCCGATCCGCGAGAGATGAAGACGAAGCTCACCGGGCTCTTCGATGGCTGCATGCGCGGCCGCGAGATGCACATCGTCCCCTTCAGCATGGGGCCGATCGGCTCACCGATCTCACAGATCGGCGTCGAAATCAGCGACAGCGCGTACGTGGTCTTGAACATGCGGATCATGACGCGCATGGGCCAGGAGGTGCTCGATGCCCTCGGATCGGACGGGGACTTCGTGCCCTGCCTGCATTCGGTCGGCCAGCCCCTGGTCGACGGCCGAGAGAACGTGGCGTGGCCGTGCGACCCCTCGAACACCTACATCGCCCACTTCCCCGAGGACCGGACGATCTGGTCCTTCGGCTCCGGCTATGGCGGCAATGCGCTCTTGGGCAAGAAGTGCTTCGCCCTGCGCATCGCCTCGGTGATGGCCCGTGACGAGGGCTGGCTCGCCGAGCACATGCTGATCCTGGGTGTCGAAGACCCCAAGGGCGAAAAGACCTACGTGGCCGCCGCTTTCCCGTCGGCCTGCGGCAAGACCAACTTCGCGATGATGGTGCCGCCCGAAGGCTTCGAAGGCTGGAAGATCTGGTGCGTCGGCGACGACATCGCCTGGATCAAGCCCGGTGAGGACGGCAAGCTCTACGCGATCAACCCCGAGGCCGGGTTCTTCGGCGTCGCGCCCGGTACGTCCTACAAGACGAACCAGAACGCTATGGACAGCCTCAAGGCCAACAGCATCTTCACCAACGTAGCGCTGACCGACGACGGCGACGTCTGGTGGGAGGGGATGACCGACGAGGAGCCGGAACACCTCATCGACTGGCTTGGCAACGATTGGACGCCGGGCTGCGGCCGTAAGTCCTCGCATCCGAACTCGCGCTTCACCGCACCGGCGGCGCAGTGCCCGGTGATCGACCCGGCCTGGGAAGACCCCAAGGGCGTGCCGATCTCCGCCTTCTTGTTCGGCGGCCGGATGAGCAAGAACATGCCGTTGGTCTACCAGGCCTTCAACTGGAGCCACGGTGTCTACTCGGCAGCGACGATGGGCTCGGAGGCCACCGCCGCCGCCGTCGGCCAGGCCGCGATGCGCCGCGATCCGATGGCGATGATCCCGTTCTGCGGCTACAACATGGCTGACTATTTCACGCACTGGCTGAACGTCGGCCGGCACTTGGCCAACCCGCCGCGCATCTTCCGCGTGAATTGGTTCCGCAAGGACGACCAAGGCAACTTCATCTGGCCCGGCTTCGGTCAGAACATGCGGGTGCTGCGCTGGGTCGTGGACCGCGTGCACGGCCGTACTGCACCGGTCGAAAGCCCGGTCGGCTGGATGCCGCGCTACGAGGACATCGACTGGAGCGGTCTCGATTTCCCGTCCGAGACCTACTACGAGCTCATGGCCGTCGACCGTGAGGCTGGGACCCAGGAAGCGCATGCGCACGAGGAGCTGTTCGACAAGTTCTTCGACCGGCTGCCCAAGGAGTTCATCTACGAACGCGAACTCTTGCGCTCGCGGCTGTGGCGTTCGCCGGACCACTGGTTCCTGCAGGCCGAACGCCAGACCGACTAGGCTCGGTCCACCAGAGCACCGCCCGCGATGACGCTAAGTCGTCGCGGGCGGGTGCCCTAACGCTCTCCGGCGGTGCATGCTCTCGCCAAAGCGGTCGGCATTCTCACCGACCCCCAGGCTGTTCTGCTCCTGCTGCTGGCAGCAGCCGGCATCGCCATGCTCCTCGGAGCCGACCTGTGGCTGCGCGGGTTCACGCTGGCGGCGCTCGTCTTCGCCTGCACCATCGGGCTCACCCCGTTGCCGGAATGGGCGCTGCGGAACCTGGAGGAGCGCGTTCCGCCCACACCGATCGATTGGAACGCCGTCGATGGCATTGTCGTGCTCGGGGGCGGCACCGACGACAGCTCGCTGGCGGAGGAACGCCAGACCTATCTCCTTTCGGGCGCTGCCGAACGCCTGACGGCTGCCGTCGGGCTGAGCCGCCGCCACCCTGACGTGCCGATCGTGATCAGTGGCTTCTCGCACCTCGTCGACCATGTCGGCTGGTCCGAAGGCGAGATCACACGCCGGTTGCTCGCCGACCTGGGCGTGCCGGCTGAACGCTTCCTGTTCGAAGAGCGCTCGCGGAACACCTTCGAGAACGCGGTGGAGACGCACGCACTCACGGGCGATACGGGCGGCCGCCACGTGCTCGTTACCTCCGCCTTCCACATGCCGCGCGCAGTCGCCACGTTCCGGGCGCAGGGGTTCGACGTCCTTGCCTATCCGGTCGACTACCGGGCACCCGACCCGCGTCGTTCCTGGTGGCCATTCGATATTGGCGCGCGGTTCGCGTGGGCCGAGGTCGCACTCAAGGAGTGGCTCGGTTTGATAGCCTACCGAGCGCTGGGGCGGACCGACACGCTGCTGCCGTCCTGACCGATCAGGCATCGCAGGAGTTCCGTCAAGGCGCCTCAGCGTAGCCCTGAAAGCCCTCCGCTAGGCTGATCGACAGCGGGAAGCCCCGATCGTGGTGGGTCTCGATGACCGTTTCGAGCGCCAGCTCGGTCGAGGCGAAGCGCCGGCTGATCGCTCTTGGCAGATCGGCTTTGGTGACGATCACGAAGACCGCATCCGGGTCGTCGGGGAACGCGGTCACCAGCTCGAAGTGATTGTTCACCTCGCCGTCCGGGTTCCACATCACGGCACGCTCGAGCGGCCAGCGCGTCCCCTCGAGCACGTTCGCCAAAAGCATGCGGTCGGTCATCACGAGCCAGGCGTTCGGATCGGCCGTCAGGATAGGATCAACGTGCGCGCTCACCTGGTCGACCCCCCGGAGCTTGAGGAACGGGTCCAGCGTCCGGCTCCAGGTCGAGGGCTCGTCGCGGTGGGCGCTTGCGGCGAGGGCGATCAGGGCGGCGACCAACAGGTTCAGGCCGATGGTAGCCCACAAGAGGCCCCGTGCGCGCTTGGCGACGAGCCAAGCGGCGACAGCAACGCTGAAGCCCAGGTAAGCAGGTGCGGCCCAGTTGGCGTTCGCACGGTTGAGCCAGGCCTGCGCGCAGATGGCGATGAGTAGCGGCAGGCCGATAACCAGCACGAAGCGCATCGCCGGATCGCGCCAGGTGGCGGGACGGAAGCAGAGCCAGACAAGCACGGCAAAGGCGATCGGCCCGAAGACCCCCACCTGGCTCACCACGAACTCGAGAAGCTCGCCCATCCGCTCGATGGAGGGTGTCGTGGCGGTGCCGGCAAGGTCCGCGTTTTCGCCGAGATGACGGAAGGTGGGAAAGCCGTTGTTGAGGTTCCAGAGGAGGTTGGGCGACGCGACCACCACGGCTCCCAAGGCGGCGAGGCCCAGGCCCCGAAGCCGCAGTCCGGCTCGCCAGTGCGGGTCAACGAGGAGCAGCAGCACCACCGCACCAAGCCAGGCGAGGATCGTGTACTTGCCTAGGAAACCGAAGCCGAGCGCAGCACCGGTCAGGAGCCACCAGCCATCGCCGCCGTGTTTCAGCGCCCGGACGAGACCGAGGCTCGCGAGCGCCCAGCCCAGCATCATCGGCGGATCGGTCGACGCGATCAGAGAGGAGACACTCACGGCCGGCAGCGTGAGATAGAGGAGTGCCGAAACCGCACCGACCTCACGGTCGAAAAGGGCACGACCAAGAAAGAACAGGACGAGTGCTATGAGCGCATGCGCGACGACGGAAGGCAACCGCATCGCCCAGTGCTGGTCACCGAAGAACTCGGTCGAGAGCCGTATGAGCCAGGGCAGCAAGGGCGGCTTCGAATAGTACCCGCCGGCGGGATGTTCGCCGTATAGCCAATACTGCGCCTCGTCGCCGGAGAGCGGCAGCGGATCCAACAGCGCGTTGACGGCAAGCCGCGCAAGGATCAGCGCCGTTAGCAGGAAGATCACCACGCCCGGTCGCGCGAGCGGCGCAGCAGCGCCCAAGACTAGGTCTCCAACCAGATTGCCTACCGCGGCGCGTGCATCCTCATCGAGCCATTGGATCCATAGAGCGGTTGCCGCTCAGCCGGAACCACCTCCGTCCACATTCGTCGCGGGGCTCAATGGCGAAAGTGGCGGGTATCGGTGAAGACCATCGCGACGCCGAGCCGGTCGGCGGCGGCGATGACCTCGTCGTCGCGGCGACTGCCGCCCGGCTGAATCACCGCGGTGGCGCCGGCGCCGACCGCCGCCTCGAGCCCGTCGGCGAACGGGAAGAAGGCGTCCGAGCCGCAGACGCACGGCTTCGCGCCCGGCCCCTCGGCCGCCTTTCTGGCGGCGATCCGTACACTGTCGACCCGGCTCATCTGCCCGGCGCCGATGCCGACGGTGGCGCGATCGCGCGCGAGCACGATGGCGTTCGAGCGGACGTGCTTGGTGACGGTCTGGGCGAAGACGAGATCGGCGGCCTCCGCAGCCGTAGGTGCCCGCTCCGTGACAACCCGCCAGCCGTCCGGGTCCGGGAGCCGGCTGTCGGCCGCCTGGACGAGCAGGCCACCCGCAAGCGAGCGCACGACCAGCCCTGCGCCCCTTTCCAGAGGCGCCTCGATGACGCGTAAGGCCGTCTTCGCAGCGAGCCGAGCACGCGCCGCCTCGCTCACTTCGGGTGCCAGCACCACCTCGGCGAAGTGGCCCGCAAGGACCTCGGCGAGGTCGGCGTCGAGCGGCCGATTGATCGCGATGATGCCCCCAAAAGCACTCACCGGATCGCAAGCGAGTGCCCGCTGCCAGGCCACGTCGAGGCGATCGGCCACTGCGACGCCGCAGGGATTGGCGTGCTTGATGATTGCAACGCCTGGACCGTCGAGATCACACACCAGCGCCCAGGCGGCGTCTGCATCGGCGAAATTGTTGTAGGAGAGCTCTTTGCCTTGGAGCTGGCGCGCGCCGACGAGACCAGGCGAAGCTCCGTTCAACCGATAGACGGCAGCGTCCTGGTGTGGGTTCTCGCCATAGCGGCAGCGTTGCGCTCGCTCGGCGGCAAGAACGAGCGTCGCGGGCAGCGCGTCGCCAGCCTGGCCTTGAAACCAAGATGCGATCGCCGCGTCGTAGGCGGCGGTGTAGGCGAACGCCTTGGCCGCAAGCTCGCGGCGCAGGTCCAAGGGCAGGCCGCCCTCGGCGTCCATCGCCTCCAGGCAGGTCTCGTAGTCTGCGGGATCGGTGATGATCGCGAGCGAGCCGTGGTTCTTTGCGGCCGACCGGACCATCGCCGGGCCGCCGATGTCGATCTGCTCGATTACCTCGTCGGGTGCTGCGCCGGCGGCCACGGTCTCGCGGAAGGGGTAGAGGTTGACGACGACGAGCCCGAAGGGGGCGATGTCGCGCGTCTCGACCTCGCTGAGGTGCAGAGGATCATCCTGACGCGCAAGGATCCCGCCGTGGATCGCCGGGTGCAGGGTCTTGACCCGCCCGTCTAGGAACTCGCCATAGCCGGTGAGCGCGCCCACATCGGCTACCGCCAGACCGGCTTCGCGAAGTGCTGCCGCCGTTCCACCGGTCGAGACCAGCTCGAAGCCGCGCGTTGCGAGAGCCTCGCCGAAAGCCACCAACCCGGTCTTGTCCGAGACCGACAGCAGGGCGCGTCTCACAGCCTTGGTCATGCCGAAATCTCGCGTCGAAAGTGGGCGAAGTAGAAGCCGTCAATGCCGCCCTCGACGGCGCAAGGCAATGATCGCCAAGCGCCCCTACCACGCGGCAGCAAGCCCAGCTCAGCGGGCGGTGGCACCGGGGCCTCGACCCGTCGCAGCTCCGAGTGGCGTTCGAACCAGGCGGCCGTCAGGTCCTCACCTTCTTCAGGTTCGAGCGAGCAGGTGGCGAAGACGAGCCGCCCGCCCGGTGCGATGAGCGCCGCCGCCGCATCGAGCAGGCGCGCCTGTTCCTCAGCTTGGCTTCGGATGTCGGCCTCGTCCCGGTGCCACGGGATGTCCGGGTGGCGGCGGATGGTGCCGGTTGCCGAGCAGGGCGCGTCCAAGAGCACCACGTCGAAGGCGGGCGCCTGCCAGCTCTTGAGGTCGGCTACCACCGCGTCGACATCCAGGCCGAGACGGCGCAGGTTGTCCTGCAGCATCCCCATGCGGTCCACATCGTTGTCCACGGCCGTGACGAGCGCCCCGGCAGCGGCGAGCTGCGCCGTCTTGCCACCGGGAGCGGCCGCCGCGTCGAGCACGCGCCGCCCACGGACATCGCCGAGGGACAGCACCGGCAAGGTTGCTGCCGCATCCTGCACCCACCACGCACCCTCGTCATAGCCCGCGAGCGCGCCAATGACGCCGGGGTGCTCCAGGCGCACGGTGTTGGGCCCGAGCGGGCGCCCGCCCAGCCGCTCGGCCCACGCGTCGCGATCGGCCGGCACCGTCAAGTCGAGCGGCGGCTCCTCCGCCTGGATCGCCGCGATCTGCCGCACCATTTCGCCGCCGTAAACGTGCTCCCAGCGGCGCCGCAGCCAGCCCGGGAGGTTCCGCTCGACTGGCCCGAGCGCCGGCCGATCGCTCGCGATGCGACGGAGAACGGCGTTGATGAGCCCGGCCTCGGGCCGCTTCTTCGCACGTGCGAGCGCCACGGTCGTGGCCACTGCGGCGTGGGGCGGGGTGTCGAGTAGCAGCAGCTGACACGCGCCGAGGCGCAGCAGGTTCGCGGCCGTCAAGGCATTGGGACGGTAGCGCAAAAGACGGTCGAGCACGGCGTCGAGCTGACCCTTGCGCCGCAGCACCATGGTGGCCAAGAGACGCGCGAAGCCCCGGTCGCGGCCTTCGAGCCCCGCGGCGTCGGCGGCGGCCGCGAACGCCTCCTCCAAGCGCTTCGGCGGGCGACCGAGAACGGCATCGAGCGTTGCGAGCGCCGCTTTGCGCGGCCGGTCCTCTGCACCGCTCATGCGGCGCCGGCCGCTCCGACCAGCTCGCCCCGGAGCGCGCGCGCGACGGGCGCCTGGCTGTTATCGACGCCGTAGAGCGCAAAGAACGAGCCGATGCGCGGGCCCTCGCTCTGACCCAAGAGCACCTCGTAGAGCGCCTGGAACCAGGCACGCAGATTGTCGAAGCCGTGGCGCTTGCCGATCTCGTAGACCTCGTTCTGCAGCGCCTCGCCTGACTGGACTTCGCCCGCCGCCAGGAACCGCTCCAGCTCTTCCATGGCCGCGCGCTCGCGATCGTCGGGGAGCCGATACGCCTTCTTAGGCTTCACGAAATCGCGGTAGTAGGCGATCGCCCGTCGAACCTGCTCGTCGAGCCGCGGGTGGTCGGCGGCCTCGATGCCCGGCACATAGGAGCGGATGAAGCCCCAAAGCACGTCGGGCTTCTCGGCATTCACCACCGAGGCCAGGTTCAAGAGCATCGTGTAGCTCACGGGCACGTCGTCCTGGGGCAGGCGGCCCTCGTGCAGGTGCCAGAGCGGGTTGTTGATCCGCTGCTCGGGCGTCTGCTCGGCGTAGCGCACGCGGAAGCTCTCGTATTCGTCGACGGTCTTGGGGATCACGTCGAAGAAGAGCCGCTTCGCCTTGCGCGGCGACTGAAACATGAAGAGCGCCAGGCTCTCCTTGGGGCCGTAGGTCAGCCACTCGTCGACGGTGAGACCGTTGCCGATCGACTTCGAGATCTTGTGGCCATGCTCATCGAGAAAGAGCTCGTAGGCGAAGCCCTCGGGTTGGGTGCCACCGAGCTGGCGGCAGATCTGCGCGGAGACCTTGGCGCTGTCGATGAGGTCCTTACCATACATCTCGTAGTCGACGCCGAGCGCCGCCCACCGGAGCGCCCAGTCCGCGCGCCATTGCAGCTTGCAGCGGCCGTCCGTCACCGGCACCTCGACCTGCGCGCCGCTATCGGGGTCGGAGTAGACCACGCTGCCGCGCGCAGGGTGCACTTCGTCGATCGCCACCTGCAGCACACGACCCGTGGTCGGGCAGACCGGCAGGATGGGGCTGTAGGTGGCGCGGCGCTCGGGCCCGAGTACCGGCAGCACCACCCGGCGGACGGCCTCGTAGTGCTCTAGGAGCCGCACGAGCGTCGCATTGAAGAGGCCCGAGCGGTACGCCTCGGTAGCGCTCTGGAACTCGTAGTCGAAGCCGAACGCGTCGAGAAAGCGCCTGAGCCGGGCGTTCATGTGGTGGCCGTAGCTCTCAGCCTCGCCGAACGGATCGGGAATGTCGGTCAAGGGTTTCTGCAGGTGCGGCCGGACGAGGTCCGGGTTCGGAATGTTGTCCGGCACCTTGCGGAGGCCGTCCATGTCATCGGAGAAGGCGACCAGCCGGGTCGAATGGCCGGTCAGCTCCTCGAACGCGCGACGCACCATCGTCGTGCGGAACACCTCGCCAAAGGTGCCGATGTGCGGCAGTCCGGAGGGGCCATAGCCGGTCTCGAACAGCACGGGGGCCGTCGGCGGCGCCTTCGCATAGCGCTCGGCGAGCCGCTGTGCTTCGACCGCGCACCACACCTTGGCCTCGGACAAGAGCTCTCGGACGTCGCCCGTCCCTTCCACCATCGCTACCATTCGAGTGTCGCCATGACGTGATCAGGCCGCGCGGTCTGCCCGTCGAGCAGCCGTGCCACCAGCTCCGGCTGCGCCACCTCGCCCGGCGGGACTCCCAGCTCGCGCGCATGAATGCCGCGGGTGAGCAAGACGCTCCGGCAGCCAAAGGCATTGGCACCGGCGATGTCGGTCGGCAGCCCGTCGCCCACGACGACTACCCGCGCCGGGTCGTCGACGCCAACGATCGCGGCCGCTTCCTCGAAGATCGAGCTTTCGGGCTTGCCGAGCCAATCGACCTTGCCACCCATCGCCGCGTAGAGGTCGGCAATGGCCCCGGCGCACCAGCTGTAGGTGCCATCCTGGACGACGATCATGCGGTCCGGGTTAGCGCAAACCAACGGGAGCTCGAGGGCTCGTGCAGCCCGCAGCTCGGCCTCGTAGGCGCCAGGCTCGGGGCGGTCCTCGTCCAAGCCGACGACGAGCAACAGCTCAGCCACCTCCAGCCGGTCGGCGCGGGCATGCGGCAGGTCCTCGTGCAAGAGCCGCGCCCAGCTGGGTCCGATCCCGTGATAGAGCTGGCCAGGATAGTGCTCGGACAGGTGCTTCCAGGTGACCTCGCCCGAGGTGAGGAGCGCGTCGTAGTGCTCGCCGAGGCCAAGCTGTTCGAGATGCCGTGCCACGTGATGGGCACGCACCGGGGCGTTGCTCACGAAGACGACGTGCTTGCCGGCGCTGCGCATGGCGTCAAGCGTCTCGACGACCCCTGGGAACGGCGCGACGCCGCCATGGACCGTGCCCCAGAGGTCGATCACGAACAGGTCGGTCGAGGGTGCGAGTGCCGAAAGGCCGGACAGCGCGTGCGGCATGGGACAGGGACCGGAAGGGTGAGAGCGGGCGTGTGCCACGTCAGGCGCCGCGTGTGAAGCCTCGGGCGTGACCCCGGGCCACGCATGGCCCTTGGCCCTAGCAAAGCCGGCGGCTAGCCTTCCGCCGGTGCGACCGTCGGAGGCTCCCTTGTCGTTCGGAACCCTGCTGCGCCTGCTCTTCGCGTCGCTCGTCGTCGGCCTGGTCCTGGCGTGGCTAGACCTGACGCCCGACAACCTCCTCGAGCGCATCACGGCGGCCTTGGTTTGGGCGACCGACATGGTCCGCGCGCTCCTTGGTGACCTGGTCGATTCCGGCAGCGATCTCATCGGCTACGTCTTGATGGGCGCGGTTGTGGTCATCCCGATCTGGCTCCTGAGCCAGCTCTGGCGCGCGCTGCGGCGCAAGGGCTGAGGCATGGCTCGAGCGGGGTCGTGTTAGGAGGGCGGCCGTCAAACGTCCTCCGACGCCGCGGAGGCCATACAGAACCGTTCGTGGAGCTGGTCGGCCGACGCGGCTTGCTGCGCCGACGCTGAGCTGGCGAACGCCGCCCAGCCGCGTCGAGCTCAAATTGACAATCCGCCCGTTTGTCGCGAGCGTCGGTGGTCCCGGTGCGCACAGAAGCCGCAATGTACTCAGATAGCATGATGTCGGGCGTTGTCCTGACCGGCCATGGCGGCCCCGAAATGCTGAAGTGGCGTGACGATCTGGCGATCCCCGTCCCGGCCAAGAGCGACGTGTTCGTCAAGGTCGCGGCCGCAGCCGTCAACAACACCGACATCAACACGCGCACCGCCTGGTACTCCAAGGGTGACGCCGCAGCCGAGGACGCGACGTGGTCCGGCAGGCCGCTCGCCTTGCCGCGCATCCAAGGCGCCGATGTCTGCGGTGAGATCGTCGCCGTTGGCACGGAGGTGGACCCGGCGCGCATCGGCGAACGGGTTCTCATCGAACCGTGTATCCGCGAGGCAAACGGCGAAGTCCTCGAAACTCCATGGTACTTTGGCTCTGAGTGCGACGGCGGCTTTGCTGAGTACACCCGCGTTGCCGCGCGTCATGCCTACGCCATCGAAAGCCATCTCACCGACGTGGAACTGGCATCCTTTCCGTGTTCCTACTCCACGGCCGAAAACATGCTGACCCGCGCGCTCGTTCGAGAGAATGAGACCGTGTTGGTCACGGGCGCATCAGGCGGTGTCGGGTCGGCCACCGTGCAACTGGCGCGGGCGCGCGGTGCCCAGGTCATCGCCGTTACGAGCCCATCGAAATCCCCAACCCTGTCGCAGCTTGGCGCCGATAAGTCGCTCGACCGTGACGCCGATCTTGTGTCGGAGCTTGGCACGAACAGCGTCGATGCCGTGATCGACTTGGTGGCCGGCCCGAAATGGCCCTCGCTGTTGGACGTCCTTCGTTCCGGCGGACGCTACGCCGTTGCCGGTGCAATCGGCGGCCCACGCGTCGAGTTGGATGTGCGCACACTCTACCTCAAGGACCTGAGCTTGTTCGGCTGCACGGTTCTGGAGCCAGAAGTCTTCGGTAGCCTGGTGCGACGCATCGAGCGCGGGGACATCAAGCCCCTTGTCGCCGTGACCTACCCGCTCCGCGACATCCAAGTGGCGCAGAGAGCATTTGGCGAGAAGGGGCACGTTGGGAAAATCGTTCTGGAGGTGGCATGAAGCCGTGTTTCAGGACCACCAAGGACTTGACGCTCCAACGACTGGCAGCTTCGTCCGCCCTTAGACCTGCCGGCCGTCGACGACGAGCCCCAAGCCTTGACCAAGCCTGGAGACGTCTTCGATGCCGAACGTTTGAAGCTGGTGCCGCGGCGAGTAGGTGCAGCAGGCGCAAGGCGACGTAGCTTCGGCGCTTGACGCATGGCGGCTCGCTATCGGCAGCGCAACGCCGACGTGGCGTCAACAGTGGCCGTGCTACCGGTTAGGTCGCGACGTCGAGCTCGACGCGGCTGCCGCAGAAGGCGGTGATG
Source organism: Geminicoccaceae bacterium (assembly GCA_028279345.1). Classification (GTDB taxonomy): domain Bacteria; phylum Pseudomonadota; class Alphaproteobacteria; order Geminicoccales; family Geminicoccaceae; genus JAAAPF01. The sequence goes on from JANQNY010000065.1 coordinate 52,818, forward strand.
CCGAACTGGATTGGCACGCCTTCGGGATCGACGTCCAAACCTTCGGTGATCAGCACCGGCTGCTGCGGCGCCATGGAGAGCGCCACCGCCTCTTCGACCGTGGCAGGGCGGGTGGAGATGCGCGTACGCGCGCGCCGAAACGACCCGACACCGCACGCGGCAAGCGCCGCGCTGATGCCACCGGTGGTGCGGATCGCCGCCTCGATCCCAGCCAGCCGGCTCAGCGGAAAGTGATGTGCGCCTTGGGCCACCGGCACGTCGTCGGCCGTGGCGATCGTCAACGCGCGAAGCACCAGCGCGCCCCGGCTCAAGTCGAGCGGCGTTGCGACCGCGGCCGGCGCGCGGATGGTTTCCAGGAGCTCAAGACACCGCCCGGCGGCGCGGCCCTGATCGGTGACATTGGCGGTGAAGCTGGTGCGCCCGCCCAGCGCATAGCGCAGCGGCTCGGTGCAAGCAAAGCTGCCACGACCATGCTCGGTGCGCACCTGACCGGCGGCCGCGAGCGCCTTCAGCGCTTGACGCACGGTGTGGCGATGGACGGCAAAGCGCACCGCCAAGGCCTGCTCGCTCGGCAGACGATCGCCGTTGGCGAGGCGCCCCTGCGCAATGTCGGCGGCGAGCATGTCGCGAATCTGCTGCCAGCGGCTCACGCCGGGCGCCTTGCGTAGCTCGGCTCCTGCAGCGTCGCTTGTCATCAAGCCATCACCGTACAGTGGTTTACCTGTTGCACGAAGCTAGCTAGGCTCGCCTGATGTCGTCTAGACATCTAGATCATGACGCGGTGCTGCGAGCACGCCAACGGTGGATGGGGGTTCTCGCCCGCGCGGAACCGACGGCGCTCGATCAGCTTTGGTTGGAACATGGTGGCGATGCGACCTTCACGCCAGCGCGGGCGACCCAGACCGGTCTCGTCATGGTACGCGGTCGCGCCGGCGGGACCGGCCAGCGCTTCAACGTCGGTGAGATGACCGTGACACGTGCCGCCATGACAGCAGCGACTGGCCATGTGGGGCTTGCCTATGTCCGCGGTCGCGACAAGCGCCACGCGGAGATGGCCGCGCGCTTCGACGCGCTCCTGCAGGACCCGCAGCAGCGGCCGAACCTGTTGGCCAAGGTCATCGAGCCACTGGCAGCGGCCCAAGCCCGACGCCGGCAGCAGGTCGAGACGAAAGCCGCGACGACGCGGGTCGAGTTCTTCACGGTGGCCAGAGGCGAATGATGCAGACGCAACACTTCGCCGATGCCGCGCTCGGTCCGCAGTCGGTGTTTCGCTGCCTGCTGCAAGCGCTCGCCGAACCCGGTCGCGTCTGCCGACTTCCGGAAGACCTGCCGGCGCCGCCCGCGGGCACCGGCGGCGGCCTCTATGCGGCGGCGCTAACGCTCATCGACTACGAGACCCCCGTATGGCTTGCGCCCGAGCTTTCCGCCCTGGCGGATGGGCTCCGCTTCCATGCGGGCGCGCCGCTCACCGACGAGACCGCGCGGGCGAGCTTCGCGCTAGCTGCCGACGGCGTGCGCCTACCGGCGCTCGCCGACTTCGCCCTCGGCAGCGACAGCTATCCGGACCAGTCCACAACGCTCCTCGTCGAGGTGACGGCGTTGACGCCCGATTCCGGCTGGACGTGGCGCGGGCCAGGCATTCCGACCGCGCGCCGGCTCGGCGTCGAGGGCCTACCCTTCGACTTCCTCGGCCAATGGGCCGACAATTACGAGCGGTTCCCGCGCGGCGTCGACATGTACCTGTTCTGCGCCGAGGGCGTCGTCGGCCTGCCGCGGAGTACGCGGATCGTGGAGGACTGAGGCGATGTACGTCGCGGTCAAGGGGGGCGAGCGCGCGATCGAGGCGGCGCACGAATGGCTCGCCGAGGCGCGACGGGGCGATCCGGCCGTGCCGGAACTCTCCGTCGAGCAGATCGAACAGCAGCTCCAGCTCGCCTGCGACCGCGTGATGGGCGAAGGTTCCTGCTACGACCGCGAGCTCGCGGCGTTGGCCATCAAGCAGGCCCGCGGTGATCTGGTCGAGGCGGCGTTCCTGCTGCGTGCCTATCGGACGACGCTCGAGCGGTTCGGCTATTCGACACCCGTCGATACCGGAGCCATGGTCGTCAAGCGCCGGGTCTCGGCGACCTACAAGGACTTGCCCGGCGGGCAGGTCTTGGGTCCGACCTTCGACTACGCGCACCGCATCCTTGACTTCAAGCTGCTTGCCGAAGGTGCGCCTGCGACGGACGCGACCGAAGCCGAGACGGACGAGGTCTCTCCAGCGATGCCCCGGGTGAGCGACATTCTCGACGACGAGGGGCTGATCCAGACCGAGGCGCCGGATGCCCTCGACGCGTCCGTGGGTGATCTGACCCGCGAGCCGTTGCTCTTCCCGTGCGGCCGCGATCTGCGGCTGCAGAACCTCGCCCGGGGGGACGAAGGCTTCCTCCTCGGGCTCGGCTATGCGAGCCAACGCGGCTTCGGCGTGACGCACCCGTTCGTCGGCGAGCTACGCATGGGCGAGGTCACGGTGGAGCTGGTGCCCGAGGAGCTTGGCTTCGCCATCGAGCTCGGCGAAATCGAGCTGACCGAGTGTCAGATGGTCAACCAGTTCAAGGGCACGGCGAAGGAGCCGCCGCAGTTCACCCGCGGCTATGGGCTCGTCTTCGGCCACGCCGAACGCCGCGCGATGGCCATGGCGCTGGTCGACCGTGCGCTCAGGGCCGCCGAGCTCGGCGAGGAGGTGGGCGCACCCAGCCAGGACGCGGAGTTCGTGCTCAGCCACTCGGACAGCGTGCAGGCAACAGGCTTCGTCGAGCACCTGAAGCTGCCGCACCACGTGGACTTTCAGGGCGAGCTCGAGATCATCCGGCGGCTCAGGGAGGAACATGCCCAAGCGACACGCGTCGGTCGGGACACGGCAGCTTGAGAATCCTGGGCATCGACTTCACCAGCGCGCCCGCGCGCGTCAAGCCGATCACCGCGGCGCGCTGCGTCCTCGACGGCACCGTGCTACGCCTCGAACGCATCGACCATCTCCATGGTTTCCGTAGCTTCGAAGCGATGCTGAACGCCCCCGGACCATGGGTCGGCGGCTTCGACTTCCCCTTCGGCCAAGCCCGGCGCTTCGTCGAGACCGTCGATTGGCCGCTCAAGCGCCCGCTCTCGTGGCAGGCCTATGTGGCCTATGCCCACTGGCTCGGACGCGCGCGCTTCGTCACGGCGTTGGAGGACTACAAGGCCGACCGGGCCACCGGCGACAAGCAGCACCGGCGCGTCACCGACCGTCTGGCGCGTAGCCAAAGCCCGCAGACGCTCTACGGCACACCCGTCGCGAAGATGTGGTTCGAAGGCGCGGTCCGGCTCGCCGACAGCGGTCTCTACATTCCGTTGCTGCAGGAGGATGGCGACACCAGTCGCGTCGCGGTCGAAGCCTATCCGGGTGTCATGGTCCGCGCCTTGCTGGGCTCGCTCAAGTACAAGGGTCTAGACGAGCCCGAGCGCCGCAACGCCCGCATCCAGCTGGTCCAGGAGTTGGCCGGTCCGCGCCTCGCACGCACCTACGGCTTCGCGCTCTCCGTGTCGGCGGCACAGGCCAATGACCTCATCGACGACCCCCTCGCCGACGAGCTGGACGCGGTGCTCTGCGCGGTCCAGGCCGGATGGGCGTACTGTCAAGGCGACGGCTTCGGCGTGCCACCCTCGGCCGATCCGATCGAGGGCTGGATCTCCGATCCGCACCTGCTCGAAGCGGTCGGCGAATGACCGAGGCCGGCTACAACTTCGCCTATCTCGACGAGCAGACCAAACGCATGATCCGCCGCGCACTTCTCAAAGCGGTGGCGATCCCCGGCTACCAGGTGCCGTTCGCCTCGCGCGACATGCCCCTGCCCTATGGCTGGGGCACCGGCGGCATCCAGGTCACCGCCGCCTGCATCGGTCCGGACGACGTCCTCAAGGTGATCGACCAGGGCGCCGACGACACGACCAACGCGGTTTCGATCCGCCGGTTCTTCGTGCGCATGACCGGCGTGCGGACGACGGAGGCCACCGCCGAGGCAACCCTCATCCAGACGCGCCACCGCATCCCGGAAGAGCCGCTCGAGGCTGGGCAGATCCTCGTCTACCAGGTGCCGATCCCCGAGCCGTTGCGCTTCTTGGAGCCA
>JANQNY010000068.1 GCA_028279345.1 Geminicoccaceae bacterium
TGGCGCTATGCGCTCCATACAGAGCCTCAGAGCCGTCGTGTCGCCCTCCAGGGCCAACTCCAGAGCCTTGCGCGTCAGAGCGCCTGCTTCCCCGTCGAGGAGGGCTTCCATGGTCCGCGTGACTGGCAGTGTAGGCCCGCCTAAGTGAAGCCAACGGACGAAACCAAGAAGGACGGCCATGGACGACGAGCTCTGGCGGCTCTCCGCAATCGACCTGCGCGGTCGGATCGGGACGGGTGAGGTTTCGGCACGCACGGCGACGGCGTCCGCAATCGGTCGAATGGAAGCGATCAACCCCAGCCTCAACGCTGTGGTCGTGCCTTGCGCCGAGGAGGCGATGGCGACGGCTGCGGCGCTCGACGAGGCGCAGGCGAGGGGCGAGCCGCTTGGGCTTCTGCATGGCGTGCCCGTTACCATCAAGATCAACGTCGATCAGCGCGGGCAAGCGACCTCCAACGGCGTTGTTGCCTTCGCCGACATGATCGCCAGCGAGGACGCGCCGGTCGTTGCCAACCTACGCAAGGCCGGTGCCGTCATCATCGGCCGGACCAACACGCCCGAGTTCTCGTTCCGCGCCGACACCGACAACCCACTGCACGGACGCACTCATAACCCCTGGGGGCCCCACGTGTCGCCGGGCGGCTCCTCCGGCGGCGCCGCGGCGGCGGTTATGGCAGGCATCGGCGCGCTCGCTCACGGCAACGACATCGCCGGCTCGCTGCGGTTCCCGTCGCTGGCCTGTGGGGCGGCCACCGTGAAGCCGGGCATTGGCCGCGTACCGGCCTTCAACCCCAGCCAGCCGGCGGAGCGCGGCATGCTCGCCCAGGCGATGTCGGCGCAGGGGCTAATCGCGCGTAGCGCGCCCGATGTGGCGCTCGGGATGCGCGCGCTCGTGGCTGTGGACGGGCGCGATCCTTGGCACGTGCCGCAGCCCTTTGACCAGCCCGCTCTGGAGAGGCCCGTCCGGGTTGCATTCTGCACGCAGACCGAGGGCTTCCCGCTGCACGCGGACGTGCGCGCCGCGCTGGATGCTGCAGCCGCGGCGTTGGCGGACGCGGGCTACGCGGTGGAGCCCGCGGAAGCACCCCTGGTTCGCGAGATCGGCGAGGTCGGCATTCGCGCCCTGTTGGGTGAGACCGAGGCGCTTTTGGGCGAGGTGATCCGCAGCTACGGCTCTCCGACGATCAACCAGGTGTTTGCGCACTACCACGCGATGTTCCCCCCCTATGGCGGGACGGAACTGCTCGCCGCGATGGCCAAGCGGAGCTTCTATGCCCGGGCGTGGAACGCCTTCCTTGACACCTACCCGCTCGTGCTCACGCCGCTATTGCCGACCCCGTTCTTCGCCCCCGACCGCGATGTCGCGGGTATCGAGACGGCGCGCGAAACCATCGGCGCCGGTGCCTGGTCGTTCGTCATGAACTTTCTGGGGCTGCCAGCCGGGATCGCCGCGGCGCACCTCAGCGCGGTCCAGCCGACGGGCGTGCAGATCGTCGGACGGCGCTTTCGCGAGCAAACGATCCTCGACGCCTGTGCCGTCGTGGAGGCTCGGGGTGGTTCGATGGCCGAGCGCCTATGGAGCCGCGAGAGCTGAGGGCAGCCGGCGCTCAGAGCGGTTTGATGGCAAGCGCTCATTCGATTCTGAGCGCGAGGCCGTGCAAGCAGGATGGCGGGCGCCGTTGAGGTAGTGAGCGCATCACGGCACCAGGCTCGAACTTGTGGGACGCGCGCGCCGGGTTCAAATGATACTCCAGCAGCTCCTTCCGGCTCATCTGCGGCTTCGCATCCGGCTCGCCTCGATCGGCCTTCCGGTGCTGCTTCTCGACCTCTTTCAGCACCGCCACCGCAGCCGCGGTTGGGTCGTACTTCAGCCGCTTCGCCACATCGGACGCTGACGCGCCTGCCTTAGCCGTCACCGCGCCTCTCGGCCTCCCTGGGCTGCGCGGCATCACCGCCCCGTCACGTTGCCTGTTCGCTGGCATCATCCAACCTCCGCCATCCTCGCAAACGACATCGGCGCCACCCACATCGCCACCGCACGCAAACTCGAAGCAGAGAAACGCGGCATAGGTACGTCTTCCGAACCTAAGACCATGGTCATTGGCTTGTCCTGTTCCGCGGAAATCCCGGGGTTCTGCGTGGAGCGGATCTCGATTGTCTGGTCCCTCACGCACAGAAACACGCTTTCTCGGCATTCTGGTCGTCGAGATCCCACCGCCGGCGCCGTCCGATCTCGGCCCGCCTGCGCAGCGCTCCGAAGTTCGTGCGCCGCAGTTCCGGAACCGATGCGCACTCACGCTTCGGCCTCTTTCAACCCGATCGGTGCGAGGCTGATCTTCAACTTGCGCTGACTCTTATCAGCGGGTCCAAGGTTCGAGTCCTTATACGCCCACCAAGCAACCCTCTGAAATCCTTGGTGAAGTTAGTGTCGCCACTGACAGCGAGGTAGGCTTTGGCCTCGCTAGCCGATTTCGACACGCAAGACTATCCGAAGGTCGCACAGCCCCACATGCCCGCGAGAAAAACCAATACATGTGCGGCCGCTACCTCCGCTACGCCCCTGTTGAACGGCTAGAGCGCGCGGTCACCCTCGACCTCGGTAGCCAGCGAGCGAACCTTGAACAGCGCTACAACATCGCGCCGATCATCTCAGCCACCGACGGCAAGCGGCTTCTGAACGTGGCCCATTGGGGCTTGGTGCTGCTCTGCGCCAACGGTCATCGCACAAACCGCCGGCGGACACCCTGGTTGCCGGTGAGAGAGCTCACGCCAGCCGTCATCGCACGGACGAGTGCTCATTTGTAAGGCGATGTGACCGAGACCACCGACGGTGCGCCCTACGCCCAGTTCCTGTTGTTCGCGATCTCGCGCAGCAGCGACCGCGGAGAGATGCGCCACTCCTCAATCCCCATTCCCGTTTGAGAAGAGCCTCGCCGCTCAGGCCTGATGGTCCTCACCCGGTTCCCGCTACCGCGAACGCGCCACCGTCTCTGGTTGGGTAGGTCCGCGGACCAGGCGAACCACGAAACACACCTGCGGCCCGCTATCGTCGAACGGGCCGCAGGCGCTGGGTTAGACCACGTCCCTGAGACAATCGAGGGCCCAGGCTCGAGGAGAAGCCGGTCGAGCGCACCCTGACCGCATCGCCGATGGTCGCGCCGCAGCCCGGCGTGGCTCGGCAACCGTCTGGGTAGAGACGGCGGCCGTCGCCTAGCCCGACAACACTGTCTCCTTTGTTGGCATCGGCGCGCTACAGCAGCGTGTCCTCGACGAAGGTGATGAGGCTCACGTCGGTAACGCCCTCGACCCTGACCGTGTCCTCATCGAGGCCTAGCTTCAGCGCGATGCCTGTCGGCGTGCGCTCCACGTCGACGATGTCAAAACCGCCGAGGTCGATCGCGTCGCGCGCGGTGTCGAGGTCGGTGATGGTCGTCGCGTCGACGACACCGTTGGCCAGGTCGGCGCCGAACACGACGATGTCGGCGCCGCGGCCGGTGGTCACGACGTCGTGGAGGCCGGCGCCGGGGACGAGCACGTCGTTGCCAAAGCCGCCTTCGAGCATGTCGCTGTGCCACCCGCCGAAGAGCTTGTCGGCACCCGAACCGCCGCGCAGGTAGTCGCGGTCGATACCGCCGTGCAGCACGTCGTTGCCACGCTGGCCAGCCAGCAGGTCGTCGGACTGCTCGCCGTAGACGACATCGTCGCCTCGACCCGCGGCGATGACGTCGGCGGCCGTCGAGCCGTAGAAGATCTCGGAGCCGGTGTTGTCGATCTGCGCGCTGGGTCCATAGAGGAAGAGGTCGCCGTCTTTGATCACCTGGGTCAGGTCGGCGAAGGTCGTCCCGTCGGTCGACGTAAAGTCGAAGCTCGTACTGTCGCTCAGAGCGACGTGGAACGTCGACCCGGAGGTGCCGCCGAGGGTGACCTTGGTCGTGCGGCCCTGGATCTGGATCGTGTCGGCGGCGTCGATCGTCAGCAGATCGTGGACGTAGTTGGCCTCGGTGTCCTGGAACAGATCAGCACCAGCGCCGCCGGCGATCTGGTCGCCGGTCGTCGAGTTGGGACCGCCGATCAGCGTGTCGTTGCCACCGCCGCCGTCGATCACATCGTCGCCTTGCTGGCCATAGATCAGGTCGTTGCCCGTGCCGGTGCCATCCTCGAAGTCGCCATAGAGCCTGTCTTCGCCTTCCTGACCGAGGAGCTCGTCGTCGCCGTCGCCGCCGGTGATCAGGTCGCCCGCATCGCCGGCGATGCCGTCGAGCTGGCCACCCCAGATGAGGTCATTGCCGGGACCGCCTCTGAGCGTATCGCCGCCCTGCTGCCCCGCGATCTGGTCGGCGCCGTCGCCGCCGGCGAGCGTGTCCGTGCCTTCGCCACCGTCCAGGACGTCGTCGCCCGACCCGGCGTTCACCGTGTCGTCCCCAGCAAGCGCCAGCACCGTCAAGGCACGGGTCGCGTCGCTGAAGTCCAACGTGTCGTCGAACTTCGTGAGCTCGATCCTGTCGATGCCGGTCAGCGTGTCGCTCGACGTCAGGGTGCCGACCACGACTTCCGCCTTCTCGTTGGCGACCTCCGCGGTGATCTCTGCGTCGACGGTCCACGTCGAGCCCGCGTAGGCGATCTTCGTCACCGTCAGGGGACTGTCGACACCGGCAACGCCGCGGACAGTCGCAAAACTGTAGGTGTCGTCACCGCCACCGCCGTCGATCATGTCGGCGCCGGCGCTTGCGTAGAAGACGTTGGCCTCCGAGTTGCCCGTGAGCTTGTCGGCATAGTTCGCCTGGTTCGTGCCTTGCAGGTTCTCGATGCTGTCGAACGTGTAGACGTTGTCGAGGCTTGGCGGCTCGCCGTTCCGGTCCTTGCCGGTGTCGCGCCCGGTGCCGTCCTCGAGGTTGACACTGACGCTGAAGGGCGACAGCACGAACGTCGCCAGATCCACGCCGGCACCGCCATAGAGGTTGGCGTTCGTGCCACCGGCGTTCAGAACGTCGTTGCCATCCTCGCCCCACAGGTTCTCGGCCTGCTCGGTACCTGAGTTACTGTTGGTGCCGAAGGCGTAGAGGGTGTCGTTTCCATCGCCACCGTACAGTGTGTCGGGGCCGTTGCCGCCGTAGATGATGTCGTCGCCTGCATAGCCCAGGACGTTCGAGGGAAGCACACTCAAGGTCGGCGCGTTTTGCTGAGCCAGCCAGGTCTCGGGCAGGAAGCCCTTCAGGTTGACGCTCAACGTGTCGCCGAAGTACGTCCCGGCGACATTGGCTGTACCCTTGCTGGTGTTCGGCCCAAAAACGAACTTCGGGCCGAGTGCGCCGAACATGTAGGCGCTCGTCGACGCCGGCGCGGAGAGCGGCAGCGTGTCGGCCACCCCGTCGGGCACCTCGCCGCTCACATAGTGCGATGGGTCGTTGGCGAACGGATAGACGCTCCCCGGGTTCTGAATGCCGCCGGTGTTCGGGTCGTCCCCGGCTTCCACGAGCAAGCCTTCTTGGAGCACGTCATCGATGAAGGCCTCAACAGAGCCATCCGTGGGCGTCATGTCGAAGTCCTGCAGAAAGTCTGCGCTGAGGAACACCTCCGCGAAGACCTTGTTCTCCGCTTTGTTCGTGAACTTCATGCCCCAGCCGGACAATCCCGGCACGGCTGCACTGGTAAAGAACTCCTTTTCGATACCCGCCGTTCCCGGGGTAATCGGAATGTAGAGCACGTCCTCGCGGGGGTCGAAGTCCTTGATGACCATGACGTCTTCGCCGGTCGGCTTCGGCGGCGGCGCCGGCTTGGTCTTTTCGAACAACGATGAAAACAAATCTTTTACTATGTCTCCTACATCTTCAACAATTCCCCCTAGAATCGTCCCTCCAACAGCTTTTTCAAAAATGTCTTTCGATACGGATTTCGTCAACAGTTCAAGAATCGTCTCGGTTGCCTTGCCGACGCTGTTGCTCGCGATGTCATCGCCCCATTGAGACCACCAGCCGCCGGCCGCGGCGTTCTGGTTGTTCGACGCCTCGTCGTAGGTGAGATAGAGGATGTCGGCACCGGGGCCGCCGACGAGCTGGTCGGTCCAGCCCTGGCCGCGTGGTCCGCCCTGAAGCTCGTCATCACCGGGACCGCCGTAGAGCATGTCGGCGCCGGCCCCGCCGTAGAGCAAATCGTTGCCGGTCGGCTCGGTGCCCGGTCCGCCGACACCCTGGCGTGCCGGAGAGTCCTCGTCGGGCAAGAGCAGTCCGTATACCTGCCCGGTCTGCATCGACGGCCGCAGCTTCGCGTCCGACGCTTCGAAGAAGCCGGTCTTGGGCTGCACGATGAGCGCCTGGTTTGGATCGTCAGATAAAGGAAAATTCGGTAGAGGATTAATAGGACTAGAGAACGGATTTGGCGCTCCAGTTACTTTGTAAACTGGAACATTGCTATAGTCACCATATAGAGTGTCGTTGCCCTCGGCACCGTAAACCTGGTCATCGCCATCGCCACCGACCAGAAGATCATTGAGAGCAGCCCCGTCGAGAGTGTCATCGCCGGGGCCGAGAAAGGCAACGCCCGAGCGGCTGGTACCCAAATACGCATCGTTGGTATCATAACTGTCGTCAGAGTCGATGTTCTCCGCGAGCGGCTGTTCAATGACGTCGCCGATTTTCAAAGTGGCTTCGTCGACCCCGCCTTTCAACAGCGTCGGCGATAGTGCGGCGGCTCTGACAAACAAGTGATAACCGAAATCGACGTTTTCCCCGTTTTTGCCTTGATCATAATTAATGAATGCATTTGTGCCAGATGGGAATAGGTTGTAGCCAGTGTAATTCTGAGAAACCTCGTCTAACCAGTCTTTGCCGTAATATATTTGCGCTGAGTTTGATGGAATTTCGGCTTCTTTGAGACTTTTTTCTTTATAAAAACGAAGATCGTACAAATAGCGATAGTCCGCGTCACTCGAACTGACCGGAATCTGTCCCATCGTTTGTCTCCCCTAAATCGCCAAAGACGGTGCCGCCCTCACCCCGCGGCTGCCGGCCTCACAAGAACCCGTCTCGGAACGGCCAGAGCACGGCTCTGGAAGACGTCGCTTCTTTCGCGACATTTGCGTTCGCGCGCTGTGTTGGGCTCCGCAACGCTCCCGAGCGCGTGCGACCTGAGCCTAGGCGCGGGGCGAACAGCGGTCATTGAACGAGCGTCTCAAGTTTGCTGTACGAGCGTCTCACGCCCGGAACGGACGTCGAACAGGACGGCGCGCGTGGCTCAGGCGACCAGGCTCGCGAGGGACGAGACCAGGGTCGGTGCGCGCGTCACGCGGAGCGCATTGGGCGCGTCGTGGTCGAGGACGGGCAAAAACGCGCTGCCGACGACCTCGATGGGGCGAAACCCGAAGCGCGCGCGGAACTGCCGTGCGAAATGCGCCGCGTCGGCAAAGGCCCAACGCTCGGCGACCGCTGTAACGAGCCCGCGCCGCGGCGCGCTCTGCGCAAGATCCTGCAACGCCCGCTCCAGTCGGCGATGCAGAACAAAGCGGCCCACCCCACCGTCGGCCGCGAAAACTCGCTGCAGCGTGGCCCTAGACACGCCGATCGCCTGGCAGATCTGCGGAATGGTGAGGCTCGGATCGCGCAGGTGGTCGTCGATATAGCGGCGCAGCGCCAGCTCGCGCGCGTTCTCGAAGGACTGGCGCCCGCCATCGTCCTTCGTGTCGCGCCTGACGAACGTGCGCAACAACGCGCTCACACCTTCGGCCATCAGCTGGCCTTCGTCGGGCGTGAGGGCGGGAAGGCTGGCGTGGATGGCTTCGATGTTGGCGCGAAGGATACGGCCGCGCGGCGCGCCGAAGTCGAACGCGAGCGGCCCCGTGAAGCGCGTAGGGTCGTAACCGACCGCCCCGTAGGGCACGGACAAGGAAAGCACTTCCATGTCGCTGTGCACGCCATAGAACCCGTGACTGCGGTCCCGCAGGTAGACGGCACCCGGCTTCATCACCAGCGGCGCATCGCCGACGATGCCGCGGGTCATGCCCCGGAGGAGCACGCGAAGGATCAGGCGGTCGTCGAAACGGTTGTCGGCGGCCATGCTGGTAACCGACGGGCCGTAGGTGTGATGCCCAAAGATGAGATCACCGATGCGCCAGGCGCGCAGGTGGGCGCGGATCGCTGCTTCGTTGGGCGCCAGGCTATGGACGTGCGTGAAGCCGGAATAGAAGTCGCGCCACGCCTCGACCCGGTCGCGCGGCGCGACCGACGCCGCATCGAACTCCACATGGGCACGGATGGGCGCCACGGTGCGTGCGGGTCCTCGAACGAATCAAGGCGGAGCCTATGAGCAAGTTAGCAAACGCCCTACGCCATAGCCGTGTCTTTGGGTAGGTGCGCGGCTGGCGATCGCGAGGCGACGCCCGATCGCTGAGGCCGCGTCCCAGAAACACACCGCAGGCTGGCGACCACTGCCGAGGCCAACGCAGCCTGGGCCACACGTTCCAATCGCCACCCGATCCGTAGCCCGGCGCATGGCTACTCTCGCCCAACGGATGAGGGCAGCATGTCGAGTATCACCTGCTTCCGCCGGGTCGATGGCCGTCTGCTTCGGAGAACGTCGCAGCGTAGAGACGCTAGCGCGCCAAACGCCGTCACCTATCATCCGCCCCCCTCATCGCCCGCGTCGAGCAGCCCACGCCGTTCCACGTTGCCGTAGAACGTGCTCCAAGCCGGCCGATGGAACCATCGTGGCGCTCTTGATCTCACGCTCGATCTCATCGTCGCCGAGCTTGGCGAGCACCTTCATCTCCGATGCGCGTTGGCGGGGAATGCCTAGGTCGGGGAGGGTTACGGGTTGGGTGTACGCAGTTTGGGCACCCTCGCTCCGATGCTGGTTCACGCCGTCTTCGCGGGTAGCAACCTCGCCCCTTGCCTGGGCCGCCTCCAGCTCGCGGCCGATCTTGGCTTCAGCGAGGAGGGAGAGTGGTCCACACGTTCGCGTCCGTGTCGATCTCACACCATGTCGCGCCGCGGACTTCGCCGCTACGAGTCACTGTCAGGATTGCGGACCTCAGCGCCCCGCGAAAACCGACTTTCTCGACGCAATCCACCGAAGGCGCACGTTCGTGTTCGGTCGGTCGCCGTTAGAACAGTGTGCTCACTCTACTGCACAGGCTTGATCTTCACTCTGTAGAGTGAGCTGACGAGACCCGAAGGAAAGCTTCGGGTCTCGACATGTTCCAGCGGCACGTCTTCCTCTAGTGTGCCGAATAGTGGCACGCCCTGGCCAATTAACCGGGGTATCCGTGCGATTTGCATCGTCTCGATCAGCCCCTCGCGCAGAAAAGACTGTATTACTTGTCCGCCGTCGACGTAGACCCTGCGCCAACCGTTTCGGTCGAGCTCTGCCATAAGTGCTTGCGGCTCCGCCTGTTTCAGCCTCACTCTCTCACGCAACGCTGCCGGTACGTCGCCGCCGTCGATTGTCCTGCTCAGCACAATCACAGGCTTTGTGTATGGCCAAGCCTCAAAGCTGAGCACTTTGTCGAAGGTCCGGCGGCCCATGACCAAGCCATCGACTGACTCCAGCATTGCGTCGTAGCCATGGTCCTCGCCAGCAGCATCGATTTCGTGGAGCCAGCCGATATCGCCGTCGGGTCGAGCAATGAAACCGTCCAGGCTGGTCGCGATAAAGACGTGTCCTGTCGTCATCGATTTCGATCTGTCGTTACACTGTCGAGCTGTTTCGCGCGCGACTCTAGCAAAGCCCTTCCAGCCGATCGACGCGCAGGGCCGCACGCCTCACGCCTGCCCCCCACCAACCCCGTCGACAACGTGAAGCCGCGTGTCGACGACCAAGAACCGACTGCTCCGCGCGTCGGCAACGTCGTCAGGTGTCGCGCGCCGCTTCCGATGTGGCCTGCAAGCCGAGAGCGGCGCTCGATCGTTAGGCCTGGTCGGAGCCCTTGCCCGTCTTCCGCTTAAGAGCCTTCAGCAAGTCCTCTACTCCTGCTTCGATGTCTTTGAGCTGGTCTTCGGTGACATGCCCTTCGGCTTTGTCGATGTGCCGTGCCGCCTCCTTCAGGGCTGAGACCGTTTCGCGGATGACCGTGTGCATGCTCGCATGTTCGCCGATAGCCATCGCCGCTCGCCCCTTGCTGCCCTACACGCGCATCGTAGCAGGTGCCGGCGACGTGACGGTGACGAAGCTGCTATGGGGCGACCCGGTTACCGTTGCTGGCCTGCCGCTCCTCCGCCTCCGCTGCTGGCGCGAGGAAAAGTCGATCCACCGCCGGCCACTTCGCGCTCCTGCGTGCGAGGGCGCCCGCCTTGGTTTCGGTCGGACGCTGGTTGAGGAACATGGGCGGCCCGCTGGCGGGCACAGATCTAGGCTCCAGTTTCGCTATCCAGTCACGCGGTCGTCTTATCGTCAGGTCTCCAAAAGGGTGGTGCACTACTCGTCGGAACCGGAGCGCCGGCCGCCTTGGCGGTCTAGACGAGGCTCAAGCTCCTGCCGGCGGCTCTCGATCTCGTTGAGCTCCAGCGCCTTGCCGTAGCCTTCAAGCACACGCGCCGGATCCGCGGCCTCGGTCGGCGTGAGGTCTCCGCCGACTGTGTTGAAGAACTCGATGGAGGCGTTGGCTGAGGGCGCCGACGCAGTCCGCGGAGTTGGCGGAGGCGGTCCGAGCCGCGCCGGCGGCTTCACGTCGGGTCGGCTGTGAGTGGGTTCGGGCGGGGTTTGGCGCGCCTTCGGAGGTTCTGGGCGGGGGCGGCGAGCAGGAATTCGTCGCCTACCCCCGTCGGGCCCCGCAGACGCAGCCAGCCAAGCCTGAGTATGCGTTTCAGGTGGGCAAAGAGGAACTCGCGGGCGGCAGGAGGTGGCCTAGGCGTCGGTGGACGCGATCTGCCGCGCTAGATCGCGAGCTCCTCCGTGAGTGCTCCGGAGGACCTTGCGCATCGGTTGACCGGGGCAGCAGCGGTCACGCAATGAGCAGGCTTGGCAGTCCGCCTTGCGGGCCCGGTGACGATGCAAGCCGTCCTTGGGTGGCTGCGCCTTCGCCTCGCGACCGGCGCGACGGAAGCGCTTGAGTTCCTTGCCGGCCGGACAGCGGTAGAGGTCGCTTTCGAGGTGATAGGCGAAGTCGCGCCGCGAGAAGGTGCCGTCGTCGCGATCGAACTTGTCGAAGACCTGGATGTGCGGCTCGATGCCATCGACCGTCGGGAGATGGTCGATCCGAGTCCCGAAGGGAACGCGCGCAGATCTTTGTGCTTGTCGGCCTGCGTCCGGCACGGCTCCAAGAGCGCCGACGCGCGTTGAGTACGTCCCGGTGGTCGCACGCGGGGATGGCTACGGTCCTAGGCCGGCTCTACCCTCAAGCAGTATCTTGGGGGCGTTTCCCTTCGATGACAGACCGTTAGGTCGGATCACGCGATGATCGATGTGTCCGGTGCGCTGGAGACCCGAGCATATCCCGTCATCGAGGAAGGACCCGAGCTGGGCCGACGCTATGCGCTCCTCCTTCCGACGGTGGTCCTTCCGCAGGCTCAGCGAGCCCTCGGAGGGTGTCGGTGTGGCAAGCTCTCCAGCTCGCCAATGAGTCCCGCAGTGCCCCGAGAAAGAAAATCTCGATAGCCGAAAGTGAGCGACCACTCACGTGGACGAGCCGGGGCGTGAGGGTTCGCCTCGGCGCGAACGGTCGCACCGCCAGATCTGCCAGCAGAGAAACCCCGAGGAAGAAGGGATCGGTGAGCGCGACGCCGAGGCCTTGGCGAACGAACTCCGCAGCGGCGTGCGAGTGGCCGCTATGGACGGCGACCTCGCGGGCGACGCCGGCGCGCGCGAAGGTACCGTCGAGGTCCGCGCCGATGGGCGACATGCGCGCGAACGAGATCAGCGGACGGCCGGCGAGGCATGCCGGCTCGAAAACCCGTTCGGCCGCCAGCGGGTCGTCGGCGCGCACCAACCCGACCACGGGCACGTCGCCCAGATCAAGCGCATCAAGCCCTTCGTGTGGGGCCTCCGCGTACATCAGGCCGAGATCGAAGTCGCGTCGCACGACCGCGTCCTTGACGGGCGCCGGTTCCTGAAAGCGCACGACGATCTGGACGCCGGGATAGCGCTCGCGCAAGCGCGCGATCGCCGGCGGCAGTAGAGCCGCGCCTACGGACGGCAGGGCGCCGATGCGCAACACCCGCCCGGCGCCCTGGTTGAGAACGACAGCCAGTCGTCGCGCCGATTCCACGGTATTGAAGATCAGCTCTAGCTCGTCGAACAGCTCGAGCATCTCGGGCGTCGGTCGCACGCGATTGCCATCGCGGACGAACAGCGCGACGCCGAGGCGACCCTCCGCCGCCCGGACGAACTGGCTCACAGCCGGCTGTGAGGTTCGCAGCTGCCGCGCTGCGGCGCTCATCGTCCGCGTCTTCACGACCGCGTGCAGCACCTCCATCTCGCGGAGCTTGAGGGGCATAACGATATCGACTGCTTATGAAGACCTATCGGAAACATATTTGACGCTTTGAGGCTGCCGTCCATAGCCTGATTGCCGTCCGTGCCTCGAAGAACAGGCGCGGCCCTTAGGGAGGAGACGCAATCATGCGCGATCAGAGAATGCGCGGCAGATGCCGACGACCGCTGGAGCTGTTGGCCGGCATCGCGTTGGCGGTGGGGGCCAGCTTCGCTGCCGGCGGCGCGGCGGCGGATGAAGCCGCCGACACGCTGACCATCGCCTGGCCGACGGTCTATTCCTTCATCGGCATGCCGTCGAAGAACGGCGGCCGGCAGGGCGAGCGGCTGGTTTGGCTGGGCGTGCACGAGACGGCCGAGCGCATCGATGCCCAAGGACAGCTTGTCCCGCACCTTGCGGAGAGCTGGGAGATCTCCGACGACGGCCTCGTCCACACGGTCAAGTTGCGCGAAGGCGTGCAGTTCCATGGCGGCTGGGGCGAGATGACCGCCGAGGACTGGGCGTGGACGGCGGACGACCAGTGGCAGGGCAAGCCCACCTCCAATCACGGCGGTCAGTTCATCGCCGTCACCAACCTTGAGGACGTGCGCGTTGTCGATCCCTACACGGTGCAGTTCGTGCTGAAGCGTCCGAACGCCTTCTTCCGCGAATACTATGGGAGTATTCGTGACGACGTGGCGCTCGCCGTCTACAGCAAGAACCGCGTGGATGAGATGGGCGTTGAGGCGGCGACGACAGAGCTGCCTGACGGTGGCACCGGCCCCTACCAGATCGAACGCTGGGTGGCGGATACGGAGATCGTCCTCAAGGCGTTCCCCGACTACTGGGGCGAGCCGCCGGCCTATGAGACCGTGCGCATCGTGCAGATCTCCGAGCCCTCGACGGTGTTGGCGGCGCTGGAGACCGGGTCAGTCGATGCGGCCAAGATTCCTGTCACGGCCCGTGAGCGCGTCGAAGCAGCCGGGCTCGAGGTACGTAGTGCCGGCATCGGCCACTCGCGCATCATCTTCGCGGGCCAGTTCTGCTTCGACGAGTTCGATGGAGAGTCCGTCGCGCCGCGTCCGGGCTATGATCCGAGCCTGCCTTGGGTCGGCGACTGTGACGACCCGGAATCCATGGAGCGATCACGGCAAGTCCGGCACGCGATGTCGATGGCGATCGACCGACAGGCGCTCGTCGACGTCATCGCGGGTGGCCACGGACGGCCCAGCTACGTGCACATGTTGCAGGGGTTCTTTGCCGACCGATACATGAAGGACGAATGGGTCATCCCTTACGATCCCGAGCGCGCGAAAGAGATGCTTGCAGAAGCCGGCTACCCGGACGGCTTCACCTTCGAGATGGTCTGCACGACCTCGGGTCATCCGCTGTTGACCGAGTTCTGCGAGGCCGTCGCGGGGATGTGGAGCAGCATCGGGCTCGAGCCGCAGATTCGACGCGTGGCGCCCGATGCCTTTCGCAAACAGCTCGTCGATCGCAGCTTCAACGGCATCCGCTTGCGGGTGGACACCGGCGTGACGCCGATTCCCGAGGCGCGCGGTTTCGGCGAGGTGCCGACCGCGGCGTTCAATTCCGGCTACGAAGTCCCGGGCCTCGTCGACCTCGTCCGGGCTGCGTCGGTCGCGGTCACGCCTGAAGAGCTCGATCGCATCCGGGAGCAGCAATACGCTTGGTCGTTCGATCAGCATCTCGAGGTCTCGCTCGTCGAGTTCGACGAGATTTATGCTGTCAATCCGGAGAAGATCGGCGATTGGGCGCGCACACCGTTCAATGCGCACGCGTCCGAGCTGATGGATTTCGAGCGCGTCGAGAAGCCGCGCTAGGCCGGCAGCGGATCGGTGTCTCAGTGCTGCAGGCGACATCGACCCGGCGGCGTGCCCATGGCCGGCGTCGGCTGCAGCCCGCGGCAGGTCGCGATCGACCGGCCATCGAACCCGCGTGCGGCATCTCCGGCTCTTCCTGGTGATCGGCTGTGCTGAGGTTCCTGCGCAAGCGGCTGATCGCGTCGGCGATCGCGATGCTGCTCGTCACCCTCGTCGTCTTCGTGCTGGCGCGAATCCAGGGCGACCCCAGAGCGCTCTACATCGACGAGAACATGTCGCAGGAGATGTACGAGGCGCTGGGGCGCGAACTCGGCCTCGATCGTCCTCTCTACTACCAGTACTGGGTGTTCGTCAGCCAGATCGCCACGGGCGACCTCGGGGTCTCGATCCACCAGCACCGGCCGGTCGCGGACATCGTACTCGAACGCTTGCCGGCGACGCTGAAGCTGGCGACGGCCGGGTTCATCTTCTCGATCGTGATCGGCGTGCCACTCGGCATCTTGTCCGCGGTGCGTCGTGGCAGCGCCTGGGACTTCGCCGGCCGCACCTTCGCTGTGCTGGGCCACTCGCTGCCGTCCTTCTGGGTCGCGATCATGGCGATCTTCATCTTCTCAGTGCAGCTTCGCTGGCTGCCGGCCTTCGGCGACGGTGGCCTCGACCACTACATCCTGCCTGCGGTTGCCCTCGGTTGGGCAGCAGCCGGCGGACAAATGCGGCTGATGCGCTCGGCGATGCTCGAGACGCTCGATTCCCAGTACGTGGTCCTCGCCCGGGCCAAGGGGGTCAGCCAACGCGGCGTCATCTTCAAGCACGCGCTACGCAACGCGCTCTTGGCACCCCTCACGTTCGCTGGGCTCACACTCGGCAGCCTCATCACCGGCGCGATCATCGTCGAGACCGTCTTCGCCTGGCCGGGGCTCGGTCTCCTGGCGATCAACGCCGTCGTCGCCTCGGACTACGCGATCCTGCAAGGGGTCATGATCGTCATCACCTTCTTCTACATCGCCACCTCGTTGCTGGTCGACGTCGTCTACGCGTGGGTCGATCCACGCATCCGCTATGAGTGACGCAACGCAGCCGATCGTAGCCGCGCAGTCGGCGACGCAGCCTACGGTGGCGCGACGCGGGCGCGGCGCACGCGTGCGCCGCGCGTTCCGAACCTATCCCGTTGTCTCGTTGACGCTGCTGCTGATTATCGTCTTCGGTGCCATCGCAGCACCCTGGCTCGCGCCCTATCCCGCTACGCACGGTGACCTGCGCGCTCGGCATGCCGCGCCGGCGATCGTCGGTGCCGACAGTGCCCACCTCCTCGGCGCTGACAGCGTCGGCCGGGACGTTTTCTCGAGGCTGCTCTACGGCGCACAGGTGTCGCTCCTCGTAGCGGCGGGCACGATTCTCATCGCCGGTTCGCTCGGCACGCTGCTGGGGCTTGTCTCCGGTTGGTACGGTGGCTGGATCGACGAAGCGATCATGCGCCTCGTCGACGCGATGAACGCTATTCCTGTGGTGCTGCTGGCACTCGTCCTCGCGGTGGCGCTGGGCCCGAGCTTCGCGCTGCTGCTGGGCGTACTGGCGCTCGGCCAGTGGCCCGCCTTCGCGCGACAGGTGCGTGCCGAGACGCTGAGCCTGAGGCGCCGCGACTACGTCCAGCTCGCCCGAGTGGCCGGCGCCTCGACCGGCAGGATCCTCGGACGCCACATCCTGCCAGGCGTCTTCAGCACGGTCATGGTGGTCGCGACCAACCAGGTCGGCACCGTGATCCTCGCCGAGGCCGGCTTGAGCTTTCTAGGAGTCGGCGTACCGCCGCCGACCCCATCGCTCGGCGGCATGATCGCCGACGGCCGCCTGTACATCACCGACGCTTGGTGGATCAGCGCGTTTCCCGGCATCGCCATCGCCCTCATCGTGCTGTCGCTCGTGTTCATCGGCGACTGGTTGCGCGACCGTCTCGATCCGACGCTGCGTCAACTGGAATAAGGTCTGGCAATCCACCCGACCGGCCGCGGCGCGAGCCCGCGCGTGCCGCCGACCACGTCAAGACAAGGGAAGAACATGGCGACCATCACCAACGTCCGCGGCGAGTGCTATCGCTGGCCGCGGCGGAAGCCGATCACCAACGGCCTCTACACCTACACCCACGCCGGCATTAACGCGATCCTGATCGAGACCGACGAGGGCGTGACGGGGCTCGGGCTCGCCGGCGGTATCCAGGGCGCACCCGATGTCACGCTGGCGATCCTTGAGCACTTCAAGCATGTCCTGATCGGCAAGGACCCCCTCGATAACGAACGCCACTGGTATGAGATGTGGCGTCCGAAGCTCGTCGGCCGCCGCGGCATCACCACGCGGATCATCAGCGGCGTCGACATCGCGCTCTGGGACCTCAAGGCCAAGCTTGCGGGAATGCCGCTCTACAAGCTGCTCGGCGGCTTCTCCAACTCGGTCGATACCTACGTTGCCGGCGGCTACTACGAGGAGGGCAAAGGCCTCGGTGAGCTCGCGGCCGAGATGGAGGAGAACGTCGCGCTCGGCGCCGCGGCCGTGAAGATGAAGATCGGCGCCGTACCCATCAACCAGGACGTCGAGCGCGTTCGCGTGGTCCGCGAAGCCGTCGGACCAGACGTCCGCATCATGGTCGACGCCAACAACGCCTATCGGCACTACGAGGCGATCACCTTCGCCCGGAAAGTGGAGCGCCACGACGTCTTCTGGTTCGAGGAGCCCGTAGAGCCAGACGACTATATCGGCCAGCGGGAGATCACCCGGGCGACCAGCGTGCCCGTGGCCGCCGGTGAAAACGAGTACACGCGCTACGGTTTTCGCGACATGATCGACCACCGTGCCGTCGACATCCTCCAGCCCGACGCCTTGATCCTCGGCGGTATCACCGAATTCATGAAGGTCGCTGCCCTCGCCCAGGCGCACGATCTCGACATAGCGCCGCACGGCAGCCAATACGTCCACGTCCATCTGGTTGCCGCGATCCCCAACGGACTGATCCTCGAGTACTATCGCGACAGCGTCGACCCGATGCACGGCAAGGTCTTCATGGACGAGCTGACCATCACCGACCGTCGCGTCTACGCACCCGACCGGCCGGGGCTCGGCCTCGAGCTCAACCGCGTAGCGCTCGCGCCCTACCGGGTGGCATAGGATCTTGGCCATGCTTGCGCATCGGCCCGCAGTCGGCGTGTCGGCAGTCGACGCAACAGTGCTCGAGGTGCGCAACCTCACGACCGAGTTTACGACGAAGTGGGGAACCGTCCGCGCCGTCGACGACGTCAGCTACAGCCTCAAGCGCGGCGAGACACTCGGGATCGTGGGCGAGTCGGGCTCCGGCAAGTCGGTGACCGCGCTCTCGATCATGCGGCTCGTGCCGTCGCCCGCGGGTCGCATCGTCGGCGGCGAGGTGCGCCTCAACGGCCGCGACCTGCTGGCGCTTTCCGAAGGGGAGATGACCGGGGTGCGCGGTCGTGAGATCGCGATGATCCTGCAGGACCCGATGCAGGCCCTGAACCCAGTGCTCAAGATCGGCGACCAGGTCGCGGAGACCATCGCCATCCACCAGGGCCTGCGCGGCAAAGCGCTGCTCGAGAAGGTGATCGAGGCACTGCGTCACGTCCGGATTCCTGCACCCGAAGCACGCGTGAAGGACTATCCGCATCAGCTCTCAGGCGGCATGCGTCAGCGGGTCGTGGGCGCCATCGGCATCGCCTCTCAGCCCTCCGTGATCATCGCCGACGAGCCCACCACCTCGCTCGACGTGACGATCCAGGCCGCCTATCTCCGGCTCTTGCGGCAGCTTCAGGAGGAGTACGGGCTCGGTATTGTCTTCATCACCCATGATTTCGGGATCGTTGCCAAGATGTGCCACCGCGTCGCCGTCATGTACGCAGGCCGCATCGTCGAGATGGCAGACGTCGGCACGATCTTCGATTCGCCGCTGCACGAATACACCAAGGCGCTCATCAACTCGGTGCCGCCGCTCGAGGCCGACCTAGAGCGCCTACCGCAACTCGACGGCCAGCCACCACTCCTCCACGACCTGCCGCCGGGCGACGCCTTTGCGCCACGCTCAACGCTCGCCTTCACGCCCGAGGACGCAAGCGTCCGTCCCGAGCTCGTCGAAGTGGAGCCGGGTCACTGGGTCCAGCTCAGTCGGCCCTCGGTCGCCGACTTCGACCGCTACGCCCATCTGGTGAGCTATGGCTGAACTCGGAACCACGGACGATGTGGCGCTCCGCGTGGCCGGCAGCGCGGCTGACCTCGATCCGATCATTCAGGTGCGCCACCTCCGCAAATGGTATCCCGTCCAACAGGGCTTCGGGTTCGCGCCGCCCTCGCATCTCAAGGCGGTCGACGACGTGTCGTTCGACGTCGCCCCCGGCCGCACCTTTGGGATCGTCGGCGAATCTGGATGCGGCAAGACCACGATCTTGAAGCTGTTCCTTCAGCTCGAGGCGCCAACGGCAGGGCAGATCATCTTCGAAGGCGAGGACATCGCGCGGATGACCGCTGCCGGCAGGAGGCGGTTTCGGCGTTCGGTTCAAGCAGTGTTTCAAGATCCCTGGGCGTCACTCAATCCGCGCATGCGCGTCGCCGACATCGTCGGCGAGCCGCTCGAGATCGCGGGTACCATGAGCCGTCGCCAGGTGCGGGCGCGCGTCGCCGAGGTGCTGACCGAGGTCGGCCTCAACGCCTACCAAGCGAATCTGTATCCACACGAGTTCTCGGGCGGGCAGCGACAGCGTATCGGCATCGCCCGCGCGCTGGTCCTCGGTCCCAAGGTGATCGCGCTCGACGAGCCGGTCTCAGCACTCGACGTCTCGATCCGCGCCCAGATCCTCAACCTGCTGGTCGACCTGCAGAAGCAGCGCGACCTTGCCTACCTGATGGTGTCCCACGATCTCGCGACGGTGCGCTACATGTGCCACGACATGGCGGTGATGTATCTGGGTGTCGTCCAGGAGGCGGGCCGGGTGCGGGCGATCTTTGACAAGCCCATGCACCTCTACACCGAGGCCCTGATGTCGGCTGCCCTGCCCGCGCATCCGGGGTTGGTGCGCGACGAGATCCTCTTGCCCGGCGAGGTCGTCTCGCCGATCGATCCCCCCGCCGGCGACGTCTTCATGACGCGCACGCCACTGCCGGTGGACCCGAACAACCGTTGGGCCAAGGAACGCCCGCCCCTGGTCGAGAAGGAACCGGATCACTGGGTCGTCGAGACCCCGTGGTCGCTGACGTCGTCGCGGTCCGGCTCCCTGTCGGGTTGAGCCTCCATCGGCAGAGGCCGGCTTGGGCCGCAGCAGCGACTGAGCCGTCGGGCGTCGCGCTTCCCTCGCGGTGGCTGATCGCTCGCCTTGACAGCTGTGTGTTAGTTCTGGATTGGTCTCACGATGCGGAACACATCAGCGTATTCCTCTCATCAGATGAGACTACAACCGCGGCAGCGTCAGGGCCACGAGCTGCAGGCGCTGGAGCGCGGCCTCGGCGTGCTGGAGATCTTTCTGCGGCGGAACACGGACGAGATCGTCATCACCGACGTCGGCGAGGAACTCGGGTTGCCGCGCAGCACCGGCTATCGCTTCCTGCGCGTCTTGCGCGAGCACGGTTTTCTTGAGCCTGGCGCACGGCGCGGCGGTTTTCGCCTAGGCGGCAAGGTCGCGCTTCTGTCGCGTCACGCGCGACCGGCATTGTATCTCGCCGAGGTCGCGCGACCGCTCCTTGAGCATCTGGTCGGTGAGACAAGGGAGACGGCCTTCGTCACCGTTCGCGCCGGCTACGCGGCACTTTGTGTCGCCCGCGCCGAAAGCCCGCAGCCGGTCCGTCTCGCCTATGAAGAGGGACGGATGATGCCTCTGCACGCCGGCTGCTCGGCCAAGGTGCTGCTCGCCTACAGCCCACCGGCCATTCAAGAGGCCGTTCTCCGCAGCGAGCTGCAGGCGTTCACCGAGGCAACGACATGCGACGCCGCCGCTCTTCGCGCCGAACTCGCCCGCATTCGAAACGACGGTTACACGATCAGCCAAGGCGAGACCGATCCTGGCGCCGGGGCAATCTGTGTGCCCGTCCTGCCCGCACAGGGTGAGGCCGTCGCCGCCGTCACCGTCGCCGGACCGTCATTCCGCCTCGGCCGGCCGGAACTGTTGAGCTTCCTCCCGGCAGCAACCGATGTGGCCCGCCAGTTGGCGACGCCGCTCCCGGATGACGCCAGGACTTCGCGGTCACGCCGCGTTTCAGCTTCGCCGACGAACGAAAGCGGCGCGGGGGAATGACACGATCAAGGTTCACAGGAAGGGGGACACCAACGATGACGAACACCGGACGACTGCGCGGGACCATCTGCGGTGCCGCTTTGGGGTTGCTCTGCACCTCGCCCGCCATGGCACAGGAGCAAACCGCCGCCGAACGATACGGTGAGGCGGTGGGCTCTCTTCGCTTCGTGAGCGGCCCCGCCGGCGGCACGTACTACCCGCTTGGCGAGGGCCTCGTGCAGCTGCTGAACGAGAAGGTCGACGGCGCCCGCGCTTCGGCAACGCCGACCGGCGGCTCGACCGAGAACGCGCGACTGATCGCGCTCGACGAGGCCGACTTCGGGTGGGCTGCCGGCGATGTCGTCTACTATGCGTTCGAAGGTGGCCGCGAGTTCAACGAACCGCTGGACAACCTGCGCGCCGTGACCGCCGGCCACAGCTCGGCGGGCCACATGGCAGTACGCGCCGATTCCGACATCACCAGCGTTGACGATCTGGTCGGCAAGAGCATCGGGGTCGGTGCCGCCGGCAGCTCGAACGCCCAGGCGGCAACCGAGTGGCTGCAGACCCTCGGGATCGATCCGGAGAGCGTCGACATGCAGTACATATCGACTTCCGCCACCGTCGACGCCTTGCGGAACGGCTCCATCGACGCGGGCTTTCAGCTCTCGGGTGTGCCGTCGGCAACGTGGCTCGAGTTGGCAAATGACCACCCCATCCGCTTCCTCGGTATCGCTGACGAGGATGTCGCGGCGTTGAACGAACGCCTGCCGTTCTACGGGGCGCAGACCATCCCGGCCGGGACCTACCCAGGCATCGAGGAGGACCTGCAGACCATCGCCGTTAACGTCATGCTGATCACCAACGAGGATACGCCGCCTCAGCAGGCCTATGCGCTGCTCCGGATGATGTTCCAGCACAACGAGGAATTGCAGCAGGCGCATCCGAACGCCGTCCACTGGAACCCGGACAACGCCACGAAAGCCGGCGCCATACCGCGGGCGCAGGGCGCGATCGATTACTTCGACGACCACGACATCGCCTACTGAGGCAGATTCGCGCCTGCGGGGCGGCGCGGCGCGGCCGGCCGCGCAGCCCCGCAGGCAACGGAAACGGTGTCATGAGCGAGCCCGGGGGTGCGGCCCTGGACGGCGGCGAAGAGGTTCGGGGCGATCGTCGCGATGTGACGCGATGGGTGACGATGACGGTCACCGTTCTCGCCGTGGTCTTTTCGCTCTTTCACATCTGGACAGGATATCGCGGCGTCCTACCGGATCTGCAGCAACGCGGGATCCACCTGGCGCTCGTGCTGGCACTGGTGTTCCTTGTCGCACCGGCCACCCGCCGGCCGATCGATCGTGCGCGCTTGCCTTGGTACGACGCGCTGCTCGCGCTGGCTGGCCTGTTCGTCGGGCTCTACCCGGCCTGGTTCTACATCGACATCTCGCAGCGGATGGGCTTCCCGACGCCCTTCGAGATCGGGCTCGGCGTGGTCGCGGTCCTGCTCGTGCTCGAGGCAACGCGTCGGATGATCGGCGCCGTGATGGTGCTGATCATCATTACCTTTCTCGCCTATTTCTGGCTCGGTCCGATGCTGCCGCTCGACTATGGCGGCTTCGTGGCGATCAGTTTTAGGCGGGCCGTCAGCACGCTGTACCTGTCGCAGAGCGGCATCTTCGGGCCGACGTTGGGTGCGTCCGCAAGCTATGTCGCGCTGTTCATCATCTTCGGTGCGGTGGTCAAAGGGACCGGCACCGGTCAGTTCATCATTGACATCGCGCATGCTGCGCTTGGGACGGTGCGCGGAGGACCGGCCAAGATCGCGATGTTCGCCAGTGGCCTGATGGGCACGATCTCCGGCAGCGCGACCGCCAACGCCGCCAGCACGGGGATGTTCACCATCCCGCTGATGAAACGGCTCGGCTACACGCCACGCTTCGCCGGAGCCGTCGAGGCGGTGTCGTCGACCGGCGGGCAGCTGATGCCGCCGGTCATGGGCTCGGCTGCGTTCATCATGGCCGAGTACCTGCAGATACCGTATCGCGACATCGCTGCGGCCGCGCTACTGCCGGCAATCCTCTACTACTTGATGCTGTTCGTCGTGATCGACCTCGAGGCCGCGCGGCTCGGCCTCAAGGGGTTACCGCGCTCCGAGCTGCCGGTGGCGCGAACGGTGCTTTTGACGAGCGGCCATCTGCTCGCCGGCCCGGCGGTGCTCGTCTACTTTCTCGCCGTTCTCAAGACGACCGCCCTCTATGCAGCGTTCGCCGGGCTCGTCGCTGCCTTGCTGGTTTCGTTCCTGCGCCGGCACTCGCGCCTCAACCTGCGCCAACTCGTCGAGGTGCTGAAGGACGGCGCGCTCACGTCACTACAAGTGGCGACCGCCTGCGCAGCCGCCGGGCTGATCATCGGTCCGGTGTTCATGACCGGGCTCGGCCCGCGTCTTGCCGATATCCTAATCCATGCTGCCGGCGAAAGCCTCGCGGCGCTGCTGATCTTCTCGATGATCGCGGCGATCGTGATGAGCATGGGGCTGCCGAGCACGGCGGTGTACATCCTCGTTGCCGTCCTGATCGCACCGGCCATCGTCGAACTGGGGGTCGTCGCGTTGGCGGCCCATCTCTTCGCCTACTGGTTCGGTACCATGGCGAACATCACGCCGCCGGTCGCCACCGCCGCCTACGCGGCCGCCGGCATCGCCGGGTCCAACCCGTTGATGACGGGCTTCATGGCGGTGCGGCTGGGCCTCGCCGGCTTCGTTCTGCCGTTCATGTTCGTCTACGGACCCAGCCTCATCCTGGCGGGCAGTGCCGGCGAGATCGCGCTCGCTTTCGTCACTGCCGCCATGGGCGTCAGCGCGCTGGCGGTCGCTTTAGGTGGCTTTCTCTTGCGGGAACTCACCTGGCTGGAGCGCGGACTGTTCTTGCTGGGCGCGCTGACGCTGGTCAACGCGCAGCCCATCACGGATGCCGCCGGCGTGGCCGTGCTCGTCGTGGCTGGCGCGATCCACCTCGCTCGCCATCGAGCGGCTCGGCACAGTAGCTCGCGGTGACCGCGCCGCGCTCAACCTCGCAAAGGAACCGTGGATGGCGTCGATCCTGATCACGGGTGGCTCGGGTTTCATCGGCAACGCCGTGGCCGCGGCACTGCTCGCTGCGGGCCATGACGTCACCGCCTTCGACCGAGCGCCGCCGCCCGATGCGGTTGGCGCGCATCTGACCAGCCTCCGCGGACGCTTCGCATTTGTCCCCGGCGATGTGCTCGCCCGCGACTCCTTGAGCGATGCGCTCGCCCGCGAGCGTCCCGCAGCGATCCTCCACGCCGCCGTCATCACCGCGAGCGTCGAGCGCGAGCGGCGTGATGCCGCGACGATTGCGTCGGTCAACCTTGTTGGCGCCATCAACCTGCTCGACGCTGGCCGCGCTCGCGATGTTCCCCGCATCGTCTACCTCAGCTCCGCTTCGGTTTACGGCGAGAGCGCCTTCGGCCGTGCTGAGCTGGACGAAGAGCGGACGACGCCCGTGCCGGATACGCTGTATGCGATCACCAAATACGCGGCCGAACGCTACGCGTTGCGCGTCGCCCACCGCGAGGGCGCGGACGTACGGGTTGTCCGTCTCGGCACCGCCTTCGGCCCATTCGAGCGCGAGACGGGCCTGCGCGACACGATGAGCCCGCCGTTCCAGCTGATGCGACTCGCGTGGCGCGGGGAGCCCGCGGTGCTCGAGCGCGACGCGCGCCGGGACTGGATCTACAGTCGGGACCTCGGCGCGGCACTAACCATGCTCCTGACCGAGGCACGCGCGACGCCGCCCATCCTCAATCTGGGCCTCGGCGCCGAGTACACGCTTCTGCAGTTCGCCGAGCGCCTTGGCACACGCTTTCCCGGCTTCACCGCCCGCCTCGCCGAACCCGGCGAAGCGGCGAACGTCGCGGTGTTCGGTGCGATGGACCGCGCGCCTCTCGCGACGCGCCGCCTCATCGACGAGGTCGGTTTCCGACCGCAGTTCGGCCGCCTTGCGGCGGCCGACGACTATGCTGCGTGGACCACCAACCAGCCTGAACTCACCCGCGCCTGCCTAGCGTAGCTGCGCCTCGGGGCACGTGGGTAAGCTGCTCCGTACACTATCTTGCCACCGTCAACCGAGGCGAAGCGCCACGAAATCGAAGCTGCCGTGTGTGGAAAGGGAGAACGCACAAGATGAGGTGGATCAGGTCGGGCCGGCTGTCGTGGAACTCAATGAGAAAGCGCGGCGGGTCGCCTCCTGGGGTGAGGATGCGCGCAACGGGCACAAGCTCGCCATCAATCACTTCGGCCAGATCCTGCCTCGCCGAAAGCAGCCCAAGCCGACTGCCGCGACTGGTCCTCGATTGGGCGTTGCGGTGGCCCCTTCCGCGCAATCGCCGGCGCTGGTCGGCCATGCCGCTTGCGTCGTCACATGGCACGAGGCTCATGGCCGGCGGTTTTTCCTACACTGGAGCGTCCAAGTTTTGCCCACTACATAGGCTTTTTTTTCGACGTTTGATTAGATTTACGTCGTTGAGTCAAGAATTTGGGTGAATTGTATGCCTGCAGGTATTGATGTTGCTGGCATAGAGCTTGCGTGCCATACCGATGGGATACCACTGCGATACCGGGCGGAGGAGAAGAGGAGCCGTGGCGAGCACGACGAGGCGGTGGCAACCGATCGGCGGCGCGATCGCTCAGCGGCGAACGTCGTCTCGAGTGGCGCCGGTAAGGCGATGAGTGCCCTCGACCGCGACCTGGTCGGCTACGCGGACACGCCGCCCGATCCGAAATGGCCGAACGGCGCGCGGATCGCGCTCAACTTCGTCATGAACTACGAGGAGGGCTCGGAACCCTCGATCGGCGACGGCGAGAGCTACACCGAGACGGCGCTGACCGAGGCGCCACTGGATCCGGGCGTAAGGGGTCGTGACCTCGCCGGCGAGGGCATGTTCGCTTACGGCTCGCGGGTCGGGTTCTGGCGCCTGATGCGCCTCTTCCAGGAACGTGGCCTACCGCTCACCATTTTCGGCTGCGCGCTCGCGATTGAGCGCAACCCCCGTGCGGCGGCTGCCATCAGCGCGTCGGGGTTCGACGTCTGCTGCCATGGCTGGCGCTGGGTTCAGCACTACTGGCTGAGCGAGGAGGACGAGCGCGAGCACATCAAGAAGGCGGTGGCCTCGTTGCAGGAAACCACAGGCAACCGGCCGCTCGGCTGGTACTGCCGATACGGCCCGAGCGTGAACACCCGCCGGCTCGTGGTGGAGGAAGGTGGGTTCCTCTACGACAGCGACGCCTATGACGACGAGTTGCCCTACTGGACCACGGTCGAAGGCAAGGCGCACCTCGTCGTGCCCTACGGCCTCGTTCACAACGACGGCAAGTTCGCGCGCAGCGGCATGGTCACGGGCCAGCAGTTCTTCGAATTCCTCAAAGACGGCTTCGACATGCTGTGGCGCGAGGGCGCCACGCAGCCGAAGATGATGTCGGTGGGCCTGCACATGCGGCTCATCGGCCATCCCGCCCGAGCTGCGGGGCTCGAGCGCTTTCTCGACTACGTCCAGCAGCACGAGGGCGTGTGGATCACCCGCCGCCTCGACATCGCGCGGCACTGGCAAGCCACGCACCCCTGTCCCGGCGCCTGAAGACCGGGCTCGCCGCACCTCCGCGGCACGACGACCAACGGAACGGGAGACATCGATGCGCCTACCTTCCTTCGACCGTCGCTTCGCACTCAAGACCGTCGGTGCCGGCGCAGCCGGGCTCAGCCTCGGCCTAGGCCCGGCCAGGCTGCTCGCCCAGGACGCCGGCAGCCGCACGCTCACCGCCTCGATCCTCGGCTCAATGCCGCACGTTCACCCGTGGCACATGATCAACCACGACGTCGGCGTCACCGCGATCTTGATGTACAACAACCTCATCTACACCGCGCCGGACGGCACGCTGCACCCCGAGCTCGCCGAGGCGATGCCGGACATCAGCGACGACGGCAAGAGCTACACCTTCAAGCTGCGCCCCGACGTCTCCTTCCACGATGGTAGCCAGCTCACCGCCGACGACGTCGTCTTCAGCTTCGAGCAGTACATGGAGAACGGCCGCCGTCGCGGCGACTTCCTGCCGTTCTGGGGGACGGTGACGAAGCTCGACGACTTCACCGTTCGCTTCGACCTCACCCGACCCTGGTCTGGCTGGCTTCAGTACCTCACGAAGTACTTCGCGGTCGTGCCGAAGACTGCCGACCTCGAGAACCTCTACAATCAAGGCGTCGGCTCCGGCCCCTACAAGCTGGTGAGCTTCGAACCCGACGTAGCCGCCGAGTTCGAAGCCTATGACGGCTACTTCATGGGCGAGCCGAAGCAGAAGCGCATCAACGTCGTGCGCATCGCCGACGCGGCGACGCAAATCGCCAATCTCAAGTCCGGCGCCGTCGACATCATCTCCACCTCGCCGCCGAAGGACTACGCGCCGACCGTCGCCGAAGCGGACTATAGCGGAGCGATGATTCCGAGTGCGGGCATCTTCTACGCGCCGTTGAACCGGCAGATCGCACCCTTCGACAACATCCACTTGCGCCGAGCAGTGGCGAACGCGATCGACCGCGACTTTATCTGTAACGAGATCTACTACGGCGTCGTGACGCCGACGAGCATTCCAGCCGCCCCGGGCGAGTACTGGTACGATGCGGCGCTCGCCAAGGAGCTCGACTACGACCCCGATCGGGCGAAGTACCACCTGCGCCAGGCCGATATGGCGGGCGGCTTCAGCTTCGAGGCGACGATCCCGGTGCCGTCGGCCTATATCGAGGCCGCCGAGGCGGCGGTCATGATGCAGGCTAGCCTTGCCGAGGTCGGCATCGACATGCGTATCCGGCAGATGGACTTCTCATCGATGTACGCCGCCGCCAGGAATGGTGACTTCGAGGCATTCCCACATCCGTCGATGCAGCCGTCGATCGAAGATTATCTGCTCGCCCAATCCTACATGTGCGATGGCGGCAAACAGTACATCGCCCAGCCCTGCAGCGAGGCCTACGACGCCGCAATCAACGATGCTTATCGCTTCGTCGATCCGGCTGCGAAGGAGGCGAGCCTCAAGCAGGCGCTCGCTCATCTGGTGGAAGACGCGACCAGCATTTGGATCGGGCGCCTCAACACTTACCACATCTGGCGCGACAACGTCGCGGGCTTCGCGCCTTCCTACATGTACACGATGGATCTCCGTAACGCGCATCTCACCTGAGCCGACCTGCTGCGGGCGGCGGTGCACTGCCGCCCGCGCGTCTCGGCCGCGGAGCGCCCATGGATCTCCGGCTCTACCTGCTGCAACGCCTGGCTTCACTGGTCGTCGTGGTTCTCGGTGCAAGCATCCTGATCTTCCTGATCATGCGGCTCTTGCCCGGCGACCCCGTGCTGGCGATGCTCGGCTTCGACACGACCCCCGAGATCGTGGCCGAGATGCGCGCCGAGATGGGGCTCGATCGACCGCTCATCGTGCAATACGGCATCTGGCTGCGCGACGCGCTCACCGGCGATCTCGGCTATTCGATCATCATCTCGGCGTCTGTTACCGATCTGCTCGCGGCGCGCTTTCCGGTGACGCTTCATCTGGCGATCCTGGCGCTCGTGGTGGCCCTGGCCGTCGCGGTACCTGCCGGCGTCCTGGCGGCCGCCAACAAGGGCCGAGCGCTCGACCACATCTCACGCTTCGCCGGGCTCGCCGGTGTCTCGATGCCCAACTTCTGGCTCGGGCTGCTCTTGATCCTGCTGTTCGCCGTGACACTCGGCTGGTTGCCCGTCGGCGGCTATGTCCCGCTCGGCGATGGGGTGCTTGCCAGCAATGCCAGTCTGCTGCTGCCGGCGATCACGCTCGGCACCGCATACGCCGCCACCATCATGCGGATGCTGAGGGCCTCGATGCTCGACGTGCTCGGCCGCGATTACATCGCCGTCGCCCGCGCCTTCGGCCTCAAAGAGCGCGTGGTCATCTGGCACGACGCCTTCCTGAACGCGCTGATCCCGACCCTCACCGTCGCCGGCTTCGCCTTCGGCTACATGCTCGCCGGCACGATCATCGTCGAGGTCATCTTCAATATCCCGGGCGTGGGTCGGCTCCTCTACGAATCGATCCTCACCCGCGACTACCCGCTCGTGCAGGGAATCGTGCTGTTCAACATCACGCTCTTCGTCGTCGTGAACTTCCTCGTCGACGTCCTCTACAGCGTGATCGATCCGCGCGTGCGGGGCTGAGCCATGGCGACGGTGGGACCTCTCGACGTCGACGCGCCGCCGCCGCGGGTCGGCTTCGTCCGGCGGGCTCGCCGCACCTTGGCTCGGGACCCGCTGGCGGTGGCAGCAATGGCGGTCGTGGCCGTGATCGTTGTCTTGGCGCTCGCTCCGGACCTGTTCACGACCTACTCGCCGATCCGACCATCCGTCGACCGTCTCGAGCCACCCTCGGCCACGCATCTGATGGGCACCGACCAGTTCGGCCGCGACACCTTCGCCCGTGCGGTGGCCGGTGCGCAGGTCTCGCTCGCCGTAGGTGCCGTCACCGTCGTCCTGGCGCTCGCGATCGGCGTGCCGATGGGAGCGCTCGCCGGCTACAACTACGGGACGCGCCTCGACGACGCGATCATGCGGGTCATGGACATCCTCCTCGCCTTCCCGCCGATCATCCTCGCCATCGCCGTCATCGCCGCGCTAGGCACGGAGCCCCTCGATCTCGGCATCGTCACGGTGCCGCACATCACCAAGCTCCTGTTCGTCATCGGCGTGCTCTACGCGCCGCAGGTAGCGCGCGTGACGCGCAGCGCCGTGCTCGTCGAGCGCAACGAACAGTACGTGCTGGCCGAACAGGCGCTCGGCGCCGGCCACGGTCGCATTCTCTTTCGCGACGTGCTGCGAAACTGCGTGTCGCCGGTCTCCGTTCACGCCACGGTCCTCGTTGCCAACGCCATCATTGCAGAGGCGTCCCTGAGCTTCCTGGGCCTCGGCATCCAGCCGCCGCAGCCGAGCTGGGGCGTCATGCTCAGCGATGCCAAAACCTACGTCACCTCTGGCGAGTGGTGGCTGACGGTGTTCCCCGGTGCCCTGATCTTCCTCACGGTCTGCAGTCTCAACATCATGGGCGACTTCCTGCGCGACGTCCTCGATCCGCGCGAATTGACGCGAAGCGGCCATGGCTGAGGCCGAGCCGCTCTTGGCCGTGCGGGGACTCACCACCACCTTCGCGACCGACAGTGGCGCCGTGACGCCGAGCCGCGACGTGAGCTTCGACGTCGCCGCTGGTGAGGTCGTGGGTCTCGTGGGCGAGAGCGGCTCGGGCAAGAGCGTGACCGCGAAGGCTATCCTCGGCCTCGTCGAGCCCCGGCGCGCGATCAAGGCGGGGGAGATCCGCTTCCAGGGGACCGACCTCCTGCGGCTAAGCCGTGAAGCGCTGCGGCAGCGGCGCGGCCGCGATCTCACGATGATCTTCCAGGACCCGATGGGCTCGCTGAACCCGCTGATGCGCGTGGGCCAGCAGCTTACCCGCCTCTACCTGGCCCATGACGACACCGGACGATCGCGGGCGGCCAAGCGCGCCGCCGCGCGCGAGCGGGCGCTTGATCTGCTACGTCGCGTCAACATTCCCGACCCGGAGGCACGCTACGACCAGTACCCGCATCAGTTCTCGGGCGGCATGCGCCAGCGGGTCATGATCGCGATGGCGCTCATGTGCCGGCCGTCCTTTCTCGTCGCCGACGAGCCGACGACGGCCCTCGACGCCACCGTGGAGCTGCAGGTCGTCCAGCTCATTCGGGAGCTGCAGGAAGAGACCGGCATGGCGGTGCTATTCATCAGCCACAACCTCACCGTCATCACCCGGCTCGCGCACCGCGTGCTCGTCATGTACGGCGGCCGCATCGTGGAGAGCGGCCCGAGCGAGCGGGTGCTGGGCGCACCGGCGCACCCCTACACCCAGGCGCTCCTGGCCTCGACACCACGCGGCGGCAAGCGCGACGGCCGACTGCGCCCGATCGCTGGCGAACCGCCGCGGCTTGCGGCCCT
>JANQNY010000001.1 GCA_028279345.1 Geminicoccaceae bacterium
CGCGGCGGTGAACTCCCACTGGGAGCAGTCGCATCGCGCGCGCATGACGACCCTCGGCCTGCGCGAGCTGCCCAATCGTTCGAACGCCGATCATGCCGCCCTCGTCCGCGCCATCCGCGCCGGCAACCCTACCCTCGCCCGCGAGCTACACCACGACCACCGCGCCCGCAGCGGTGCCCTGCTCGTCGAGCTGCTTCAGCGCCACCGGCTGCACTCCATCTGAAACGCCCCCTTAAGGCTTGATCCCTTGTTGGGCTGCGCCCAGCCACCCGCACACCCCGCCCGACCACCCAGGGCAGTATCCTCGTGGGCGGTCGGGCGGGGTGTCCGGGTGGCGTGGCATAGGCAGATAGAGCTGCCGCGGCCGTCGCCGCACCCGTTTCGCTGCGCCGCAAGTCGTATTGCGCGCGCTAACGTATACATTATGATGAGCGCTTCATCGCGCTAAGGGAGGTGGCGTCGATATGGCCGAGCTGTCGGTGGTGTTTCTCGACGCGGCGACGCTCGCCCCGGACATCAGCCTGCGTGCGCCGAGCTTTAAGCACTCCTGGACGTCGTACGACGCGACGGCGCCGGATCAGGTGGTCGAGCGGCTCGCCGAGGCGGATATCGCGATCGTCAACAAAGTGCAGATCAACGAGGCGACGCTGGCCCGGCTCCCGCGGCTCAAGCTCATCGCGCTGGCCGCCACCGGCAGCGACTGCATCGACAAGCCCGCCTGCCGCGCGCGCGGCATTACGGTCGCCAACATCCGGGGCTACGCAGGCGTCACCGTGCCGGAACACGCCTTCGCCCTGATGCTGGCGTTGCGCCGCAATCTGCTCGCCTATCGCGACGACGTGCGCGCCGGGCGCTGGCAGGACTGCGGTCAGTTCTGCTTCCACGACCACCCGATCCGGGACCTCGCCGGTGCGACCCTCGGCATCATCGGCGAAGGGGCGATCGGCCAAGAGGTCGCGGCCCGTGCGCGGGCCTTCGGCATGGAAGTGCTCTTTGCCGCGCACAAGGGCCGCGAAGGCCTCGGTCCGCTCTACACTCCCTGGGAGGCGGTGCTGGCGACCGCCGATGTCCTCACGCTGCACTGCCCCTTGACGCCCGAGACCCATCACCTGCTGGCGATGCCCGAATTCGAGGCGATGGGGCGCCGGCCGCTCGTCATCAACACCGCCCGGGGCCCGCTCATCGACGAAGCAGCGCTCGAACACGCGCTCGATCGGGGGCTCGTCGCGGGAGCGGCACTCGACGTGACGCTGCCCGAGCCGCCACCCGCCGACGGTGTCCTGATGCGGCTCGCCCAGCGGCCGGACACCATCGTCACGCCGCACGTCGCCTGGGCGAGCCGCGAGGCGCAGCAGGCGCTGGCCGACCAGCTCATCGACGTCATCGAAGCATTCGCCGCGGGCAACCCCATCAACGTCGTCAGCGGCGATTTCTGACCTTCCGCGAGGACCAGCCGTGCTCAAGCTCTCGATCATCACCCTGTTCCTGGGCCAGACCAAGAACCGGTTCCTCGTCTACCAGGACCCAGCGGACGTCGACACGGCACTCGACCGCGCCGGCAGGGCCGAGGGCATCGGTGGCGTCGAGCTGCGCTATCCGGCGGACTTCGCCGACGTGCCGCGTCTCAAGGCGGCGCTCAGGCGCAACGACCTCAGCGTCTCGGCGATCAACTTCGCGTCGGTGCGCAACGACCGCTGGCTGCGCGGCGCCTGGACCGCCGAAGCCGCGGCCGATCGCCAAGACGCCGTCGACGACGCCCGCCGCGCGATCGATCTCGCCAAGGATTTGGGCTGCACACGGCTGCACAACTGCCCGCTGAACGACGGCTTCGACTACCCGTTCGAGCTCGATCCGATCGCGGCACTCGACTACGCCTGCGGTTGCTTCGAGGCGATCTGCGCGCACGACCCTGAGGTGAAGGTCTGCATCGAGTACAAGATCAGCGAGCCGCGCGTGCGCTCGCTGATCGGCACCGCCGGCGAGACGATTGCCTTCGCCACGATGGTCGGCGCCGCCAATCTCGGCGCCACGCTCGACAGCGGCCATTGCTTCCTCGCGAACGAGAACCCGGCACAGGCGGCGGCCCTGCTCGCCCGCGCTGAGCGCCTGTTCTACGTCCACCTCAACGACAATGACGGCCGCGGCGACTGGGACCTGACGCCCGGCACCTGGCACACCTGGGAGTTCGTCGAGCTGTTCGTCACGTTGGACCGGCTCGGCTACGACGACTGGATCGCCTTCGACATCGTGCCCAAGGAGCACGACCCTGCAGCCGTCTTCACCGACGCGGCCGCGGTGACGAACAAGCTCAAGGCGCTAGCCGAGCGCGTCGATCCGGCCGACCTCCGGACGCGGATGGCCGCGCGGAACCCGACCGCGACGATGCACGCGCTCCACGACCTCCTCTGAGCTCAAGATGAGACCGATGCCCGACCTTCGCCGCATGGCCGACGCCGTTCGTTTCCTCGCCATAGATGCGCTCGTGCGCGTCCACGACGGCCATCCCGGCGCTCCGCTCGGCGGCGCCGACATCGTGACGACACTCTACGCGCGCCACCTCAAGTTCGACGTCGCTGACCCGCTCTGGCCCGACCGCGACCGCTTCGTGCAGTCCAACGGCCACGGCTCGATGCTGATCTACGCCGCCAACCATCTGGCAGGCTTCGCCAAGCTGGGCATCGAGGAGATCAAGCGGTTCCGCGAGCTGGGCTCGCACTGCCCCGGCCACCCCGAGTATGACCCCGAGTCCGGTATCGAGACCACCACAGGCCCCCTCGGCCAGGGCATCGCCAACGCCGTCGGCATGGCGGTCGCCGAGGGGCGGCTGCGCGCGCAGTTCGGCCCGGAGCTGGTCGACCACTACACCTACGCGCTGGTCGGCGACGGCTGTCTGATGGAGGGCATCGCCGCCGAGGTCATGGCCCTTGCCGGGCATCTACAGCTCGGTCGGCTCATCTTCCTCTTCGACAGCAACCGGATGACCGACGACGGTGATCTGGCGCAATCCGTTACGGAGGACCAGGGCGCGCGCTTCCGCATCGCGGGCTGGCACGTGGTCGAGTGTGACGGCCACGATCCGGACGGCATCGATGCCGCGATCCGCCTCGCGAAGGCCGATTCCCGCCCCTCTTTCGTCGTCTGCAGGACGCAGATCGGCAAGGGCGTGCCGCGCATCGCCGGCGAACGCGTCGCGCATGGCGGCAAGCTCGAGCCGAGCGATGCCGAAGCAGCACGCGCGCTGCTCGATTGGCCGCACGCACCCTTCGAGGTGCCGGACGAGCTGCTGGCGCCGTGGCGCGTGGCCGGCGCGCGCGGCAAGGCAGAACGCGAAGCTTGGCAGGCGCGGTTTGCGCAGGCGCCCGTGGACGTGCGCGCCGACCTTGACCGGTTGATGGACGGGCGGCTCCCGGACGGCTGGCAGGCCGCGCTCGCGGAGCTCAAGGCGACCTACGCCACGAGCGGTCCGACCCAGCCGACGGTGCAGACGTCGGGCGAGATCCTAGATCGGCTAAGTGACGCGATTCCGGAACTCGTGAGCGGCGCCCCGGACCTGGAGGCGGCGACCAAGCACAAGCGGCGCCTCGCGCCCTTCACGGCAAGCGACCGAACGGGACGCTACCTGCACTATGGCGTCCGCGAGTTCGCCATGGGCTCCATGATGAACGGCATGGCGGCGCACAGGGGCGTCGTCCCCTTCGGCATCACCTTCCTCGTGTTCTCGGACTATGAGCGCCACGCCATTCGCATGGCTGCGCTGATGGGCCTGCCCGTGCTGTTTGGCTTCAGCCATGACAGCATCGGCATCGGCCGCAACGGTCCGACCCACCAGCCGGTGGAGTACCTGGCGAGCCTCCGGGCGATCCCCAACCTCCGGGTCTTCCGTCCGGCCGATGCGATCGAAGCCGTTGAGTGCTGGGAGCTGGCGCTCGGCGAGCGGAACGGACCGAGCGTGCTCTGCTTCTCGCGACAGGCGCTGCCGCCGGTGCGCGAGACCGAAGGTGTCGACAACGCCTCCGCGCAGGGCGCCTACGTGCTCGCCGAGGCCGGTGGAACACGCCGCGCCACGCTCTTCGCCACCGGGTCCGAGGTACAACTCGCCCTAGCGGCGCGGCGCGAGCTGGAGGGGCGGGGTGTGGGAACGGCGGTCGTGTCGGTCCCGTGCTGGGAGCTGTTCGACGAACAGGACACCGCCTATCGCGCCGAGATCATCGGCCGTGGCACCGCGCGTGTGGCGGTCGAGGCGGCGGTCGGCTTGGGCTGGGAGCGCTTCATCGGCGAGGACGGTGCGTTCATCGGCATGCGCAGCTTCGGCGCTTCGGCACCGCCGGAGGACCTGTTCCCGCATTTCGGCATCACGCCGGAAGCGGTCGTCGCAGCGGTCCTGGAACGGGTTTAGAGTGGATCCTGACGTGGCTGACACACATCCCACCGCTGGGCCTCGCTAGACCTTCGCCTGGACCGATCCGTGGTGGCATGGCAGTGAGCGGCCGCGACGGGATGCCGGCGGGGACAAGTGCATGGTCAACGATCGTGTGCGGTCATCGGATGATGACCTCATGGATGCGCTGATCAGCTACATGTTCCCCACCGACGCGGTTGGAAGGCCAGACGCGTTCGCCTGCGCAAAGCTCTGGTTCCGCAAGAGCGGTGCGATCGACCGCGATATCCGGACCCGGTTCGGGCAGCACGTCCAACGGGCGGTCGAGGGCGGCTACGATGCGTGGCTGTCGTCGCCCAGAGGGTGCGTCGCTCTAATGATCCTCGTCGACCAGTTTCCCAGAAACATCTACCGAAACACGAGCGCGATGTTCTGCGGCCAAGAGGTGTCTGGACGCATATTGCAACAGCCGCACTCCTGGGAATCGCTGCCGCCTCTCCACCAGCTTTTCGTTCCGGAACTCATTCTTACGCACCAGGAGGACGTGGCGGCACAACGGCAATGCGTTGAGTGGTTTGAACGACTGCGCAATGAACTCCCACCAAAGTTCCAGTGTTTTCAGCGCATATTCGAGAAGCACCTCGCAGTGATTGAGCGATTTGGCCATTTTCCGCACCGCAATTCCTTGCTTGGTCGTCCGACGACGGACGAGGAGAGGAATTTCCTGTTGGACGCCGAGAATCGCTTCGACCTCGCGGCGCGCCTCAACCCCACGACTGGTGAGTTGGAGTTTGGTCGGCATCCAGACGCGCTTTGGCGTTTGCTCGAAGACGAAGTCCGGGCAGCGGCAGCGGTCGAGCGGGATCTCGATTCGAAGGATCAGGAGAGCGTAGGAGCCGGTCGTGACATCTCGGCGGAACTCGACGACGAATACCGGGACATTTTCGGCGAGCTCGATGCGGACGGCACCGGTCGCCTGAGCGCGCGCGAACTCGCTAGCTTGTTCGATCGCTTGCACAAGCCGTACGCGATGCAGAAACTGGAAGCACTTGTCTCCCATCTCTGTCGTGGCTTGGCGGGAAACTGCGACACCGGGCTGACGTTTCGCCAGTTCGTCGCCTTGATGGAGGCGGATCTAGCTCAAGAAGATGCAGAACTGAGCTTTGACGAGCTTTACTCCTTGTTCAACAATGGAGCCGGCAGCGAGATCTCGGTCGAAGCTTTTTATGCCTGCATTCATATGATCAGCCCGAAGATTACCAACAGTGAAATCGCGGCAATGCTGAAGCGACTGGGCTGCGCACCAACCGATACGATATCGCGCGACGATTTCCACCGTATAGCGATCGAGCTGCACGGAGCTGGCGATCGTCCAAAAGCGAGAGCTTAAGCGATGATGGCAGACACCCTCGTTCGGACTGCCCGCCTCCCGCGTGAGGAAACTCTGACCGTGCTGCTGGTCGTTTGCTTCTCGAGTTGAACGACGCCCTCGTAGCGTGCCAGACAAGCCTACTCTTGGGCTTATGTGATATCACTTGGGAGTGATGTGCGCCGCCTCTTGCTGACAGAGTTCAACCATTCGTATCAACGCGTCCGCGGTGCGGGAGGGTGATCTCTTGTGCGTGTGACTTCTCACAGTATGGATACAAGATCGATGAAGCTGAGCATTTTGCAAACTGGACACGCGCCGAATGATCTGGCGCAACACCACGGCGACTATGACAATATGTTCCGGGATTTTTTGGCCGACCAAACTTTTTCTTTCGAAACGTTTCAAGTCGACAATGGCGTTTTTCCGAAAGCAGTTGATGCGGCCGCGGGATGGCTGATTACGGGCTCCAGGCACGGTGTCGACGAGGGGCATGAGTGGATTTCCCAGCTTGAGGGCTTCATTCGCGAGTGCATCACTGCCGAGCGACCCATCCTCGGTGTCTGCTTCGGTCATCAGGTGATGGCGAAGGCCTTCGGCGGCCAGGTGCGAAAGTTCGATGAAGGCTGGACGCTTGGCAGGGAGCGATACGGCTTCCGCTGGCGTGAGGACCTGTGGCTGATCGCGTGGCACCGCGAGCAGGTTGCGTTTCCGCCGACGGCCGCCACCGTCATCGCGCGGTCAGACCGCTGCGAGTATGCCGCTCTGTTGTATGGGCACTACGGGTTCTCGCTCCAGCCGCATCCGGAGTTCGACGCCTCGTTCGCGCGGGACATGCTTCTTACGTCCCGACCGGCCGACGTGCCCGACGACGTGCGACGGCGAGCGCTCGAGAGCCTAAACGGTCCTCTTTCTCACAATCGTTCTGCGGAACTCATCAAGGGCTTCTTCGAGCAGCGCAAAGGATACAGTTGGCCGTGATGACCAGCGTGCGCTTGGCGACTGTCTCGGACATACCGAGCATGGTGCAGCTCCTCCGCTTTCTGTTTGCCCAAGAAGCTGAGTTTGAGCCGTCGACAAAGCGGCAAACCAAAGGCTTGAAGACGCTCATGGCGTCGCCCGACCGTGGGCGCGTGCTCGTCTACGACGACGAGCGGCAAATCGTCGGCATGGTGACATTGTTGTATTCGGTGAGCACGGCGCTTGGCGGCGTGGTGGCCGTGTTGGAGGACATGATCGTTCTGCCAGACGCCAGAGAGCGTGGCGTCGGGCGCCGGTTGATTGCCGCCGCCATAGACCAATGCCGATCCGATGGTTGCCGGCGAATAACGCTCCTCACCGACCAAGACAACACGACTGCGCAGGCATTCTACGAACGCGCAGGCTTTTCGCGCTCGTCGATGGTTCCGTTCCGCCTACTGTTGGATTGAGTTGAGAGTAGGGCCGACACCCGCTCCACCACAACGCCTCCCGTTCGATCTCGCTCGTGGGCCACCATCGGGCGGAAGGTGACCGGCGACGCGTGCGCCACGCCTGAACATCACCGCTCATGGTTGGTAGCGATCGACCTTGCCGCGGAAGACCCAGTAGACGCCGATCGTGTAGATGGCGACGACCGGCAGCGCGATGGCGCCGGCATAGAAGAAGAATTCCAGCGACGCTTCGGGCGCAGCCGCATCGGCAACGGTGACCGAATACGGGATCATGTAAGGCCACATCATGCTCGCGAGTGCCAGAAAGGCCGCGAGGAAGAAGAGCGCCGTCAGCGCGTAAGGCATCGCATCACGTCGACCGCGGGCGCAGGCGACCACGCCCAAGAGCGCGTAGAAGCCGACGGCTGCCGCCACGAGGCTGAACGTGTCGAAGCGCGCGCTCGCTTCCCTGAGGCCCGGGCTGATGTCGACGGTGAGCGCCACCGCGATCGCCGGCCCGAACACCGCGAACACGGCGAGCGCCAGCCAGAACACCCGCGCACGTGCCCATTCCCGTACGTCCCCTTCGCTCTTGAGCACCAGCCATCCTGCGCCGAGGAGCGCATAGCCGAGCACGAGTCCAAGCCCGGTCAGCACAGGGAACGGGTGCAACCAATCGAGGGCGCCGCCTGCGTACTGCATGTTCTCGACCGGAATACCGCGCATGAGCGCGCCGACAGCGGCACCCTGAACGAAGGCCACCACCACCGAGCCATAGAAGAAACCGCCGTCCCACACCCAGCGCATGCGTTCGGTCCGGTAGCGGAACTCGAAGGCCACACCGCGGAAGATCAAGCCGATGAGCATCAGCAGGACGGGCAGATAGAAGGCGCCCAGGAAGATGGCATAGACCGCCGGAAAGGCGGCGAAGAGGCTGGCACCAATGACGATGAGCCACGTCTCGTTGCCGTCCCAGAACGGCGCGATGGTCGCCATCATCTGCTCGCGTCGCAGCTCGTCGCGCGTCGTGCCAAAGAGGATGCCGACGCCGATGTCGAAGCCATCGAGCAGAACGTAGATGGCGATCGAGGCGGCGATCACTGCGGCCCAGAAGAGAGCGAGCGTGCTCGGCTCGACGCCGCTCATGGCCGTCGCCTCGCTTGGCCGATAGTCGCCGTCTCGGCGTCGTCGGCAAAGGCCAGCGGCCGGCTTGCCGTGGCACCTGGGATGGGCTCGGCCTCTCCCGCCGGGCCATCCCGCAAGAGCTTGTAGATGTAGTAGGTGCCGAAGCCGACGAACACGGCGTAGACGAGCGCGTAGACCGTGAGCGAGACCAGCACATCGCTCACGGTGAGGGATGGCGTGACG
The DNA here is from genome assembly GCA_028279345.1 of Geminicoccaceae bacterium. GTDB lineage: Bacteria > Pseudomonadota > Alphaproteobacteria > Geminicoccales > Geminicoccaceae > JAAAPF01. Next base: position 8,528 of record JANQNY010000001.1, read on the forward strand.
GCATCGCTCGTGCGCAGGAGCCCGTACACGACCCAGGGCTGGCGGCCCACCTCGGCGGTGAACCAGCCGCTCAAGATCGCGATGAAGCCGGTCGGAAATGAGAGGAAGGTGGCCCAGAGGAACCAGCGCGTGCGCTCCAGCCGGCCGCTCCAGCGCAGGAAGAGGCCCAGCCAACCGACGCCCAGCATGATCAGGCCCATACCGACCATGATACGGAAGCCGAAGAACGGGATCACGACCGGGGGCCAGTCCTCCTCGGGGAAGTCTTCGAGCCCCTGGAGTTCCGCGTCCCACTCACCCGTGGCGATGAAGCTGCCGACGCGCGGCGTTTCGATCGCGAAGAGGTTCCGCTGCTCGGCCCGGTCCGGCCACGCCAGCCACACCTCGCTCGCCGGCTGCTGGTTCTCCCAGCGCGCCTCGATGGCCGCGAACTTCGCGGGCTGGTGCTCGTACACGTAGATCCCAGTGAGGTGTCCGACGAAGAGCTGCACCGGCATCAGCACCGCCGCCAAACCGAGACCCCAGTTCAGCATGACGCGGGCTTCGAGGCGGTGAACGTCACGCAGGACGTACCAGGCGCCAGTGGCGGCGATGCACATCGCGCTCGTGATGAACGCGGCCAACAGCATGTGCGGCCATCGCACCAGCATCACGGGCCCAAGCACGATCTCGCGCCAGTCCGCGGGCACGATCTGGCCGTCCACGATCTCGTGACCGACGGGCACCTGCATCCAGGAGTTGTTCGCTAGGATCCAGAACGACGAGAACATGGTGCCGAGCGCGACCATGCAGCAGGCAAAGAAGTAGAAGCCGGGCGAGACGCGATTGCGTCCGAGGAGCATGACCCCGAAGAAGGTCGCTTCGAGCAGGAAGGCGGTGAACGACTCGTAACCCAGGAGCGGACCCTGGATGGACCCGGTGCGCTCGGCCAGTACGCCCCAGTTGGTGCCGAACTGGAACGCCATGACGATCCCCGTCACGACGCCCATGCCGAACGACACCGCGAAGACCTTGAGCCAGAAGTCGAAGATGCGGCGATAGACCGGATTGCCGGTGAAAAGCCGCATCCCCTCGAGGGTCGCCAGCCATGCGGCGAGCCCGATGGTGAATGCCGGGAAGATAATGTGGAAGCTCACGAGAAACGCGAACTGAATACGCGAGAGAAGGACCGGATCGAGTTCCATCCCTACCTTTCTCTGTTGCCGAGGTGCGCCGCGACTTGGGCGACTTCAGGACCCCGTGCAGTTCTCGCGAAACAGGATTGGCCTGCTCCGAGCACTCCCTATCCAACACCCGAACCGGACCACCGACCGGCCTTCCGACACGGTCGCCCTAGTTCGGGGCATCATCTGCCGCGACGTTCGCGGTAGTCGTTCGTTGCGTGGACGATAAGGGCGCGCGGTTGTCGGTGGAAAGGCCCCCGAAAGCACGAAGTCCGTGCGTCCGGTGCACGGCTGCAATGCCAGCCTACGAATCCGCCTCAGAACTACGCTCGGTTGCTGTATTGTAGGGGGTGATAGGGAACGCCAACCGAGAGAGCGTTGATGTCCGAGACCTCGAACAGCCCGGCCGACGACGCACCAAGCGTCGGGCTCGAGCCAGAAGCCGATCCGCCGGAAGCCACGGCGCCGACGCCCGACATCGTCAGGTTGCGGCCCTACGAGCCCGGCGACGCGCTTGCGTCCACGGTCGAACGCGTGCGCCAGGCCCAGGCGCGCTATGCCACGTTCGCGCAGCGCGACGTCGACCGGATCTTCCGGGACGCAGCCGTCGCCGCGGCGTCACAGCGGATCAACCTGGCCAAGGCCGCGGTCGACGAAACCAGCATGGGCGTCTTGGAAGACAAGGTCATCAAGAACCAGTTCGCCGCTGAGTACATCTACAATCAGTATCGCGACACGCCGACCTGCGGCGTGATCGAGGACGATCCGGGCGCCGGCTTCCGGCGCATCTACGAGCCGATCGGCTTGGTTGCGGCCGTAGTGCCGACCACCAATCCGACCTCGACGGCCGTCTTCAAGTGCCTCTTGGGCTTGAAGACACGAAACGGCGTCATCGTCTCCCCGCATCCTCGCGCCAAACGCTGCACCGCCGAGGCCGTTCGGATAGTGCACGATGCCGCAGTAGCCGCCGGTGCACCCGAGGGCATCGTCGCGTGTCTCGAGGAGCCGACCATCGAGAGCGCCACGGCGCTGATGCATCACCCCGACGTGAGCCTGATCCTGGCGACCGGCGGGCCGGCCATGGTCAAGGCGGCGTACTCGTCGGGCAAGCCGGCCATCGGCGTCGGTGCCGGCAACACGCCGGTGATCATCGACGAGCGCGCCGACGTCCAGATGGCCGTCTCGTCGGTGCTGATGTCGAAGACGTTCGACAACTCGATGATCTGCGCCGCCGAGCAAGCGATGATCGTCACCGAACAGGCGGCCGAAGCCGTTCGCACGGAACTCGTCCACCGCGGCGCCCTGTTCGTCACCGGCGACGACCGGGCACGCCTCGCCAAGGCACTCAACGACGGGCACGACCACGTCACGGCGACCGTGGTCGGTCAGTCGGCGGCGGTGATCGCCGAGCGAGCGGGCTTCCGGGTCCCAGCCGAGACCAAGGCGCTCATGGTCGACTGCGACGAGGTCGGCGAGGCGGAGATCTTCAGCCGCGAGAAGCTCTGCCCGATCCTCGCCTTCTACACGGTCCCCGACTTCGACGCCGCGATCACCACGGCGCGCGACATGCTGTTCTTCGGTGGCGCCGGCCACACGTCGGTGCTGTACACCGACGAGGGTCAGCCGGACCGGATCGCCACGTTCCAGGACGCGATGGTGACCGGGCGCATCCTGATCAATATGCCCTCGAGCCTTGGGGCGATCGGCGACGTCTACAACTTCCGATTGGCCCCATCACTGACCCTCGGTTGCGGCAGTTGGGGCGGCAACTCGGTGTCCGAGAACATCGGCGTCACCCACCTCCTCAACGTCAAGACCGTGGCAGCGCGGCGGACCCACATGCAGTGGTACCAGGTTCCCCCGAAGATCTACTTCGATACGGGTGCTTTGGAGCAGGCGCTGACGGAGCTGCGTGGGCGCGAGCGGGCGTTCATCATCACCGACCCGACCATGGAGCAGCTCGGCTACGTGCGCCGCGTCGGCGACATCTTGCAGGCCACCGGGCTCCACTGGCGCGTGTTCGCAGGCGTGCGGCCGGATCCGGACATCGACAACGTCCGCGAGTCGCTCGCCGAGCTGATCGCGTTCGAGCCAGACGTCATCGTGGCGCTCGGCGGCGGCTCGCCGATGGACGCGGCGAAGATCGCCTGGCTCATGTACGAGAACAAGGAGACGGACTTCGAGGAGATCTCGCTGCGCTTCATGGATATCCGCAAGCGCATCTGCAAGTTCCCGGAACTCGGTCGGCGCGCCATCATGGTGTCGATCCCGACCACCTCCGGCTCTGGCTCCGAGGTTACGCCCTTTGCCGTCGTCACTGACCGGCGTACCGGCGTGAAGTATCCGATCGCGGACTACCAGCTCACCCCCGACGTCGCGATCGTCGACCCGGAGCTGGTGATGACGCTCCCGGAGACCCTGGCGACGCACACCGGCCTCGACGTCCTGACCCACGGGATCGAGAGCTTCACCTCGATCTTCTCGTCAAACATGACGGAGGGCCAGGCGCTGGAGGCCGTTCGGCTGGTCTTCAAGTACCTGCCGCGCAGCGTGAAGCATGGGGCCGCCGATCCGACCGCGCGGGCGAAGATGCACTATGCCGGGACCATCGCGGGCCTCTCCTTCGCCAATGCGTTTCTCGGCATCTGTCACTCGATGGCGCATCAGGTCGGTGCCGCCTATCACCTGCCCCACGGCCTCGCGAACGCGCTCCTCTTGAGCCACGTCATTCGCTACAACGCGGTCGAGAGCCCGACAAAGATGGGTGTCATGCCGCAATATCGCTATCCGATCGTGCGCGGCCGCTACGCCCGGATTGCGGACTATTGCGGGCTGAGCGACGGGCTCGGCCACGACGACGTGGAGGCGAAGATCGATCGCCTGGTCGACGCCATCGAAGCGCTCAAGGAGGAGCTGGGCGTGCCGTTCTCCCTGCGTGATGCCGGCGTGAGCGAACCGACCTTCCTCGCCACCGTCGACGACCTCGCCATGCAGGCGTTCGACGATCAGTGCACGCCCACCGGCGCTCGTTACCCGCTCATCTCGGAACTCAAGCAGATCCTGACCGACTGCTTCCAAGGCGTCGACCCGCGGCGCGGGCACCGGCAGACGCTTTCGCGAGTGGCGCATTGAGGCCGCGGCGACTGCCGCCCTCCGCGGTCCAAGGCGCCGCGGCGCGGCTCTGCGCCAATCGTCACCGCGTGTCGTCGGGCCGTCGCGGCCGTGTGACCTTGCGCACGAGGCTCGGCGGGTGTCTCGTCGACAAGAAGCGGGCACGTTTCTGGAACGATCAGGTGGCGGAGGGAACGTTCGCCAAGATGGCACTCGAACGTGCCGATCTCGCTCGTAACCACCGTAAGACGAAGCCGCCGCCGCGCCCGCCGAGCGCCTTCGGGGCCGTACAACGCATCGATGCCATCTTCGATGTCGAGCGGCGGATCAGCAGCGCCGACGCGGCGACCCGTCTCGCCGAGTTCTCCATAGCCTCGACCCGGACCGGTTCAGAGGGGTCAGCACCTTCGAGGCGGAGACGCTGGTCGCTGCTGAGACGAAGGGTACGGCCCCGAGCTTCGCCTTTCTCGACACCGACTATTTCGCAGTTGGGGGCCGCCAGCAGGCGGAAGGCGTCTTTGCGCCGTGGGTGACGCGGAGGTTGCTGCCTCGCCGGCTTCGTGCGGCTCTGTCGCCGGCTGCTCGATCGCTTCCGCAAGGATCCGCGGCCGGCCGACTGGCACGTCATGTAGCGCGCAACATGCAAATGGAGTCATGGCCAGTAGGTTCACTGTGCCGTCGATCAGCGCGCGGATCGCGACAGGATCATGTCGGCGGCCTTTTCAGCGATCATCGTGACCGGAGCATGGGTGTTGCCCGACGTAATCGATGGCATGACCGAGGCGTCGGCAATGGAGAGGCCACCGATGCCGTGCACGGTCAGTTCAGGGCTGACCACAGCCTCCGGATCGTTCCCCATGCGCGCGGTCGAGACCGGGTGGAAGATCGTGGTCGAGATGTCACCTGCGGCAGTTTCCAACTCGGCATCCGTACAGATCTCCGGCCCCGGCAACTTCTCTTCGGGCGCGAAAGGCCGCATGGCCTCGGTCGCCATGAGCGTTCGGGCGTGGCGGATGCTGGCGACGGCGACCTGGCGGTCTGCCTCGTCGCTTAGGTAGTTCGGCCTGATCGCTGGCGGCGCAGAGCTGTCGCGCCCGGAGATGTGGCAGCTTCCCCGGCTCTGCGGGCGCAAATTGCAAACCGAGACGGTCAACGCCGGGAAACGGTGTAGAGGCTCGCCGAACTTGTCGAGCGAGAGTGGCTGGACGTGATACTCGATGTTCGGCGTTTCGTGCTCGGGGGCCGACCGTGTGAAGATGCCGAGCTGGCTCGGCGCCATGGCCATCGGACCGCTGCGCGTCAGCGCGTACTGCGCCGCGATCTTCAGCTTGCCCAAGGGACTTGCGTAGAGGTCGTTCAGCGTACGCGCGCCGCTTATGCGGAACACGTTCCGGATCTGCAGATGGTCGGTGAGGTTCTCGCCCACGCCCGAGAGATCGTGCCGCACCGCGATACCCCACTCCTTCAGAACATCCGCTCGGCCGATCCCGGAAAGCTCCAGCAGCTTGGGCGTGCCGATGGCACCCGACGCAAGCACCACCTCCGCTCCCGCCGCCGCGTGCCAGAGCACGTCGCCCTGCCGGAAGGCGACACCGGTAGCGCGGCGCTCGTCGAGCAGGATTTCCTGCACCTCCGCCCCGGTGACGATGCGCAGGTTCGGCCGTCCCTTCGCCGGGTCGAGAAACGCCTTCCTGGCGTTCCAGCGGATGCCGTTCTTCTGGTTCACCGGGAAGTAGCCGACGCCCTCATTGTCCCCACGGTTGAAGTCGTCCGTCTCCGGAATGCCGAGTTCCACGGCTGCCTTTACCACCGCATCGAGGATCGGCCAGTGCAGGCGCTGCTTCTGCACCAGAAGCTCGCCGTCGCCGCCATGTGCCTCATCCGCGCCTCCGTAATGGCACTCCGATCGCCGGAAATAGGGCAGCACGTCGTTCCAGCCCCAGCCTGGGTTTCCCATCTGCCGCCAGAGGTCGTAATCCCGCGCCTGCCCCCGCATGTAGATCATGCCGTTGATCGAGGAGCCGCCGCCCAGCACCTTCCCGCAAGGGTAGTTGAGTGCCCGGCCGTTCAGCCCGGGCTCCGATACAGTCTTCAGGCACCAGTCGAGCGAGGGGTTGCCCATGGCATGAAGATACCCGACCGGCACATGCACCCAGAGCCGGTTGTCGCTGCCGCCCGCCTCAAGCAGCAGCACACGTCGCGTCGGGTCGGCGCTCAGCCTGTTGGCCAGCACGCAACCGCCCGACCCCGCGCCCACCACGATGAAATCGTAGCTGCCGAAGTCGCGTGGAGCGATGCCGTCGGCGGTCACGGCGCAACGACCCGCACGGTCTGCTGCTGATGGCCCATGCCCGTCACCTCCAACCGCATCACGTCGCCGTTCTTGAGCCAGACCTGCGGCCGCATGCCCAGCCCCACGCCCGGCGGCGTGCCGGTGGTGACCACGTCGCCCGGCTCTAGGGTCATGAAGCCGCTGAGGTAACTCACCAGCTTGGCAACGCCAAAGATCATCGTTCGCGTGCTGCCGTCCTGACGGCGCACCCCGCTCACGTCGAGCGTCATGCCCAGATCGGCGGGATCGGCCACCTCGTCGGCGGTGACCAACCAGGGCCCCATAGGCGCGAAGCCGTCATAGCTCTTGCCTTTGGTCCATTGCCCCTCGCGCTCGGTCTGCCAAGCTCGTTCGGAGATGTCGTTGACGATGCAATAGCCCGCCACGTGCCCCATCGCCTTTGCCTCGGATACATGTCGTGCGCGGGTCCCGATGACGAAGGCCACCTCCACCTCCCAATCGGCTTTCGTCGCAGTCGGCGGCAGAACCACGTCGTCGTAGGGGCCCGCGATGGCCGTGGTCGCCTTGAGAAACACGATGGGCTCCTTCGGGATCGGCAGGTTCGACTCCGCCGCATGGTCGGAGTAGTTCAGTCCGATACCGATCAGCTTGCCCACCCGTCCGACACATGGGCCGATGCGCGTGCCTTCGAGCACCTCCGGCAGCGTGGCGACATCGATCTCGCGGAGCCGGTCGAGGGCATCTGGCGAGAGAGCCTGCGCGTCGATGTCATCGATGACGCCCACGAGACTGCGTAGCGTGCCTCCAGGGCCGACAATGCCCGGTTGCTCCGCGCCGCGCTTGCCAAATCTCGCGAGTTTCATGTCGTCTGCCTCCTATGCTCTGGGGGCGAGATGGAACATCTCGAGCCAGTAGCGTCCGAAACTGGCGTGTTGTCGCTCGGCCGCCGGCGGGACGGCCGCGTCCGCCGCCGACAGCGCCTCTCTCCAGACGTCGTGGGGTGTCCTCGTCTCGATCAGGAGCAAGAACTGCTGTTCGCCCGGCCCTCCGCCGTAGATCTTGCGCTCGGAGGTCTGGATCCCCGATACGGCCTCGTCCACCGCCCAGAGGCCCACCCGCCCGATCTCCGGCGCCATAGCGATGGCATCAAGCCAGCCCGGGACCAGACTTGTCGCCATTCCGCCCTCACGGTTGAATCTGAGTGCGGTCAGCCACGGCGCGCAAAATCCGCCCTCGACACCCGTGGCGCCGAGCCGTCGGTAGATATTGCGCGTCGGCTGCCGGAAATGGGTCAACGCCTCGCGCGTCCACTCGGTCGGCGCGTTCAACGCTGCCAGATAGGCATCCGAGGACAGAACCTCGGGTGTCTGGGTCTCGTACATCATCAAGAAATGCGGGCTGCCGTCCTCGGCCCGGTAACGGCGGCCGCGCAGAAAGCCGGGGATGGAGACTCGTTCGGGAATGTGCTCGCAATTGTGCCACTCTTGAAAGCGCAGCACGTAGTCGGCGTCGATGTCAGACCAGAAGGCCATAAGGCCGGTCGCGTCGGCGACACCGGTCATGTCTTGCTCACTCCATTCCCAGCAGGCCATAGACTTCGCGCGTATAGGCGCCGAAATTCTCGTGCGTCTTCATGTCGAGGCGGCGCGGATACGGTAGGTCGACGTCGATCTTTCTGGCGAGCCGCGCCGGCCCCGCCGTCATGACAGCGATCCTCGACCCGAGAAGCACGGCCTCGCTGATCCCGTGGGTGACAAACAGGATGGTCTTGCCGCTCTGCTCCCAGATGCGCAGAAGCTCCAGGTTCATCTTCTCCCGGGTCAGCGCGTCGAGCGCGCCGAACGGTTCGTCCATCAGCACGAGCCTGGGGTCGTGGACGAGCGAGCGGGCAATAGCGACGCGCTGCTGCTGGCCTCCCGAAAGCTGCTTCGGATACTTGGTCTCCTGCCCCTCGAGACCAACGAGGTTCAGCAGGTCCCGCGCTCGCTCGCGCGCTTCGCGCCTCGGCAACCTGAGGAACTCGGCAGGCAACAAGACGTTGTCGAGCACGGTCCGCCACTTCAGCAAGAGCGCCTGCTGGAAGACCATGCCGACATGCCGGTGCGGATCGAACGCACCCGCCCCACCGCCGATCTCGAGTGTCCCGCCGCTCGCCTCCAAGAGCCCCGCGACGATCATCAAAAGCGTGGATTTCCCGCAGCCCGACGGGCCGACAATGGAGATGAGCTCCCCCTCCTCGATGTCGAGGCTGACATCGGAGAGCGCCAGATACTCGTTGGCTTTGCCGGGATTGAAGACCTTGCGCAGGTTCGAGACATGAATGAACGGCTTCGTCATCACGCCGCGCCCCCGCGCTTGACCAGCAGCCATTCCAGCAGCGCGACCGCGCCGTAGAGAACCACCCCGATCAGCGTGATCATCAGCACCGCCATGAACATTGTCGCTGTGTCGAGATTGATCTGCACCTGCAGCATGAGGTAGCCGAGGCCCTTCTCCGAGCCGATGAACTCGCCGACGATGGCGCCAGCCACCGCCAGCACCGCCGACACCTTCATGCCCGAGAAGATGTAGGGTAGAGCGCCGGGGAACTGGATCTTCAGGAAGATCTGCCATTTCGAGGCGTTCACCGTGCGCGCGAGGTACAACATCTCCGGCTCGATCTCGCTCAAGCCGCGCGCGGTGGTGATGACGATTGGGAAAAAGCAGATCGCGAAGGCGATCGCCATGTTGGTGACCACCCCATAGCCGAACCAAACGATGATCAGCGGCCCGAGCGCCACCTTGGGGATCATGTTCAGCGACACCAGCAACGGCATGAAGAGCACCAACGTCAGGCGGCTCCAGCTGAAGAGCAGGGCGATTGTCACGCCGATACCAACCGCCAGAAGGAACCCGCCGAAGATCTCGAGCGCGGTGATGCCTGTGTTTTCGATCCATCGGTTTCGCGGCTCGAACAGCGTCGCCAGTGTCTCGGTGGGCGACGGCAGAATGTAGGTCGGTAAGCCGCCGTAATCGGCGACGAGCTGCCAAATCAGGACGACGAGCAGATGCAAGAGGATCGGCCCGGCCATCCCTCCGCCCAACCTATCGGCGACCGCGTTGAAGACAGATCTCATTACGCGTTGCTGTCGGGCGGCGACGGCGGGCCGTGCCGATCCTTCATGTCAGTTCGCGACATCAATCATCGTGATTGAGGGGTCGATGAATTGGTTGGTGTAGAACTCCTGCGGATCGAAGGGCGTGGCGATTTCGAAATAGGTGTCGACCAGTTCGTAGTCCGAGCTGATGCGCGCTGGGTCAAAGTAGCCCAAGCCTTCGGTGGTGGAGAATTCGTCCGTCATTAGACGTGTCGTTACCGCCCAGTTGGCCAGTTCGTTCTCCGGCACCAAGCCACTGGAATACTCAGACAGCACGCCGACGCATTCTTCGCCGTTCTCGGCGCAATAGCGATGCGCGCGTTGCAGAACCTCGACCATCCGCGCGACCACATCCCGGTTCTCTTCCAGGAACCGACCATTGGCGATGATGGAATTGCCGTAGGGGTTAAGCCCCATATCCGACCAGGCGAACCACCGCAGCTCGTCGCCGAAGGCGTTGACCATCACGTGGTGGTAGTTCGCGAAGAACGTCGTGCCGTCGATCGTCCCTGACGCCAGCGCGCTGACCTTCGCGTTGGGCGCGATGTTGACCCAGGTGACCGCTTCGGGGTCCATCCCATTCACACCTGCCAACGCCGGCCACATGGCCCGGGCGGCGTCGCCCGGCGGGTTGCCGAAGCGGTGACCGGGGAAGTCCTTGAGCCCCTCCATGCCGGAGCGCTCGAGCCAGTACATTTGGTAGGGCGAGTTGGCGTAGACATTCATGACGGCGACGATGTCGGCGCCCGCGCCTCGCGCCACCATCGCGGTGCCCAGGTCGGCAATGCCCATATCGGCAGCCCCTGCGCCCACACGTTGCGCGGCCACGGCCGAGCCCTGGCCCTGCTCGATGGTGACGTCCAAGTCCGCCTCGGCGAACCACCCGGCATGATCGGCATAGAACACCGCGGCATGCTCGCCGGCGGTGACCCAGTTGAGAACGAAGGTCACGTCGTCCTGGGCCGCGGCGGTGCCGGGGCTCAGTGCACACAGAGACATGGCGGATGCGGCAAGCCCAATACGCAATCTCATCGGTAGTCCTCCCTTGATTGTCTCCGCTGCCCTCGATCGTTTCGTGATCGATGCGAACAAGCGTGGAGCACGGATCATCCTCGTGCCCTGGGCCTCAGAACGCCCCTCCACGTTCCTCATAGTGAGTGGGTTTGCGATGGCTCGGCATGCCGCGTTCCATCCAGTCCGCGACCCAGTCGATCATCACGGCAAGGGGAACGGCGGGGTATCCGAACAGACGCTGCGCAGCGAGAGTGTTGTTGTACCAACCATCCGGCCGCACCTCGCCCTGGAACACGGGCTCCTTGCCAAAACGGCGGCCGAACTCGCGCGCGGCCATGATGACGCTCATATGTTCGGGACCGCCCACGTTCAGCGGGCTCGTCGGAACCGTCGTGTGGGCCAGTGCGCCGAGGATCTGGGCGATCGCATCGCCCTGCCAGATGACCGAAGCATAGCCGGTGCCGATCGGGATGGGCGTGCCGTCGCGCACCCAGCCGGCGATGTCGTGCAGCACGCCGTAGCGCATGTCGATGGCGTAGTTCAGCCGCGCCAGCCGCCCAGCTGTGCCGAACTTTCGAGAGAAATAGCCGAACATCCGCTCTCGACCCACGCAGCTGGTGGCGTAGTCGCCCGTGGGGCCCGGCTCGACCTCCTCACCGAAGCCGCCCTCGGCCGCCGGAGCGAACGGGTAAACGCAGAGGGTCGAGAAGGCGACGATGCGCGCGTAGCGGTAGACATCGGCAACGGTCGCGGGGACATGGGTGTTCATCGCCCACGCGAAGGACGGATCCTCGTCCGTGCCGAACTTCTTTCCTGCCATGTAGATGACGTTGCTGGCCTTGGGCAGCGCCTCGACCGCGGCCCGGTCGAGCAGATCGCAGCCGACCGTCTCGACGCCCCAACTGTCCAGCCGCCGCCGCACGTTCTCGTCCGAGAAGCGCGCCACACCTGTCACCGTCTTGTTGGGCGACGCGCGTTTGGCCATCCGCGCCAGCGTCGGGCCGACCTTGCCGCCCACGCCCAAAACGATGACGTCGCCGTCGAGGGACGCGAGCTTGCTGCAGAGCCACTGCGGCGGACGCGACAGCAGCTCTTCTAGCGCCTCCTCGTCTTCAATCCGCTCCGGAAGATCCGCGCATGCGAGTCCGCACGACATCCCCTGACGCCTCCCCTTTATTAAGTATTCACTTAATCTTTGGGGAGGCAGGCTGTCAACCAGATTTTAAGCGTCCGATGAATTTCGCGCCTGGTGTTTCAGGAAGGACAGAATGACCTCCACGACGTGTCGTTGGCGCGCCGCCAGGCTCTCGGCACTCGTCAGGTCACGGTGCAGGATGAAGCCCAGCGTGTGCCGGTTGGACAGGTGGAAGTAGCTTTGAGCGCTGATGGTGATGAACAGCTCGACGGGGTCCACCCCGCTGCGGAACGTGCCTTCGGCGACGCCGCGCGCCAGCGTTTCACCGATGAAATCTAGAAGTGGGTTGTAGAGGTTCCGGATCTGCTCCGACTGCCTGATGTGACAGGCTTCGTGCATGTTCTCCGAGCTCAGTAGCCCGATGATGTGCAGGTTGTCGCTGAACAGCCGAAAGGTTGAGCGCACAAGCTCCGACATCGCCGCTTCGGGGTCGAGCGCGCGCAAGTTAATGTCGTTGTGATAGGTACGGATTGTAAGGTAGGCAGCTTCCATCACGGCGACGAACAGCGCATCCTTGTTGCCGAAGTAGTGGTAGACAAGGTTGATATTCACGCCAGCGCGCCGCGCTATCGCGTCCATCCGCGCACCGTCGAACCCCTTGGTGGAGAACTCAGCGGTCGCCGCCCGGAGGATCTCCACCTTGAGGTCAGCAGAGTCCTTCGTGGACCGTCCCCGCCTGCGCCGCCCAGCTTCCATCGCCTATCCCCGTGAACTCTCACGCAAATTAAGTATCTGATTATTTTTGCGCAGCAAATCCCTCAAGGATCCTCTCGGCGGGATCCATATCGCGCATCCGGACCTGCCTTCGGTCGCGACCGGGAAACGAACCCTCGACATGGCTTGCGTCATCCACCACCTGGCGGGCTTCCGTAGTGGGCGCTCGGCGGTGAAGCTCCAGTTTGGTCTTCGCTGCCAGCTTCATGCTTCCGTCCGTGGTCGGTCGGGCCACCACAAGATCGCGTCGGAACGGAGCGGCGAGCCGATCTGAAAAGCGGGCTCAAGGCCCCTGGCTTGCTGTGGCTTCGCTGTTCCGCGTGTCCCGGCCGGGACGTCCTCGGAGAAGTGGCGCCTCTGCGAAGCGGTCAAACGGTTGCCATAGCCGGCTCCTTCGTGGCGCGGAAGGTCGAGCCGTCGATTCATATCCGGTGCAGGATCACCGCCAGCTTGCGGGCCAAGCGCACGACCCGGGCCCTGAGCGGCGAACATCGCCGGCCTACATCCTCAATCCTACGACGGCCGCTTGAGAGCACCGTGTCTGCCCCATTCTCCGTCGACCGCTCTGCGGTGCGATGGCTGGCGTAGAACAGGCACCGCAGCGACGACGTCAGGGCGTCGCGGAGGACGGACGGATCGTGCGGCGGCGAGCCGCGCGAAGCCTTGTTGCCCGCAGACTGTCGATCAACACGGCCAGGAAAATGACGCCGCCGAGGGCGATCGGCTGCAAATAAAGGTTCACGCCAGTGAAGACGAGCCCGGTCTTCACCGTCTGGATCAGCGTGGCACCCACCACGGTGCCGATGGCCGTGCCGATCCCGCCGAACAGGCTGGCGCCGCCCAGCACGGCCGCCGCGATCACGTCGAACTCGCGGCCCTCGCCGAAGGCGACGTCGAGCCGGCCGATTTGCGCGATGAGCACGAAGCCGGCGAGCGCCGCCGCGGCCGACGACACCATGTAGACGCGCGCTTGCACCCAACCCACGCGGATGCCGGCCTTACGCGCCGCCTCCGGGTCGGCGCCGACAGCATAGGTTTGGCGCCCAAACGTGGTGCGTGACAGGACGACATGCGCGACGAGCGCCACCAAGGCGAACACGACGATCGGCATCGGCACACCCGCGACTTTTGAGAGCCCGAAGTCGACGATCTCGCGATCGAAGTCGAACTGACGCGAGCTCGTCAGCAGGGTTCCCGCGCCACGGAAGAAAAACAGCGTCGACAAGGTGACGATGAAGGGCGCGATGTTGAGCCGAACGACGAAGAACGCGTTGAGGGCGCCCATCGCAAGGCCAGCGAGGACCGCCGTCACGACACCGCCGGCGACGCCGACGCCGAGATCGCGCATCGCGAAGCCGGCGAGCAGCGGTGCCAAGTACATCACCGAGCCGACCGAGAGATCGATGCCGCGCGTCAGGAGGACGAAGGTGATGCCAACCGCGGCAATGCCGATGAACGACGCCTGCTTGACGATGTTGCCCAGGCTCTCCGGCGACAGAAAGCCGGGGGTCTGCAGGCCAAAGAGGAGCAGCACGGCCGCGAAGATCAGGAAGGTCGCGTTTCTGAGCGCGAAGCGGGTGAGCGCCGATCCCGTCATGCGGCCTCGCGGAACGCCGCAGCGAGAATGGAGGGTCGATCGAAGGGTGGCGCCTCGAACGTGCCCACGATCTCGCCGCGGCTCATCACCAGGATGCGGTCGCAGACGCCCATCAGCTCCTCGATCTCCGACGAGATGAAGAGCACGGCGCCGCCCTCGGCGGCGAGCTGATCGGCGAGCACGTAGATCTCGTACTTGGCGCCCACGTCAACGCCGCGGGTCGGCTCGTCGAGGATGAACGCGCGGGGGCTCCGCATGAGCCACTTGCCGATGACGACCTTCTGCTGATTGCCGCCCGATAGCGCCTTCGCCGGCTGAACGTGGATGTCGCCGGCTTTCAGGCGCACGCGTTCCGCCACGTCCCGCGATTCCGAGGTCAACGCTTCGCTGTCGACGAAGGCGAGGGGCGCTCTGCCGAACCGACCGATGGAGACGAGTGCGAGGTTGTCCTCGATCGAGGCCTCCATCATCAGCCCCTCCTCGCGCCGGTTTTCGGTGACGAAAGCGAGGCCCGCGCGGATGCGCTCGCGCGGCCGGGTCGGCAAGGGGCGTCCGTCGAGGCTGATCGTGCCGCGCTCGGCCGGGTCGATGCCGAAGAGGACCCGGGCCAGCTCGCTCCGGCCCGAGCCCATCAACCCGAACAGGCCCAGAATCTCGCCTCGCCTGACGGCAAGGGAGACGTCCTCGAGCACGCCAGGCTGGCTCACGCCCTCGACGTCAAGCACCGTCGCGTCGGTAGGGCCGGCAGAACGTTCGGGGTAGAGACCCGAAAGCTCGCGTCCGATCATCGCCCGGATCATCCGTGAGATGTCGAACGTCGTCGTGGGCCCGCTCTCGATCAGCTTGCCATCCCGCAGCACGGCCACGCTGTCGCACAAACGCGCCACGTCGCCGAGGACATGGCTGATGTAGATGATCGTCTTTCCTTGAGCCCTGAGGCGCTCGATCACGTCGAACAGCCGGCCGGTCTCACGGGGGGTCAAGGAGGTGGTCGGCTCGTCGAAGACGATGAGCTCTGCTTCGCGATGGAGCGCCTTGGCGATCTCGACGAGTTGGCGCTCACCCGGCGATAGGTCCTCGATCAAGGCGTTCGGCGCCAGGTCCAAGTCGAGCGTTGCCATCAGCTCGGCGGCACGCGCCTCGATGGCGTGGCGGTCAATCAGGCCGAAGCGCTTGGGAAAGCCGTCGATGAACAGGTTCTCGGCGACGGTGAGGTTGAGGAACAGGTTGAGTTCCTGATGGATGAACGCGATCCCCCGCTCGGTTGCCGCGGCGGCGTCACGCGGAGCGTAGGGCGCGTCGCGCCAGAGCATGCGCCCGCTGCTCGGTGCCACGACGCCGCCCACCATATTGACGAGCGTCGACTTGCCGGCGCCGTTTTCGCCGATCAGGCCCAGCACGGAGCCTTCCTCGACGTCGAGCGTCACGTCATCGACGGCCGGCACGCCGAAGAAGGCCTTGGTCAGGCGCTCGAAGCGGACCAGCGCGCTCACGTCGTTCGCTCACGCAGGAGCCGGGTCCGCCAGACGTCGAGCATCGCCGCGGCCAGGATGACCCCGCCCTTCACCATGTCGATGTGAAAGGACGACAGGTTCATCAGGTTCAGCGTGTTCGACAGGAGGACGAAGAACAACACGCCGAAGCAGGTCCAGATGATCTTGCCCTTGCCGCCGAAGAGGCTCGTGCCACCGATCACAACGGCGCCGATGACGTCGAGCAGGAACGCGCCCTCGCCCAGCGTCGGCCGGCCGGCTTCGAGCCGCGCCGAATAGAGAATCGCACCCGCTGCCGCGCAGAGCGCGGAGATCATGAAGACGGCGACGATCACCCGCTTCACCGGCACGCCGGAGATCTCGGCCGCGCGCCGGTTGCTGCCGACGGCGTAGACGTAGCGGCCGAAGACCGACCGGCTGAGCAGCAGGTGGGCGGCGAGCGCGACGCCTACCGCGATCAGCATCGGATAGGTGATGAACGCGTGGATCTCGCGGCGCGGGATGCGCGGCTCCGCCTGTTCGCCCAGGTAGACCGAGACGATCTGGCCCTTGCCGAGCTGCACGTACGAGTCTGGGAGCGGGCGGATGTTCTCTGACTGGGTCAGCCAAATGGCGAACGCCCCGATGACGATGAGCCCAACCAGCGTGACCATGAAGGGCGGCATGTCGAGATAGGCGACGGACACGCCGTTGAGGGCACCGATCAGGAGCCCTGTGAGCAGCATGGCGAGGATGCCGATGGCGAGCCCGCGGGGCAGGCCGGCAAGCGGCCCGCCTTGCTCGCTGAGCACCAAACCCCAGAGCGGTGCGTTGGCCATGACGGCCTCGGAGCCCGCCGTCGCCAGCAGCGCCGCGCCGACAACGCTCGCCAGCCCGACCACCGAGCCTTGTGAGAGGTCGATCCCACCAATCGTCAGAACGAAGGTCTGCCCGACCGCCACGACCAGGAGTGGCCACATGTTCGACAGGATGTTCGCCAGATTGGCCGGATTCGACAGCGTCGGCAGGAAGGGGATCAGGATGATGAAGTAGGCGAGCGACACATAGAGGATGAAGTAGTCCGACAGCAGCAGGTCGGCGGCACGGCGGCGAAGCCGCTCGCCCACGAGGCCGGCACGGGACGGCGCCACGGTCGTGGCACCGTCTCGATGCGCAGTACCGACCGCTGTTGTCGAAGCCTCGTTCACCGGTCGAGGAAGCCTTCGGCCAGCAGCACGCAGCCCCACATGTCCATCTCGCGCTCGCCCAGATTGTCGGCGGTGAGCGCGAAGCCTGGATCCTCGATCACCTCGTTCGGCTGGTACTCGCCCTGCTCGATCGCTTCGAGGATCGCCGTCAGGGCCGCATCGGCCTCGAAGTAGAGGTCCTGGACGCCCGTCGCGTCGACGAAGCCTTCCTTGATGAGCTGGCAGGCCGTAGCATCACCATCGAGGCCGCCCAGGAGGACATGGCCCGGCTCACCCCGCGGCTGCCACATGCCGCGTGGCTCGAGCACCGAACGGATGGTGGGGAAGAGGAAGTCGGAGGAGGTGAAGATCAGGTCGATCTCGGGGTTGGCCGTGACCGCCGCTTCCAGGTTGGCGAGCGCGGTCGCGGCGTCCCACTCGGTCGCCACCTCGATCGGGGTCTCGAAGCGGTCGGCGTGTTTCTCGATCGCGTTGTAGAAGCCGTTCTTGCGGCCGACGGCGTTCGGATCGCCGAGGTCACCCACGAGGATCAACGGCTGCAGCGTCTGGCCGTCTTCGGCTTCCGCGAGTGCCTGCTCAACGAGAAAGTCGACCGCCTGCTCGGCGATCGTCTCGTTGTCGGCGACGACGATGATGCCGCGGCTCAGGTCGGAAGGTGGCCGGTTGAAGACGGCGATCGGAACGTCATTTTCCTGTGCCTCTTTGACGATCGTGACGGCGCTCTCGCCATCCTGCGGGATGATGATGATCCCGTCGACGCCCTGAGCGACGCAGTCGCGCACCTGCTCGAGCTGCCGGTTGGCGTCCTCATTGGCGTTGCGCTCGATGACGGTGTGCCCCTCCTCCTCGAGGGTTTGGGTAATGGCGGTGTGCCCGGCCACCCAGAACTCGGTCTCCAAGTCCTGGAACGCAAAACAGATCGTTGCGGCCGTCGCCGGCGTAGCCAGGAGCGGCACTCCGGCAACGGCGGCGAGTGCTGCGCTCGCGAGCGTCGTGATGGGCTTCATCGGTAGCCTCCTCTGTTCGTTGATATTGGTCTTCGTATGGTGTTCGGGGTTCAGACCGGTTCGGTCGGGTGACAGATCGCCTTCACCGAGGTGAGTACCGCGTCGGGCGCGAACACCCGCTCGAGCCAGCCCTCGCGGAAGATGAGCGGTCGCGCCTGGTCGATGGCGTGCAAAGCGCCGTCGGAGAATTTGCCCTCTGGAAAGGCGCCGAAGGCGATCGCAAGCTCGATATTGAGATGGCCGAGCATGAAGTCCTCGGCCGCCTGCCGCGGCACGCCGCGCCGCACGGCCTCGTCGGTGGCTTCGCGGAGCGCCAGGGCGAGAGTGGCCCCGATCGTCTCCGAAAGCGCGGGCTCGAGGATGGCCATATGCTCGACGGTGACACGGTGCGCCCGCATCACGGGATGATAGATAGCGCGGGCGACCTCCTCGCAGAGCGCCACATGCTCCTCGGGCCCCTGCATCAGCGCGTAGACGATGTGCTGCTTTGCCTTCACGCCACCGAAGAAGTCCGTGCGTGCGTCAGCGACCTCGTCGTTGAAGATTGGCGGGTGACAGGGGTGCGTGACGAAGTAGGTGACATCCGCCCGCGCGGGCAGCTCGCCTGCATGCGGTGCCGCCGCGTCGAGCATGATGATGGCGGCGCCGGGCTTCAGATCGCCGATGATCTCGTGCGCGATCGGGCCGATGAGCCGGTCGGGGACGGCCATCACCACCACGTCGGCATCGGCGAGCGCTGGCTGCTCGGCGACGCAATCGAGCCCCGTCGCCGCCTTCAACCGCTCGCGACCCTCGGCGGAGACCTCGATCGGCGCCACCTCGAAGTGCGTTCGCTGCAGGTTGGTCGCGAGCCGGACGCCCATTTTTCCACCGGCACCGAGCAACGCGATCTTGGTCATGACAGCTCCCATCTGGCGGTTCAGGCCTCAGGCCCGCCCGCCTTCAGACGTTGAAAGAAATCTGGCGGCCCCATCTGGCCGCCCTTGAGGGCGATCTCGAGCCCATCGGTCGCCGGATCGCGCCCATGGCCGCACAGGAGCGCCGCCCCCGGCGCCAGTGGCGCTGCCGCCGTCACGGCCTCGAGCCCGAGGCCGCGGGCGGCGTGGCTCGACGTGTCGCCGCCAGCAATGGCCGCGCGTGTGAGCTTCGCCGTGCGCACGACCTCGTTCAGGACAAGCCCCAGGCCCTCGCCCAGAGCGGCCTGGGCCGCTTCAACATCGGCATCGGCCTGCTGGACGGCGGATCTGAACGCGGCGATCTGCAGGTCGTCGGGCCCTCGCGCGGTGCAGACGATCGGGTCGCGGCCTTCACCGAGAGCCATGAGCGCAAGTTCCACTGCGCGGCCGCGCTCGCGCGTCCAGTAGGCAGGATCGAGCGCTGCGGTTGGATCGACGGGGATCGGCGTGAAGCCTGCCACCTCGGCGCATGCGATCTGTGCCGCTGTGACCGGCGAGCAGGAACCGGACACCGCAGCGACGCGATCGACCGGCCCGGGCGCGCTCGGTGTGGGCACGTCGGGTGCAATGCCGGCCGCCCGCCAAGCGGCGACGAGTGCGTACTCGATGCCCTGCGAACCGATGGCAAAAAGGGGCGCCCTCGTCGCTGCGTCCCAAATCAGGCGGCCGGCGGCGGTGAGCGTTGCGTCATCCACGACGTCAATCGCGATGATCGTTCGACCAGCCTCGAGTTCCTCCGTCAGCGTCTCCTCGGCGCGCCCGGCCGCCAAGTCGCGCAGGTCGACAAGCCCAACGCGGCGCCTCGTCTGCTCTTCCAGATGGCGCCGGACGTCTGCCTCGTGCATCGGTGTCACCGGATGGCGCGCCATGGTGGGGTGCCGGTCCAGCCGCCATACGGCGCCCTCGGCTGCGGCGAACAGCGTGCCGAAGGCCTGAAAGCGCCCGATCGCCGGCGCAGCGATGAGCAGCGGCGCCCACTCATCAGGGCCCATCGCCAGGTCGGCCGCCTTACCGATCGAGCCGATATTGGGGGCACTGTCGAACGTCGAGCAGACCTTGTAGTGCGCGATCGGCGCCCCCGTCGCGCGCAATGCGGCAAACGCCGGCGGCAGGTGCTCGGCCATCCAGTCAGGCCGCTTCGCCCGCGCCTCGCCGGCAATGCCGATCCCGCGGAGGTCGCCGAAGCGTGCCAGTTGCTCGGCATTGGGTGCCTCGAAGAACAAGACCGCAGGCAGGCCCGCGAAGCTCAAGACCTCCATGACCGCCGCGGAACCGGTGAAGTCGTCACCGTACCAGGCGACCAGCGGGCCGGGCGGCAGCGGCGTGACGGCACCGCTCATCACGCGCGCGCTCCGATCGCAGCGGCAAGTGCGGGGCGCGATCGCGCATAGTCCTCAAGCGCCGCGCCGCTCATCGCCGCTTCCCATGCCTCGCGCAGGCTGGCGACACCGGCCGCAGGTCCTTGGGGATGGCCCATGATCCCCCCGCCGGCGGCGAAGATCAGATCGGTCGAGCCGAGCGCCGCCCAGGTCGCCGGCGCCTGCTTCGCCGATTGCCCGGACGAGAAGACCGGCATGGCCACGCAGGGCTTGTCCTCGAACATGGGTGTCAGGCACGAGCGGGCCGAGGCGATCACGCTCTCGTCCGGCTCGCAGAACTTGTTGGCGATACCGTTGACGTGCATGTGGTCAGCGCCGGCGAGCCGCCAGAACTTGGACCAGGCGACGTAGGAGAAGCCCAGGAGCGGATGGCGGGAGAGCGCCCCCCAGCCATTGCGGTGCGCGTGAATCGGCAGCTCCGCGTGGCGCCTGAGCGCCGTCATGCCGACGAGACCGACGCCGTTTAGGCTCGCCATCACGCACGTTCCGCCGAGATCGCGGACGAGGTCGTGACGCTCGCGCATCTCTTCGACCTCGCCGGTGAGATTGAACGCGTACATGACCTTCTTGCCGGTCCGCTCGGCGTGGTCGTTGACGACGTGCATGACGGCCTGCGCCCGGTCAGCGAACGGGCACGACGGACCGTCGGCCTGCAGCTCATCGTCCTTGATGAAGTCGATGCCGGCGTCGCAGAGCGTGCGCACCAGATCGGCCGTCTCGTCGGGCGTGAAGCCGACGCTGGGTTTGACGATGGTGCCGATGAGGGGCCGACCCTCAACACCCGAGAGCCGTCGCGTCCCTGCCACGCCAAACGCGGGGCCCGCATAGGTCGACGCGAAGGCGTCGGGCAGGCGGATATCCAGGAGCCTGATGCCCGAGAAGAACTTCAGCTCGAACAGATTGCCCGCCACCGTCGCCATGAGGTTGGGCAGCGAAGGCCCCGTATTCGCAAGCGGCCAGGACAGCGTCACCTGCGCCAGCCGGTGCGCGCCGTCGGGCTTGCCCGCGCCCGGCAGCGATGCTGCCGCCACCGGGCCCAGGTCCTCGATCCGCTCGACGACCGCTGCGGCGCGTGCCTTGAGTTCGGGCGTCTCGCCAGGCACGGGGACGAACGTCCCCGAGGACTGCTCGCCGGCCATCGCCTCGGCCGCCGCGTCGAGCGCGTAGGCGGTTTCGATCAGATAGTCGGCCTCGATACGTTCGCTCACGAAACCGCACCTCCGGCCACGAACTCGGCGAGGTCAATGGTCGCGTTCGTCTCGGCCGATCGGTACGCGGCGAGCGCCATCGCCAGCGTGGTGAGGTTGTGCGCGCCCGAGGGCTGCGGCTCGGCGAAACCACTGAGCACGTCGACCACATGTTGCTCGAAGGCTGCGACCGAAGCCTGAACGACGTGCCAAGGCCGTTCGCCCCAACTGGGGACAGGAGGCTCGACGTCGATCTCCTCGACCGCGCCGCCATGGTGGACACGCAAGCGGTAGTCGAAGGTCAGCTCCAGCGTCCCGCGCCGGCCTTCGAGCCAGATCAGCGTCTGCGGGAAGGGCTCAGGCGCGATCTTCGACCAGAACGAGCACTCGACGCTGGAGATGGCACCGTTCTGGTGCACGAGCGTCGCGAGGAACGAGTCTTCGCCAGCGATCTCCGGCTTAAGACGCTGCGTCCGGCAGTGGATGTTGCGCGCATCGCCCAGGAGGAACCGGGCGACGTCGAACAGATGGAGGCCCACGTCCATGAGCGCAAAGCGATCGGCTTTGGCCAGATAGGGCTGACCCGCATAGACGTCGTAGCCATGACGAAAGGAGATGCGCGCGAAGGTCGGCGCGCCGATCTCATCCGCATGCAGCCGTCGGCGAAGCTCGATCAGCGGCAGCTGCCAGCGGAAGTTCTCGTGGACGAGCAGGGGTCGGTCCGCCCGCGCGGCCGCCTCGACCATGGCGTGCCCATCCGCGTAGGTCTCGGCGAAGGGTTTCTGGCAGACCGTCGCGGCCCCGTGCGCCAGCGCCAGCTCGACCAGCGCGCGGTGCGCTTCGACCGTGGTCGCGACATCGACGAAGTCCGGGCGCTCCGCGGCAAGCATCGCCGCCGCGTCGGTGAAGACCGCACCCACCCCGAAGTCGGCGGCCATCGCCTCGGCCTTGGCCCGGTCGAGGTCGCAGACGGCCACGATCTCGGCGCCATCGGCGTCGGCCCAACCGTTCATGTGGTTCCTCGCGAAGAAGCCGCAGCCGATCAGGACACCGCGGAACCCGTTGGTCACGCGCCATCCTCCTCAGCAAAGAGAAACGCGAGGTCGAACGGCGCGAGTAGGATCGTTCGATCGCGCCGCCGATCCGCGTGCCAAAGCCAGTCGGAATCGTCGGTCGCGGCGACGAAGGACGCGGGTGTCAGCGTGACGCTGCTGTCGCCAGCGGTGTCGAAACGCTTTGGCTCGTCCCCGAGATTGGCGACCATGCCGCGCAACCCGGCGCGCCCCGGGCCGCGCAAGGCCACGATGTCGCCGGGCGCCCGCCCCTGGATTACGATCCCCCTGTCGGTGAGCGCGGCAAGCGCGCGGACGACGTGGAAGAGCG